>NZ_JBYLUH010000001.1:1035000-1105000 GCF_058107345.1 Aristophania sp. ESL1142
GGCTAGGGGGGCCCAAAGCCTTACCAAACCTAACCAAACTCCGAATACCGAAGGAGTAGAGCGCAGCAGACAGACAGTGGGTGCTAAGGTCCATTGTCGAGAGGGAAACAGCCCAGACCACCAGCTAAGGCCCCTAAATCGTGGCTAAGTGGGAAAGGATGTGGGGATTCCAAAACAACCAGGAGGTTGGCTTAGAAGCAGCCATCCTTTAAAGAAAGCGTAATAGCTCACTGGTCTAATAGAAACCCTGCGCCGAAAATGTAACGGGGCTCAAGCCACGTGCCGAAGCTGTGGGTGTATGAATTATCATACGCGGTAGCGGAGCGTTCTGTAAGCCTGCGAAGGAGACGGGGTGACCCTCTCTGGAGGTATCAGAAGCGAGAATGCTGACATAAGTAGCGACAAACAGTGCGAGAAACACTGTCGCCGAAAGTCCAAGGGTTCCTGCGCAAGGTTAATCCCCGCAGGGTGAGCCGGCCCCTAAGGCGAGGGCGAAAGCCGTAGTCGATGGGAACTGGGTAAATATTCCCAGGCCTGCCAGAAGTGACGAATGAGAAATGTTGTATGCTCTTAACGGATTGAGCATGCTTTTGGACCATTCCAGGAAATAGCTCTGGCGAATAGACCGTACCCGAAACCGACACAGGTGGACTGGTAGAGTATACCAAGGCGCTTGAGAGAACGATGCTGAAGGAACTAGGCAAATTGCTCGTGTAACTTCGGGATAAACGAGACCTATATGTGGGCAACCATGTATGGGTGGCACAGACCAGGGGGTAGCGACTGTTTAGTAAAAACACAGGGCTCTGCGAAATCGAAAGATGACGTATAGGGCCTGACGCCTGCCCGGTGCCGGAAGGTTAAGAGGAGATGTGAGAGCATTGAATTGAAGCCCCGGTAAACGGCGGCCGTAACTATAACGGTCCTAAGGTAGCGAAATTCCTTGTCGGGTAAGTTCCGACCTGCACGAATGGCGTAACGACTTCCCCGCTGTCTCCAGCATCGGCTCAGCGAAATTGAACTCCCCGTGAAGATGCGGGGTACCCGCGGTCAGACGGAAAGACCCTATGAACCTTTACTGCAGCTTTGCAGTGGCATCAGGAAAATTCTGTGTAGGATAGGTGGGAGGCATTGAAGCAGTGGCGCCAGTCACTGTGGAGCCGTCCTTGAAATACCACCCTGACTTTTTCTGATGTCTAACCGCGGCCCATAAGCTGGGTCCGGGACCCTGCATGGCAGGCAGTTTGACTGGGGCGGTCGCCTCCTAAAGGATAACGGAGGCGCGCGATGGTGGGCTCAGGTCGGTCGGAAACCGACTGTCGAGTGCAATGGCATAAGCCCGCCTGACTGCGAGAGTGACAGCTCGAGCAGAGACGAAAGTCGGCCATAGTGATCCGGTGGTTCCACGTGGACGGGCCATCGCTCAACGGATAAAAGGTACTCTAGGGATAACAGGCTGATCTCCCCCAAGAGTCCACATCGACGGGGAGGTTTGGCACCTCGATGTCGGCTCATCACATCCTGGGGCTGGAGCAGGTCCCAAGGGTTCGGCTGTTCGCCGATTAAAGTGGTACGTGAGCTGGGTTTAGAACGTCGTGAGACAGTTCGGTCCCTATCTGCCGTGGGTGTAAGAGACTTGAGAGGATTTGTCCCTAGTACGAGAGGACCGGGATGAACGAACCTCTGGTGCACCGGTTGTCACGCCAGTGGCATAGCCGGGTAGCTAAGTTCGGAATGGATAACCGCTGAAAGCATCTAAGCGGGAAACCAGCCTCAAAACTAGGTCTCATAGAGCCGTTCAAGACCAGGACGTTGATAGGTCAGGTGTGTAAGTGAGGTAACTCACTTAGCTAACTGATACTAATCGCTCATATCTCTCACACATCAACACATGCACAGTCATCTCCTACTCACAAAATAACTAAAAAGAAATACTTCTCAATAAGCACTAACCCCCTCACTCTTTACCTTAAGGGTGAGCGGGAAGACCTGGTGGCTATGGCAGGGGGATTAAACCCGATCCCATCCCGAACTCGGCCGTAAAACACCCTAGCGCCTATGATACTGCACCTTAAGGTGCGGAAAAGTCGGTCGCCGCCAGGTCCCCTCGCTCACCCTCATATATACCCCACCAATGCGGGGTGGAGCAGCCCGGTAGCTCGTCAGGCTCATAACCTGAAGGCCGCAGGTTCAAATCCTGCCCCCGCTTCCAAATACATACTCCCATACACTAAAAATAATACCCAAAGATGCTTAGCCTCATCTCACTATGAGGGCAGCACATTCAATCAATATGCCTCATTGGTGATATAAGAGCCCCATAAAAAGCTAAAAAGCAGGATACACTCTTTCTAGAAAAATACAGTTCTGCTTGTTACAAGAGCCCCTGTTAAAGGGATTGGAACCCATATCCAGCATCAAGGATCAATGCTGCTCCCTCTCATTACCAATATAATATGACGGTCCGCGCTTATTTGGAGGAAAAACGACTAATCAGGGAACAGTGATAGGTCCTGGAGTGCTTGTTCCACTGTGCCAGACTTCAACTATCTTGTTTAAACTTCCAAAATCGCTGACAGGATTGCCTCTCACTACTAGAAGATCAGCCTTCTTGCCGGGAGACAGGACGCCTCTATCCTGTAAGTTTAACAGATGAGCCGCATTCTCTGTCGCTATATGAATTGCCGCAAGTGCAGGGAGGCCCGCCTCTTTGTAAAGTGCAAGTTCCCGTTGCTCCGCAACTCCAGGAACCCTGCTCGGAAATGCACCACTATCCGTGCCAAAGCCAATTCGTACGTGCGCTTGATAAAGACAGTAAGTTCGCGTTCTTTATTGCTCCTTCCTCCCTATCAGAGAGCTTAAAGAGAATATTGCCAAAAAAGAGCAGAAAAATAGAGCGATCATAATGGTATTTTCAGGAAAATGATTTTCTGAGGCAGTAGACTAGTTGTAATTTATGCGCGTAGTGAATGGATTAAGAAAAATCAGCTGGGCTGACGCTTTGCCTTTGAGGTTGCGATGGGAAGATTGATTAAAATAGCTTATGTCTCTGAAGAATCATAACAGAAAAAAGCCTATCAATGATATTGTGGTAAAAATGTTGGTTTTTTAGTCATCAATTGTTTTGGATTACCAATTCTGGTCATAGAATGCCATGGATCAGGGTGTGATCTTTCGCTAGATTTTAATAGCCGAATGGCTGTAAAATTCTTTGTATTAAAGAAAGCCGATGTAGTTTTGCTCAAAATAATTGAAAATCTGCCTTGTTCATAAATTCTCTCAGTCGTGCCGAAAATATTAGTCGTCGCGTAAGAGAGACGTAGACGAGGCGAGGGGGCTTTCATTTTTATTTGTTAAAACGTGTCAGCCCTTCAAAGACCCGCAAATAACCCTGTTGACAGATAACGCTCTGCAAAAGAAGGGGCGATGGTGACAATGGTTTTTCCTTTATAGGAAGGCTTTTTGGCCAGCTTGATGGCGACGTACAGTGCAGCACCTGAGGAAATGCCAATAGGAATTCCTTCTGTTCTGGCACAGAGGCGGGCAATTTCAATGGCGTCCTGCTCTGATGCCGTCATGACTTTGTCAATAAGGGACAGGTTGAGTGTATCTGGTTTGAAACCTGGTCCAAGACCCTGAATTCCGTGGGGACCTGGGTCATCACCATTAATGATCGCACTTTCTTGTGGTTCCACGCCAATGACTTGAAGGTCTTTCTTGCGTTCTTTAAGGCCTTCAGCAATGCCAGAGGCTGTACCGCCTGTACCTAATCCTGCAACGACAACATCAACCCTGCCCTGTGTATCAACCCAGATTTCTTCGGCTGTGGTTCTGGCATGAATGGTAGGATTAGAGGCATTTACGAACTGGCTTGGCATCCAATAATGTGGGGAAGTAGCAACGATTTCTTCAGCACGATTAATGGCGCCCGTCATCCCGAGGGAAGCGGGAGTTAGTTCGAGCTGGGCACCCAGCAGTCCCAGCATTTTACGACGCTCCAGAGACGCACTTTCAGGCATGGTGACGATCAGTTTATAGCCAAGTGTCGCAGCCGCAAATGCAAGAGAAATACCTGTGTTTCCGGAAGTTGGCTCAACAAGAACAGATTTGCCAGGTGTAATAAGGCCTTTTGATTCTGCATCGCAGATCATGGCCAATCCAATCCTGTCCTTGACTGAACCAAGAGGATTAAAGAATTCCAGCTTCAGGAGAATAGGGGCAGATAACCCTTCTTGCTGACTCAAACGATGTAAAGCGACTAGCGGTGTGCCACCTACTGTTTCGAGTATAGACCCATAAACGCGCCCGCGAGGAGGTAAGGCCAGGTTCTGAGGACAAGAAGAGGATAATTGTTCTGACATAAAAGAAAGTTTATCAGAAAATTAGAGAGTTTGCACGTGGTGAAAAGTTACTCTCTTTATTTTACGCTATGATATCGGGTAAATAGGGCTGAGAGATTTTATAACTATATAAAGAAGGGTGTCATGTACCTCAGAAAAGATCGTATTCTGACCGCCTTGGCTATTATGTTGGATGTTGCTTTTTATGCGGGACGCTCAGGTGTCGTAAGTGGGAATGATATTGCGAAACGAAATGGTTTGATGCGGCGTGGCATTGAGCCGATTTTGCAGGCCTTATCACGAGCACAGCTTCTAGACAGTGTTAGAGGGCCAAAAGGTGGTTATAGACTGGCCAAATCTCCTCGTATCATTACGCTTAAAGAGATTGCTAAAGTTGTTGGTACACAAGAAGATCTTTCAGAATCTGCGAAAAGTGATCTGCTTGAGACGGTCCTTTTCCCTTATTGGCACCAGTTAAATACGGAAATTGAAGAAAAGTTAGGCGGAGATACATTAGGAGACTTCCTTTTGCAGGCAGAGAAATCTGGTTTATCACGCCCGAGTCAGGCCCCCTTGAGTTTTTCGATCTAGCATAATAAACGAAGCTATCAGGGTATTTGGAATAATAACTAAAAATTTTAGTTAATTATCCCCAAAGGGTTATGCAAAGCTTTCAAGTTATGAAATTTACGCCGTCTTACTTGCCTCTTGCTTTCCGATTGGACTCGCTTTCTGTCCTGATTGTGGGAGGAGGGGCTGTCGCTTCTCATAAATTACGTCTTTTGCAGGGGCGGTGTAGCCGGATTCACGTCTGGACCAAACGGGCTCATCCTGAAATTCTCAAAGCGGCTGTAGATAATGTCATTACGCTTCAACTGGGTGAGGTTACTGGAGAGACATTGGAAAAGAGTCTTCCACAATATGGACTGGTTTTTGCTGCCACGAATAATGAAGTATTGAATGCGCATATATCAAGAGTTGCACATGAACATAATATACCGGTTTGCGTCGTTGATAATGTAGCTTTATCAAGTTTTATTACACCTGCATTTGTCATGCGTGACCCTGTTCAGGTAGCTATTACAACGGGGGGGACCTCGCCTGTAATGGCGCGCCGTCTGCGGCAAATGATTGAACAGATTCTTCCGACCCGCTTAGGTCATGCTGCCAAATTTATGGCCTCGAAAAGGGAATGGCTCAGAAGCCAGTTGCCAGATAATGTGCAAAGACGGCGTGTCCTGGAAGGCTTTCTGGATAGTCCTGCGTTTGAAGCTGCGTTGGATGGGGATGAGCCTGCGGCGCAAACCGGATTAGAGGCACTGGTTTCTGGAGACCGGAATGAAGGGGAAGTCTGGCTGGTTGGAGCAGGCCCAGGACATGCTGACCTTCTGACGTTGGCAGCATTACGCCTTATGAGCAATGCGGATTGCGTACTTTATGATAATTTGGTTTCGGAAGATGTACTGGACCGTGTCCGCCGTGATGCAGAACGTATTTATGTAGGTAAAGAACGCTCTCATCATACAGTTCCGCAAGAAGAAATTCATGCCGAAATGGTTCGTCGGGCAAAGCTGGGAGAGCGTGTATTACGCCTGAAAGGCGGAGATCCCTTCATTTTCGGTCGAGGTGGAGAGGAAATGGAAGCTCTCTTGAGAGAAGGGATCTCTGTGCGGGTTGTTCCTGGTATTACAGCAGCAAATGGATGTGGCGCTTCAGCTGGTATCCCTCTTACACATCGTGACTGTGCACAGAGCTGCATTTTCGTAACTGGTCATGCGCGTAAAGATGGTAGTCTTGATTTGAATTGGTCCAGCCTTGCACGGAAAGGGCAGACGGTTGTGATTTATATGGGGCTGACACCGCTTGAGAGATTATGTGAACAGCTTATGGCTCATGGCTTGCCCGCAGAATGGCCTGTTGCTGTGATTGAGAAAGGCACTACTCCTGATGAGCGTGTCGTAACGGGTAGTTTGCAGACGATTACAGCCAAAGTACAGCAGGAAGGATTGTGTAGTCCTGCTCTTGTTATTGTTGGGGAAGTAGTAGCACATCGTGGTAAAACATGTTCTATTACTTCGGTCTTTTCGTAGGAAAGGAGACGGCGTTATGAAGAACCAGTCGCGTCTTGAGCCGGGAGAAGCTCTCCTTATTACAGCTAATCGTTTATTGGATGGTCGCATTGTTTGGCTTGACCGCTCCGGTAAATGGCGTGAGGATATCAGGCAAGCGGCTCAACTTACGGCCGAAGATGCTGAAACATTTCTTGATAAGGCAACCAGCCAAGCACAGAAAGAGGGTGTGGTTGGAATCTATGATATCCCGGTTGAAGCCGGTCCTGTCCCACAACCACAGAGTATGAGGGAGCATGTCAGGGCATTTGGCCCTACAATTAATCCCTCTTTTGCCTATCCTAGCGCGTCAATGCTTATACCATCACCGGAGCCTTTGTCATGACTGTATCTGTCGGCCATTATAATTACGAGGAAAAGGACCGCGCGTTTCTTGAAGAACGTATTGTCGAATTTGAAGGCCAGATTAAACGGCGTCTCGAAGGTAGTCTGACAGAAGATGAATTCAAACCTTTGCGTTTGATGAATGGTATTTATCTTCAGCTTCATGCTTATATGTTTCGTATTGCCATTCCTTATGGTGTGCTTGACAGCCGGCAGCTTCATAAACTTGCCGATCTATCCGAGCGTTTTGACAGAGGATACGGTCATTTTACGACGAGACAGAACATCCAGTTTAACTGGATCGCACTGGAAGATGCTCCTGCCATGTTGCGTGAACTGGCTTCAGTCGATATGCACGCAATCCAGACAAGCGGGAACTGTATTCGTAATGTCACATCTGATGAATATGCAGGTGCGGCCTATGATGAGTTAATGGATCCTCGCGTTCATGCTGAAATCCTTCGTCAATGGTCAACGCTTCATCCTGAATTTTCATTTTTGCCTCGTAAATTCAAAATTGCTATTTCAGGTAGCCCTGAAGACCGCGTGGCGGCCCGTTTCCATGACATTGGAATTCTGGCTCGTCCCAGCGAAAAAGGACCGGTATTCAGGATTTTTGTCGGTGGTGGTTTAGGACGCATTCCTGTTGTTGGGCAGGAACTTTTTGATAGCGTTCCTGAGGCTGAACTACTGGCTACATTGGAAGCAATCCTGCGTGTTTATAACGCTTATGGGCGGCGCGATAGCCTCTATAAATCACGTATAAAAATTCTGGTACAGACAATAGGCATTGACGCTTACCGTGATGCTGTAAGGACAGAACTCTCGCGGATGGACCTGAACCATTACCGTCTTTCTCCCGAGAGAGTGGCTGCCATCAGGACCCGTTTTGCCTCTCCAGAATTTGTTGAAGTACCAGAGGGTGAAGCGATTTTAAAGAGACATATGGCGGAAAATTCTGCCTTTGCTCAATGGGTCAAGAGCAATACACATAAGCACCGTCAGGAAGGCTATATTATTGCAACAGTGTCACTTAAAGCACCGGGAGAAATCCCAGGGGATGTAACAGCAGCGCAAATGCACGGTCTGGCAGCTCTGGCTGAGCGTCATTCCTTTGGAGAGATACGCATCACTCATCTCCAAAATGTCGTGCTGGGTCATGTACGTAAAGATGAGCTTCTAGCAGTCTGGGAGGGGCTGAAAGCTCTTGGGCTGGCAACACCAAATCTTGGGCTTGTAGGTGATATGGTGTGCTGTCCTGGGCTAGATTATTGCTCATTGGCGAATGCCCGGTCTATTCCAATTGCACGCAAGATCGGAGCACGTTTTGGCGATGCAGCTCTGCAGGCGGAAATCGGCGCCCTGAATATCAATATTTCAGGCTGTATCAATGCGTGTGGGCATCATCATGCCGGGAATATTGGTCTGCTCGGTGTTGATAAACGTGGAGAGGAATTTTACCAGATTCTTCTGGGAGGAACATTTGGAGAAAATGCTAGGATCGGCACTATTCTTGGGGCGGCACTTGCAGAAGATGAAACAGTTGATGCTGTCGCCCGTATCATTGAATATTATCTTTCAAAACGCCTTGAAGGTGAAACATTCCTTCAGACTTTGCAGAGAATAGGGCGTGAGCCTTTTAAGGAGGTCGCTTATGCAGCTGCTTGATTTAGGCACACATAAGGCCTGTTACATTGAGAAAATACTTACTTTGGCAGAGCTAGAAGAAGGTCAGAAAGCAGAAGCTGTTCTTCTCAAGCCGGAGGAAGAAGCTGAAAAACTTCAGCCTTTTATAGCATCCTTGCGGCTGGTTTTGCTCCAATTTCCGGCTTTCAAGGATGGTCGAGCTTTCACGCAGGCGCGGTCTTTGAGGGAATATCTTCACTTTGAAGGAGAAATTCGCGTTGAAGGGCAAATTTTGCCTGACCAGGCTGATTTTCTGAAGCGATGTGGCGTTGATAGTGTCGTCTTGCAGGAAGGGGATGATCCTTCTGTGTGGCTGAATAGACTGAAAAGTTTTTCCTTTAATTATCAGACTATTCTGGAAGGGAGTTGAGACGCACGTCACGCTAATATTGTGCCTTGTTATGAGGCACAGTTATAATCCCTGAAGATTTTCACGGCAGTAATGAGGCGGGATTGGATGTCTGTTATTTCCCCGAAACTGATATCATCTTCTGGGCGCAGACCTGCTGTCTTTCTCGACCGGGATGGCGTGCTGAATCGTGATACGGGTTATCCTCATCGTCCTGAAGAGCTTATTCTGGTTACGGGAGCGGCAGAGGCTCTCGCCTTTCTGAAATCCTGTGGTTTTCTTCTGATTGTTGTGTCCAATCAGTCTGGTGTAGCGAGGGGGCTTTTTTCTGAACAGGATGTTCGGGATTTCAATGCCTTGCTCCAGGCTCGTCTGGCACAAAAAGGGGGAGCTGTAGATGATTTTTATTACTGCCCTTATCATCCTGAGGCAGTTATTGAGCGCTATCGTTCTGAGCATTCAGATCGAAAACCGAATCCAGGTATGATCTTAAAGGCGATCAGAGAACACGCCATTGATCCTGAGCATTCATTTTTGATAGGCGACAAAGAGACGGATATAGAGGCAGCTAAGGCCGCCTCTATAAAAGGCTATTTATTTCATATGGATAATCTGGATATATTTGTGAGATCACTGATGAAGATGCGGAAGGAGCAGTGTCTGTAAATCATGATTGAAACAATGACTTTTGGCCGTATCGTCGTTATTGGTGACCTCCTGCTTGACTGCTACGTAAAGGGGCGTGTTGAGCGTATCTCACCTGAAGCTCCCGTACCGGTTTTATTATATTCAGAGCGTCATTCAACGCCAGGTGGGGCAGCTAATGTTGCACTGAATGCTGCTTCACTCGGGTGTGAAGTTGCTTTGGTGGGTTTGGTAGGGATGGACGGGCAGGCAGAAATATTACGTAAAAGTCTTTCACAGAATTCATTGATTGATCTCTCGGGGCTTGTGAGTGATTCGGGCTGGGCTACAATTACCAAGACACGCGTTATGAGCGGACAACAGCAGATTGTCCGTATCGATGAAGAAGATGTCAGGCCGCTTTCCGAGCAAACCAGACAGAAACTGATTGAGGCAACGGTTAAGGCGCTTGAAAAAGCCGATGTTCTGGTCTGTTCGGATTATGCAAAAGGTGTTTTGTCTGACGAGCTTATAAAAGCTGTTTTTGCAGAGGCCCATAAACGCTCCATCCCTGTTATTGTGGATCCTAAACGTAAGGATTTTTCAGCTTATTACGGGGCATCACTAATTACGCCAAACCGGCAGGAGATGCAGAGTGCGACCAATATGGTGCTTAAAACAGGTGAGGATATAGAACAGGCAGCACGTATTGTGATCGGCCAATGTGGTGGTGATGTTCTGGTCACTTTATCTGAAGAGGGAATGATGCTCGTTAAACGTGACGGGCAGGTGTTTCATGCTGCTGCACGTCGCTCTGAGGTTTATGATGTATCGGGAGCTGGTGACACGGTTGTGGCAACGTTGGCTGCCATAGTTTCAGCTGGTGAGACAATTGAGAGCGCAATCGAATATGCAACGATTGCAGCCTCCATCGTTGTAGGGAAACTGGGAACAGCGACTGTCACACGTGCTGAACTAAGTACGGTTTTACATCAGGAACAGCGTGACGAAGGGCGGCCTGTTACCCTCAGTGAGGCCAGTGAGATTGTTGCACAATGGCGTTCAGTGGGGAAGAAGGTTGTTTTTGCTAATGGCTGTTTTGACCTGCTCCATCCTGGACATATTGCCCTGATCCAGCAGGCTGCGGCGCAGGGTGACAGATTAATCATGGCCCTTAATAGTGATGATTCCGTCAGACGTCTTAAAGGACCAAAACGGCCTTTTCAGGACCAGAATGCGAGAGCATTTGTGATAGGCGCTCTGAAAGGCGTTGATATGGTCGTGATTTTTGATGAGGATACCCCTTTAAAGACGATTGAAGTTTTGAAGCCGGACATTATCGTCAAAGGCTCTGATTACACGGAAGATCAGGTCATAGGGGGGGATTTTGTCAAGTCTTATGGGGGTAGGGTTGTGCTCGTTGACTTGATTGCTGGGCGTTCAACGACCTCGATAGCGCACAAGATACTGGATGTGCAGTCCTGAATGACAGAATAAGGATTATAAAGTGCCTTCTCCTCTGATTCAGAATGAAGTTGCCCTGAAATGGCGGACCCATCTGATAGGTCACGTCCTGCCTTTCTGGAATCAGAAAGGATTTGACACATGTCGGGGCCTCTATCATGAAAGGCTGGATTGGCAGGGAAAAGGAGTAGCTGTGCCTGAGTTGCGCCTGATGGTGCAGGCCCGCCAGATTGCAACTTATTGCCGCGCGCATCTTGATGGTTTGTACGAAGAGGGTGCGGAGCAGGCTCTTGCTACGCTGGAACGGGTGGAGCGTCTTTATTATCAGAGTGATGAGGCGCCGGGGTGGGTATTCGCGCTCGCTCCTGATGACCGGCCCTCTCATAAGCCGAGAGATCTTTATGCCCATGCATTTATACTTTTTGCTTATGGCTGGGCTTATCATCTAACTAAAAGGCAGCATTATGCGCACATTGCGCGTGAAACTGTCGAGAGTATAGACAGAATTTTTGCGCTGGAAGGTGGTGGTTATGCGACCTCTGTTCCTCTTAAAGGGAATCAGCGCTCGCAAAATCCACATATGCACCTTCTGGAAGCCTATCTCGTACTCTATGAAGTAACGGGCGAGGAGTTCTACCTGACTCATGCTGATGAAATTGTACAATTAGCCTGTAATTACTTTATTGAGCCACGTTCAGGTGTGTTATATGAATTTATGGATAAAGAGTGGCACCCTCAAAATAAATGGGGTCAGAACCGGATAGAACCCGGGCATTTATTTGAATGGTCCTGGTTATTGAGTGAATATCACCGTCTGTCTGAGCTATCTGTGGCCCGAAATGAAGAAATTCAGAAAATTGGTGACCGTCTCTTTGATGCCGGCCTGTCCATGGGGTGTGATGGTAGGACAGGTCTTGCATTTGATGCGATGACAGAGGACGGCTCAATTCTGGAGCGCTCTACCCGGATCTGGCCTCAAACGGAATTCATCAGGCGTCAGGCTCAATTAATTTCTGATGAAACTGACGGGCAAAAAGAACGTTTCTGTACATTAAATCTCTATTTTCTTGATCATTATATGCCCCTATCTCTCAAGGGGGGATGGATAGATCAGCGTGATGAAAATCAGAAAGCGAGCGTTGATTATATGCCCGCCAGCTCCCTTTATCATATTTACGGAGCAGGCAGGGACATGGTTTTCTTCTCCCAAAAAAAGCAAAAGATCTTGAGCGCAATATGATCATGATGAAGACCCGGACTTTACGAAGTGGGCTTTGATCATTTGTTACAAATATTTTCTGTTAAGGAAGATGCAGGACACCAGGTTGTGGGGAATGGGTTTGCGGCGTTCCTGAGGGATATGCTCCCGATGACGAGGGATTCATATCGGGGTTCTGTAATGTCGTGCCAGAGTCAGATGCTAGTGTTGAGGGCGTTGAGGCAGCTGGGTTGTCGAATTTTTCATTGACATCATCAAGGCTTTGACTTTTGACAGCTGCATTTAACGGTGCTCCAGTTGCATCGGTCAGCCAATCCCCCATATGTTTTCGGATCTGATATTCAAGTTCAACATTCATATCGTCCATCAAATGTTTGTTGAGCTCATAAAGATCATGCCTTCTGGAATTATTGCCCGATACATTATCTTGATGTGTTACATGCGCTGTTACTTCTGCGTGATGTCCGTTGGTGGAGTCGTCAAGTATAAGACGTGCTCCCATATTGCCGATTAATATGTTGTCAGACGTTTCGCTGATCTGTGCTTCAGTGATGATGAATGTCCCGATTCCGCTGCTGCCAGTAGCATTGAGGCGCTGATTGGCCATCAGGGTGAGTGACTGGTCTGGAGGGGAAGGACTTCTGGCAGCAAGACTATTTTCCCTGTGGGGGGCAGCATTGTCAGAAACATTTATCACTGCAACATTCAGGTTCATTTTGGGAAGGTAGCTGTAATCAGGGCGTGCAAAATTCTCGCGGGGTCGATCAGCACATCCTGCTAATAATGATAATAATCCTACACATGAAATAACTTTCAATGAGGAATTTTTCTTTAATAGAGACGAAGGAGAAAGTTCTTCGAACATTAAGGAACTCCTTTTAAGAGAGGGGTTATGTGGCTGATCTTCTGCCAGGGATAAAATTACTTTCTGGATCTGGATAAGGGACTGAAAGGAAAATAAGTGGCACTGTTAAAGGGAAACTCCATCGGTGGGAGAGACTCGCTGTTGATAATACCTCCAATATTGGAAATTTTTCCTTGATCAAGGTCATCAAGTGAAATCAGAGCCGTAGGGTCAGAAGTAAAATCAGAAAAGGATATAGGATGCGGGGCTTGAGCCTGCGACGATCCTGTAGCGGAAGGAGAAGTAGGGAGAGGTTGTGATTGCAGGGGAACGTCAAGTTGTAATTCTGTCAGCTCATTATTGTAATAAAGGAAGAAAAACATCAGCCACAAGGGAAGCAGGTCTGATGTCGGACAATCGCCGATGAGAAAGCAGCCTCTAGGATAGTAAAAGGTGACGGTGCAATTTTCCGGTCCCAAAGCACGGTTAGTGTCATATACGTGCCAGAATAGATAGAAAACAACATTCGCGTTTTTATCAAAGAACCGGGCGAAAGGCCCTCCCGTTGACTGTGCCTTGAGCTGCTCAGACACGACTATGTCCGAGAAGGGAGAAGGAATCTGTATGAGGGTATCCTGATCGAAAGAGGCCCTTAATGCTTCAGAAAGGGCTCGTTGGGAAAGCGCGACAATGTGATCGCCATCAAGCCTGATTCTGGCATTAATAACAGCTTCTGGGGCGAAAATCATGGTCTTGGAAAGTTTGACACTGCACCAGAGCATCATGATTTCAAAACAGGCTTGATAGGGTAATTGAGCCAGTGAAGTTCTGATCGCTTCTCCTTCCTGCGGGAGGGCAAGAGGTTTTGCACTTTGCATATTCATTTGCAGAGGCGCTAAGGCAGGCTCCAGATAAGCAATGAGCTTGCTTTGTTGCCCTTGTGATAGAGCAGCGGCGTGACTTGCCTGGTGGTTTCCTTTTTTATCAAGCCACCAGAAAGCATCTTTATCGCTTTCCAGCTCTTTGAGATGGATGAGATCAAGCTCCGGCGTCACATAATAATGATGCAGGGCTTTCCAGCCGGGATAAAGCTTTGTAACGGGCCTGTTATCAATTGTTATTGAAGAAAGTTCCACCGGGCGCACTGTTCAGTCACTGTCCTTTCAGGAAGTAAGAGATCGGCTATCGGCGGTAATATTATCACGGGGGAAGGTAAAATGAGTGTTGCAAAAATTGCAATCCATCATGATTACACCTTCTTGGGACATATGATCCAGGTCATCGTCACTGAAACGTTCAAGAAGGCGGGCCAGTCGCTCCCTATTGCAACGGCAGCCAAAACTTAATGGTTTAAAAGCACCTTCCCTGACACTAAGTGTGCCAAAAAGTCTTTTGACAAGTGTCGCACTATCGAGAGTGGGGTCAAAAATTTCTGTTTGTTTTAAGGAAGCAGCAAAAGTGCAGGCTGTTTCCCAGGCATCGTCAAAATTATCATGACTGACTAATTCCTGTAACTGTCCGCCTTCTCCTGCAATGCGTTCCAGTACTAATGCACCAGCATGCCATTCACCATCGCGTTGAGCAGCAAAAAGATTTATGGAGCAGGGATATTGCTCACTGGTAGTGAAATAATGTTCAGCCATTTCTGACAGGGTGGAACCTTGCAATGCAACAATCCCCTGATGACGTTCTGTATCTGGCCCTTGATCAACCGTAAATGCCAGATATCCCTTGCCGAACAAAGAGGCTGCATCACTTGGGAGGGGAGAGGAAACATCTTCATTTAACTGCACAGTAAAGCGCAGGGCACCGGTATTTGTGCAATCAGCCACCAGAAGCGAAACCGGGCCGTCTCCTTTGATCTGGAGAGAGAAAGAGCCTTCAAACTTCAGGGCTGTCGCCATGGCAGCAACGAGTGCTAGAGCCTCTCCGCCGAGTTTCAGGATTTCGGCTGGATAATCATGACGTGATATAAGGGCCTGGGCCAAAGGCCCCAGTCTGACCAAGCGGCCTCTGACTGGCGCATCGGCAAGATAGAAAGCTAAGACAGCATGGGGCACAGTAAGGTCCGGGACGCCCGCCGGGCGCGCTATATCAGGGCGAGTTTCTGTGTTCTGTACCGTCATATAACCTCT
Organism: Aristophania sp. ESL1142; assembly: GCF_058107345.1. Taxonomy (NCBI): domain Bacteria; kingdom Pseudomonadati; phylum Pseudomonadota; class Alphaproteobacteria; order Acetobacterales; family Acetobacteraceae; genus Aristophania; species Aristophania sp. ESL1142. The sequence continues at coordinate 1,050,115 of NZ_JBYLUH010000001.1, forward strand.
TCAGTCTGAATTCTATGTGATGCAGATAGGAGGGTTTGGTTCTTTCTTCAAGGGGTCTTCACCCCTTGTTCAGACACCATAATAGAAGCCCTTTCTGGCTATGAAGGCGGTTTTCAGCCTCATCAAACACAACGGAGTGTGGCCCCTCAAAAACTTCCTGACTAACTTCCTCGCCAATATGGGCAGGGAGGCAGTGCATAAAGAGGGCGTCCTTTGCAGCGTGATCCATAAGGGTCTTATTAACCTGGTAAGGTTTAAAGAGGCTGTGACGGCGTTCGGCATCAGTATCTCCCATACTGACCCACGTATCGGTGATAACAGCATCAGCACCTTCGACAGCCTCGATAGGATCTCTCAAGGTTTTGATCGTTGCGCCATGTTCGCGCGCCCATGTGACGGCACGCTCTGAAGGTTCAAACCCTTCAGGCGTTGCCAGACGAAGGGAGAAACCAAGCAGGGCCGAAGCTTCGATCAGTGAGGTTGCAACATTATTGCCGTCACCCACCCAGGCCAGGGTGCGTCCAGAAATCGGGCCACGATGCTCTTCAAAAGTTAGGACATCAGCCAAAATCTGAATTGGGTGTGAAATAGGGGTCAGGCCGTTAATGACAGGTACTGAGCTCCATTTGGCTAATTCTCTCAGCGCTGTATCGTGCCCTGTGCGTAAGACGATAATATCAAGAAAACGGGAAAGCACACGCGCTGTATCAGCAATTGTTTCGCCACGGCCAAGCTGCATATCGGTTGGGGAAAGAACGCTCACAGCGCCGCCAAGCTGGGTCATGCCTACTTCAAAGGAGACACGTGTGCGGGTGGAAGGTTGGGCCATAATCAGCCCGAGCGTGCGCCCAGCCAATGGTTTTTCAGGATGTAAAGGGTGACGTCGCCCCTCCTGGAGGGCTTTGACACGTGCCGCAATGTCGAGAATGCTTCTCAGCTCTTCAGTGCTGCAATCTTTAAGGTCAAGAAAATGTTTTGGCGTGTGGTGCTGCGATTTCATATCTGGTTTTCCTGATGGTGTGTCGGAGACTGCATCAGCTTTTTACAAGCGCCTCCAATGCGATTAACAGCTTCCTGACATTCTGCCCGGGAAACAATAAGGGGGGGGACGAGACGCAGAACATTATCTCCTGCCCCAACAGCCAGTAGCCCTTCTTTCATGACCGCTGCCAGAACATCGCCAACGGGAATTTTGCATTTAAGCCCGCGCATTAACCCTCGTCCCCGCACTTCAGAGAAAATATCAGGATAATCCTCAACAAGTTTTTCCAGCATCAAGCCAAAACTCTGACCTGTTTTGCGAACATGCTCAAGGAAACCTGGCTTCAATATTTCCTCTATAACAGCAAGGCCAGCAGCGCAGGCCAGTGGATTACCGCCATAGGTCGAGCCATGTGTTCCCGGTGTCAGATATTTAGCCAGTTTTTCACGCGCCAAAACAGCCCCAAGCGGGAAACCGCCTCCAATCCCTTTGGCAACAGAAATTACATCAGGTTCAATGCCGGCAATTTCATGAGCAAAAAGCGTGCCCGTACGCCCCATGCCGGTCTGTACTTCATCAATGCCAAGATACAGGCCATGTTCATCGCAGAGAGCTCTTAACCCCTGAAGGAATTCTGGTTTTGCAGGCTGGATTCCGCTTTCTCCCTGAATAGGTTCGAGGAGAATGCCGGCTGTCTCTGACGTGATGGCAGCCTTGACAGCATCGAGGTCATTAAACGGAACATGATCAAACCCTTCAACCCTGGGGCCGAATCCTTCCAGATAGGCAGGGTTTCCCGTTGCTGAAATCATGGCAAGAGTGCGCCCATGGAAGGCCCCGTTAAAGCAGAGGATATGCGTTCTTTCAGGGTGGCCGTTTTTGAACTGGGCACGACGGATGATTTTTACGAGGGCTTCATTGGCCTCGGCACCAGAATTACAAAAAAGCACAGAATCAGCAAAACTATTTTCTATAAGCCGTTCTGCAAGAGCTTCCGCCTGGGGAATGCGATAAAGATTGGAAACATGGATCAGCTTGCTTGCCTGCTCTGTGATCGCACTGATCAGTTTGGGATGGTCATGTCCCAGGGAAGAGACGGCAATGCCGGCTGCAAAATCAAGATATCGTCGCCCGTCATTCCCGAACAGCCACGCTCCTTCACCCTGGTTAAAGGAGAGGTCAAAACGTTTATAATTCGGCATGATCGCGGAAATCATAGGGATGGAACCTGCAATAGTGATAGTGTGAATGCCTGGAGGCACATATAATGACAAGCTGCAAAAAACGTCTTGGAGCATATAATCCAGCCTGTGGAATAGAGGCCAGGTTATTTGCGAAAGAAAGATGTAAATTGCATTACCGTAACTATAATACGAGACAAAGAATATTGGGAAGTGTCTGTAAATATCATCTTTCTGTATGTTCTGATAATTTTGCAGTGATCCTGTCGCAGATATGAGGGAAGTTTATGCCTGATCCCGTATTCGTTTCAGAGCCTCCCAGCAGGCAGAGCCTTTATGAGTTGGCCTTGGCGCACCTAGCCCGTTTTGCCACCACCCGACAGGGGTTGAAGCGCGTTCTGTCGCGTCGTGTGAAACGCTGGGTCATAAGTGCAGGGAACGCTGGTGCTGAGAGTGAAGAGCTCGTTGAAAAAGAACGGATGCTACAGGCTGAGATTGAAAATATCATGGACAGCATGACAGCCCTCAAGGCTATTGATGATGAAAATTTTGCCCGTTCACGCACGCGTAATCTGTTGCGTACGGGCCGGTCACGTCGTGCAGTGCAGGCTCATCTGCTGCAAAAAGGGGTTGAAACAGATCTGGCGGAAGAAACGATCAGGGAAACAATGGAAGATCTGTCAGAAGAAAGCGGAGAAGAAGCCGAGTTTATAGCAGCTCTCATTCTCGCGCGTAAAAGAGCATTAGGGGCTTTTGCCCGAGCGGACAAGGAGGCCAGAGAGCCTGAAAAAATCCTGGCTGTTTTTGCCCGCAATGGTTTCTCGCGTGAAATTGCACAAAGAGCACTGGCAATGGATAGAGACGAGGCCGAAGAGATGATCTATCATTTCCGGTCATTATGACAAGGTAGCGTGTATAAATCATTGATGAGGAAGGAGGAGGCAGGAATGAAAATACCAGGCGTAATAGCAAGTCTCTCTCTGTTAATCCTGGCTGGATGTGCAGGGGGAGGAAATCCAGGGAATCCTGTCCTTCATTCTTCGGGCATTACCTCTTATGGCAGTTCGCAGCAATGTGCTCCCTATGCGCGTTCCCAGACAGGGATCGCACTACGGGGAGATGCTGCAGGCTGGTGGTGGCAGGCCCGTGGGAAATACAGGCGCACACTCAGGCCACGTGCCGGGGCCATACTGGTTTTTAAAGCGACGCGACATATGCCCTATGGGCATGTTTCCATTGTTAGGAAAGTGAAGTCCTCTGATCGCATTATGGTTGAACATGCCAATTGGGTACCAGGTCAGGTTGAAATGAATGTCCCTGTTATCGATGTTTCTGCCCGCCATAACTGGAGCAGGGTAAGGGTCTGGTGGTCGCCAACCGAGAAATGGGGAGAAAGAATTTACCCAACCTATGGTTTTATCTTACCAGGGTAGTAGGATAGCAAGATAACGCTATTGTAAGTTGTTTTTGAGGCCAGGGATGGCCAAATAAAAACGGTCTTTTTATGGGAGTGTCTGTTTGATGGGCGGTTTTAGTATTTATCACTGGATTATTCTTGGTATTGTCGTCCTCGTGCTTTTTGGGGGTGGCGGCAAGATCAGCAGCCTTATGGGAGATTTTGCAAAGGGCATTAAATCTTTTAAAAAGACAATGGCTGAGGATGAGGCACCCGCTCAGGAGCTCAAGTCACCTCAGGCGCCAATTGCTCCGCCGCAGAATGTTTCAGCACAGACAAATACGTCACTCCGAAATGCTCCTTCTGCAAAAGATGCCAGCATGGCTGAAGAGACTTCTTCTCACACACCTAAATAGAGACGACAGGATGGTCGTTTGCTGGAATGAATGAGTTATGAAGTTTTATCAAGATTGGCATCATCTTCCTGACCTTCCGCAGAAAGCTGCTGTGGCTCTGGGAAATTTCGATGGTGTTCATAATGGGCATCTTTATCTTCTCGAACAGCTCCATCAGGTCTGTCCTGACCGCTCTCTGGGGGTCTTGACGTTTGACCCACACCCTCGTTCGCTCTTTCGTCCACAGGATCCTCCTTTCCGGCTTATGGGGGCTGAAGAGAGGAGGCAGATTCTTGCTGCGCACGGGGTCGATTTTATCGTGCAGGTACCGTTTGATGAAGCTTTTTCCCATATTACAGCACAGGAATTTGTCGATGACATCCTGGTTGGAGCCTTGAATGTGGGAGAAGTGGCATGTGGTGCGGACTTTGCTTTCGGCTATCGACGCCATGGAGATGTTGATTTTCTGAAAAAAGCACTGGGGGCCTATGGTGTCGGCCTGACGATTGTGCAGCAGCTTTCTGATCATAATGGGCCTATTTCCTCCAGCCGTATCAGGCGTCTTTTACAGGAAGGCTATCCCGAGCAGGCCGCCATGCTTCTGGGACGGAACTGGTCTGTAAGAGGGGTTGTGGAAAAAGGGAATCAGTTAGGAAGGCTTTTGGGGTTCCCGACTGCCAATATCGTTTTGCGTTCTGTGCTGGAACCTGCACGCGGTGTGTATGCCGTGCGGGTGCAGCATCCAGATGGACGTATATTGGATGGTGTTGCCAATGTTGGCCGACGCCCCACGATTAATGACGGGAATGATGAGAGCCGTCTTGAAGTCCATTTATTCGATTTTGATGAAGATCTTTACGGGAAAACGCTAGAAGTATTTTTTATTGCCCTGTTGAGGGAAGAAAAGCGTTTTAACGGGTTGGATGCCTTAAAGGCGCAGATAGCAAAGGATGCAGAAGAAGCGCGAAGGGTTCTGGCGCGTTCGCCTTGCGTGATTTCCTGAAGGAACCTTTTTTCAGGGCTTGACCATAGTGGGGAGTCTTCCCCATATGTCAGGGCATTTATTGTTCAAGAATTGGCGCGCTTATTCATGTCTCATCCTTCTGATAATGACGATTCCACCTTTCGCGAGCAGCAGGACCGCTATCGTGATACGGTTTTTCTTCCCAAGACTTCTTTTCCCATGCGTGGAAATCTCCCCAAACGCGAGCCCGAGATTTTAAAACAGTGGGAAGAGTCAGGGCTGGATGAGAAGATCAGGCAAAATGATGCTTCAAAGACGGCTATTTTTACCCTGCATGATGGCCCTCCTTATGCGAATGGCCATATTCATATAGGCCATGCTTTGAACAAGATCATGAAAGACGTGATTAACCGTGCTCATCGTATGGCTGGGTTCCAGGTACGTTATATGCCCGGTTGGGACTGTCATGGTCTGCCGATTGAGTGGAAGGTCGAAGAGCTTTATCGCAAAAAAGGGAAGGACAAGGATAGTGTTCCTGTTCTTCAGTTCCGTGCAGAATGTCGTGATTATGCTGCTCAGTGGGTTAAAGCTCAGCGTGATGATTTTAAACGGATTGGTGTTCAGGCGGAGTGGGATCATCGTTATGTAACGATGGATTATCATTCAGAGGCGCAAATTCTCGAAGAAATCGGTAAATTTTTGCTCAATGGAAGACTTTATCGTGGCTTGCGTCCCGTCATGTGGAGCCCGGTAGAAAAAACAGCGCTGGCAGAAGCTGAAATTGAATATCACGATGTCGTTTCACCAACAATTTACGTAGCCTTTCCGGTCGTTGAAGATAAGACACCCGGCCGTGTGCTGGATGGTGCTTCCGCTGTTATCTGGACGACAACCCCTTGGACCATTCCTGCAAACCGTGCAATGGCCTGTGGACCAGAGATTACTTATACCGTTCTGTATGTCACAGAGGTGAGTGAAGAAAGTAGGGTTCCTGTAGGGGCAAAGCTTATCATCGCTCAGGATCGCCTCGAAGCCTTTGCTGTTGAAGTGGGCATTACTTCATGGAATATGCTGCACCATCTTGCTGGTAGTGAGCTGGCCGGCAGTATTTTTGCTCATCCCTTGCGAGGGCAGGGCTACGATTTTGACGTCCCAATGTTGGCAGGTGATTTCGTTACGACTGATGCCGGCACGGGTATCGTGCATATGGCGCCTTCACATGGTCAGGATGACTTCCAGCTTTGCACTGCCCATGGGATGGAAGTGCCTGAACTTGTGCAGGATAATGGATGCTACGCTCCATGGGTGCCAGAACTGGCCGGCCTTCATGTGTTTAAGGCGGCCGATTCTGTCTGTGACCTGCTTGATGAGGCCCGTTTGCAAGGGGCGGAGGAAAACAGGGCCGTAGGTTTGATGGCTCGTGGCACCATTGAACATTCCTACCCTCATTCCTGGCGTTCCAAAAAACCGATTATTTTCCGTGCAACACCGCAATGGTTTATTGCAATGGAAGGTGAGCATGGACAGTTCCTGCGTCAGCAGGCGCTTGAGGCCCTCGATCATGTGACATTTGTCCCGGCACAATCCCGCCGCCGTCTGACGACAATGGTCGCACAACGTCCTGACTGGTGTATTTCCCGCCAGCGTTCATGGGGTGTGCCTATTGCGGTTTTTGTTGAAAAACGTACAGGCTCAGTACTACGTGATGCTGCTGTCATGGAGAGAATTGTTGCAGCGTTTAAAGAACGCGGTGCCGATGCCTGGTATGATACGGATCCATCTGTCTTTTTAGGGTCAGACCGTAATCCTGAGGATTATGAGCAGGTCTTTGATATTGTTGACGTTTGGTTTGAAAGTGGGTGCAGTCACCGCTTTGTGCTCCATCAGGAGGGGGTAAATTTCCCTGCCGACCTTTATCTCGAAGGATCAGACCAGCATCGTGGCTGGTTCCAGTCTTCCTTGCTGGAAAGTGTCGGTGCTGAAGGTGTCGCACCCTATAAAGCAGTTGTCACAAATGGTTTCGTGCTCGATGGGCAAGGGCGTAAAATGTCCAAATCCCTGGGCAATACGATTGTGCCTGATGATGTGACCAAAACCCTTGGGGCCGATGTGCTGCGCTTATGGGTGTTGAACTCCGATACGCACGAAGATTTACGGATCAGTCAGGAGATTCTCAAACAGCAAGGTGAGCTTTACCGTCGCCTGCGGAACACATTGCGCTGGCTGCTTGGTGCCGTTGACGGGTTTGAAGAGAGTGAAAAACTTTCTTATGAGGAGCTGCCTTCTCTTGAACGTTATATCCTCCACCGTCTCAGCGAGGTCTATCATTGCCTAAAAACGGCTATTGAAACGCATCAATGGACAGGAGTTTATCCGGCACTTCATGGTTTCTGCAACAATGACCTGTCTGCGTTCTATTTTGATATACGCAAAGACTCTCTTTATTGTGATGCTACCGACTCAAAAACACGTCGGGCCGTCAGGACGGTGCTTGATATTCTTCACCGCGCTTTGACGACATGGCTGGCGCCTGCGCTGGTTTTTACGGCAGAAGAGGCATGGCAGGCCCGTTTCGGGCAGCAGGAGAGTGTGCATGTGCAGTCTCTCTTTGTCCCTGAAGTTCAATGGTTGGACCCAACTCTTGGCCAGAAATGGGAAATTTTACGTGATACACGTGCTAAGGGGACATATGCTTTAGAGGCGTTACGTCAGACTGGAGAGATAGGCTCTTCTCTTGAAGCAAAGCTAGGTGTGACCTTATCTGATGAAGTCGCAGCAATTACAAAAGAGGAAGCAATTAATTGGGCAGAGCTATGTATAGCATCTCATGCCTATATGCTGCCTACTGATGGTGAGGTTGCTTTTAGAGCAAGTAAAGCTGAGGGTCAGAAATGCGCCCGTTGCTGGCGTATCCTGCCTGAAGTGGGGAGTGATAAGGTCCATCCAGCCCTTTGCCTGCGTTGTATTGAAGTTGTTGACGCCTGATGAGTGGGAATAGCCTTCCTGAGGGGAAGAAGAAAATTGCTGACGGCCTGATTAAAAAACTGGTCGGGCTGGTTGTTCTGTTTGTGGTATTGCTGGCCGATCAGGTCAGCAAATACTGGATCCTGTACGGGCTGAAACTACCTTCAAAAGGTAGTATTGCTTTAACATCCTGGCTGAATCTGACAATGGTCTGGAATCATGCAGTGACATTCGGCATGTTTGGCGGACATACCCGTTGGGTTTTTATTGTTATTTCATTGCTGGCAGTGACCGCATTACTTTTTGTTTTAATGAAAAGTCGCCGCTGGCTTGTGGTGGTCGCGTCTGGGGGTATTATTGGGGGCGCTATCGGGAACGTGATTGACCGCTTTAATTATGGAGCTGTTGTTGATTTCCTTCATTTTCATGTTGGAAACTGGTCCTGGTATGTTTTTAATATTGCTGATTCTGCAATTGTTTGCGGGGTTTTCCTGTGGGTTATTGACACATTCTTATCGGATAGAAAGAGTAGGGTTTCCTGATAAAGATGGGTGTTTCTCTGTCTTCTTCATGATAAAATAAAATACGTTACTTGCCCAAAGCTCTCAAGGACGTTAGGACTGGTGAACTAATATGAATGCAGTGCGGGAACTGATCATGCGGCGCAGAACTCATTTTATTGTGACTTGTAGTGTGCGGATGGGGCTTATTGCCTTGTGTGGCGTTACTTTGGCAGCCTGCTCAGGGAGCGATGTTTCCCGTGCTTTCGGCTTAAGACGCCCGACACCGGATGAATATACAGTTACGACGCGCACGCCGCTTTCCATGCCGCCTTCAGAAGTTCTGGTCGTGCCGGGTTCCTCTCAGGCGCATCGTCCTGACGAGAGTCCCCGTATGCAGGCTTTGGAAACATTGGCACCTGACATAGCGCTTCACCCTGTTCATGGAACTGGTAGTGATGGACAGACCGCCTTGGTTAAAGAGGTGAAATCAGCAGCACAAGGGCCGCAAAATGCAGAATTAGGGGATTCTGAAGCCGGTTTTGTCGATCATCTGATGTTCTGGCAGGCTGGGCGTTCGGGCTCAGTGGTTGATGGGGTTTCCGAAAACCAGAGAATTCAGAGAAATATGGCATTAGGTCAGAATCTATCCAATGGTGCGACCCCGACCATGGAAGGGAAATGACACCATCTTCAGTAGGCAGAGACGCTGAAAATAGGGTGCCTGAGCACCCGGCCATTCACCGCCTGTCTGATCATGTTGTTGATCTTATTGCAGCAGGAGAAGTTGTTGAACGTCCAGCGGCTGCTTTAAAAGAACTTGTTGAAAATGCCCTTGATGCAGGGGCGACCCGTATCGAAGTTAATCTCGCTGGTGGTGGCTGTGATACGATTGAGGTGATTGATAATGGCTGGGGCATTGCTCCTGATCAGCTTTCTCTCGCCATAGAGCGTCATTGCACTTCAAAACTTTCTGACCAGCAGCTCGTACAGATACGTACGCTCGGTTTTCGTGGAGAGGCACTTCCTTCTATTGGAGCGAGTGCGCGTCTGTCTTTGACTTCACGTTTGAGAGGCAGTGATACAGCCTGGAAAATTACGGTTGAAGGTGGCGTTAAGACATCCCCTGTGCCTGATGCAGGGGCTGAAGGTACGGTTGCTACAGTCAGGGATCTTTTTTTTGCAACGCCAGCACGGCGTAAATTTCTCAAAAGTGCGCGTGTGGAAGGCAGTCATGCAGAGATGGTTATGCGTCGTGTGGCACTTAGTGCGCCGCAATGTTCAATCCTGTTTCGTCTTGAAGGTAAAGAAGTCTTTAATCTTCCTCCGCAATCCTTGCATGAACGTGTCGCTGCAATTTTAGGTGTGCGTCCCGAAAGTCTGTTGCCCCTTGATGAGCAGCGTGGAGCCATGCATCTGACGGGATATTTGTGTAACCCCGCTCAGACTAGGGCAACGGGGGCGGGACAGTTCTTACTCGTAAATCATCGTCCTGTTACAGACCCTGTTTTGCGGACAGCTGTCAGGGTTGGATATCGTCCTGTCATTGAACGTGGGCGTTTTCCAGTTTTATTGCTACATCTTGAGCTTCCTTATGAGAAAGTGGATGTCAATGTTCATCCCGCCAAAACGGAATTACGTTTTGCTGAAGAGGCTGAAGTCAGGGCTTTTGTCATAGGGGCGATAGGACGCGTTCTGACACGTGGTGCCCGGCAACAGGGAGGGATAGAGGCAGACCTTGCCCCCTTTATGGAAGAACAGCAACTTTCTAAGGATGTTGCCTTGCCCATTGATTGGTCTATGCCAGAAAAAAAGGGCATGAAACCTTCAGCAGGTGAGGTCTCTGAACCATTTTCCGCCGATCTTGGGTTTTCGCCATCCTATCGTCGTTTTCCAACAGCATCTGCTACGCTTCAAGGTAGGGGAGGATTTTCTGAAAATCGTCGTGCCTATAAGACGCCAGAGATTTTCGAGGCAGACGAAAATGAGCTTTTGGAATATCAGCAGAAAGAAGAGACTCTCCACCCACTTGGGGTGCCGATAGGGCAAATTCACGCAACCTATATTCTTTCAGTTGCGCCTGATGGTGACTTAATTTTGGTAGACCAGCACGCAGCTCATGAGCGTTTGACGCATGAACATTTGAGAACACGCTTTGAAGAGGGAAATATTCCTGCTCAGGCTCTGCTTCTTCCTGACGTCATTGATTTGCGTAGAAATGAGCTGAATGCCGTTTTGTCCTGTCGTGACGAACTGGCGCGCCTTGGTCTTGAACTCGAGTCTTTTGGGGAAGGAAGCCTGCTTGTCAGAACCGTTCCAGCCCCCCTGAAAGGGGGCGATGTAACGGGGCTTATTATAGATATTGCGGAAGAGCTGGTTGCTGAAGAAGCAAGTTCAGTACGTCAGACAGATAGTCTTGATCAGCGTTTTGAAGCGATTATGGCGCGTATGGCGTGCCATGGAAGTATCAGGGCAGGACGGAAACTGAATTTTGAAGAAATGGATGCTCTCTTGCGTGAGATGGAGCGTAACCCCCGGGCTAATAGTTGTTCACATGGCCGGCCAACATGGTTACGTTTGAGTAAAGATGCTCTGGAGAAGTTATTTGGTCGTTCCAAATAACGTAACGAATATTATATTTCCGTGAACTTCATAATATAAATATAGGTTTGTAATAGAGGCTATGTTATAAGATATATGTAAAGTAATTTGGCGATTATGACTTTTTTGTGATGAAGGTCATGACACATATGTGAGGTTCTGATGAACGACTTTGTTTCAGGTCTGGTTACCCTTGTCGGGAAGTCCCACGTGCTGACCAGTGCCGGTCAGACCTTCCGTTATCAGAGAGGATTCCGTTTTGGAGGAGGCGCTGTGGAAGCTGTTGTGCTTCCCGGGAGTCTGGTTGAGTTATGGCGTGTTGCACAACTCTGTGTGCAGCAGAACCGTATTCTGATCATGCAGGCAGCCAATACAGGGCTGACAGGTGGATCAACACCAGATGGTGATTTTTATGATCGCCGCGTTGTGATTGTTAGTACAAGACGTCTGAAAGGGATTCATGTTTTAGGCGAAGGCAAACAGGTTCTTTGTTTGCCTGGAGCAACATTGAATGAGCTGGAAAAATGTCTCAGACCTTTGGGGCGTGAGCCTCATTCAGTGATTGGGTCATCCTGTATCGGGGCTTCTGTTCTGGGGGGGGTCAGCAATAATTCAGGTGGGGCTTTGGTACAGCGGGGGCCAGCCTATACAGAAATGGCCCTGTTTGGTCGCGTTAATGCGCAGGGACAGCTTGAGCTTGTCAATCATTTGGGAATTAACTGTGGTGATAACCCAGAGGCGGTTCTTGAAGCGGTCGAAAAGGGAACCTTCGATGAATACTCAGTTGATTGGTCCGCAGGACGTGGGCATGATACGGATTACATAAAACGCGTCAGAGAGGTCGAGGCGGAGACACCGGCTCGTTTTAATGCTGATCCTGATCGGCTTTATGAGGCATCAGGCTGCGCAGGCAAGCTGGTCGTCTTCGCTGTCCGGCTGGATACTTTTCCCAAGGAAGATGAAACCCGCGTTTTTTATCTGGGAACAAATGATAAAAAAGTCCTGGAAAAGGTGCGTCGGGTCCTTCTGACAGAATTTGATGAACTCCCGATTTGTGGTGAATATATGCATCGTGATGCTTTCGATATTGCTGATCGTTATGGTCGTGATACGGTTGCGATGATTAGGTTTTTAGGAACGGAACATCTCCCGCTTTTCTTTGGTGTGAAAGCATGGGTGGACCTGCTGCCTCATCGCTTTTCGTGGCTTCCGGCTGCTCTTGGGGATAGAATCCTGCAATTTATCAGTAAGTTCCTTCCTTCTCAGGTGCCAGAGCGCATAAAAGTCTGTCGTGATCGTTATGAACATCACCTGATTATCCAGACTTCTGGAACACTTGCTGAGAAATTGGCACCATGGTTTTCAAAAACACTGTCCATGTTAGGAGAGGGAGGTGTTTTCGAATGCACAAAAAAAGAAGGAAAGCTGGCATTATTACATCGTTTTGCTGCAGCTGGTGCTGCCGGACGTTATAATGCGATCCATCGTTCTGAAACAGGGGGGCTTTTAGCGCTGGATGTTGGTCTGAGACGTAATGACTGGGATTGGTTTGAAAGATTGCCTGCTGAAATTGAGAGCAAACTGGTGTTGAAGCTCTATTATGGCCATTTTCTCTGTCATGTTCTGCATCAGGATTATGTAGTTAAGAAAGGGGTTGATCCCATGGCTGTGGAGCATGCCATGTGGCCTATTCTGGATCGTCGCGGGGCACGATACCCCGCAGAGCATAATCTGGGCCATCTTTATAATGCGCCAATTTCCATGGTTGACCATTATAAGCAGCTTGATCCCTGTAATTGCCTGAATCCAGGCATTGGCAATACGACAAAGCTGCGGAACTGGGTGGCCGAATCTGTTTCTTCCTGATTGTAAACAGGCTCTAAATGAATGAATCCGGGTCCAATGTGATTGGAACCAAGGCAGAGGGGAGATAAAGCGGGTGTTCAGGACGTCCGCTTTTCTTACTGAGGCGCATGGCTTTCAGGATAATTTTTTGTTGGGAGAGTAGGCGGGCAACGTCTGTTCCTCTTTGTTGTAATGTTTTAGCCTGTGGCGTGCCATAAGCCAGAATGACAAATTCAGCCTGTTTCCCCATTTCAACTAAATAATGATCATTCAGAGGCCCGATAGGATCGGAAACTTCCAGAAGGCGTTTCTGGTCCGTGCAGCGATAGGCGAAACTATTTCCGACAAACATCCCCCCATAGCCCCATGTCCGGCTATATCGCTGGCATTTAGCGACAGTACGGTCATCGCCAAATTCTGTCGCAACTGATGGGTTCATCATGAGCCACATGATAACTGGTTTTTTATCGTTCCAGACGCGTTTCAGGCAATAGCGGTAACAGTCACCTGGTCCTCCATAGAGCGCGGTGCTGACAACGTCATCGCGTAGATTAAGTGGTTTCGCTTTGCCAACAAAATGGTTTGAAAGTTTATGATTCAAGGAAAAACTCTAAATTAAGGAGAGACGGTAAAACAGGCAGTTACAGAGGAAAGTTTTTGACAGCTTTGCTGAGCCTGCGTTTTTGTGAGACCTGTATAGCGTGTGCGGTAGAGGGTACGGTTTCTGACACGGACAGGTGTAATTGTAATTGAGACATTTCTTCTCGATGTCACAAAATGGCGGAGTCTGTTTGCAACAACACTGGCCTGTTTCTGACTGATATAACTGCCGATCTGGATCGCCCATCCAGACTGGCCTGTGTTGATCATATCCGTAACCCGGCCATGTTTGCGGGTTGGGTGCGCCAGTGGGATGGAGCGCACCCGAACGAGGTCGTCGCCTGGGTCATTCTGCGGCGTGGGGCGTAGGGTTACGCGAGATGCTGGTGTTGGAGTATAGCCGCGTGCTGCCCAGGCGGCACTGACAGACTGGCTCCCAGATAATGGTGGGGCAGCGGGGCCGGACGATGATCGTGCAGCGCTGATAGCAGCGGAGGCGCCATCATCTAGTGACGTGTCATTTAAACTCTCAGTATTTGCTGAGGCATAACGCTGGGCGGTCCTGTCATATTGCGAGACCATCAGGTCAGCCCGTGAACGATTATGTGGCCAGGTGCCCATAATATGTGGCCCGATAGCCGCCACATAATGACGGGTTTCACGCGGTAGGGGTTTGTTCTGACGCAGATAATGGTCAATATTGCCAGGGCCGTCATTATAGGCCGCCAAAAAGCCTGGCGTGCCGTAAATATCATACATCTGCCTGATATAGGCTGTCCCGGCGAGGATGTTATCATGGGGATCGTAAGGGTCGGGACCAAGATTATATTGCTGTCTCAGATCATCATAGGCAGGAGGCATAACCTGCATGAGGCCCATAGCGCCGGGTGCTGAGGTAATCAACCTTCCATTTGCGTCATAGAGGTGACCACCTGATTCCTGCTTCATAACCGCTCGAATCCATATATCAGGTACATCAAACCGTTCCGAGGCTTCCTGGATATAAGGCCCCCACGGATCATATGAAGGACCGGGCGGCGCATAATATGAGCGGGCATGAGCTTGATATTCCGCAACTTCCTGCATGAGGGGAACGCCCGGCCCTGAAGGAACGGTTTGCGCACAGGCACCAAGCAGAAGCAATAGGCTGAAAATGAAAATATGGGGCAGAAAATTTTGCGTAGATCCCTCTTTAAAAGCCGGGGTAACGTTGCTGCTTATCTGCATTATCTCGCCTGTAACTCTTTGTTATGCCCATCTGGAACAGGCAGAGTATATGCTAACTTGGCAGAGAGACCTATAATTTTATCTATAATTGACCCTCTGTTACAGAGACTTAATGATGAGAAAGATATTTATTTTTAAAAGTGGAAAATGAGCCCATAAGAAGCATACTCAAAAGTAATGAATACATATAAAAATAATATATTTTGTTTTTTATTTTCTATTCACAAGCATTTTATATTTCTTATTTAGATAAAGATGGTAGCCTTACTGAAGTTAATAGAGATAAGAGCTGGTCTATCAAGAATTATACTTAGTTTTACCGTGTCTCATATTATTCCAGCCCTTATGATCCTTTAATAAATCAGTAAATGAGGGATTTATGTTGTACAATGTAGGGAAATATTTGGCTGAACGCCTTGCTCAGGTTGGAGTAAAGCATCATTTTGCCGTCGCTGGTGACTATAATCTTGTTCTGTTGGATCAGTTCCTTCTTAACAAAGATACGAAGCAGATCTATTGCTCAAACGAATTAAATTGTGGTTTTGCTGCTGAAGGTTATGCGCGTGCTAATGGCGTAGGGGCTGCGATTGTTACATTTAGCGTTGGAGCATTATCAGCACTCAATGCAATTGGTGGTGCCTATGCAGAGAATCTGCCTGTTATCCTGATTTCAGGGGCTCCTAATTCAAATGATTATGCCAGTGGCCATATCCTGCACCATACGATCGGTACCACGGATTATGATTATCAGTTGCGTATTGCCAAAGAACTAACATGCGCGGCTGTCTCTATTATCTCTGCAGAAGATGCGCCTGAAAAAATTGATTATGCGATTGCAACGGCCTTAAGAGAAAAGAAACCTGCTTATATTGAAATTTCCTGTAATGTTGCCGCGCAGCCTTGCCGTGCTCCTGGGCCGGTTAGCGCGCTCCTTAATGAGCGCCCTTCTGATCCGGCAACATTGAAAGCTGCAATTTCTGCAATCTCCCAATTTATTGAGGGTAAGGCCAAGCCGGTCATTCTTGCTGGCTGTAAATTACGTGCAGCTGGTGCTGAAGAAGTAACAGTCAGGCTGGCGGATGCTCTCGGCTGCGCGGTAGCGACCATGTCTGCGGCTAAAAGCTTTTTCCCTGAAAATCACCCAGCTTATGTCGGTACCTATTGGGGGAGTGCAAGCTCTCCGAAAGTAGTTGATCTTTTTAGTTGGGCAGATGGGATTTTGGCTCTTGGATGTGTTTTCAATGATTACTCAACTGAGGGATGGAATTACTGGCCACGTGGTGAGGCTGTAGTCAATGCAGATAAGGATGTCGTCACTGTTGGTGATCAGACATTTACCGGAATCCATTTGCGTGATGTGCTTGAAGGTGTCGCAAAATATTTTGCAGGTAAGACGAAAAAAGATGCGACGATGGTTGAGTATAAACGCATCATTGCCAGTGAGAAGGACTCCATTCCTGCAAAAGTGGATAAGGCTGCAAGTTTGACCCGAGAGCATATTCAGAACTCGGTTCAGGCCATGATTACAAGTGATACAACCATTTTTGGTGAGACTGGTGATTCCTGGTTCAATGTTAATCGTCTGAAGTTACCACATGGCGCACGTGTGGAATATGAAATGCAGTGGGGACATATTGGCTGGTCCGTGCCTTCAATCTTTGGTTATGCCATCGCGAAGCCTAAACGGCGTAATATCCTGATGGTCGGCGATGGTTCATTTCAGCTGACGGCTCAAGAAGTCGCTCAGATGATTCGTAATAATCTGGAGGTAATTATATTCCTGATTAATAATGATGGTTATACAATCGAAGTCCAGATTCATGATGGTCCATATAATAATGTCAAGAATTGGGACTATGCCAATATCATGACGACCTTTAATGCTACAGATGGTCATGGCAAAGGGTTGCGTGCCACGACAAATGGTGAGCTTGATGAGGCGATTAAGACTGCTTTTGCTCACAAAGGCGGCCCAGTGCTGATTGAATGTGTTATCCCTCGTGATGATTGCACTAGTGAACTGATTTCCTGGGGGCGTCACGTTGCCGGAACCAATAGCCGCCCACCAAAGAAATAAACCGGGCAATTTTACGATTTTAACGTCAGGCAGGAGGGTCGATTGGGCCTCCTGCCTTTTGATTTATAGAGGCGACCATCCCTTTAGGGAGATATTCTGAAGAATTGTGAAAAAAAGGGGAGTTTATTGATGTAAATTGCCTTTTATTTCCCTGGCTGATATATTGTGGACGCTTTTATAAGTTGCAGTTATTAAGATGAACCTATTGAAGGAAGACACGTATGTCTTACGCAGCACTTGATGCAAAAAGAATTGAGAAGGCAGCGGAAGCGGCCCTGCATACATTACGGGCAGCTCATGAAATGACAGAGGCTTATCAACGCAAATTTCTTATGATTGAGCGTATCCACGCTCTGGCCCGGGCTGCTGCTGAGACGCAGGGGCAGGGGGTTATTACGCTGACCTCTGAAGAATTCTGGCTGCTTTCGCGAAACTGGTAAAGGCAAAGAGGCTTGCAGGCTGGGGTCCAGACTAGGGGTGAGCTTCTATTTCCTTAAGGTTTGTCAATTTTATTCAGTATGAGAGCTGGACGATCGTGTCGATAAAGGGCGGATAAGGATGAAGTGGTTTTTTGCAATTACTGAGCTGACACTTTCCAATGATCCTGAACATGGTTTTATTGATTGTATCCGTGTTGCTGTTCAGTCTGCGAAGGAAAACACAACCCTGGTGCCTCATATGGTGTTTGATGGACAGGAATGTGATTTTACTCGTGAGATGCGGGCTGCGGGGGTCAATGTCATTTTCCACAGACTTCATTTTTTTGATCGTTTGCAGGAAGCTCAGAGAAAACAGAAGCCTGAATGGCCTAATTATATGCTAACAGCAGCAGGTGCTTTTATGCGTCTTGAGCTGCCTTTACTTGAGAAAGAGGATAAATACGTTCTTTACACAGATTGTGACGTCATGTTCCTTCGTGACCCGTGTGTTGAGTTCTGCCGCCCTGAAATTTTTGCCGCGTGTGGTCAGTTCGAACCACAGGACTATTATGTTGATATGAATTCCGGCGTCATGGTGATGAATCTTGAGCGTATCGGAAATGATCTCCCTGCTATGGTCGAGTTTTTATGTGATAATTTTTATTATGTTTCAGGATATGATCAGGAATTATTGCGTATTTTCTATAATCAGAACTGGTCACCTCTTTCAGCCCGTTATAACTGGAAGCCTTATTGGGGGGTGAGTGATGAGGCGACAATCGTGCATTTCCATGCCGGGAAACCGCCTGCTGCACGTCATCTTCTGGATGATCCGACCTATCGTGAGCATGATCCTGTTTTTCATACATGGCGGCACTGGTTTTTCAGAAATACAGCTGGGTATGCGCATTATGTGCCGCTATGGGAAGAATATCTCCGTAAAAGCAGGGTTGCTGTCGCTTCGGAAGCAGATCAGGTTAATGAGTTTGATGCACTGAGGGAAGATAATCATTAAGTAATCTTCCATTTCGTTTGTCGGATATTTTATTCAAGCTCTTGCTCAGTAAATGGGCGGGAGCTTTTTTTTAAAGAATGTGTTTCCAGCCAATGTCCCAGAGGTTTGGCAATAAGGGGGCCTAAAGCAAGAACAGCAAGGAGCCTTGCTGTCTGTAGTGCGATGATAAAAGGCAAGGCTACGTGAATAGCTGTGCTGATAATGATAATGGTATCCAGGCCGCCTGGGCTGGTCGCAAGATAGGCACTTAAAAGGTCAATATGAGCCCATTTTGCAACGGGGAAGGCGAGTAATGCGCAAATAGTGACGAGCAAAATGGAGGAAAATGCGACGGCAGGAAGTGTCTTTAAGGCGTGGCGTAACACGGGTCGCGTAAAACGTAAGCCAATCGTCCAGCCGATAATCATATAAGCAGGCAGACGGAGCCATAAAGGGGGTGCGACCGTCAGTAAGCCGGAGAGCTGTAAGCAAGCACCGACAGCCATTGTGAGTAAAAGAGGGGCAGCAGGAAATTTGATTCTACCCCCAATTGTACCTGTTATGATGATGAGAGCTAATGTAAGAAAATGATTTCCTTCAGGAGCTGTCGGGAAATAGGATTCATGGCGTGTGTCAGTGACAAGCCAGCCGACTAGGGAAGTTGCAAGGGCAACCAGAATTACCCGAAAATAAAGCATGAAGGCAGTCAAACGAGGATCTGCCCCAAAGGAGCCGCATATAAGCATCATTGTGGAGGCACCTCCCGGTGACGAGCCCCAAAGGGCAGTCGTACCGGGCATAATACGGAACCATGCAAGAATAGCGCCACTCAGAAAGCTGACAATAATAACTGAAAAGACACTAAAAAGCACAACGGCCCAGTGTTGCCCAATATCATGCAAAACAGACCGGGACAGGCTGCTGACAACAACACTTGCTAAGACAGCTTGAGCCAAAGAAAATAAAGAACGACTGATTTTAGGTGGGGTTGTTGTAATGGCTAAAATGATAGCGGCAATCATTGCCCCTAGCAAAAAGCCTGCTGTCAGATGAGTAGCAAGGAAAAAACAGATAAATATTGCAGAAAGGCCGAGAAGAATGAGCCACTGCATGATTATCTGATAGTATCGGGTCTCTTTTATGAAATGCAAAATAAGAACAGCAAAACTAAAAATAAATTTTAAGTATGCGGTTCTGAATCAGGATGACGTTTACGGAAAGCATCAAGACTGACAATTTCGGCCTGCTGACGATTTTCCTGAGACGAAGAAGGAGGTGCCGCTTCGCTACGTATGAGGCTTGGTGCCTTATCCTGCCTGGTCTTTTCTCCAGATGGTTGGTCATCAGAAAAAGTGAGGCCGGAAAAGCGCAAGCCAAACTGGATATGTGGATCAGCAAAAGCTGTGATGGCATGTACAGGGATGATAAGTGTCGTAGGTACTCCCCCGAAAGAAAGTCCTACAGAGACCTGTCGTTTCTGGTGATCAACCACGAGATTACGGAATTGATGCTGAAGGACAATCGTCATTTCTTCCGGGTAACGATCTTTAAGACGCTGCGGAATCTCGACTCCCGTCATATTCGTCAGAAATGTCAGGTAAAAATGATGTTCCCCAGGCAGTCCGTTCTGACTGGCATAGTCTAGAGCTTTAAGCATAACATCACGGTGAGCATCTTCCAGCCAGGCATCATAAGGGATCAGGCTCTCGGGAAGAGGGGATTCGAAATCGTCTGGGCCGTTACCGTTAAAATCGTCGCTCATAACCTAATCACAATTATTAAATAGATGACTTCTGTCGGTGTCTCACCGACCAGGAACAATTTTTGCCGCTTCAGAGAGCAGCTCAAAAGTGGGGGGATTCTGTTGCCCGGTTCCCCCCGTACCGCGCTTATCGCTTAAGCTGCGACAGCGAGCACCTCTGAATTATCGTTGGCACTTGTAAGTTTAGCCCGATGACGGTGGTACAATGCCGGGCAAAAGATAGATCTTTACCATGCGTGTCGAGCCTGTTTCGTCCCCAAACACCCTTGCTTAACCAGGGGAAGCTGGTGGAGACGCCGGGTACCGCCCCCGGGTCCACAACACTTATTCCATCTACCGTTTATCGCCATAGCCGGGGAAATCCCCAAGCACCTTGGAAGATAGGGATAGATCTTTTCTTTTGCAAGAAGATAAATCTTTTGCATGTCGTTATATCTTTAAGAGGATTCACGGAATTATATGTTAGATGGTATGGGTTAATAAAATAAGTGACAGAAATTGAGGATATCGTTCCATGGCGTTGACATCAGAACAGCGTGCCGAAATTGCGGCTCAGCGCAATGCACCCCAGCAGACTTCCCGCCCGACAGTCCCAGCGATGGAGGCCCTGCTTTTTGAGCCGTTAGAGGTTCTGGACCATGGATTTATCCGTGTTGTGGATTATATGGGTAACGATAATGCTATTGTACAGGCAGCGAGAGTTTCCTATGGTACAGGCACAAAACGGGTTTCTGAAGATGCAGGTCTGATACGCTATCTAATGCGTCATCGTCATTCATCCCCTTTTGAAATGTGCGAGATCAAGTTTCACGTAAAGTTGCCTCTTTTTGTAGCGCGTCAGTGGATTCGTCATCGTATGGCAAATGTGAATGAATATTCCGCGCGTTATTCTGTTATGGATAAAGAGTTTTATCTCCCTGACCTCTCGCAGATTGCGACACAGAGTATGACAAATAATCAGGGAAGGGGAGATGTCATTAACCCAACCCTTGCGCAGGATGTGCTTGAGATACTCAAGCGTGATGCTACACGTTGTTATGAGGATTATGAGGGTCTTCTCTCTCCTGAGCAGGGTGGTGTCGCTCGTGAACTGGCTCGAATTAATCTGACGCTGAACATGTACACGCAGTGGTACTGGAAAATAGATTTACATAATTTCATGCATTTTCTGGCTCTGAGGGCTGACCCCCATGCACAATATGAAATTCGTGTTTATGCTGAAAAAATGATCGAGATTCTTAAAGCATGGGTGCCTCATACGGCAGCTGCCTTCGAGGAGTATCGCCTCGGAGCTTATAGTTTTTCTGCGGGAATGTTGAAGGTCTTGCGTCGTCTGCTTGAAGGTGAAGAGGTAAAACAGGAGACGTCAGGTCTTACGAAAAGAGAATGGACTGAAATGATGGATGTATTAGGCAAACCTTCTCTATAAAGCTGTAATGGTGACAGCCACAGGGGAAATGGAGAAAAAGGTGTGGGGGATCTTAAAAAAATCCTGAAAGAGGGTAGAGCCTTACAAAATGAGCAACATATCCCTCCATTGGAAAAGCCTCTGCCATCTCTTTGGCCTTGGGCCGTTATTGCTCTTTTTCTTATTCTGATTTCAGTCGGGATCGAACTTTTCTGGCCTTTGCATGCTCATGGGCCGTTACCTCTATGCGGGAAGGGCACGCAGAAGGAGGTTTCCTGTCAAAGGGAACCCCCTTCTGCCTTAAATCATCCCTAAACTATTTAGCGTACAATGCTTTTGCCTTCAGATCCCAGAATTTGGAGGGATTCGGTCACACGATCAGCAAGGCCACGTTCACCAAGGCGTAACCAGGCACGTGGATCATAGATCTTTTTGAAAGGCTTTCCCGTTTTAGGGGAAATCTGGTGCTCAAAAGCTTCCTGATTCTCATTAATGAAGGCAGCGACCTTGTGGGCATATGCAAATTGCGTATCTGTATCCAGATTCATTTTAAATACGCCGTAGGAAATGGCTTCTTTGATTTTTTCAAGTTCCGATCCTGACCCACCGTGGAAAACCAGAGGAAGCGGTTTGGGGCCTGATTGCGTAACGCGTTGCACAAGAGATTGAGAATCCCTAAGGATTTCGGGGTGGAGCTTCACATTCCCTGGCTTATAGACGCCGTGAACATTGCCGAAGCTTGCGGCGATAGACAACATACCCAAGGGACTTAATGCTTGCCAGGCTTTCAGGACTTCTTCAGGTTGGGTGTATAAGCGGGTGTTATCGGTCGCGTTTTCGTCAAATTCGTGACCTATTCCATCCTCTTCGCCACCTGTAATGCCCAGTTCAATCTCCAGCCCTATATCAAGCGGAGTCAGGCGTTTGATCATTTGTGCCGAAAGTTCGATATTGACGTCTAGCGTCTCTTCGGAAAGGTCAAGCATATGAGAGGAAAAGAGAGGGCGCCCTGTCCTGGCATGATGCTGAGCACTATGTGTGATGAGATCATCAAGCCAGGGAATGAGGGAACGATTTGCATGATCTGTATGTAAAATAACGGCTACGCCATATGATTGCGCGAGGAGATGGACATGGTGCGCAAGAGAAAGGGCCCCATAAACAGCAGCTTTATGAGTATCTTCCAATCCGTTTCCACCATAAAAACGGGCGCCGCTATGTGAAACCTGAATAATAATATCAGAATGAGTGCGTGAAGCTGCTTCTAGAACGGCATTAGCCATGCTCGAACTGGCAACGTTCACTGCAGGCAGAGCATAGCCTCCTGCACGGCAGGCTTCCAGAAGCGTGCGATAATCAGCTCCTGTAACCACACCAGCAGGGACATGCAATGGAGAATTTGGGGAATGAGGAAGGTTATCCATGAATCTACCAGCCATGTTGAAAAGACTAACGGTCTTCATAATAGACTATAAATAAAATTTTACCCAAGAGATTAAATCTGAATTTAATATTTTTTAATCCCTGAAACTTTCTTTCGTTGCCTAACAGGCTTTCTATTAATTTATCTTGTATTTTGAGATTAAAAGTTCCATCTCGAAAAATTCATGAACACAGTGCAGAGTCCGGAACAGATAAAATAATATGCTCATTGAAATCGAGAATACACCTAATCCTGCGACGCTTAAATTCTTGCCAGGGCGGTCTGTTATGGGAGATAAATCTCCCCTTAATTTTACGAATCGCGAGGGGAATATCCATATTTCGCCCTTGGCAGAAGCGCTTTTTGTTTTCCCGGAAGTAAAAAACATTTTCCTGGGGCATGATTTTATTTCTGTGACAAAAACAGACGAATCAGATTGGTCCGATCTCCGGCCTGTTATTCTTGCCTCTTTGACGGCCTTTATCGCGTCAGGACGTCCTTTTTCTAATCAGGAAGAATCGTTTCAAGAGAAGTCTGAAGAAAATGCCTCCTCTCCTGAAGACGAGAAAATTATTGCACAGATTAAAGAGTTGCTGGATGAACGCGTACGTCCAGCTGTAGCAGGCGATGGGGGCGATATTATTTTCAAGGGTTATAAGGAAGGGGTCGTATCCCTGATTATGCAGGGGGCCTGCGCTGGATGTCCTTCTTCCAAGGCAACCTTGCGTCACGGGGTTGAATCCATGCTCCGTCATTATATTCCTGAAATTACCTCTGTTGAGCAGGTAGAGGAATAAACAGATTCTATGGCCGAAGAGATATTTTTCCCGTTAAAACGTATTTTCACGCAGCATCATACGCCTCAAGAGCTGTCCTCTCGGCCGATTGAGAAAGAAATATTGCATGAGCTTTATGATGTTCTCAAGTTAGGGCCTACTTCAGGAAACTGTCAGCCGGGACGTTTTGTGTTTCTGACAAGTAGTGAGGCTCATGAGAAGCTCAAGCCAGCTCTATCTGCGGGTAATGTTGCAAAAGCCATGACAGCTCCTGTGATTGTAATTGTGGCACATGACCCACTCTTTTTTGAAAATCTGCCCCGTCTTAATGAGCTTTCCGGTTTGCGGGAATGGTTTGCTGGTGATGTTGGTTTGAGTGAGGAAACTGCCTTTCGTAACGGAACATTGCAGGGGGCCTATCTTATTATGGCGGCACGTGCAGTGGGTCTTTCAGCCATACCTATGTCTGGTTTTGATAGTGCAACGGTTGAAGAAGCTTTTATGCAGAAACAAGGCTGGAGAGCCAATTTTCTAGTGGCACTCGGTTATTCCTGTGAGAGTGAAGATGCAGAATCTTTCAAGCGTGCAACGCGTTTATCCTTTGATGAGGCTTGTTTGTGCCTGTGAAGTTTGAGCGTTCTCTTGTTTTAAATGGTTCTGGTGCGGGAACAGGACGGACAAATCTGATTGCCCTCATGGAGGGTGAAAAAGTTATTGCCTCCGAAATTATGGCTGGACGGGGGGCTTCAGAACGTTTTTCTCCAACCGTGCAGGCACTTCTTGCGCAAGCTGAGTGGCGGACTGCTCCAGATCAGGTTATTGCTGTGGTAGGGCCAGGCTCCTTTACAGGACTGAGAGCCTCACTTTCTTTGGCTGCTGGTCTTGCTCGTGGATGGGGATGCGCCGCCAAGGGGGTCCGCCTTGGAGATGCATTGCGAGAGACAGCTGGGCAATCGGAAGCAGTCTGTCTTTGTCTGGCTAGGAGGGGGCGCGTTTTTATAGATGCTCCCCGTCAGCATGTTCAGGCTGCCTCCCTCGAGGAACTACAACCGGAAAACTGGCAGTTTTTATTGGGTGATGCTGTTTCTGGGGAGGATGCACTTCAGGAATTTACAGGGAGTAACGGGGTATTCTCGAAGCTTGGTATCCATATCCTTCCTTTTGCAGCCCCAGATGCAGTGGGGATTTATCAGGCTGCCTGTCATAAAGAAATATTCCCTCTGAAACCTCTTTATATTGACCCTCCTGAAGCACGTTTGCCCGCCAAGGGATTACGGCCTGCGCCAGTCTGAATGGCTGACAGAAAGAAATCTAATGATTATCAAAACTATTGGTCTGGAAGGGGCAGCTTTATTGGCTGCGATTCATCAAGAGGCTTTCGAGAAAAAAGGGGAAGTCTGGGATGAATCCTCTTTAGGTCAACTTATGTCTTTACCAGGAGTTACCGCGTGGCTTGCCTTACAAGGTGACGAGCCTCTTGGTTTTTTACTTACCAGGACAGTATGTGATGAAAGTGAAGTTCTGACATTTGCCGTCAGACCTGCGCATCAGAGACGGGGCGTTGGGGTGGCGCTTTTTAAATATTTTTTAAACTTTGTGAAAGGCTCTGTAAAGTTTATTTACTTGGAAGTTAGTATCACTAATAGTGCAGCTATTTCTTTCTATAAGACATGTAGTTTTCATGAAGTTGGGCATAGAGCAGGCTATTATCGAGATGGAAGCGATGCAATCCTGTTAAGATATTCTTTATAATGAGCATAGGGTGTGTGTTTGCTGATAACGTCAAATCATATTAATTTTTTTTATATAAAATAAATATTTTATTTAAGAACCTTTTAATTCTATTTGAATAAACTATATATAGTGATACATTGTCTCAGAACTGTTTTCCTTCACAGGAAGATTAAATGTCTGATTTTGTCAGTTTTATTCATTATTAAGACTATAATCTTTCTGAAGAAAATAGTATGAGACTTCCACCTTTGAGACTTTTGTTCATAAGCTCGATAACTAAACCATGAAAGAGGACAGGTAGTTCCATGTCATCAGATACTGATCTTCCGAACCTGCGCGCACTTACCGCACAGATCGTGACCGCTTATGTTGGGAGCCACGATGTTGCGGCTGAAGTTGTTCCCGACCTTGTTCGTTCCGTTTACGGCGCCCTTGCCGGCGTTGCAGAACGCCCTTCCGCAACTCAGGAAAAGCCAGTTCCTGCGGTTCCTCCCCGCAAGTCTGTTTTCCCCGATTATATTATTTGCCTTGAAGATGGTAAAAAGCTGAAACTTTTACGTCGTCATTTAAAGACTGCCTATAATATGACGCCGCAGGAATATCGTGAACGCTGGGGCCTTCCACCTGAATATCCAATGGTTGCACCGAATTATGCAAATCATCGTTCTTCGTTGGCACGCCGTATTGGACTGGGCCGTCGTCGCGGTGAGTGAATTATCTTTGCAACAGTGAAGAAAAATTCCATTATAGAGGGGTCAAGAAGTGTTTTGCCTGATTTTTAAATTGGACATAACACCCATTAATCGGCTAGGCCCCTCTATATGGTAGTCAATTATAACGAGTCTAAAAAACGGCGTTCTCTCGATGGTGCAGGTGTAGGGGATTCTCCCATTGCCCGCTTGTGTGTCGAGAACGGCTTAAAGATGACAGGCCAACGTCGTGTTATTGCTTATGTCTTGTCTCAGGCTGAAGATCACCCCGACGTAGAGGAACTCTATCGTCGGGCTTCTGCTCTTGATAGCCGGATTTCAGTTGCAACTGTCTATCGGACGGTTCGCTTGCTGGAAGAAAAAGGTATTCTGGAAAAGCGTGATTTCGGTGGTGGTCGTGCCCGTTATGAGGCAACCGAACATGGACGTCATTATCATTTTATTGATATTGATACAGGCCGCGTTGTAGAGTTTGAAGGTGGCGAACTTGTTTCTCTTTTGGAAAAAATCGCCGCGAAATTAGGTTATAATCTGGTTTCAAATCATGTAGAACTCTTCGGAAGGCGGTCTGACAAGGCGGTGGATAATGGCGCGCCCTTGGAAACTCAGGCAGCGTCTAGCGTAATGTCGCAAAAACGTGGAGAGAGTGGATCACGTAATGAAGGATGACCGTGTATGACTGTAAAAATGCTGGCACAAGGTCGTTCTTTCGGGGCACAATCTTCTCTTTCGTCAGAAAATAGTCAGACAGATGATCAGGATGATGATGTCAGGGTTGTGAGTAGTGAAACTGCCCGTGAGCAGATGGAAACGCTTGCGACACTTTCCCTGGACCGCCATGGCGGGTTTCAGGAATTGCGGGGCGGGACGCTTGGTGTAAGAATCGCTCAGACTGATTCAGAAAAAGAAGCAGCTCAGGCATTACGTTATAAAGTTTTTTTTGAAGAAATGGGAGCTCGTCCAGATGAGAGGGTTATGCAGACTCGTTTGGACTCTGATGAGTTCGATGAGGTTGCAGATCATCTTCTGGTTATAGACCACTCAAAAGCATCTGATGCAGGTGGCGTTGTTGGGACTTACCGTCTTTTGCGTTCTGAAGCGGCGCGTAAAGTCGGCCGGTTTTATACATCTTCTGAATATGATATTTCCCCTTTAACGGGCTTTCCGGGGCATCTGCTTGAAGTGGGGCGGTCCTGTGTCGCGAAGGAGTATCGCGGTCGTACCGCTATGCAGCTATTATGGCGTGGAATTGCTTCTTATATTTTCCTGCATCGTATTGATATTCTCTTTGGGTGTGCAAGTCTGCATGGGACGGACCCTGACGCTCTGAATGATGAGCTGACATGGCTTTATCATAATCATCTGGCGCCACCAGCTTTGCGTGTAAAAGCGCTTCCAGAGCGTTATGTCACTATGCAGCGAACAGATCCGACGAAGTTGGACCAGAGAAGCTGTCTCAGTCGTTTGCCCCCTTTGATTAAAGGCTACCTTCGCCTTGGCGGATATGTAGGTGATGGTGCCGTGGTTGACGAGCAGTTTAATACAACTGATGTTGCTGTCATCGTGAAAAGTGAGCTTCTTGCTGATAAATATTATCGTCATTATGAGCGTCGCTTAAGGGATGCCCTTGATTAAAAAGTCATAGGGCACAAATGCCTCTTTTCTCCAGGATTATTGATTGTCGCTCAGAGTGGCGGCTAGCTTTTGTCTTGCTTGGGGCAGGTGCTCTGTCGGCGTTAGCGCTGCCGCCAGTTAATTTTTTTCCTATCCTGGTTTTGACCTTACCTCTGTTGTTTCAGGTTTGTGAGAGTGCAGCTGGACTAGGAAGGGCAGCCTTACGAGGCTTTCTTTTTGGTATGGGGTTTCATATAGCCGGATTATACTGGTTGACGAACGCCATTTTAACCAGAGTTCATGAATATTGGTGGGCAGTTCCCCTTGCGGCTCCGGGGGTGGCGCTGATTATCGCGCCTTTAATCTCTATACCAGCGATTTTCTGCCGTTTTGTTAAGCCGGGTTGGTCCCGTATTTTTATGTTTACGGGGTTCTGGACGCTAAGCGATATGAGCCGCGTTTTTATATTTTCAGGTTTTCCCTGGAATCCTCTTGGCAGTGCATTGGAGTTACCCGGACTTGCAGGTGATATCCTCATACAACCAGCCAGTCTTATTGGTGTTGATGGGATAACGGCTTTTCTGGTCCTGGCTTCTCTGTCGTTCTGGAAGCAGAGAAGCGGGAAGTTTTTTGTTCTGGGAGGGTCTCTGCTCTGGCTTATGGTGGGTAGCTGGTTATGGACACATCCTCATTATAAAAACTCTTCTAATCCTGCACTTGTGCTTGTGCAGGGAAATGTTACTGAAAAAGAGGTTCTGGGCCGCGAAGATGCATTTAAACAGTTTCAGTCCTATCTTGCTCTGACGCGTGAAGGTGTTGAAAAGGCCCGGACTTTGATAGCGGAAAGACCCATTGTGGTTGTCTGGCCTGAATCTGCTTTTCCTGGTCTTCTGGATGAAGATGAATGGGCGCGTCAGGCGATTGCCCATGCTGCAGAAGGCTCTATATCGTTCATTGGTTCCGATCGCAGAATGAATCACCATTGGTATAACAGTCTGGAGGCAGTTGATACGAATGGGGAGATTAAGGCGATTTATGATAAAAGTCGCCTGGTGCCATTTGGAGAGTATCAGCCTGCTATCATTCCTTTTAATATCTTACCAGAAGTTATAACGGCAGGAGATGGTCTTAAAACATGGAATTTTCCTGAAACAGGGCGTGTTGGCCCAATGGTCTGTTATGAAATTATTTTTTCGGGGGAGGTTACGGCCTCTCATGACCGACCAGACTGGCTTCTGACCATTTCAAATGATGCCTGGTATGGCCATAGTGCGGGGCCTTATCAACATCTGGCAACTGGGCGTATGCGTGCAGTAGAAGAGGGGATTCCTGTTGTTTTTGCAAATAACCGGGGTGTATCTGCGCTATATGATTCAAGGGGGCATGAAGTAAAGAAAACAGCATGGGGAAAAGAGGAAATAATGATTTCGCAAATACCTCAGCCAAAAAAAGGAACTTTTTTTTCATTATTTGGAAAACTAACGCCAGTTCTTATTTCTGTTTTCATGATTGCAGTTTCGATTGGTATGGGGTATGGAAAGAAGCGTTAGTATTGTTGTTATCTATGATGATTTGATTTTTAATTAAATATAAATTATATTCCGCCCATTTCGGAGAGGCCGTCACGCATTGTGTGGTCCTTATTGGAGGAGCCGGAAGGGGTATGCCAGTGCCAACTTCTGTAGATGTCCATATAGGAAGTCGGATAAAATTGCTTCGTGTTCTTAGGGGGTTGTCTCAGGGAATGCTGGCGGACTCCCTCGGGATAACATTCCAGCAAGTTCAAAAATATGAACGTGGAGCGAACAGGGTTGGGGCAGGGCGGCTCTATGAAATTGCCAACGTTCTGGGAATCCCCGTCAATTTCTTTTTTGAGGATCTGCCAGATCTTCCTTCGGCTCAGAGGGGGTATGTTCTATGCGATGGTGTGAAGCCTTTACGTCCCCCTTCGCGTCGTGAAAACCAAAGCCAGAAAGTGGCTTCTGATATTCTTGATGATGCAAAACTCCTGACAAAAGCCGAAACATTGGAACTGGTAAAGGCTTATTATCGCGTCAAAAATATTGCGACGAGGCGTCAGATTTTACAGCTTTTAAAAAATCTTGCGGAGCAGGATATATAAGGGCTCTCTATTCTCGGCGTAGAATATAATCCGTTATGAGATTGCTCCAGGGTTTTGTTCTGAAACTGTCACGTAATTTCTGTTCGTCATAATGATCTTCAACCCACTTGATGAAAGGTAGTTTTCCTTCACCTTCTTTCTGGAATAAAAGAAAAAAGGCATCAAGGACTCCCGTGCGTGAGCCTTTAAAATGTAAAAAACGCCAGTGAAGGTGTTTTAGGGCTTGTTGTGTGGTTCCACCTTCAAAAAGGATAATCAGGCCACTAGCCAGACCTGCCCGATCTGCTCCTGATTTACAGTGGATGAGGGTCGGAGTCGGCAAGGTCTTATAAATTTCATAAAATTTTAAAATACGGTCTTTATGAGGGGCATTGCGGCTTTCAAAAGCCATATCAATATAGGGTATGTTCTCTGTCGCGCAGCAATTGCGGGCAAGGGCATCTGAACCACATTGGCGATGACCGCGCAAATTAATGATGCTGCGCAGCCCCAGTTTTTTCTTTAATCGTCTGATTCGCTGTGGTGTAGGGTGATTGCACCGCCAGACCTTCCCCTCAATAACAGGTGAGAGATTCGTCCATATGAGTCTGAAAATAGCGTGATCGACAAAAAGACTGTCAGACCAGGCTTGCAAGGAACGATAAAATGAGGTGGGTTTCCCTATAAACATAGCTATCTCTTTCCATGCAGAAAGAAATGCGTCAATGATGGAAATGACGAGGGAGATGTAATGATGAATAAATTTTTGTTCCTGGTTATTTTATGCCCCCTGGGCCTGGCTGCCTGTTCAGATGATGGTCCTCAATTTAGTGGTCCTAAGGCAGATATGACCGAATCTTATCCTGGTGCTTCTCTCGCATTGGATAAATCCATGCATAGAAAATCTGCTGACAAGGTTCCTTTCCTTTCAATGCCGGCGAATGTGCCTGATGAAGAAGGACATGGCGCAGCTATGGGCACAGGGGCAACGGGTGCGGTTGCAGAACGCGAAGCTCATCCCGTCCAGACAGATACTGAAGTTTCATATGGAAGCCCCAATAAATAGGCAGATTCTACAAGGCTGAAAATGATGGGGAAGCTAGAGGGGTCTTATTTATGGCCTTCTTCCAGAACCTCATCAGCCTTTTCATCAATGGTTTTTTCTTCACTGATGGGCATACGTCCTGCCTCTACAGCTTGGGTCGCACGTGCTTTTGCATTGGCAGCATGGGAGCGGTCTGGAATAGGGTAGGTCCTGTTGGGGCCAGCAAATTCACTGTCAGGGAGAGCACGTCTTTCTTTGGCAGTTAGTCTCGTCATGATGCTTTCCTTTCTATAATTTTACAGGGCTTTGAAAAAAAAGATAAAAAAATGGAAAAACTTGTTTTTTAGGGCTTGCGCTGAACCAAAATTTCGAGCATAACGCACCTACCGAACGACGGAACGCGGGCGTAGCTCAGGGGTAGAGCACAACCTTGCCAAGGTTGGGGTCGTGGGTTCGAATCCCATCGCCCGCTCCAGTCGCTTCATTATAGAACGGAATAGTTTAAAGAGTGACAAACTATCCTTTCTTTTTTCCTGAAAAGATCCAAAGAATTTCTGAGAGTTGACTCTTTCGTCGAGAGCATGAACTACGCTGTGGCTTTGTCGAAATGATCGATGAATCACTTTTTTACGATAGAAATCATGAAACACGCCCATAAGGAAAAATTATGGGCGTATTTATTATGTCCTTAAAAAAGCTGGATGTGGGATTTAAAGCCGATCATGGCTGCGTTTTTGAGGGTTCTTTGCCCGCCGGGGTGGATGTAATATTGAAAGTCCGGGGCAAATGTGACGCCGCGCATAACGTGAATACGGTACATGGCTTCAATCGTGCTGCCACTTCTCTGAAGGTCATAAGAGCCATTCATGAGGGCTGGTCCGCCTATGGCAGTGACGTGTCCACCCTGGGCTAGCTGGAGCCTTTGGGTACGCTTTACACTGCCAGAAACGCTTGTATAGCCATAATTGATCCCGAAAGCATCAAGAGGGCGTGCGGGCCAGAATCCGGTATCAACGAGGCCGAACTGGAACTCATTTTTGCGTGTTGAGGCCCGTGGCTGATTGAAATAAGCACCTGCAACAAGGGAGAGACCTCCTTCCATTGTATCAGGCGTGTTATTGCGAATCAGCATCTGGTCTACGATAACCCAGGCAGCCCAGGCATTGTGATTTACGCGTTTTTTATCACCTGTGATGGCCCATGGCCTGCCATGAACATCGTAATAATTATCATTATGCTCAGCGGTATCCTCGACAAAACCAACTTTATAATTTCCCGGAAGTTTGTCTTTGCCGAATTCAGGAGTCCAACCAAATTCGATTGGGATACTCTGACCACTGAGGTCAGAACTGCTATATCTGAAACCTGTACGATTACGTGTGTAATTATAAACCTCTTTTTGTGGGAAATAGATACCGATCTGGAAATAAGTATGGTCAGTCGGACGATATCTCACACGTAAAGCCCAGTTTGCAGCCGGATAGGAGGAATGAGCGTAATTGTCTGAAGAAGGTTTCAGGTTGCCGCAAAAGGCATTATTCATGAAATTGCAGTAAAGTGTATCAGCCGAAAAGTCGGATAAAAATGACATACGGCCTGCTGCAATGTCTAGGTGCCCTTTCAGAAGCGTTTCTTCGCCATAAAAATAAACCATATGGACGAAAACATTTCCGCCACCACCGTAAATTTCAGAGCTTGGGTTAAGGTTGTCGCCATACATGTTGCTGCCCGGTGTTCCATAACGTCCGACGATGACAGCATGGGTGGCAAAACCGGTAAGACCAGCAAGCATTTCCCAGTCAATATCACTTTCAAGTGCGTATTGTCCGGCATTTGCACCACCTTTACGCAGGCTCCCCCCATGGTGGCTGTTCCAGCGTCTGGAAGGGCTCGTGATCCCATTGGCAAATTCATTCGTGTTATCAAGCATAATGGCGATGCCGTGATTGCGCAGATAACTATTCCAACCAAATGGATCAGGAAGAATGGCTTCTGGATGCGGAAGGGCGGGAACGGAGCTGTTTTTACCGAAAGCGATATTGCTTAGTGGCAGTGTAACGCGTTCCGCCATATCCATCGCATTTTGATCATAAACGCCATATTGGATGGGTTCATACCCGTAATTTAGAGTTGGAGCTGCGGGATTAATATGGATCGGCGCCAGGTCATGGAGTAATTCGGGAGTTGCAGGCTGGATGGTCCCTGTTTCGGTAGAGGGCGAGGGAGCAGAAATTGGTGCTTTAGATGTTTTTTCCTGCGGTCTGGATATTAACGTCTGGGAATGTACTGTAGGGCTTGCGAGAATGGTCCCACCCAATAGAAATATGAGGGAAAGGGCCAGGGTACAGTAATGTGCCCTGAAGGAATGGGAAGATTTTTCTGAAAGCCTGCGCTCCATAAAGGGGTCCTGTTATATAATTTTTGCGTGGATATTAATTTTCATCCTAGATTTTTGTTATGATCGCAATAGGAGAAAATTTGGTAAATAAGGTCACAAAAGACAATTTCGTTACAGTGTTGCAAATATATCATTATATATAAAATATATGGCCGGTTAGGCTGTTAATTAAGGTGATGGAGGCTAACCGGCCTTGTGTTTTATTTCTGGGCGGCCTTCAAGGCTTCGAGAATAATTTTCCCTGCTTCTTCCTTATTTCCCCAACCAGAAACCTTAACCCATTTATTAGGTTCCAGATCTTTGTAACGTTCAAAGAAATGGGAAATGGCTTTCAGGGTGATTTCAGGAAGATCCTCAATTTTGCTGATATTGCAGAATTGGGGATGAATTTTGTCATGAGGGACGCAGATGATTTTTTCATCACGGCCACTTTCATCTTCCATTTTCAGAACCCCGATAGGGCGTGCACGGATCACACAGCCTGGCACAACAGCGTTAGGTGTCAGAACCAGGGCATCAACTGGGTCACCATCAGCAGCTAATGTGTTGGGGATAAATCCATAGGCAGTTGGGTAAGCCATGGGTGTGAAAAGAAAACGATCAACAAAAATTGCACCACTCTCTTTATCGACTTCATATTTGACCTGAGAGCCTTGGGGAATCTCAATAACGACATTAACATCATTAGGCACATCTTTGCCGGCTGCGATCTTGGAAGTATCCATAGGGATCATACTCACTGACTGTTGAAAAAACATAAGGCGTAATGAAAGGTTCTCATGCAAAAAAGCCCACTTTCCTGTCAGGAGAACCATCTTCGGAGAACAATTCTATAGAATTTCGATATTATTTATAGCTTATGGGGTTGAAAAAAAGATAAAATTAAGCGATTTCCATTTCCACCTGGGCGCCTGTAGCTCAATTGGTTAGAGCTGGCCGCTCATAACGGCTAGGTTGCGGGTTCGAGTCCTGCCGGGCGCAGGGTGTTTTTCTGACACCTTGCCATCAGGTTAACCTTAAGGGTTATAGCGTGTTTCTCTGTCATTTTTCCGGCTTGCGTTAAAGGAGACCTCCCATGGCAGCCTATCAGTACGTCTATGTCATGAAGGACCTTACCAAGGCTTATCCTGGTGGGAGAGAGGTCTTTAAAGGAATTACACTTTCCTTCCTTCCCGGTGTGAAGATTGGTGTTCTTGGTGTTAACGGTGCCGGTAAATCGACCCTGCTCAAAATCATGGCGGGGATCGAAAAGGAATTTGGTGGTGAGGCCTGGGCTGCCGAAGGTGTGCGGATTGGCTATCTGGAACAGGAGCCACAGCTTGATCCTAACCTGACAGTTGGTGAGAATGCTGCCATTGGTTTTGGCGCCATTAAACATGCGGTAGATCGCTTTAACGAGATTTCTGCCAAATTTGCAGAGCCAATGTCCGATGAGGAAATGAATGCACTTCTTGCAGAGCAGGCAGAGCTTCAGGAAAAGATTGATGCGGGCGATGGATGGGAACTTGATCGCAAGTTAGATATTGCTCTTGACGCTCTTCGCTGCCCTCCTGCTGACAGCCCAGTGACACATCTCTCTGGAGGAGAGCGCCGTCGTGTGGCCCTCTGCCGTCTTTTGCTGGAAAAACCTGACCTTCTTCTGCTTGACGAGCCGACCAACCATCTGGATGCAGAAAGTGTAGCCTGGCTAGAAAAGACCCTCCGTGATTATGCAGGCACTGTCATGGTCATCACCCATGACCGTTACTTCCTCGATAATGTCACGAACTGGATTTTGGAAATTGAACGTGGCCGTGGCTACCCATTTGAAGGAAATTATTCTTCATGGCTTGTGCAGAAACGTAAGCGTTTGGCTCAGGAAGAAAAAGAGGAGAGTGCGCGTCAGCGTGCCCTCGCTGCTGAGCAGGACTGGATTGCCAGCTCTCCTAAAGCCCGTCAGGCCAAAAGCAAGGCTCGTATCACGCGTTATGAAGAAATGCTTGCAGCTGAGCAGGAGCGTGTCGGGGGCACAGCTGAAATCGTTATTACCCCTGGACCACGTCTGGGTGGCACAGTTATTGAGGCAGAAAATCTTTCCAAGGGATTTGGCGACCGTCAGCTGATTGACAATCTGAGCTTCAAACTTCCGCCTGGTGGCATTGTCGGGGTTATCGGTCCGAACGGTGCTGGTAAATCGACCCTCTTTAAAATGATCACAGGGCAGGATCACCCGGATTCAGGAAGCTTGACGATTGGTGATACGGTCAAGCTGGGTTATGTTGACCAGTCCCGTCATAGTCTTGATGACAATAAAACGGTTTGGGAAGAAATTTCAGGCGGCACAGATGTTATTTATCTGGGTAAACGGGCTGTGCCTTCCCGTGCTTATGTCGGCGCCTTTAATTTTAAGGGGTCAGATCAGCAAAAACGCGTTGGTATCCTGTCGGGAGGAGAGCGTAACCGCGTTCACCTTGCAAAGATGCTGAAACAGGATAATAACGTGATCTTGCTCGACGAACCGACTAATGATCTTGACGTTGATACGCTGCGTGCCCTTGAAGAAGCTCTTGAGAGCTTTGCAGGATGCGCCGTGGTGATTACCCACGATCGTTGGTTCCTTGACCGTCTGGCGACACATATTCTAGCCTTTGAAGGCGATAGTCACGTCGAATGGTTTGAAGGCAATTTCCAGGACTATGAAGAAGATAAGCGTCGTCGTCTGGGCCCTGATGCGACTGAGCCAGGTCGTATCCGTTACCGTCCTATCGCGCGTTAAAAATAATATGACTGTTACAGGCTGCTGTGCTGGGGCGTGAGCTTCAGACAGCGCGTCTGGTGCTCCGTCCTGTCAATTGGCAGGACATGGAGTCTATGGCACGTCTGAAAAGTGATATAGGGGCTTTCGGCGCCATGCTTGGTGGCGTGCGTAATCGTGTTCAGGCTGAATGTGAAATGGCTGAGGATATTGCGTTCTGGGCCAGGCGGGGCGTGGGCATTTTTTCCATTTTTGAAAAAAATGTTTTTGTCGGCATGACCGGCGTGCATGAACGCCCCGATGGGCGCGGGTTGGGGTTGAGAATTGCCCTTTTCTCCCATGTCTCAGGCAGGGGGATTGCGCGTGAGGCGGCTGGCAGGGCGCTCGCTTTTACATTGGATAACGGGGAAGAGCGCGTTGTTGCTGTGACGCGTGAAGATAATCTGGCCTCCCGGATTGTTCTGGGCAGTATTGGTATGACGCTTGCTGAACAATTCCAGCGTGACGGGCAAATTATGCTACTTTATGAAAAGAAACAGAAAAGCTTGGACTGGTAAGGTAAAAAAGGGAAACAGGCATGACAACGCGAATCTTTATTGATGGAGAGGCCGGAACAACGGGGCTTGGGATTCGCCAGAGGCTGGAAAATCTGCCAGCTGAGTACGGGTTTGAACTTCTGCATATT
Organism: Aristophania sp. ESL1142; assembly: GCF_058107345.1. Taxonomy (NCBI): domain Bacteria; kingdom Pseudomonadati; phylum Pseudomonadota; class Alphaproteobacteria; order Acetobacterales; family Acetobacteraceae; genus Aristophania; species Aristophania sp. ESL1142. Next base: position 1,086,650 of record NZ_JBYLUH010000001.1, read on the forward strand.
GATCCTGCTTTGCGAAAAGATCAGCAGGCCCGCAAAGTGCTTATGCAACAGGCTGATATTACTGTGCTCTGTCTACCCGATGATGCAGCGCGGGAAGCGGTTTCTCTCGGTAGGGGCGTGACGCGCTTTCTTGATGCCAGCACGGCCCACAGGGTTGCGCCAGACTGGGTTTATGGTCTTCCAGAGTTGTCGGAAGAGCAGGGTGACCTGATTCGCAAAGCGTCTTACGTCAGTAATCCCGGCTGTTATGCAACGGGAGCAATTGCGCTGTTGCGTCCTTTGGTGAGGTCAGGCCTCGTGCCTGCTGATTATCCTGTCTCCATTAACGCGGTGTCTGGTTATAGTGGAGGGGGGCGTACCATGATTGAAGATCATGAGCGTGATCATGGGCCAGCTTTCATGCTCTATGGTCTGGGATTGACCCATAAGCATTTACCCGAAATAACACATTATAGTGGGCTTAAGCATAAACCACTTTTTGTGCCGTCTGTTGGCCATTTTGCACAGGGAATGATCGTATCAGTTCCTCTGCACCTCGTTAATCTTCCAGGTTTCCCTTCAAAGGAAGAAGTTATTTCAGTGCTCAAAAACGCCTATCAGAATGCTGAAACGATTCGCGTTTGTGAGGAAGAATCAATGCTTCTCGCCGATAGTTTGGCTGGGCGTGATGATATGGAGTTACGTGTTCATGGACATGAAGGGCAGGTTGTACTGACAGCGACACTGGATAACCTAGGAAAAGGGGCATCCGGTGCAGCGGTGCGTAACTTGATGCTCATGAGCAGGGGTTCTTAAATCGAGAATAGGGCCTACTTGGTTTTCTGAAGTGAGCATTAAGTCAGGGAATTACTGACTTAATGGATGGTAGGTCTCTGTGTAATGTAATTTTTATCTAAAAAAAGATACGAGAATTGCGTGTTAATGGGATGCAGAGCCCTATAGGCAGATGTATGATGGGTCATAATTGAATTATATTTATCAGTACATTCAATTATTCAGGCTTGATGCGTTTACACATAAGTGTATTGGCGGTTTTTGTACGTATATCATGACTGATTGACAAACATTCGTTTCATAATGTCGGTGCAGATTAAAGGATCAACGTGGCAGGTTTCCTGATTTGTAATGGTTATTTGGCAGAAGATTGCGGAAAAACGAGAAATTGCTGTACAGCAATTTCTGTACAGAAAGAAATATTCGTATTAAAAAACTAGAAACTTAGCGAATAAAAATTTCTGTTTTTAAAGGCACTTTCCCTCTGGCTCTTTCAGCAAAGATGGATTATCTAGCTTCCACAACGGTTATCTTCTCTTTATGGAAGTTATCCAGATAAAGCGAGAGTGGCGGAACTGGTAGACGCAGTCGGCTCAAAATCGACCGCCGCAAGGCTTAGGGGTTCGAGTCCCCTCTCTCGCACCATTCATCGAAAAATTTCATCTTCCTGTCTGGTCGTTGCAGAAGCAGCCATGACAGCGCAACTGCACTATGTTAATATTCCACCGACAGGGCACTTGCGTGAGAGCAGGGCTTGAAGCGGAAGTATCTGTCATCGGGGGCTTTAATCTGACGTCTCTACGTTGGGGGTTTGGCTGATCCGGTTTTTTATTGTGTTTCTTTTGCTGATGGATTGCCCTTTAGCCATGCCTCACTCTAAGCCTTCTTTACGTCCTGCCCGCCCTTATTTTTCTTCCGGTCCTTGCGTAAAACGCCCTGGCTGGTCGCCTGAAGTGTTAAAAGACGCATTATTGGGCCGTTCTCATCGTTCCCCAGAGGGACGTGAACGCCTAAAGGAAGTTATTACACTCAGCAAAACTCTTCTGGAAATTCCACAAGACTGGCGTGTAGGCATTGTTCCGGCTTCTGATACCGGGGCAGTGGAGATGATCCTGTGGGGGCTCGGCGGCCAAAGGGGAGTTGATGTCCTAGCCTTTGAGAGTTTTTCAGAAATCTGGGCAAAAGACCTTAAAAATGAGTTGAAGCTTGAGGATATTCGTGTTTTTGAAGCGCCCTATGGCCAGCTCCCCGATTTTTCCCGGATAGACTGGTCCCGTGATGTTGTCCTGACATGGAATGGCACGACATCAGGGGTCTGTATTCCGTCAGCTGAACTGATTCCTGTCCAACATGAAGGTCTGGTCATCTGTGATGCTACTTCAGCCGCTTTTGCGATGGAACTACCTTGGGATAGGCTCGATATCGTAACATGGTCATGGCAGAAAGCCTTGGGAGGGGAGGCTGCTCATGGAATGCTGGCGCTTAGCCCGCGTGCTGTAAAGCGTCTGGAACAGGGCGCTCCGAGAGCACTTCCCAAGATTTTTCGTCTAACCAATAAAAAAGGTCTAATTGAGGCGATTTTTGAGGGAGACACTATCAATACGCCTTCCATGCTCTGTGTTGAGGATGCTCTCGATAGTCTGAAATGGGCCAGGGATGTTGGCGGTCTTTCTGCTCTTAAAGCACGTTCACAAAAGAATTTTGCTGTCGTGAAGCCTTGGGTTGAGGCTTCAGACTGGGTTGCATTCCTGGCTGAGGAACCGTCAACACGCTCCTGCACATCAATCTGTCTGAAAATTACAGCATCATGGTTTGAAAATTTGTCAGAAGAGCAGAAGGGGAAAGCCGTGAAGCATTTAACTTCCCTTCTTGCCGGAGAAAAAGCAGGGTATGACCTGGCTTCTTATCGTGATGCGCCAGCTGGTTTGCGGATATGGGGTGGGGCAACGGTCGAGGCTGAGGATATTGCCCTGCTTTTACCATGGCTTGACTGGGCTGCAAACGAAACCAGAAAGGAATTTGCGGCATGAAGGGCTCAACAGATATTTTAAGCCCTTCTCTTTTACCTATGGGGTTTGTTGATCTCTTACCTGGTGATGCTGAAGCCGAAGCGCAGGGGATTGCTAAAGTTATGGACGTATTCAGCTCATATGGTTATGAGCGTGTCCGCCCTCCTTTGCTGGAGTTTGAAACGTCTCTTCTCAGTGGTGCTGGTGAAGTTCTTGCTGAGCAGAGTTTCCGCCTGCTGGACCCTTCTTCTCACCGCATGATGGCTTTGAGACCCGATATGACGACGCAGATTGCGCGCATTGCGCAAGTGCGTCTACAGGATATGCCCCGGCCTTTGCGTCTTTCTTATGCAGGTGATTGCGTTGTCATCGGTACGCCGGGCCGTGAATCTGACCGGCAGATTTTACAAACCGGGATTGAATTGATCGGTCCTGATTCGGCTCAAGCTGATGCTGAGGTGATTGCTCTTGGGGCGGAAGCTCTTGAGGCTTTGGGGATCAAAGGTGTTTCTTTTGACTTATCCATGCCTGTTCTTGTGTGGAGTCTGATTGACCAGAGTTTTGAGGGAACGGAGAGAGACGCTCTTATTCACGCGCTGGATCGCAGGGATGCGGCAGCTGTCGCAGAAGTTGGCGGTGAGCTTGCGCCCCTCCTTTTGGGTATGATGGAGGCTGCGGGGCAGGCTGACAGAGCTTTGGAGCGTTTGCAAAAGCTTTCATTTCCTGCCCGTTTAAAGCCTTATTTGGAGCGTTTGCATGAGAGCGTAGCTGCGCTGAGGCTACGTCTTCCTTCCCTGCGCCTGACGATTGACCCTGTTGATTTCAGGGGGTGGCGATATCACACAGGGCTCTGTGTAACGGTATTTGCGCTTAAATCGCGCGATGAATTAGGTCGTGGCGGGCGTTACCTGGCGGGCAAGGAGCCTGCCTGCGGTCTGACATTGCACCCGGAAGCACTGCTGAAGGTTGCGCCAATACCTCCCCGTCGTCCACGTTGTCTGGTTCCTTCAGGATTGGGGACTGAGGGGTTATCTGCACTTCATAAAAAAGGTTTTGCCACAATCGAGGCTCTGGGTGAAGCGGAGGCGTCTGCTGAGGAAGCACGCCGGTTGCGTTGCAGTCACTATTGGCATAATGGCCATGCTGAAGCCCTTTAACTGTTTAAATTTCTGTTCTTGCTGTAAGGAAAGTCTGTTTTTATGTCCAACGTAACCGTAATCGGCACCCAGTGGGGAGATGAAGGAAAGGGCAAGATCGTTGACTGGCTTGCCAGTCGCGCTGATATTGTCGTCCGTTTCCAGGGAGGACATAATGCAGGTCATACTTTGGTTGTAGGTGACCAGGTTTATAAACTTTCCCTTCTGCCTTCAGGACTGGTTAGTGGCAAAATTGGCGTGATCGGGAATGGTGTCGTGGTTGATCCTCAGGCTCTTCTTGGCGAGATTGAGCGTGTCACAGCACAAGGGCTTGTGGTTACGCCTGAAACATTATGGGTTGCAGAGACCGTTCCGCTTATTCTGCCTCTTCATGGTGCTCTGGACCGTGCTCGTGAAGCTGCCCGCGGAGAACATAAAATTGGGACAACAGGTCGTGGCATTGGTCCTGCTTATGAAGATAAGGTGGCGCGCCGTGCTATCCGCCTTTGTGATCTTCAGGAGCCAGAAACGCTGGACTGGAAAATTGATGAATTGCTACTTCATCATAATGCCCTTCTAGCGGGCCTCGGCGCAGAGACCTTCACAAAAGAACAGGTCCTCTCTTTCCTTCATGAAGTAGCGCCAAAGGTTCTGCCTTTTGCCTGCCCGGTTTGGGACAGGCTGGATGAGGTGATCAGAGCAGGCAAACGGGTTCTGTTTGAAGGTGCGCAGGCTGTGATGCTGGATGTTGATCACGGTACTTATCCCTTTGTCACAAGTTCTAATACAATTGCTGCAATTGCTGCATCTGGCAGTGGTGTCGGGCCGAAATCAGTTGGATTTGTTCTGGGGATTGCCAAAGCTTATACAACCCGCGTTGGTGAGGGGCCTTTCCCTTCGGAGCTACATGATGAAGTTGGGCAGGGGCTTGGTAAACGTGGTCATGAATTCGGGACCGTTACAGGGCGTCCCCGTCGTTGTGGCTGGTTTGATACAACGCTGGTGCGTCATGCTGTGCGTGTTGGTGGCGTTGATGGCATTGCCCTGACCAAGCTTGATGTGCTGGATGGTATGAAAGAAGTCTCACTTTGCGTCGGCTATGAGCTTGACGGTAAAAGAATTGACCGTTTCCCATCTTCACCAGCGGCTCAGGCAAAAGTGAAGCCTGTTCTGGAAACTATGCAGGGTTGGAGTGAAACAACGGCAGGTGCGCGCTCATGGGCAGAGCTGCCTGCTCAGGCTATTAAATATGTCCGCCGGATTGAAGAATTGATTGGCGCGCCTGTAACACTTCTTTCAACCAGTCCCGAGCGTGAAGATACAATTCTTATGAAAGACCCGTTCGAAGGGTAAGCAAGGTTCTTTTATGCTGAAAAGGCTGCAAAATTATTTTGCAGCCTTTTTTATTGTTCCGGTCTTTTAATATCTTAATATGGTTTTTCTGACTTAATTCAGGGCTTTTAATAGTGCTTTATGAAATAACTGGGGTGACTGTATTTGTGGCGTATGCCCAAGTTCTGGGAATTCGATTAAGTGTGCATGAGGCATAATGCTGTGACAGCTTTTTTTGCTAAGCTCTGGGTAATGGTCCAATTTTGAACGAAGTTCAGGTGAAGCGTTATCGACCCCTATAGCCGTAATATCATGATCTCCGATCATGAGCGTCGTCGGAGGCTCAAGTTTGTCAAATTCATAGAGAACAGGCTGCGTAAAAATCATGTCATATGTGAGGGCAGAGTCCCATGCGATATCATCCGCTCCTGAACCTTGAGCAAGACCAGCCAGCATAGAAACCCATATATTGTAATCCTGTCGCCAGTTCCCGCCATAATAGATTTTTTGTTCGTAGGATTTGATCTGCTCTGCAGTTTTACGTCTTTCCATATTGTACCATTGGTCTATGGAGCGATAGGGAACGCCTTTGGCGCGCCAGTCTTCGAGACCAAGGGGGTCGACCAATACCAGATGCTCCACCTCTTTGGGAAACATCAAGCCATAGCGTGCAGCAAGCATCCCGCCCATGGAATGGTCGATTAAGACAATCTGGTTTATGTGTAATTTACGGAGGAGACGGTGGGTATTATCGGCGAGTTGCTCAAAGCTGAACTGATAGGTTTTCACTTTGCTCGATTTGCAGAGCCCGACCTGGTCTGGTGCAATAACGCGGTACCCATTTGCAGACAGGAAGTGAATAGTGCCTCTCCAGCTTTCAGCGCAGAAGTTTTTTCCGTGAAATAATACGGCAATGCGTCCGTTAGGATGAACAGGCATAATATCCATATAAGCCATATGGAGCATTTGATGCTGCGACGTAAATTGAAAGTCTGAAACGGGCCAGGAATAGGAAAATCCTTCAAGCCTGGGGCCGAAGCTTGGTTGAGCCTGAGCTTTACCGTTATATAAAAAGCAGAACGCTGTTACGTAAAATAATAAGATTATTTTACGTTAGTCGACTCTCATGCTCCCACTAGCCCTTTTGCATAATCTTCGGCGGAGAAGGGGCGTAGGTCGTCAGCCTGTTCTCCAACACCAACAAGGTGTACGGGAAGCTTGAACTGCTCAGCCAGGGCAACGACAATCCCACCGCGGGCGGAGCCATCCAGTTTCGTGACGACCAGACCTGTAACATTGACGAGTTCGCGGAAGATGCGTACCTGCTCCAGTGCATTTTGCCCTGTTGTGGCATCGAGTACGAGCAGCACACTGTGAGGGGCTGTTTCGTCAAATTTTTTCATGACTCTGACGACTTTGGCCAATTCTTCCATCAGGGCAGATTTATTATGAAGACGTCCGGCAGTATCGATCAGGAGAAGGTCTGCTTTCTCTTCTGCCGCACGTTTCAGACCATCATAAACCAAGCCGGCAGCATCAGCGCCTGTTTTGCTGGCAATAACAGGGGCTCCCACACGTTGACCCCAGATCTGAAGTTGTTCCACTGCGGCGGCGCGGAAAGTATCTCCTGCAACCATCATGACAGATTTACCTTCCTGCCTGTAATGATGGGCCATTTTACCGATCGTTGTCGTCTTGCCAGTACCATTTACGCCGACAACGAGTACGACATGAGGTTTACGCTCGGGGTCAGGCGTGAAAGGAATGGCGACTGGCTCAAGAACCTGCGCAATTTCCCTGGCGAGGGTTGCCTTGATTTCTTCACTCGTAACGTCCTGACCGAAAGATTTATTTCGGAATTCACTGATGATGCGCTCCGCCACTACCGGACCGAGATCGGCAGCGATCAGTTCATCTTCAAGTTCTTCAAGCGTTTCATTATCAAGCTTTCGCTTGGTGAAAATCGCCGTGAGACGTTCATTGGAGCGGGAGAGGCCCGCTTTGAGTCGTGAGAAAAATCCAGCCATAAGCTGGAATGTGACGAAGACAGCCTCGCCGTCAAGCCTTAGGAAACGATTTCTGCATTTATTTTATGATTTTCTATATTCAGAAGACGCATCCGATATATTTTGCCTGATGTAACAGAAGAAGCATCCTGAAGGGTGATGACCGCAAATTCAGGCGTATGGCCGCTTGTTGCTGTTTCTAGCAAGACATCCTTTTCCTGACCGATAAAGCGTTCAAGAAAGTGATCATGAATTTTTTCTCCCAGCTCTCTTAAACGTGCTGCCCGTTCTTGGCGGATATGTTTGGGAAGGGCAGGCATCCGTGCAGCGGGTGTGCCAGGGCGCTCACTATAGGGAAATACATGAAGGAAAGGCAGCGCGTTTTCTTCAATAAAGTGGTAAGTCTCTTTAAAAAGCTCTTCCGTTTCTGTCGGGAAGCCGGCGATCAGGTCGGCCCCGAAACCAATATCAGGCCTTAATTGACGGATCGCTTTAAGGGAGTGACGAACCTCCTTGGTCAGGTGCCGGCGTTTCATTCTTTTGAGAATGAGGTCAGAGCCAGCCTGAAGGGAGAGATGTAAATGTGGCATGAAACGTGGTTCATCAGCGAGTAATGACCACAACGCCTTGTCTCCCTTTTCCGGGTCAAGCAGGACAGGGTCCAGAGACGATAGTCTGAGTCGTCTGATGGCAGGGACGTGTTTTAGTAGGGCCTGACAAAGTGTTCCTAGCCCGCTTTCCCCTTCCTGCCATGAAGCAATATCAACCCCTGTGAGGACAATCTCTTCATGGCCTGCCTCAGCCAGTGTACGGGCACGGGAGATGATATCAAAAAATGGCAGCGACCTAGAAGAGCCACGTCCTGCCGGAATGACGCAGAATGTGCAGTGATGGTCACATCCCTGCTGCACCTGTAATAAAGCCCGCGTATGACGGGAGGGAGGTGGCGATAAATTGGTTTTCGGGTCGACGCCCCAACGGGCTGGTGAAAGCTTTTCCCCATTAGGGATAAGGCGTTCAACACCCTCTAATGCAGCCCATTTTTCCGGTTCGCGTTCAGAAGCACATCCTGTGACAATAATCTTTGCGTCGGGATTTTCTCTATGCGCCTTGCGGATTGCCTGTCTGGCCTGTCGCTCAGCTTCAGCCGTGACAGTGCATGTGTTGACGATGATCGTATCCTGCCCATCCAGATTTTCTTTTCCCTGTCGGGCATAATGGAGCATGGCGTCGCTTTCATGGGCATTGAGCCGACAGCCAAAAGTAACGATAGAAACACTCATGGATTCAGACCAGGGACCTCACCGGTAAAACTTAATGTCGCAGGACCGGTCATATGGACAGGACCGCTTTCTTCCCAATAAATGGTCAGGTCGCCTTCCTCCATCGTAACGATGCAGCGCCTTTCGATCAGGTTGCGTCTGACAGCATTAACAATAGCGGCACAGGCACCAGAGCCACAGGCTAGTGTCAGTCCGGCTCCCCGTTCCCAGACGCGTAAACGCATATGGGTGCGTGAAATGATTTCGGCAAAACCAATATTGGCACGCTCGGGGAAAATAGGGTCATGTTCCAGTTTCGGTCCCAGAATGGCAGCATCTTCAATGGATCGGAAAAGGGTAAGATGTGGATTCCCCATGGAACAGGCAGCACCGTCATAAAGAGGCATTTGAGCCGTGTCACATGAATGAGAGAGGGGAATATCCTGCCACTCTAATTTGGGAACACCCATAATAACGTGAAAGACATCTCCTTCCCTGAAAGTGGGTAAAAGGCCTTTTTGTGTTTGCAGGACCGGGTCGTTTCCCACAAATTTTGAAATACAGCGCGAGGCATTTCCGCATGCACCAGCTTCAGAACCATCGGGGTTGAAAAACTGAACGCGAACGTCTGCTCCTTCTAATGTAGGAGCGGAGAGCAGAACGAGCTGATCGCACCCGATACCGTTATGGCGGTCACAGAGTGTGCGAATCATTTCTGATGTCAGGGGGATCGGTTGATCACGACCGTCAAGAACGACAAAGTCATTGCCCAGCCCGTGCATTTTCGTGAAATTTAAACTCATAATAAGTCCCTATATAGGATAATAGACTTGATGTCTTCTGGTTCTCTCTTACCTGTTAGAAAGAGGGAATTTTTACTTTAGGAAATTTTAAGCGAGGTTAATGCGTGCAGGGACTTCACGAAAAAGCTTTTTCACAGGCAAGTGATGTGGAAGATGATATTTTTTTCGCCCGTCAAGGTTCAGAGAGCTTGATGGATAAAGGCGCGCAAACCGCTGTTACGGCCCTTTACCGTACGACATTGCCAGTTGGTGGATGCACACTTGATGTGATGGCCGGTTCTGACAGCCACATGCCTGAAGATGCCATATTTCGTGATTTTGTAGGGCTTGATGTGAATGAAAATGCCCTGAAGGCAAATGAGGCCCTGACCCGTTTTGTTGTGCAGAATCTAAATAAAGAGACCAGTTTTCCTTTTGAAGATGATTATTTTGATGGGGCCGTACTATGCGATAGTCTGGCATATCTGACACAACCTCAGAAAGTCCTGGAAGAAACGCTCAGGGTTTTAAAGCCGAATGCTCCATTGATTGTCAGTTTTTCTGACCGGTTCATTCCTGCCAAGGCCGTTGCCCTCTGGCAAGCTCTGGAGCCTGCCGATCGTGTGCGTCTGGTAAGTACTTTGATGCATAGAGCAGGATTTGTTGACTTGGATACAGGAGAAGTTGTACCACCAGAAGACCTAACCGCCTGGAAAGATAGCGTTCATGCTGTTATCGGGCGTGCTCCCGCTAAAAATTAGTGTCAGGGAGAAGGCTGGATATATTTTTTGAGTATTTTCTGGCTTTTTACCTGATAAACCGCTATTGACGCCTTCCTAACCCCTGCCTTTTCCGTAGGGCCATCTGATTTACCGAGTATTTGCTGACAATGCCTTTTCCCGATACCTACCCTGCTTTAACACGCGCCCTTCAAGCACGCGGCTATGAAAAGCCCACACCTGTTCAAGAGGCTGTGCTTGAACCAGGGCATGAAGACCGAGATCTTCTCGTCTCAGCACAGACAGGGTCGGGGAAGACGGTCGCATTTGGTATGGCTTTTGCCTCAAGCCTTCTTGAAGGGGACGGAAAGCTTGCTCCTGTTTCCTCACCTCTGGCGTTGATTATTACGCCGACACGTGAGCTGGCTCTTCAGGTGCAGTCAGAGCTTACATGGCTCTATGCCGAGACAGGCGCACGCATTGCTAGCTGTATTGGTGGGACTGATGCGCGCAGGGAAGCACGGGCATTGGAACGCGGTGTCCATATTGTCGTCGGGACGCCAGGCCGTCTGTGTGACCATTTGTCCCGTCGCAAGCTGGATCTGTCATCGCTGCGTGTCGTTGTGCTTGATGAAGCTGACGAAATGCTTGATATGGGCTTCCGTGAAGAGCTGGAGCAGATTCTTGATGCCTCTCCTGAAGGGCGTCGCACGTTACTTTTTTCTGCCACGATTGCACGTGAGATCGCTTCTCTTGCCAAGCGTTATCAAAAAGATGCCAAGCGCATTGATATGGGGGTTGGTCAGAAGCAGCATTCTGACATTACCTATCGTTGTGTCGTAACGGCTCCTCATGAAATGGAACGTTCTCTGGTGAATGTTCTGCGTTATTATGACAGCCCGACAGCCATGGTATTCTGTAATACGCGCGCGATGGTCAGCCAGGTTCAGGCGGAGCTTCTTGAGAGAGGGTTTGCCTCTGTCGCAATTTCTGGTGAAATGGGACAGAATGAACGGTCCCGGGCGATTGAAAGTCTGCGTTCAGGGATAGCACGTGTTTGTGTTGCAACAGATGTGGCAGCCCGTGGTATTGATGTTCCTGCACTGGGATTGGTCATTCACGCAAGTATTCCTTCATCATCAGAAACATTGCTTCATCGCTCTGGTCGTACAGGGCGTGCTGGACGTAAAGGCACAAGCGTGCTGATGGTGCCTTTCAATCAGCGTCGTCGTGCAGAACGCCTATTAGGTTTTGCTCGTATCAAGGCTGAATGGGAAACAGTACCTACTGCGGAAATTATTGCTCAGCAGGATGCAACACGTTTGCTGGAGGACCCCGTTCTGACAGAAGGGCTGGTCTCTTCGGACGCTCTGGTAGGGCAATTGGTCGAACGTTATGACGCGGAGCGTCTAGCTTCTGCTTTGGTTTCTTTCTATACGGCAAAGCTTCCAAAGGTTGAGGATCTAAGACCAGTTTCCGTAGAGCCGCCCCGTCGTGAGAGAGGGGAACGTGGAGAAAAAGGCGAGCGTTCCAAACGTGAGCCTCGCTCTTATGAGAGTAGTGGTGCCTGGTTCCGTATGAGCGTTGGGCGCAATGACAAAGCAGATCCTAAATGGCTGGTTCCTTTAATCTGCCGCCTGGGTGGTGTGCAGAAAAAGGATATTGGTAGTATCCGCATTCAGCAGGATCAGTCTTTCTTCCAGATTTCAGAAGATAAGGTTGAACGCTTTAATTCGTGTCGTGCTGGTGCAGAACATGATGAGGTTTCTATTGAGCCAGCTTCTGCGCCTCCAGCAGAGGGTGGAAAAAGCGGAGGGAGACCTCCTCGCGGCGGACGCAGTGGTGGCGGTCCTCGCGGTGGGGAGCGTGGTCAGCGTGAAAACCGTTTTGTGAAAGGTGAGAAAGGCGATAAGGGGGGGCGACCTCCTCGCAAACGTTCTGGTGGCGGACGTTCAGGTGAAAAATCCAGTCGTCGACGTTCATAAAAAATGGCTTGATGAGCGGGTCCACCTTACAAGGTGGACCTATCTCTGTGGACAGCTAGGCCGCCTGCCGCCTGACAAACGGGCATAAGTTCCATAGAATTGACATTCATATGAGGTGGCAGGCTTAACAGCCATGAAATTGTTTCAGCAATGTCTTCAGGCAATAAGGGATGTGTCCCCTGATAGACAGCCTTGGCCTGTTGTTCGTCTTTAAGTCTGACTTGGCTGAATTCACTGCCACCACAAAGCCCGGGTTCAATATTAGTGACCCGGATGGCTGTGCCTAATAGATCAGTACGTAAATTCCGCATGAATTGTTTAACGAAGGCCTTTGTGCCACCGTAAACATTGCCTCCTTTATAAGGGTAAGTGCCTGCGGTGCTCCCAAGAGAAATAATCATTCCCTGATTCCTCTTTACCATTAACGGCAAAAAGGCATGAGTGATTTCGACCAGACCCGAAATATTGGTCGAAATCATGGTTTCCCACTCATTGATATCGGTTTCCTGTGCAGGAGCCATCCCCAAAGCAAGGCCGGCATTATTGATGAGTACGTCAATTTCCTGCCATTCTTTTGGTAGGGAAGAGGGAAGGGCTCTCAGAGATTCTTTATCCTGCATATCAAGGGGGAAAGGCAAACAGGCTTCTCCAAGTTGATGATGCAGGGTTTCAAGGCGTTCCTGACGTCGCCCTGAGGCGATGACACGGTGTCCTTCACGAACCAGCCTTTCCGTGATGGCCTTTCCAAATCCCGCTGTGGCACCAGTTACGAAAATTGTCAGTTTTTTCGGCATGTTAAAGATACTTTCATAATAATTTTGCAGTTTGGCTTGTGTTTTCTCTACAGAATCTGTCATCATCATTGCGATGAGCAAGATACAGACCCCTTCATTTTCAGACCTTACAGGTTATTTATTGATTGCTTCTCCACAATTGGCGGGAACATTTTTTGCGCAGTCAGTGATTTATATTTTCGGATATTCCAAAAAAGATGGTGCTTCGGGTGTCATCATCAATAAACGCTTATCTAATTTCAAGCTTGAAAATGTGTTCAAAGAACAAGGTCCTGCCTTTCTGACAGCGATGCCACAGCTCTTTCTTGGGTTGGGTGGCCCTGTCGGATTGAAACAGATCTTCATCATCCATACACCTCTCAATGACGAAGCAGTCAGGCCCCAGACTTCAGGACCAGCACGTTTATCAGTCGATCTGGAGATGCTTTATGACCTGGGCACAGAGAATAGCCCGGAACATGCTTTTATTGTCCTTGGTCGTGCAGGATGGTCGCCTGGTCAATTAGAGACGGAAATCTTGTGTCATCACTATTGGTTGATTGCCCCGGCTACTAAAAAGCTGGTCTTTGAAACTGATAGCTCACAAATGTGGGCAGAGGCCTTGGCCTCTTTGAGGATGATACCGGCTTTTCTTTCCCCCGAAAAAGGAGAGAGTTGAGTTTTTTTAAGAATATCTCGTATCTTTATAACTACAATTAAGAGTTAAGGCATAATTATAACTATATATTTTTGCTATATACGTAAATGTTATTATTATTTGTACTTCATAAGTATTATTTTGTTTTTATATCATCTGAAGATGAAGTCGACTAAAATTCATATAAGCATCCATTAACAGAAAGACAGGCTATCGGTGTAATTAGGAAGGATAAGGGACATGCAATACCGCAGATTAGGGAAATCAGGTTTAAAAATTTCTGCCTTAAACCTTGGAACGGTTACGTTTGGAGGACAGGGCGCTTTTTCTGTAACAGGAAATGTTGATCTTGCTGCCGCATCCCGCATGATTGATCTTTGTATCGAGCATGGAGTGAATTATTTTGATACAGCCGATGTTTATTCCTCTGGAAAAGCCGAGGAAATGCTGGGGCAGATCTTAAAAGGACGGAATCCAGAATTATTGGTTGGGAGCAAAGCCCGCTTTACAGTGGGTCCTGGTCCCAATGAAAAGGGTCTTTCAAGGCACCATATTATCAGAAGTTGCGAAGCCAGCCTTAAACGCCTCCAGCGTGACGTGATCGATCTTTATTATCTGCATGAATGGGATGGTCAGACGCCGCCTGAAGAAATGCTTGAGGCTTTATGGACCCTTAGGGAACAAGGCAAGATTCGCTATGCTGGTGTTTCCAATTTTACGGCATGGCAGATTATGAAATTGATGCTGGCTGCAAAAGGAACGCATCTGATTACACCGGTTGTACAACAAATTTATTATTCTCTTGAGTCACGTGATGCTGAGTATGAGCTTCTGCCTTTGGCCGTCGATCAGGGGCTTGGTGTGCAGGTCTGGAGTCCACTTGCTTGTGGTCTACTGACCGGGAAGTACCGTCGAGGTAAAGCAACCCCTGAGGATTCTCGGCGTATACAGGGCTGGACTGAGCCGGAGGTGCGTAATCTTGATAAACTTCATGATACAATAGAAGTGCTGGTAGAGATTGCCGAAACTCATAATGTCTCTCCGGCGCAAGTAGCCTTGTCATGGACCGTTAACCGGCCTGCCATAACCTCTCTTGTTTTGGGGGCACGACGTGAGGAGCAGCTGATCGATAATCTTCAAAGCATTGATCTCACTCTGAGCGAGGAAGAGACATTGCGCCTGGAAAAAGTGAGTGCGCCAGAGCTGATTTATCCTTACTGGCATCAATATAATAATGCTCCCGATCGCTTGTCTGAAGCCGATGAGGTCTTGCATGGGCCTGCACGTCGCGCAAGGGGAGGCAAGAACCTGTGATATAGTCTTTTATAAAACCCCTTGATAAGCAGGAAAAAGCAACCAGATATAAAGGATGATGTTGCCATAAGGGACATCGGAACACTTGAAGTCGCCATAACGGGGCTTAAAGGAGATATATAATGGATATCCAGAAATTTACCGAACGCTGTCAGGGGTTTTTACAGGCTGCCCAGACAATTGCCTTGCGTGATTATAACCAGCAATTGACGCCTGAACATCTGCTTAAAGCCCTCCTTGATGATGATCAGGGGGCTGCTTCGGGTCTGATCCGTGCTGCTGGAGGAGATCCCAAAACCGTTCAGCATGAAAATGATATGGCTTTGGCGAAATTGCCTAAAGTGCAGGGGGGCGGGGCTGGTCAGCCTCAGGCAACACCTGATCTGGCACGTCTATTGGATCAGGCGGAACAAAGTGCGACTGCCGCAGGTGATAGCTACGTAGCGCAAGATCGCCTTTTGGTTGCGATTAGCCAGAGTCAGACAGCAGCGGGAAATGCATTGCGTGCAGGTAAAGCGACACCTCAGGCGCTTGAACAGGCTGTGACCGCTTTAAGAAAAGGGCGAAAGGTGGATTCGGCTTCGGCCGAAAGCACGTTTGACGCCCTTAAAAAATATGCCCGTGATGTAACAGCGGTTGCTCAGGCCGGGAAACTGGACCCTGTCATCGGGCGTGATGAAGAGATCAGACGCACGATTCAGGTTCTGGCGCGCCGTAGTAAGAACAATCCTGTTCTGATTGGTGAGCCTGGTGTTGGTAAAACAGCCATTGTTGAAGGCCTGGCTTTGCGCATTGTGAATGGTGACGTGCCAGAGGCTTTGCGTAACAAGAAGCTTCTTTCCCTTGATATGGGAGCACTGGTTGCCGGGGCAAAATATCGCGGTGAGTTTGAAGAGCGTCTGAAAGCCATCCTTAAAGAGATTGAGAGTGCTGAAGGCGAGGTCATTCTTTTTATTGATGAAATGCATACATTGGTTGGTGCAGGTCGTTCGGATGGCGCGATGGATGCCTCAAATCTGATCAAGCCTGAGCTGGCACGTGGTGTCCTTCATTGTATCGGCGCAACGACGCTTGATGAATATCGCAAATATATTGAGAAGGATGCAGCTTTGGCGCGGCGTTTCCAGCCCGTCTTTGTTAAGGAACCAAGCGTTGCTGATACGATCTCCATTCTGCGTGGGATCAAGGAGAAATACGAACTTCATCATGGGGTTCGTATCACCGATAATGCCCTTGTCGCGGCAGCGACGCTTTCCAATCGTTATATCACAGACCGGTTTTTGCCTGATAAGGCGATCGATCTGATTGATGAGGCCGCCAGTCGTTTGCGGATGCAGATTGATAGTAAGCCTGAAGAGCTTGATGAACTTGATCGCCGAATCATCCAGCTTAAAATCGAGCGTGAAGCCATTCGTAAGGAAGAGGATTCTGCCTCTAAAGAACGGCTGGTTGCTTTAGAAGCTGAGCTTGCTGAACTGCAAGAAAAATCAGACACAATGAGTGTTGCCTGGCATGCAGAGAAAGATCGTGTCAATGCTGTGCAAAAACTTAAGGAGCAGCTTGATAGCGCTCGTTCTGAGGTCGAAATTGCTCAACGTCAGGGGAATCTGCAAAAAGCGTCAGAGCTTCTTTATGGCCGTATCCCTCAGCTAGAGCAGGATATTGCCAAGGCTCAGTCAGAAGAAGATCCTGCAGGTAAGGATTCTTTATTTGCAGATGCTGTGACTGATCAAGGAGTCGCAGCCGTCGTTTCACGCTGGACGGGCGTTCCCGTAGACCGGATGTTGGAAGGTGAACGGGCAAAGCTTCTGCATATGGAGGAAAGCCTCCGTCAGCGTGTAATCGGTCAGGAAGTGGCTTTGGTGGCAGTGTCTAATGCTGTTCGCCGGGCGCGGGCAGGGTTGCAGGATCCTAATCGCCCGATAGGCTCTTTCCTTTTCCTGGGGCCAACTGGCGTTGGTAAAACGGAATTGACCAAAGCACTCGCCCAATTTCTGTTTGATGATGACCGGGCCATGTTGCGGATTGATATGAGCGAGTTTATGGAAAAACACGCTGTATCACGTCTGATTGGTGCGCCTCCCGGATATGTCGGCTATGACGAAGGGGGTGTTCTGACTGAAGCCGTTCGTCGTCGCCCTTATCAGGTGATTCTTTTTGATGAAGTTGAAAAGGCACATGAGGATATTTTCAATATCCTTCTCCAGGTTCTCGATGATGGCCGCCTGACTGATGGACAGGGTCGTGTTGTTGATTTCCGTAATACAATTATCGTGCTGACCAGCAATCTGGGCTCGGATGTCCTGGCGAATCAGAAAGATGGTGAATCGCCTGATTTGGTACAGGCTCAGGTTATGACTGTTGTACGTAATCATTTCCGTCCTGAATTCCTCAATCGGTTGGATGAGATCATTCTCTTCTCACGCCTGCAACGTGCTGATATGAGCCAGATTGTTGAAATCCAGCTCGATCGTCTGCGTAGTTTATTGGAAGACCGTAAGTTAGGGCTGGAGCTGGATGAAAAAGCTAGTGAGTGGCTGGCGAATGCAGGATATGACCCGATTTATGGGGCACGTCCGCTGAAAAGAGTCATTCAGCGTGAATTGCAGAATACGCTTGCAGGCCAGTTGCTTGAAGGCAAGTTCCATGATGGTCAGACTATTATGGTTTCAGCTGATGAGAATGGTTTGAAAATCAGTTAGTTAGATAAGGTTTTGGTGAATGAAGAGGCCCCTCTATTGAATTCAATAGAGGGGCCTTTCTCGTCAAATGGGGCAAAAAAAACTATAAACAGCGCACTAACATAATAGTTTTTAAAGAGGGATATAAATTGGCCATGCTTAGTTTTTTCCGTGGTTCTGCTGTGTTTACAGTGATCTGCCTGGGGCTGGCCTTTTTAATTGGGTATCTGCCAGCACATTCATGGCCTCAGGCATTATCAGCGATTTCAATCTGTTTGCTGCTTGCAGTGCTTGAAATCTCTTTGTCTTTTGATAATGCCGTTGTAAATGCCAGTGTTCTGCAAAAGATGACTGCTCTTTGGCAAAGGCGCTTTCTGACCTGGGGCATTATCATAGCTGTTTTTGGAATGCGCCTTGTCTTTCCTTTGCTTGTCGTATCTCTTTCAGCGCATGTAGGGCCGATTAAAGCCTTGGATTTGGCAATATCCCATCCGCATCATTATGCCCGAATTCTGGCCGGTGCACATACAGCTATTATGGGGTTCGGTGGAGCTTTCCTGCTCATGGTGGGCCTTCAGTTTTTCCTAAATGAAAATAAAGATGTCCATTGGCTCAGCTTTATTGAAAAGCCATTACAGAAGCTTTCTTCCTTTAAAGGGATAGAAAATATAATCGTCCTGACGGCAATTTCCATCATCGCCAGGGTTTTACCACAGTCGGAATCCTTTGTGTTTTTAAGCTCTGCTGTTTTCGGATTGCTCACCTATCTTGTTGTAAAGGGGGTTAGTTCACTTCTTGAGGGTGTAGCAGACTCAGATAAAAAGACCGCACATGCCGGTTTGGGAACGTTCATTTATCTCGAAATTATGGATGCATCCTTTAGTTTTGACGGTGTTATTGGTTCATTTGCTCTCACGACG
>NZ_JBYLUH010000001.1:1107500-1618763 GCF_058107345.1 Aristophania sp. ESL1142
CTTGGATTATGGGGGTGTGAGAGCATTCTGATGATCTGGGGGTTTCATAAGGGGAAACTCATATGGTGAGAAGTAAAGAAGATGACGCACTGAGTGTGCGGTCATTGATTACTTTTTGTTTAAGCGGTGATGGATGTGCGGAAGCGGGTTTATTGCTGTTTGGATGGGAGTAGGAAGTGACTGTGCATGTGGTGTGAGAAAGAGAAGGGCATTTGGTGGATGCCTTGGCACCAGGAGGCGACGAAGGACGTGGCACACTGCGAAAAGCCATGGGGAGCCGTGAGCAGGCATTGATCCGTGGATATCCGAATGGGGCAACCCCCTCGTAAGAGGATCATATACTGAATTCATAGGTATATGAGGCGAACCCGGGGAACTGAAACATCTCAGTACCTGGAGGAAAAGACATCAACAGAGATTCTGCGAGTAGTGGCGAGCGAAAGCGGAGGAGGCCAGTGCCTTTAATATGAAGTAGAAGAACGGAATGGAAAGTCCGGCCGGAGAGGGTGATAGCCCCGTAATTGAATATCGTATTGAAGGACTTGAGTAGGGCGGGGCACGTGAAACCCTGTCTGAACATGGGGGGACCACCCTCCAAGCCTAAATACTCCCTGGTGACCGATAGTGAACAAGTACCGTGAGGGAAAGGTGAAAAGCACCCCGATAAGGGGAGTGAAAGAGACCTGAAACCAAATGCCTACAAGCAGTCGGAGCCTCATATGGGGTGACGGCGTACCTTTTGTATAATGGGTCAGCGAGTTTCTGTCCGTAGCGAGCTTAAGCCGATAGGTGTAGGCGCAGCGAAAGCGAGTCTGAATAGGGCGACTTAGTTACTGGTAGAAGACCCGAAACCGAGTGATCTAGCCATGGCCAGGCTGAAGGTGCGGTAGCACGTACTGGAGGGCCGAACCCACGCCTGTTGAAAAAGTCGGGGATGAGCTGTGGCTAGGGGTGAAAGGCCAATCAAACTCGGAGATAGCTGGTTCTCCGCGAAATCTATTGAGGTAGAACGTTGCGTATTACCCTCGGGGGTAGAGCACTGGATGGGCTAGGGGGGCCCAAAGCCTTACCAAACCTAACCAAACTCCGAATACCGAAGGAGTAGAGCGCAGCAGACAGACAGTGGGTGCTAAGGTCCATTGTCGAGAGGGAAACAGCCCAGACCACCAGCTAAGGCCCCTAAATCGTGGCTAAGTGGGAAAGGATGTGGGGATTCCAAAACAACCAGGAGGTTGGCTTAGAAGCAGCCATCCTTTAAAGAAAGCGTAATAGCTCACTGGTCTAATAGAAACCCTGCGCCGAAAATGTAACGGGGCTCAAGCCACGTGCCGAAGCTGTGGGTGTATGAATTATCATACGCGGTAGCGGAGCGTTCTGTAAGCCTGCGAAGGAGACGGGGTGACCCTCTCTGGAGGTATCAGAAGCGAGAATGCTGACATAAGTAGCGACAAACAGTGCGAGAAACACTGTCGCCGAAAGTCCAAGGGTTCCTGCGCAAGGTTAATCCCCGCAGGGTGAGCCGGCCCCTAAGGCGAGGGCGAAAGCCGTAGTCGATGGGAACTGGGTAAATATTCCCAGGCCTGCCAGAAGTGACGAATGAGAAATGTTGTATGCTCTTAACGGATTGAGCATGCTTTTGGACCATTCCAGGAAATAGCTCTGGCGAATAGACCGTACCCGAAACCGACACAGGTGGACTGGTAGAGTATACCAAGGCGCTTGAGAGAACGATGCTGAAGGAACTAGGCAAATTGCTCGTGTAACTTCGGGATAAACGAGACCTATATGTGGGCAACCATGTATGGGTGGCACAGACCAGGGGGTAGCGACTGTTTAGTAAAAACACAGGGCTCTGCGAAATCGAAAGATGACGTATAGGGCCTGACGCCTGCCCGGTGCCGGAAGGTTAAGAGGAGATGTGAGAGCATTGAATTGAAGCCCCGGTAAACGGCGGCCGTAACTATAACGGTCCTAAGGTAGCGAAATTCCTTGTCGGGTAAGTTCCGACCTGCACGAATGGCGTAACGACTTCCCCGCTGTCTCCAGCATCGGCTCAGCGAAATTGAACTCCCCGTGAAGATGCGGGGTACCCGCGGTCAGACGGAAAGACCCTATGAACCTTTACTGCAGCTTTGCAGTGGCATCAGGAAAATTCTGTGTAGGATAGGTGGGAGGCATTGAAGCAGTGGCGCCAGTCACTGTGGAGCCGTCCTTGAAATACCACCCTGACTTTTTCTGATGTCTAACCGCGGCCCATAAGCTGGGTCCGGGACCCTGCATGGCAGGCAGTTTGACTGGGGCGGTCGCCTCCTAAAGGATAACGGAGGCGCGCGATGGTGGGCTCAGGTCGGTCGGAAACCGACTGTCGAGTGCAATGGCATAAGCCCGCCTGACTGCGAGAGTGACAGCTCGAGCAGAGACGAAAGTCGGCCATAGTGATCCGGTGGTTCCACGTGGACGGGCCATCGCTCAACGGATAAAAGGTACTCTAGGGATAACAGGCTGATCTCCCCCAAGAGTCCACATCGACGGGGAGGTTTGGCACCTCGATGTCGGCTCATCACATCCTGGGGCTGGAGCAGGTCCCAAGGGTTCGGCTGTTCGCCGATTAAAGTGGTACGTGAGCTGGGTTTAGAACGTCGTGAGACAGTTCGGTCCCTATCTGCCGTGGGTGTAAGAGACTTGAGAGGATTTGTCCCTAGTACGAGAGGACCGGGATGAACGAACCTCTGGTGCACCGGTTGTCACGCCAGTGGCATAGCCGGGTAGCTAAGTTCGGAATGGATAACCGCTGAAAGCATCTAAGCGGGAAACCAGCCTCAAAACTAGGTCTCATAGAGCCGTTCAAGACCAGGACGTTGATAGGTCAGGTGTGTAAGTGAGGTAACTCACTTAGCTAACTGATACTAATCGCTCATATCTCTCACACATCAACACATGCACAGTCATCTCCTACTCACAAAATAACTAAAAAGAAATACTTCTCAATAAGCACTAACCCCCTCACTCTTTACCTTAAGGGTGAGCGGGAAGACCTGGTGGCTATGGCAGGGGGATTAAACCCGATCCCATCCCGAACTCGGCCGTAAAACACCCTAGCGCCTATGATACTGCACCTTAAGGTGCGGAAAAGTCGGTCGCCGCCAGGTCCCCTCGCTCACCCTCATATATACCCCACCAATGCGGGGTGGAGCAGCCCGGTAGCTCGTCAGGCTCATAACCTGAAGGCCGCAGGTTCAAATCCTGCCCCCGCTTCCAAATACATACTCCCATACACTAAAAATAATACCCAAAGATAATCAAAAACGACTTCTTCCAACGGTTGTCACCACCAGCCGCCGCTCCATTACTAAACTGTCCAGCTCCCACTAACGGGTCGTTCTTGCTCAGATTGACCTCAGACCAGATCCGTAATCTATTGGATTTATTATGCCAGTAAATTCCCAGGGTCGCTCTTTGGGAGTTCCTGTAACCACTCTGATCCTTTAAAAATACGTTGTAATCAGCAAAGACGTCCATATCAAAAGGAAATATCTTTCCTGTATCAATGGTGCGGCCAATTTCTACGAAGAATAAATTACCTTTCCCGGCAATGTTATAGGCTGAATCATAGTCTCCAACTGTGACAGTATGTTGTCTGAAGCCTTTTGGATTTTGTGTTCCGATGTCTTGTCTCGCATATAGAAATTTGGAGTGCCAGGGACCATGGGCCCCTTTTAAGCTGAAGGCAAAAGCGCGCCGTAAACCATTATCATGGGTATCAAGATTATGAACTTGCGAGAGCCAGAAAGAGGTTGAAGCAGACAGGCTTCCTTTATCCCATTGTGCCAACTGATATTGAAAGCGGCCAATAAGCATATTGCGTTCTACGTTATGGGTTCCTCCAGGTACAGAATCATCCGAATTAACAATATTGACCGAATAACGGGCACTATCTTTACTCGCACCAAAAGCATTTGGAGCAGCTTGTGGGAAATAGCCTATTTCAAAACTGTAATTTTTTTCCTTATGAGCGTAATCAATGCCAACATTATAAGTTTCTTCCAGTCCAAAGACGAAACCCATACTATTCAAGAATGAAGAGCCAAAATATTGATCTTCAAAGGGAACGGTCAGTATCCCTATTGTGACTTTATCGCGTTTGCTAAGTTTTGCACCGACATAGGCATACATGGGAAAACTGATTTCGCCAGGGTAGTCTTTATAGCCAGATTTTTTCCCATACATGAAGTTACCGCCATAAAGACGATATTGAGTAGACCCGAAAATAACTTTCGAATCATACGTCATGGTGAAAATAAAAGTATCATAGGAGAGATGTTTAGATGTTCTTCTTTGCCCAGTTTTGGGTCCATCTTTATGTACATCATTAAAACGCAGATCATAACGCCCGCGGATTGCGCCGCCGATTTTTAGCTGCCCTGAGGGGATGAGCTCGTGATTAGCTTTTGGCATTTTATCTGCCGCTGCGGGAGGCATATAATCAGGGTCAAATTGGGGAATTGGCTTGGCAATAAAGCCAGGCCATACAATCTGCATGGGGCCTTCAGCTTCTGTTTCACTCTTATTGTCCGCATAAGAGTTACAGGCAAATACTAAAGTACTGCCAATGACAGAAGATACATATAATAATAACTTTTGGGGGCTTGCGTCCTTAATCATAATTAAAACTTACTTAGCAACTCATATTTGCATGAGATCAGATGGATTGCACTTTCTTAAGTACAACCCATCTGACAACGATCTATTGAGACGTCGCATCCAACCAGATTGTCTTGATCTCTGTATATTGATCATGGGCCCAGGCAGATTTATCACGCCCACCAAAGCCGGATTGGTTATATCCGCCAAAGGGGGTTGTAATATCGCCTTCACCGAAACAATTTACAGTAACGACCCCAGCCCGGATTTCACGTGACAGGCGGAGTGCGTGACGCAGACTACCTGTGTAAGAAGAGGCAGCAAGCCCATATTGCGTGTTATTGGCAAGCTTGATCGCTTCATCAATTGTTTCAAATGTTGTGACGCAGAGAACAGGTCCGAAAATTTCCTCCTGAAACAAGAGGCTGTCAGGTCTGACACCATCAATAATAGTTGGCTCAACATAAATATCATTATGCGTTTTGCCACCTGTTACGATCGTTAATTGTTCCTTTTTAGCTTCCTCAAGGAACGATTTTACTTTCTCAAAATGTGTTTTACTGACTAGTGATCCGAGACGGTTTTGAGGATCCAGGGGATCCCCCATTTTCCAGGCATCAAGTTTGTCACACATTTGGTCAAGAAGAGCGTCCTTAATGCTGCTATGGACGATCAGGCGGGAGCTGGCCGAGCAATTTTCGCCCATATTCCAGAAAGCTCCAGCGAGCACCTGTTCAGCAACGCTTTCAATATCAACGATATCATTCATGACCACCGCTGGATTTTTCCCACCACATTCCAGAACGATACGTTTCAGATTGGATTCAGCTGCATAATGCAGGAAACGGCGTCCTGTTGCCGTAGAGCCTGTAAAGCTGACCATTGAAACATCTGGATGGCGCCCAATTGGCTCACCCACTTCTTTCCCGCCACCCGGGACGACATTAAACACACCAGCGGGAATTCCCGCCTGATGAGCCAGCTCAGCTGCTCTGAGGGCTGTTAATGTTGTCTCAAGGGCGGGCTTGACGACGATGGAACACCCAGCTGCAAGAGAGGGACCAATTTTCCACGCCAGCATCAGGAGAGGGAAGTTCCAGGGAAGCACTAATCCGACAACACCGATAGGTTCACGCACGACCATGGCAACAGCGCCTGTTCCGACAGGGGCAGTATTATCATAAATTTTGTCGATTAGCTCAGCATGCCAGCGTATGGTGTGAATGGCCTCTGGGATGTCAGTCAGTTCACACTCACTGACAGGTTTTCCACTATCGAGGCTTTCCATTACGGAAAGTTCGTGAGCGTTTTCTTCAAGTAACTCGACAAAACGCAGGAGAATATTCTTGCGCTCTGTAGGGTGCAGGCGCCACCATCTTCCATCATTGAAAGAGTCCTTGGCAGCTTTTACCGCATCATCAACATCACTGGTATCGCAGGCGGCGATATGGCCGAGGAATTTGCCTGTCGCAGGGTTAATGGTCTCGAACATGTCGCCTGAATTAGCGGGGCGGAAAGCCCCGTTAATAAAAGCCTTATCAGGAAAAGAAAGCTTTTTAGCGATAGCTTCATATTCTGCAGCGGTCAGAAGCGTTGCCATTATTTCTTTCCTCCTGTTACGGCAGCAACATCTTTTTTCAGTTTCTTAACAATAGTTTTAAGCTGTTCTTCTTCAGCTTCTGTAAGAGGTTGCAGCGGTGCCCGGACACCTCCGGGATTAAGGCCAATAAGTTTGCAGCCAGCTTTAATGGACTGGACGAATTTCCCCATTTCCAGGAAATCCATCAGGGGCATCATGGCAGTCATAATTTTGCGTGCCTTATCGAAATCCTTCTCTAAAACGGCAGCTTTATAGAGGGCGATATGTTCATGTGGCAGGAAGTTCGCACCAGCGCAGATCCAGCTCCGTGCACCCCATGCGAAGAACTCGAGTGCCTGATCATCCCATCCACAGGCAAGCTGGATTTGTGGGAATTCGCACGCAAGAAGATGCAGTTGTGAAGGCAGACCGGAGCTTTCCTTGATACCAAGTATGTTCTTTGATTTCTTGGTAACAATGCTCAGAAATTCTTTGCCCATCATGACGCATTGGCGACCGGGATAGTCGTAAAGAATAATGGGAAGGCCCGCAGCCTTGTCAATGGTCAGAACGTGGTGAGCATTTTCTTCCTGTGTGGGCAGGGCATAGGGTGAAGAGCCAATCAGAATGGCATCAGCTTTGATTTCCTTGGCATTTTTGGCAAATATGACGCATTCTTCAGTCCGAATGGAACCAACACCAACAATGAGCTTCGTTCTTTTGCCAATAACTTCTTTGGCGTAAGCAGCAAGATCGAGCCGTTCTTCAATGGTATGAGCGTAATATTCGCCTGTTGATCCTGCAACGACAATCCCGTTAACGCCTGCATCAATCAGGGATTCAAGGACTTCAGCATAAGCTTTTTTGTTGATTTTACTATGTTGGTCCAGAGGAACGATAGCGGGAGGGAAAATACCATCAATGTTCATTTTATAATCTCCAGAAAAACTAGATTGAATTAAAGGTGACAAAAGTGCTGTTTCCTATTTTCATCATGAAAGAGAAGCAGCTTCTTCCAAACTCATTGAGCGGGTTTCAGGGGCGAGCCAATAAGAGATGAGTAGACCCGCAAATGTGATTCCAGCAGCAAAGAGCATGGTATTGCCGATACCAATGGTATGAAGGGCTATGGGGACGAGCCACGTACCAATGGCAGAACTTGAGGAAGCAGCCGCTGACCCAAACCCGACAGCAGAAGCTCTGATTTCCGTAGGGAAAAGCTCATTGGGATAAACAAACTCCAGAACCTGTGCACCTCCTGTCATGACAGCGTAAAAACAGAAGAAAATCAGGATGAACCATGAAGGTGCAGAAGGGAAAATCCCCAGTACCAGTAGTGCGATTCCAGACCAGAGGAAGCTTTGGAGCAGCATGGTCCTGCGGCCGATATGGTTGATCAGTTTTGTGGCACCCCAGCATCCGACCACAAAGGTTGCAGTAATACTGATAGAGCCGATTACAGTCAGGGAACCTGTCAGTTTAAGGCTTTCCAATAAGGCGGGCACAAAGGCATAAACCGCATAGATGGGGATAACAGCGCATGCCCAGAATGCCATGACAAAAAAGATTCTTTTGCCATATCCTGCCTTTACAGCTTCCAAAAGTGAGAGTGCTTTTTTGCCAGATGGTTCTGTCTCTAAATTACGGAGAGAGAAATCATTGCCGTAAACCTGCTTGATGACAGCATCTGCATCTTCGGGACGTTTTTTACTCAGGAGCCAGCGAGCCGATTCAGGAGCACCAGTCCGGAAACATAAAGCGGTAGCAGCGACAAGAGCAGGGCTCGCCAGAACAAAACGCCATGCATAAGCGCTATGAGTGCCTAAAATTAGGTAGCCAACGACATAAGCGAGTGCCGCGCCGAAGAACCACAAAATTGACAACATGGAAACGCGTGAACCACGGTAATCCTTGGGAATGAACTCGACGAGTAGGGAGCCAGCAGCGGTATACTCAATCCCTGAAGCAAGGCCTGAGCAGATGCGCAAGAAGAGCAATGTTGCACCATTATGTACCACAAACATGAGTAGTGAGCAGATAATGATGGCGATAGGAGAGATGAAGTAAAGTCTGCGGCGACCAAAATGGTCTGTCAGCATCCCACCTGTAAAAGCACCCATAAAGAGGCCAATCAGTGCAGCGCCCCCTATGATACCAGACCAGGAATCACTGAGATTCAAGGCCTCCTTGCTTTGCAGGGCTGCCACGCCAATGATGCTCATAACGTAGCCGACCATAAGCCAGCCCAGGCAGACAGATATGGTAAGGCGTTGATGAAATGCGTTGAGGGGCACATCATCAATAGAAACCGGTTTGTTGATATTGGGTTCCATAAAGAACACTCACACTTGACTGACCGGAGGCCGGCCATGAAGGGAAGATGTCTCCCCTCCCCAGATTGTAACAATGGTGAAAATCGTTGTTAAAAATCGTTCTGGGGAGGAAAAACGGGTTTGCTTCTGAAGGCTAACTCTCCAATCCTGCGCGGTAGCCTTCCCACTTCAGGGTGGCATTGACACCGATAGAGAG
Organism: Aristophania sp. ESL1142; assembly: GCF_058107345.1. Lineage (NCBI taxonomy): Bacteria > Pseudomonadati > Pseudomonadota > Alphaproteobacteria > Acetobacterales > Acetobacteraceae > Aristophania > Aristophania sp. ESL1142. Next base: position 1,116,250 of record NZ_JBYLUH010000001.1, read on the forward strand.
GAAAGGCTCAGGAGGAAGCTTGTTCGGACCGGGAGAGGCAAGTAGCATTTCAATCAGGTCATTACGTTCACCAGCCAGCCAGTCAGCCAGAAGGGTTCCTGTGGCTGTCCCGCGGGTGATGCCCAGTCCGTTACAGCAAAGAGCGCCATAGACATTAGGGGCAAACTGACCAAAGAAGCTTTCGTGATTTCGTGCCATGGCAAGATAACCACTCCAGCTATGCTCGAACTCTACATTGGCCAGCATAGGGAAGCGACGCAGGAAGGAACGGCGGTGATTTTTGATAAACCGGTCCAGACAATCCGCATTAGGTCTCCCGTTCGGGTTAAAGCTGAAGCTATTACGCATCAGAATGCGGTTATCGACCGTACGACGCACTGTGCTTCCGGCAGGGCTGGCAGGGATAAGGCCCCAATAGGGTTTCCCGCCAAGGCGGCCTTGTTCTTCCTCAGTCAAGGGGCGTGTTAGGCTGCCATAGAGGAAGAGCGGGATCATGGTATGTTTCAGCCGCTCAATGCCAAAATTCTGTCCAAAACCGTTATTGGCGAGAATGAGCTTGTCAGTCACAATATGCCCATTGCGATGGAACAATGTGATCTGTCCTCCATAATCAATGCCGAGGATAGGCGTGTTCTCATATAATGTAACATTTGAGGGCAGCGTATCTGCCAGACCTTTGACCATGGCGGCAGGCTGGATCAGAATTGTGCCGGAAGTATAAAGCGCTCTGCGATAGAAAGCAGTGCCAATATGATCTGGCAGATCTTTCCCTTCAATCATTTCGGCCTCTTCGCCGATTTTTTCCAGACCGCGCTTATAGGCTTCAAGTACAGCCAAGCCCTTATCTTCAATGGCCCCCTGATATTTGCCACAGGCACGTAATTGGCATTCGATGTTATTTTCTTCAACAGTCTGCCGCAGGATCGTCTGACCAGTTCTGTTGAGTTTGAGAATCATTTTAGCGGTGCTTGGGTCGCCAATATAATCCTTGGCACCAACATCATGAGGTAAATCAATAGCGAAACCGGCATTTCGTCCCGCAGTGCCATAGCCGACTTCCTGTGCTTCTATCAGCGCAATTTCGTCTGAAGGAAAATGTTTGGCTAACTGTCGGGCAGCAGCCAAACCGGTTAAACCAGCACCGATAATAGCCCAGCGGGTTTTAATTGTTCCTGACGCAGTTGGGGCAGGTTGTCTATGCTGACTGGTGCGAAACCATCCACAACCAGGGTCATCTGCGGGAAGAGCATCTATTTTGTGCATATGATCTTTCTTTACTGTCTTTCTGGGACAGATAAAGACTCCATGAAAGTGTTCAACGACAAAAACATAAATCCATAAAAATTATTTTATGTAAATAAACGACATTTATTTTGAATTTGCACCAAATTATTGATAAAGATTCATTTTGTATGGATAAATTATTTTAAATATATGCGTATTACGAAAAATTTACTGCAGTAACTAAATATTTATTTCAAATTATGTGTAGTATTTGTTTAAATAGATAAGAAGGTCTTTTAAATATTGTTTTCTATAAATGGAGATTCATTTGGTGGTTTACCTTTCTTTTTAGATAAAAACCCAAACAATACATATTTTTAATATATGAAAACATATATAATTTATTCATCTCGTCATTCTTATTAGGTTGATTGTGGAACGGTTCGTCATGATGGCGATAATAAAATCTTCATGATTAAAGACAGCGTTCAGAAATCTTTACGAAAGGAAAACGTCATCGCTGTTTGCTTTACATTCAATAACTCCCTATAATTCGCCTCGTTTTTTGATAAAGGGGTGTTTCGGCGTTTTTAGGGATGCAGATCACGATGACGTTACCAGAAGGTTTATGCCCCTGCATCTAGGAAGATGCTTTAAGAATTTTTTGGAAATTCCTTCCTTTCATGCAGCATCAATGACGATTCTGTCCTTTGCCCGTAATATCTTTATGGAACCGGGAATCGTAGTGTTCCCGGCTCCACAAAAAATCTGGGTTAAGGAAGGGATTGTGAGTGGTCTTGTCTTTTATTTTAAAATTTGAACTCAAGGGTCTGCATATACATGACACTCTCTTCGGCTCCGACATGTCTCATGCCGTGAGAGAGCAGGATACCTTCAATATCATGCGTCCATGCCCAGTGGGGCGCAAAACTCCATGAAAGCTGGGTATAGGGCATAGCTCCGATAAAGCCACCATGTAAGTTTTCTCGCCAATTATAAATCTTGCCATTACCGCCATAGATGGCGTCCTGAGTGCTCGCACGCCATAGGAAGGGCGCATGCAGCTTCATGTGCAGGGTAGGGGTGATTGTAAAATTGGCGATTGGTCCAATACCAATCAGGTTTGATGAAGTAACAGAGAGGGAAAGATCATTATAATTTGGCAAGGGGACATAAGGAGCTCCAAATGTGCCGACAGCACCATCCTGACTTCGGTCTGATCCACCAGAGAACAGATCTGCCTGGATTCCAAAGCCCGGTTTCCCGGGCCAATCAGGGCGTGTGTATGTTATGCTGCCATTAAGGGCATAGGCACGGACAGCACGGGTCTTTTTCCCAGCTTGTGAGGGACGGAACTCACCGCCCTGGTAAATACCTGTCAGATTAATGCTGAAACGGCCAATATTGCCCCATAAACGTGCGCCTATATTATCCCTGCGGGTAGAGCCTTTTTGCGTCTGGCCAATATTCGCCCCTGCAATTGAAGCGGGTGCACCGTTATAAAGATAGCCCAGAAAAAACACATCAGCGAACATCTGGCTCTTCTGCCCCATGAACTGGAAAGAGGGTAAGGCGGTGGACGTATAGATACCATAAAGGCGATTATTATAACTTGTGCCGTCCCCAAAAACTTTTTTAGGAAGTTTGTTTGTCTGCATGAAATCAAATAGATCAATGCGGAAACGCTTCCAGACAGCATATCCCCGGAAGCCATCCCATGATTGCTGGGCATTTACCAGGTCACGTGCAGATTGTATGCTTGTAGGCGCATCAAGAAAAACTTGCCGTCCGCCAATGACACCCATCTTTGCTCCGAGAAGGTGTCCGGTAACTTCCAGAATTCCTTGTTGCAGGTCTAGTCTTTCGCGCTGTACACCGCTCTGATAGCCATATGTATTAGAGCCACCTGCTACTGCATAGAGAAATTCTGTATAGGCGCGTACATGTTTTCCTAAATGGAGGTCAGCTCCATAAAGATTACGTAATAATACACGACTTGAATTGGTTTTACCGGCAGTACCCATGAGAGGCTGATTTTCAAATATATAGCGGAGACGTTCTTCGCCACTGAAGCTCATCCAGATAGAACCGCTGTCATTGAGTTTGACGTATTTCAGTCTGTTAAACCAATCAGCATCCCGGACATTTTGTGGGGCGTTAGCAAGTGCACTCCAGTCTTCAGCCCAACGGTTCTGGCCATATCCATTCACGGTACCAAAGCCAGACGCTGCATTACCAGCTTCATTAAAAATGCCCCAGTCCCGGTGGTAAAGAGCTCCTTTTACGAGGGCATCCTTATCAGGGGAGGCGATAGCCGGAACCGGGGCAATGGGAGCGAGCGGAATGGCTTCAGGCGCAGCATGGGCCGTGAGGTCGGGTTTGAGACCTGAGAGCAAAGCAAGGCTGCTCACAGCAATCATGACGCTTTTATGGTGACGCAAATAACAAGAAGAGTTTCTCATCAGAGACGCCTTTTAAGAGGATCATTCAGAATGGAGGGAGTGAATCGACCTAATGTCTCTCTGGGGGCTGTACATTTCCCAGTGCGAGGCGGTGGCGACATATAGCTCTGCTTTTCAAGGAAACGCATTTAAGCTGTTTCTGTAATATGAGAGCCTTAAGGTATTTAAAATGATTTGTTTTATGCATTTGAGTGTTTTTTTCTGTCTCCAAAGACAGAAAAGACTCCGTAAGAATTTTTAAATACATAAAACTGAATCCATAGGAATCTTTTTATGTAAATAAGAATCTTATTCTTATTTTTTATTTAGACAGTACTTAAAGACATTCCATATATTTACGATTTTATGCTTGGAATCGTCACAATCTCGGAAATTTTACTTTTAATAACAAAAATTTTACTCATGAAAGATATATTCTTGCATCTTTAATAGGCAGGAAAATCATAATTTTATATTGAAAAATTATTATCTAATTTTTTTGTTTTTTGTAGTTTTTATGTAGGTGCAAGTAAATACTTAAAGTTTTTTATTTGTATATATTTTATAAAAAACAATATATCTTAATTTATATTGAAATAATTATCTTTTATTATAATGTTATTTTGTTTTTTGTACCTCTCATATTTGTGATTGTAAGGATGGGGTTGTTACTTTTTTAAGAGAATAGTAAAATAATCGCCCTATTTTTTAATATTAATTTTCAAATTGCAGTTTTCAGGAGGGAGTTACACAATGAGGTTACCTGAGGTTTTACATCATCGTTATGCGACAAAATCTTATGACAGTACCAGAACGATTCCTGCAGATCTGTTTGATGAGCTGATGGAAAGTTTACGTCTCTGTCCCTCTTCAGTGAATTGTCAGCCTTGGCATTTTATCGTAGCTGATGATGAAAAAGGCAAAGCGCGTATTGGTAAATCGACAGAAACTGCCTTCAGAACAAACCATACAAAAATCATGGATGCTTCTCATACGGTTGTTTTATGTGCCCGTACGTCTCTGCCTGATTCATACCTTGAGGAAGTGCTTGAACAGGAGCAGAAAGATGGGCGCTACCCCAATGATGAAGGGCGCGAACTGACGCATAAAATCAGAAGCGGTTTTGTAAAACTGCACCAGCAATATGGCAGTGTCTCTGCATGGAGCCAGAAGCAGCTCTATATTGCCTTGGGCAGCCTTCTGCTTTCAGCTGGTTTTCTGGGTATTGATGCAACCCCGATCGAAGGGTTTGATGCTGAAATTTTTAACGAGGAATTTGGCCTTAAAGAAAAAGATATGACAGCCTGTGTTATTGTCACGCTGGGCTATCGGGACGAGCAAGATTTCAATGCAACGCTGCCAAAGTCACGTTTCCCTGCGGAGAAACTTTTTTCACGCGCCTGATGAAAAGGGCTTGGTGACTTATAAATTCCGTTCTTCTGCTCTCTGAGGCATGACATGGGGGAGAAGGATGGATGGCCCGCCTAGCTAGTCTAGTCATTTTTATAATCACAGATCAGATTGCATGGGATAGAAGTTTTTTTTGTTCAAGATTGTTGCAATTGAGATTGATTCTCATTTACTGTGAGGTGATCACCATTGTGAGGAGTCGTCTCATGAATGTTTTTCTGGTGCCTGAATCTGTTCCATTATCTTCGCGTTTCTATACTGGCCTGACTTATGACGAAAGACTGGCTTTATGGGCAGTGCGCCATCTTTTTGGCCCGTCCATCTTGCATAAGAGAGGATATTTTTCTCTTAGGGCTTTTTTTGGACGTGAGATTGAGCCGGTTCTTTCATTGGCAGCGACTATTTATGTTACCGGAGTGAATGCTCTTTCTTCGACAATATGCAATAAAGAGGAACTTGATCTTCTGGCTCAGTTAGAGAAAGAGCAGAATGAACTGCTTCCGACGTACCCTCAGACGAAAAAAGACCTTATTATAAAACAGCTTAGCGCAGTTCTGGCCGGTCATGGATGTTGGCTGCCCCATCATTATCTTGAGGAAGAGAGCCCTTCGTTTTTATTGGCGGCGGAATAATGAATAGATCCCCTTTATATAAGGGAGGACGCCTGGTCCTATATTATGCATGGTTCTTGCAGGGTTCATTAAAAAGAAAATTGGAATTCTCTGAGCGTCATAAGGCTAGTATATTGGTGTGATCAAAATTATTTCAGCTTGCTAGAAGAGTATAGTTTCCCTTCAGATGAGTCTTTTTGCCTGAATCTTAATGATGTTGGGCAGGAACAAGGAGCATCATTATTAAAGATCTTGTGAGATCTGATATCATGACCCGTTTTGCTCTAAAAAACTCCTTTATTTTATGCCTGTTTTATAGGCAATAATCTGGTAGATTTCTTGACAGCTATTTTCTACCGCAATAACAATAACTTCCAACAAGAGTGTTCCCCGCCCACGCGGGGATGAACCGAGACCAGTTTGCAATCAGGATTAGGAATCTTCGTGTTCCCCGCCCACGCGGGGATGAACCGATGAAGTTATTCAGAACACTAAAATCGCCCCTGTGTTCCCCGCCCACGCGGGGATGAACCGAACACCACGGGCATAAACATCAGATTGTAATTGTGTTCCCCGCCCACGCGGGGATGAACCGATACGTCTTCAACAGAGCGGCAGATATCAACAGTGTTCCCCGCCCACGCGGGGATGAACCGTCTGTTCAGCATTTGCAAACGGCAATGAAACAGTGTTCCCCGCCCACGCGGGGATGAACCGCCGCTGCTCAGCGCTGAGGCGGAATTAAAAAAGTGTTCCCCGCCCACGCGGGGATGAACCGGGAAATCACCTGTTACATCGCGTTTCAGTATGGTGTTCCCCGCCCACGCGGGGATGAACCCTCATCTAATAGGGCCAGAGCCGTATCTGCTGCGTGTTCCCCCATGCGGGGATAGAGGCGCAGCATCAGAAAAAAGACGCCAGCATGATACATGGAAGGGTCAGCATATTTGTCGCTGCAGAAATCGGGGTCAGAATGGCCTCGTCGATACTATAGTCGCCGAAGGTGTCATGGCACCAGGCAAACCACCAGTCGCTAAATTGGCAAGTGTCCATGCTTCGTGTTTCTTATCGCTGTCAATATTTTCTGCTCATGCGAGGATAATCCAGTGCTCTTAGGGGTATTTATAGATGGAAGAGTCATTTCCGTTCGAGGAGGGTAATTATTATTGGGCCGCGATGGCGTGTCTGCCCCCTTCATTAAATGAGCTATCTTAACGTAGATTAAAAAGCCTTTGCTTTGGGGATTTCCCTGATATGGGTCGTATAGCGGGGCGAGCGCATAGCGGCTTTGGCGGCCCAGACTGGATGAGGGGTAATAGAGGAGGGGCGGACTGTGCCACGCCCATAGCGCGCGTTGAGATGGTCGAGTGATCTCATGAGCAGCTGTCTCTTTTCGTCATTATGCCCGTTGTTGAACAGGCTGTTTCGGCTGGATGTTTTGGTTAGGTCGTCCAGCAGAATACCTGCCTTATTGTAACGGTACCCGTGTTTCCAGATGGGTTTTGCAAGCCTTATGGCTTCGGCAATGAGTGCTGATGTGTCATTCGTTGGTTCAATTGCTGCGCCTCTCTGGTTTGCGTAATAGGGGTCTTTATTATGGCGATTGGTCTGGATAAAGACAGAGAGATAGCCTGCCCGTAAATTTTCATGACGCAGTTTTTCAGCGGCTCTTGTGGCATAGGCGGCAATGGCTTCACGCATTTCTTTCCATTCAGTAATGGCTTTTCCAAATGATTTTGATGTCGTGATGGATTTTTTATGGGGAGACGTATCTTTTAATTCAGTACATGAAATACCGCACAGTTCAAGCTGGATCTTCTTGCCTATATTGGAGAGTAATTTCTGAACAGTGGCAGAAGGTAATGACAGAAAATCAGCAATGGTGAAGATATTTCGGGCGTTTAATTTGGCGCAATTTCTGCGCCCTAACCCCCATACTTCTTTTATTTCCAGTAACTTAAACCATTCTGCGCGTATTTTCTCATCTGTCAGGTCGCAGATACCCTTTAGATAAGGATTTTTCTTGGCAAGGTCATTGGCCAGTTTGGCCAGGGTTTTTGTAGGTCCCCACCCGATACAGGTTGGGATTTTCGTTATGGCGAAAATATCATCCCTGACTGAGCGACATAATTCATGGAGGTTTTCAATTCCGCTTAGGTCGAGAAACATTTCATCGATACTGTAAGGTTCCACCCGTGGCAGGCGTTCACATAGGCCGAGAAAAACCCGCCGCGACATATCGCCATAAAGTACATAATTGCTGGAAAACCATCTCACATCTGATAATTCAGGCCGGTTTCGGCAAAGGTGATAAGGTTCTCCCATTTTTATGCCGAGGGTTTTTGCTTCTGCAGAGCGGGAAATGGAACAGCTGTCATTATTACTCAGTACAACGACAGCTTTATCGCGCAGCTCTGGCGCAAATGTCTTTTCGCAGGAACAATAGAAATTATTGCCATCTATTAACCCAAAAATCGGCTTCATAAATGCTCACGGACAAGGCTGCGTACAACACCCCAGATGGAAGCATTTTCCACCCCTGTCAGGCAGATGGGCTGATTGGCCCCTGAAGGAGAGACTAAAAACCACTCTTCCTTAATCTGCCTGACTTCACCGACAAGAAAATCATCATTGACACTGGCGACAACCACATCACCTGAACGCGGTCGTGCATCTGTTTCGATAACGAGTATGTCGCCATGCTGGATATGCCTGTATGAAAGATTATCTCCTTCAACACGCATCAGATACCGGCTTGGTTTACGGAGTTCCAGCGTATCTGACAAATCTATCGTGTTTTCAATATAATCCTGGGCGGGGGAGGCGAAACCCGTCGTGTTGTCGCCTTGATAGTCGTGATCTGGAATTTCGTCTTTCATTTGAATTGGAGATGGGGGTGTAGTGGCGAAATATCAACCATCATTAAGTGTTATTGGTGGGTTTTTATAGCTCCTGTTTCCTTGTCAAATGCTGTCTTTCTGACTGTAAAGTGCCTGATTTCTCCATAGGATATGTTGTAATGTAAACAGAATATTAAGAATATTTAGGCATAACTCCTCCTTAACGGAGGGTTATGATGAAAGTGATCTGGACACTTCTCATGTTTTTGATTTTGAGTGGTTCAGGGTTTTATACGTATGCGGCCCCTTCGTATCTTTCATGTTCCCGCTTTTTTCTTAAGAAGACCGCACCTTCTGTCGGAAAGATTCTATGTAATGAGGGTTATGCTGTCGGTTATGACGTTAAGGATAAAATCCCGCTCTGGTCAGCCGAGCTTTTGACTGAGGAAGGCATTCAGGCAGCACAGAAGCTTCATGAAAGAGGGCATTTCTATAGCGATGACCGCCTCCTTTTTTCACAACAATCAGGGCGGCTTGATTATAAAAACAGTGATTACGTGCGTGGTCATATGACGCCTTCGGGTGATATGGACGATAAAATCACGAGGGGGCAGAGTTTTTTATATTCCAATATTGTACCGCAGGATGCGGCTATGAATTCAGGTCCGTGGAACCAGATCGAACAGGCGACCCGGCAGGAAGCACTGAATGACGGAATGGTTTATGTCGTTACAGGTCCGGTTTTTATGCGGAATGGGCCACGAACTGGCCCTGATAAGGTCGCTGTACCGGTAGCTTTGTTTAAAGTTGTTTATGATATGATGGACGAAAAAATTACGGCCATTCTTTGCCAGAACAAAACCCCGGCACATTGTCGTCTGATAAATATGGTTGCGTTAATGAAACTGACAGGTTTCTCTCCAATGCCGGCTGTGAGTGATCAGGCTGCGCCTTTGGAGATCAGAGGCTGGACCAGAATTATTGCTCATACAGCCAAAAGTACTGCTTATCCTGCCTATCAGCAGTGATGGAAGAGTGATGGAAGATGGAGAGGGGGAAGGCGCTGTTCTTTGCCCTTCTGAAATGCTCCAAATATTAATGGGACGTATGATGGGAGGAAAGCCGCCTCATTTTCATGTTAGTTTTGTAAAAATCCTTGCCATCGTTTTTTTATCTTTTAAATAGAGGGTGTTAATGAGGGTAATGAATATAAAGAACACAGGTGTAAAGAGAGAGAAAGATTGAACCATCAGATTTATACGGTAACAGAAGGATTAGAACTTCAATGTGGGCAGAAAATTGCTCCGCTCGATATAGCTTACCAGACTTATGGAACACTTTCTCCCAATCGTGATAATGCCATCCTTCTCTGTCATGCTTTAACAGGCGATCAGTATGTCGCCCAGACACATCCGGTAACAGGTAAACCGGGGTGGTGGACGCGTATGGTTGGGCCGGGCCTTCCGATAGATACAAACCATTTTTTTGTGATTTGTAGTAATGTACTCGGAGGCTGTATGGGTACGACTGGCCCACTTTCACGCCGTAGTGATACAGGTGAACCCTGGGGGCCAGACTTTCCGACAATTACCATGCAGGATATTACGGCAGCCCAGGCCAAGCTCATTGATCATTTTGGGATTCAACGTCTATTTGCTGTGATAGGCGGCTCTATGGGGGGGATGCAGGTGCTCTCATGGGCAGCTTTACATCCTGAGCGTGTTTTTGCAGCAATGCCGATTGCGACGGCTACCTATCAATCAGCCCAGAATATTGCCTTTAACGAAGTCAGTCGTCAGGCGATCTTTGCTGACCCAGACTGGCATGATGGACATTATAGAGAGTTTGGCGTGGTGCCTGCGCGGGGGCTTGGGGTTGCACGAATGATGGCGCATATCACTTATTTGTCTGAAAAGGCTTTGAGCCGTAAATTTGGCCGTCGCATAAGAGAGGGCACGGTCCCGCGTCAGCCGGAAGGAATGCCGCTTCTTTTTAAAGGCATGTTTGAGGTTGAGAGTTATTTAAGGCATCAGGGTTCAAGTTTTGTGCAGCGTTTTGACGCAAATGCATATCTCGCAATTTCAAGGGCGATGGATTATTTTGATCTGGCAGAGGACTATAATGGCGACCTGGCAGAGGCATTTCGCCGTTCTCCTACAAGGTTTTGTGTTGTGTCATTTAGCTCTGACTGGCTTTTCCCAACGTCTCAGTCGCGTACTTTAGTAAGGGCGTTAACACGGGCAGGGGCCAATGTTTCTTTCGTTGAGATTGAGAGCGATAAGGGACATGATGCTTTTTTGCTGGATGAACCTGATTTTGACCGGACAATGAAAGGGTTTCTGAAAGGAGCGGCTGATCATGCTGGCCTTTCATATGATGTCGTGCAGGGAGGTGCCGGTCATGCGGGTTGATCAGAAGCTCATTGCAGATATGATTCCTGATCGTAGTCGTGTCCTTGATGTTGGGAGTGGGGACGGGCAGTTAATCGATTATCTGTTTCATGAAAAGAAATGTGAGGCTCAGGGGATCGAGATTGATATGCGTTCGGTGACGCGTTCAGTGGCTCACGGATTACCTGTTATGCAAGGTGATGCCGACCATGATCTAGCAGATTATCCGGCCAATACGTTTGATTATGTTGTTTTACAACGTACTTTGCAGGCGGTTGAACATCCCAGAGAGGTTTTAAAACAGCTTCTCAGGATCGGGCGTTATGCAATTGTTTCTTTCCCGAATTTCGGTCACTGGCGTTTGCGTTGGCAGCTTTTGCGTACAGGTCGTATGCCTATGACACCTGTATGGAATACACCATGGTATATTACCCCCAATATCCATCCCTGTACGATTTATGATTTTATTGCTTTATGTGAAGCAGAGAATTATAAAATCGAGAAATGGTTTGCTGTTAAGGAAGATGGGCGTGCAGCTTTTTTGAGTCGTTCCCTTTCTATGGCAAATTTATTTGGTGAGCAGGCGCTTTTCTTGCTGAAGAAAGCGTGATGACAGTTCATGATTTTTACCAAAAAATTATTTATTTTCAAATAATTAAGGGCGCTGTGTTATATATTATAAAAAATTAATTCTCTAAATTGTCTTGAAGTCCCGCTTAAATAGGACTAAATCAGTTCTAATTAGATACCATTAATAGCGTTGCTGCCTGTAAGTCTGACAACGCATCCAGGGAGTAATTATGACGGATTTTGAATCGCTTGGTCTTGCTGAGCCAATTTTAAAAGCTTTGGAGGAACAGGGTTATCAAATTCCGACTCCTATTCAGGCAGAGGCTATTCCACATCTTCTTAAGGGACGAGATCTTCTCGGCCTGGCTCAGACAGGGACGGGGAAGACGGCCGCTTTCGCTCTTCCAATCCTTAATCATATTCTTGCGAATCCGAAACGGTTGAGACCGTATGAAGTTCGTGCGCTTGTCCTAGCGCCAACGCGGGAACTGGCCTCTCAGATCGGTGATAATTTTGCACAATATGGCCGGTATATGGGTCTTCGCCATGCTGTTATTTTCGGAGGGGTCGGTCAGAGCCGCCAGGTTGAGGCCCTCAAAAAAGGGGTTGATGTTCTGGTCGCAGCACCTGGTCGGCTGCTTGATCTTGTATCACAAGGGTTTATAGATCTTTCCAATACTGAATTTGTAGTGCTTGATGAAGCGGACCGTATGTTGGATATGGGCTTTATTCACGATATCCGCAAAGTCATTAATATTCTGCCCAATCAGCGCCAGACGCATTTATTCTCAGCTACAATGCCGTCCTCTATTGAGGAGTTAGCGCATTCACTTCTGAAAGATCCTGTTCTCGTGCAGGTAACACCTGAATCAAGCACGGTCGATCGGATCCGTCAGGCGGTGTTGTTTGTTGATGGGGGGAAGAAAAAAGAAGCACTTCTCATGTTGGTTGATAATGACCGGGTGGAACGGGCTGTTGTCTTTACCCTCATGAAGCATGAAGCCAATAAAGTCGCTGATTACCTTAATGATAACGGGATCGCAGCAGCGGCAATTCATGGGAATAAGTCCCAGGGTGCTCGTGAGCGTGCCATGAGTGGGTTCCGTGATGGGAGTGTCAAAGTACTGGTCGCAACGGATATTGCGGCTCGCGGTATTGATGTTGATGAGGTTTCTCACGTTTTTAATTATGATCTGCCGAATATTCCTGAATCTTACGTTCATAGAATTGGGCGCACTGCGCGTGCAGGCCGTGAAGGATGGGCTATTACCCTTTGTGAGGCAGAGCAGAGAGCGTGGCTACATGATATTGAACGCCGGATTGGTAAGAATGTCCCGGCTATAACGAACCACCCCTATCATTCAGAGGAGGCTCGTTTATCGACAATGCGTCCTCCTGTATTGGGTGGAGGGCGCAGACAGCAGGGACGTCGTTCAGACAGAGGCGCTGCTGGAAGAGGGCAAGGGTCAAGACGCCCGGAAAAGTCACCTTCTCATGGAGCAAGAAGGAAATTTTCACGCTAGAGATGACTGTGCTATAGTCAATCTGCATCTTTTGGAAGATGCAGATTGATAAAGGACAGGAGCGTTTCATGAATCATCTTGTAAAGCCAGCTTCCTTGATCTGGGGAGATGGTCCAGTAAAGTTTGATATTTTTATTGAGCCTACTTGTCCTTATTGTGTGCGGACAGTTAATAAAATCATGCCTCTTCTTGCACTTGTTGGGGAAAAGGCAATAAAGCTGGAAATATATCTTCATTCCCAGCCATGGCATTTGTTTTCGGCCATTGTGAATCGCGCCATTCTGGCGGCTCTGACATTGAAGAATGGTAGGGAGCAGGCGTGGAAAGTTATAAAAGCGGTGGGTGATCATCGGGAGGAATTTGAATTTACACATCATTCCTCTGGCCCGAATATGGATATAACGCCACGCCAAATTCTTGAGAAACTTGAGGGATATAGCGGTGTTGCCTTACAAAAAGCTTTTGAACTGGATGAGGTTACGAAAGCTGTAAAACGTCATGCAAGATTTTCCCGGCAGAATGGTATCCACGTTTCCCCGACCTTTATGGTGAATGGCCTGATAGATGACCGTTTTAGTAGTGGAGAAGATATTGAACAATGGGTTGAACGGCTGGTGTTATAGGGTTTAAGTAAGTAATGACATAAAGAAAATATTTTATTTACACAGGAGAGTATATATCATGTTTTGTGTCAAAAAATATGATATCGTAAAGAAATGAATATAATTCCTGTTGTTGTGACATTTGACCGGACATATTTTATTCCTGGTCTTGTTACAATTAAATCTCTGATTGATAATATCTCTGATAAAACACGTATAGAGATATTCGTTTTTCATAATGATCTTTCTTTTTTTCTTATATCTGTCGCTGAAAAAGTGATTTTATCATATGGCTGTATGGTGTCATTTATAAATCTTTCACATGCGCTTGATCATGTTAATTGTAAAGAGGGCGTTTCTTTAGAGTTATATTATCCTCTTTTTGTTCCTCAGTATTTTAAAAATTATGATAAAGCTATTAAACTCGACGCTGATGTCCTTGTTCGTGATGATATTTTAAAAATGATTGATGCCCTGCCAGAGGATAAAAAAATTGGCGCTGTTCGTTGTGTATTTCGTCAATATATAAAATATGGTGATTTTGGAGGCTTTAGAAAAACCACCTCAAAGATAGGTATTCGTAATATTGATAATTATTTTAATGGCGGGGTTGTTGTTTTTAATAATCATCTTATTACCGACCAGGAGCGCTCGGAGTGTATAAATCTTATTGAACGCCACTGGCACTCAAATGAGGAAATGATTCTGAATTATGTTTTTCAGGATTCACTCTATCTTTATTCTTTAAGATGGAATTTTCAGATAGAGCTTGAATGTGAGGGGTCTTCCTCTTTCTCTGAGTTTATCAGAGAGGATATAGATGGAAGCCGTTCTGATATAGCTATTTGTCATTTTATGGGGTCAGCCAAACCCTGGCGCGACTTTCCTTTTACAGAATGGGCAGGTCCATTTATTAAAGAGTATCGTTCCATTACGAAGCATGTATTGCATGATATCGAACGGTTGGCAGCTCCTGTTCTATGTGGAGCAATGTGGAAAAAGATGGAGAAACTGTAAAGACTGATCCGTACGAACTTGTATTTTTAATGTTGTATACGTTAATTTTACAACACGTTACTATATAAAAATTCACATAGAATATTGTTACCTGTTTCAGGTTTGCCTATTTCGTGAATGTAAATTAAGAAAAATTTCTGGGTGTATGAAATATGGTGATGGGTATGGAATAGACCCATATTGATTTAGGGAGATATTGTCGTGGATGTTACGCCGATAGTTGTAGCTTTTGACCGCACCTTTTTTATCCCGGGGCTGGTTACCGTTAAGTCTTTAATTGATCATATTTCAGACAAATCTCGTATAGAAATATTTGTTTTTCATAACAATTTGGCTCCAATACTTATAGTCCTAGCAGAACGAATGATCTTATCATATGGATGTAAGGTCAATTTTATAGATCTTTCGCATGCTCTTGATGGAGTTAGCTGCCAGGAAGGTGTGGCTAAAGAGATATACTACTCTCTTTTTATTCCAAAGTATTTTAAAGATTATAATAAAGCGGTTAAGCTTGATGTAGATATGCTTATACGAGACGATATTCTGGAAATCATTGATGGATTGCCTGATGATAAAAAAGTTGGTGCTGTAAGGTGTATTTATAGACACTATACTAAATACGGTGATTTTGGTAATTTTAGATTGTATGCAGCTCAAAATGGCATCCGTAATGTCGATAATTACTTTAATGGAGGCGTGATTGTTTTTAATAATTTGCTAATTACAGATCAGGAACGTGAAGAATGCATCAACCTTATAGAACGACAATGGAGTTCAAAGGACGAGATGATTCTGAATTATGTTTTTCAGGATTCACTCTATCTTTACTCTTTAAGGTGGAATTTCCAGATTGAGCTTGAACGTGAACCATCATCACTTTTTTCTGAGATGATTAGAGAGGATATGGATAAAAGTCGTTCCGATATGGCTGTGTGTCATTTTATGGGATATTCGAAACCTTGGAATCATTTTATCTTTACTAAGGAAAGTCAAATTTATCTTGAGGAATATAAGCACGTCACAAAACAGGTTTTAAGCGCTATCCCAGCTATAGCAGCAGAACTCGTATGTGGTCCCATGTGGAAAAAGATGGAGGAGCTTTAATGTTATCTGATTTTTGTTGGGCATAATGAAAAACAGAATGAGATAAGTGGTAATGAAATTCTGTATTGTTGGAGCTGGTTTTAGTGGTGCTGTTTTAGCCAGGCATCTTTCAAAGGCAGGGCATGAGGTTTCTTTGATTGATGAGCGTCCTCATCTGGCTGGTAATTGTTATACGTCACGTGATAGAAATACCAATATTATGGTCCATCATTATGGGCCTCATATTTTTCATACAGCACATAAAAAAGTATGGGATTATGTTCAGGAATTTGGAAGATTTAGGCCTTATATCAATAGGGTTAAGGCGGTTTCTCGGGGGAGGGTCTATACGCTCCCGGTAAATCTTTTGACAATTAACCAATTTTTCAAAACAAATATGAGACCTGAAGAGGCAGAGAGTTTTATTAGAAGTAAGGCGGATAATTCAATCGTCAATCCTGCCAATTTTGAGGAACAGGCGCTATCACTAATTGGTCGGGAGCTTTATGAGGCCTTTTTCAAGGGATATACACGTAAACAGTGGGGAATGAATCCGGTTGATCTGCCAGCCTCTATTCTGAAGAGACTACCTGTCAGATTTAACTATGATGATAATTATTTCAGTCATCCTTATCAGGGTATTCCTGAAAATGGTTATGGTGATGTCATCCAGAATATAATTTCTGATTCGGCTATAAAATTATATCTCGATACTTCGTTCGAAAACTATAAAATAGATAATGCCTTTGATCATGTTTTTTATACGGGTCCTATAGATCGTTTCTTTAATTTCTCACGTGGTAGGTTGGGTTATAGAACACTGGATTTTAAGCGTTTTGAAAGTAAAGGGGATTATCAAGGTACGGCAGTCATAAATTACTGTGATGAGAATGTTCCTTATACGCGTATTGCTGAACATAAGCATTTCACTCCATGGGAACTTCCTTCATTGAATAAGACGGTTTATTTCCGTGAATATAGTCGTTTAGCGGGCGAAGGGGATACGCCTTATTATCCTATCCGACTTGCAACTCAAACAAAAATGCTCAAGGACTATATTTCATTAGCTAATCAAACGAGAAATGTTTCGTTTTTGGGACGTCTAGGTACATACAGATACCTGGATATGGATATTACAATCCTTGAAGCATTAAATGTGTGTAGGGTCGTTGATGAAAGATTGGAAGCCGGAGGAGTGATACCCTCATTTTTCGTAGATATGGACGTCAATGATTGCATATAATTATCACTCTAAGGAACAAAGACTTATGTATTTTTTAATGAAATAATGATTAACCAGTATTGTGAGTATAGAATGGCTTGACAGCTGAATTGGTTAATAATATTAATATTGCAAATAAAATTATAACCCTGATACATCATAAATAAAATCAGGTAAGAATCAAAAAATTACCAAGTCTTATTATATTATTTTGTAATGGATGGGTGCCACTTGAACGCAGACGAAGATTTTTTTTTGAAACTGGTTTTGTTGCTCCAGAAAGTGAACTCTGACACTGCGTCTTCTCTTGAGGCGCACTTTGGAGAGTTGATCCGGTCAAGCGTTCTTCCTTCGGTTCAAAAACTTGAAAATAGGCTTAATGAAATAGAGAATAAGCTTGCAATAGAGATTTTTGGCCTGCGTGCTACGGAAAATTTGGCAGTTCGGCGTTCAATGCCGGTCGGACGTAGAATAAGATGCGTTTTCCTGGTTCACGCTATAGAAAGTTTTGACGCTTATTTTGATCTCTGGAAGGCCATGACAGAAGATGTGCGCTTTGAGCCACTCGTCATTTCAATTAATCGTCGTTTTCCGGGGGATAAGAGTTACAGTGGCGAAGCAGTAACAAGTGCAGGGCTTGACCAGCTGGGAGTCTCGCATATCCGTCTTGGAATGGAGTCTTCGTTTATTGGTCTTGATATTTTGCGTGCACTGAACCCTGATGTGATATTTCGTCAATCACAATGGGAGTTTGACGTTCCTGAATTTTTTCGGACACAATATATTAATTTTGCGCGCTTGTGTTCTGTTCCTTATGGTATGTCGATTGTTGCCCGTTTTAATCCAGAGGATAATAGTATAGGCGGGGTAAGTGAAAACTCTTTTGACCAGTATTGGCACCGCATGTCATGGCGTGTTTTTTGTGAAACAGAGCAAACGCGCGATTATTTTGTTCAGTTCCGGCACTCTGATCCGAATAAATTTATAGTTAGTGGTTACCCGAAGCTTGCTCGTCTTCTCGCTGCCCGGGATGAGCCTGAAAAATGGCCATTTCCTATTGAAAAAAAACGTAATTTTCGTGTGATATGGGCTCCCCATTTTTCAGTCGGAACGAATTGGCTCGGATTTGGCACTTTTGATTCGGTTTGCATTGATTTTCTCCGCTATGCATCTGAGCATAGTGATGTGGATTTTGTCCTGAAACCTCACCCAGCGCTATTTGCATCTGTGGTGGATAATGGTGTTATGACGCAAGATGAACTGAAGCTTTTCCTCGAAAAGTGGAATAATTTACCTAATTGTGTGGTTGAGTTAGGGACTTATGCTCATCTTTTTGCAGCATCGGATATGATGGTCACAGATGGTCTTTCATTTCTCACCGAATACCCGATTTTTGAAAAACCTTTAGTTTTTATTGACAGCCACAAACATGTGCCAATGAATGCGCTCGGCGACGCTGCTCTTGCTGCGGCTCATCATGTGCGGGATTTTTCTGGGGTGGGGAGCGCGATTGAATATTATGCCTCGGGTGGAAAATGGTTGTTGGATGCAGAGCGGAACGCATTGATCAATATTCTTTTCCCGCGAAAGAAATCAGCAGTTGATATTATTCTCGATGAAATTGCTGAAGGTATCTGCTCTGATAATGTTGGTGTATTATGAGTCGGTTTGTAAATAAAAAAATTAGCTTAGATCAAAAGAAAATTTCAGATTTCTTTGAAGGGCGTGCACGGAAATTCGATCCTGATCATCCTCTTACTTCTGTTATGTACCAGGATTCTCATCCAGAAATAGCGGTGAAACGTGATGTGCTTGAAAAAGCCCGAATTGAACCGTTATTGCGTTTAACGGGGAAAGAGCGAGTTCTTGATATAGGATGCGGGATAGGTCGCTGGGCGGAGGCCATTAAAAATAATATAGCAGTCTATCATGGCGTAGATGCTAGCTTATCTCTCATAGAAATTGCTCGTAAGAGGTGTATTCAGTCAAATATTTTCTTTCACTCTATCGGTGCTGAAGATATTACTGATGACTGGTTCACTTGCTATGGACCATTTGATAGAGTAATTCTGTCAGGTATTCTGATTTATCTTGATGATCTGCAAGTTAGCGAGTTGTTAGCTGTTATTGCCCGCCGCTTATTAGTAGGAGGGTTAGTTTATATACGTGAGCCAATGGGGGTTGAGAGACGTCTGACGCTTTCTGATCATTGGTCTGAGGAATTATCGGCTGATTATAACGCTATTTATCGTTCGCGTAAGGAAATTAGTGAAAGCCTAGAAAAAGCTTTTACTGGTCTGGGAGTAAATATAAGTGGTCCAGAGCCACTTTTTGATGAAAGTGATTTAAATAATCGTATTGATACGCGCCAGTATTTTTGTTTCGTTGAGAAAATTTCATGACAGTTCTTCCTGCAAAATCAACATCTTTTTGCTTTGATCTTGATGGAACTATTACTCGGAAAGAGCTATTGCCATTGATTGCAGCTGAGTTGGGGCTTGAGCAAGAGATGCAATTATTAACGCGTCTTAGCATGGATGGTGTTATCCCATTTGAAGACAGCTTTCGGTTGCGTTTTGCCATTTTACGTTCAGCGCGTATTGATTATATCCATCACGTTGTTTCAAATATTGCTATAGATTCTGATATTGAATCTTTTATTAAAGCAAATAGTGAGCGTTGCTTTGTTGTTACGGGAAATTTAGATATTTGGATTGAGCCTCTTATCAAAAGATTGGGCTGTAAATTTTATACCTCTACAAGCCGTGTAGATCGTAATGGTAAAATTGAGCTTGTCGATGTCATGCGTAAAAATACACCTACATTGGAGCTTAAAAAGCGCTTTAGTCGCGTAGTTGGTATTGGTGATGGATATAATGATATACCAATGTTTGATGTGGCCGATATCGGGATTGCATTTAATGGTATCCATTCTAGTCCAAATGAATTGATAGCTATGGCCGATTATGTTGCATTAAGCGGGAGTGGATTGTGTCGATTATTAAACACGCTGTAATAGCGGCTGCTGGATTGGGGTCTCGTTTGGGTCACGGACAACCTAAATGTCTTGAATGTTTTGATGGTATAAGCGTTATAGAACATTTGTTGTCATTGCTTGCTGATGTCGCTGATGTGAGAGTAGTGGTCGGCTTTATGGAAACAGAAGTTATTCAAGAAATAGCACGGGTGCGTCCTGATGTTATTGTGGTAAGAAATCCTGGATTTCGCACTACGACGACTCTCCATAGTTACGCTATGGGTGCGAAAGGTCTTCATGGTGATTGTTTATTTATGGATGCAGACCTGCTTATCGTACCAGAAACTTTTCGGAATTTTATTAAAGAATGTCAGACCGGGAAGCCTCGTTTAGCATTAACGAAAGCCAAGACTAATGATGCTGTTTTTGTTGATCTTAATGAGGGAAATGTCGTTGGATTTAAACGTAATCCCCCTACTAAATGGGAGTGGGCAAATATCTCTTGGTTACCGGTTAAGATATTTGATGATATTGGCAATACAGCGGTGTATGAACATTTGAGAAGCTATTTACCCATTTCGTATGGGTTTGTAGATAGTTGGGAAATTGATACAAAGGAGGACTTTGATAGGGCAACCCAGATGAGGCATTTGTGTATTTTAAACAAGTGATGTTTTTATTCTAATTTAATTATGTCTGCCTTTGATTTGTTCTCTATGAAAGTTATTTCATACATTTTGTAGAGAATAGATATAGAAAAAGTAGAACATCTGTAAAGGGCAATGGCGGAGAGGGTGGGATTCGAACCCACGGTACGCTATTAACGTACGGCGGTTTTCAAGACCGCTGCCTTCAACCACTCGGCCACCTCTCCTTAACTCGCTCGGAGTGAAACTGCATAAACCCGAAAATGAAGGCCGCGTCAAGTGGTTATTAAGGCTTGACCCAAAAGAATTCTCTTATTAGAAGAAAAAAAGTTTTCGGACACGTCACTCCGCGAGGGTTCGCGCAGTGGCGCGTTTGTTGTGCAGTAAAGGTTAAATCGTGTTCGAGCAACTTTCCAGCAGAATGTCCCGCGTTTTTGAAGGTCTTTCCAGAGGAGGAAAACTTTCAGAGGCTGATGTCGCGGAAGCTATGCGTGAAGTCCGTCTGGCTATGCTGGAGGCAGACGTTGCCTTGCCAGTCGTTCGTTCCTTTGTTGCTAATGTTAAAGAAAAAGCCGTTGGGGAACAAGTCCTCGAAGGCGTGTCTCCCGGTCAGGCTGTTGCCAAGATTGTTAATGATGCTCTCATTGAGGCACTAGGCGGCGCAGGCGCCGTTCCTCTCAACCTGGCTGCGTCTGCGCCTGTCCCCCTGCTTATGGTGGGTTTGCAGGGTGCTGGTAAGACGACGACGGCCGGAAAGCTTGCTCTGCGTCTTGCAGGGCGTGATCGCAAGAAAGTTCTTCTGGCAAGTTTGGACGTGCAGCGTCCTGCGGCCCAGCTTCAGCTCCAGCAGCTTGCTCAGCAGGCAGCTGCCCTGACAGAGGGGCGTGTTGTTTCCCTTTCAATCGTAGCAGGCCAGCAACCCGTCGAGATTGCGCGTCGCGCTTTGGATACAGCTAAGCGCGAAGGTTTTGACGTCGTTATTCTGGATACGGCAGGGCGTCTGGCAATTGATGAAGCCTTGATGAACGAAGTGCGCCAGGTCCGCGATGTCGCGAACCCGGCGGATACGCTTCTGGTTGTTGATGCCATGACTGGTCAGGATGCTGTTAATACGGCGCAGGCCTTTAAGGATCAGGTCGGGATCACAGGCGTAGTTATGAGCCGTATGGATGGTGATGCCCGCGGTGGTGCAGCCCTTTCCATGAAGGCGGTTACGGGCGCTCCAATCAAATTTACAGGTTCTGGTGAAAAGCTGGATGCGCTGGAGGAATTTTATCCTGAGCGTGTTGCGGGGCGTATTCTTGGCCTCGGTGATATTGCCGGATTGGTTGAAAAAGCCTCGGAACAGCTGGATCAGGAAGAAGGCGAGCGTGTTGCCAAGAAGATGCTTGCCGGCAAGTTTGATCTTGATGATTATGTCTCGCAGATCAATCAGATCAGCCGTCTTGGTTCAATTTCAGGAATTCTGGGTATGTTGCCCGGGATGGGGAAATTGAAAGAGAAGCTTGAGGGAAAAAATATCGATACGTCGATTTTTAACCGTCATAAAGCCATCATCTCTTCAATGACCCCTGAGGAACGCAAAACGCCAGGTATCATCAAGGCCTCGCGTAAAAAGCGTATAGCTGCTGGTTCTGGCACGACTGTGCCGGAGATTAACCGGTTGCTCAAGCAGTTTGATGAGATGTCCACTATGATGAAGCGCATTAGCAAGATGGGCCTTTCAGGCCTGATGCGCAACATAGGGGGTGCTGGCGGACTGGGGAATCTTATGAAAGGGATGGGGGCACAAGGTGGTCGTCCTCCTTTTTAGTGAGAACTAGGCAGAGCCGTTAGTGAAGTAAGTTTATTGTTAGTCAGGAGTCATTATGAGTCTAAAAATTAGATTAGCCCGTGCCGGGGCAAAAAAACGTCCTTATTACCACATTGTTGTGGCTGACAGCCGCAGCCCACGTGATGGCCGTTTTATCGAGAAAGTTGGCGCTTATAACCCAATGCTTCCTTCCGAGCATGCTGATCGCGTAAAGCTGAATGATGAGCGTATTAAACATTGGCTCTCACAGGGTGCGCAGGCGACAGATCGCGTAGCTCGTTTCCTCGGTAATGCTGGTCTGGCACCAAAATTTACTTATAATGAGCAGCCCAAGAAGTCCGCTCCTGGCAAAAAAGCTCAGGAACGTGCAGCAGCCGCTGCCGCTGGGGAAGCTGCGTAAAGCAGTTCCTGGACGCTTGAATGGAGCATAAATCCTTGTCGCGTTTTCCATCTGACCAGAAGATCCATATCGCAACGATAGGGCGTCCACACGGGGTAAAGGGCCATGTGCACCTTCATGCTGTGATGGAAGAGCCTGATCTGCTGGAAGGACTTGACCCTGTTTTTGACGATCAGGGGCAGAAATGGAGCGTGAAATGGAAGTCTCATGGTGTTGCGACTTTAACTGATGAGCAGGGTATCGCTCTTTCAGATCGGACAGAAGCAGAAAAAGTTGTTAATAAACGGCTTTATACACTGCGCTCATCTCTGCCACCGGCGGAAGAAGAGGATTTCTACCATATTGATCTGATCGGACTTGCAGCCCGCTCTCCTGAAGGGGAAGGGCTGGGGCATGTCGTCTTTGTCCATGATTATGGGGCAGGAACAAGCCTTGAGCTTGATAGTGGTGCCCTCGTCCCCTTTACAAAGGCCTGTGTGCCTACAATTGATCTTGAAAAAGGAGAGTTAGTGATAATTCTTCCGGAAGAGATTGAGGTAGAAGGTGATCTGGCTGGTGAAGTGCAGGTGCGGGCGTGACGTGGCAGGCTGATATAGTAACCCTTTTCCCCGATATTTTCCCGGGGCCACTGGGGGTCTCTCTTGCAGGGCGTGCCTTGCAGGAAGCTATATGGTCCTGTCGGGTGCATGATCTCCGTCCATATGGTCTGGGGAAACATCGTGCTCTCGATGACACACCTTTTGGTGGCGGTGCTGGTATGGTCATGCGCCCGGACGTTCTGGCCCATGCCTTAAGTGACGTTACAGAAGGTGATAAAATCAGGCGTCCCATCATTTATCCCACGCCACGTGGAAAACGCGCTACACAGAAAGACGTGGCGCGCTTTGCAGAAGGGGCGGGGATTGTGATTCTTTGTGGTCGTTTTGAAGGTGTTGATGAGCGTATATTGGAAAAATATGACGTTCAACAGCTCTGCCTTGGGGATTTTGTTCTTTCTGGGGGGGAAATTCCGGCCCTGGCTCTTCTGGATGGCTGCGTTCGTCTCCTGCCAGGCGTTATGGGGTCATCTTTGAGTGCTGAGGATGAAAGTTTTTCTGACGGGTTGTTGGAATATCCCCAATATACACGGCCAGCGGAATGGGAAGGTCTCTCTGTTCCATCAGTTTTGTTGTCAGGACACCATGGGGATATTGCCCGGTGGCGTCGAAAAGAATCAGAGATTGTCACGCGTGAGCGTCGCCCCGATCTGTGGGAAGCTTACAGCCGGCAATCCGTATCGTGAATGAGTGTTAGGAGTTAGGTTAATGAACATTGTGCAAGAGTTTGAAGCACGCGAAATAGAGCGTCTTTCTGCCCTTCGTGGCGTGCCAGAGTTTGAAGCTGGCGACACTGTGCGCGTTGGTGTACGCGTTGTTGAAGGAACACGTGAACGTGTTCAGTCCTATGAAGGTGTTGTGATTGCTCGTTCCAATCGTGGGATTAACAGCAATTTTACAGTGCGTAAAATCTCTAATGGTGAGGGTGTGGAGCGTGTTTTCCCACTTTATTCTCCTACTATTGCTGAGATTGAAGTGGTTCGCCGTGGTAAAGTCCGTCGTGCTAAACTGTATTATCTGCGTGGACGTTCAGGGAAGTCTGCCCGTATTGCAGAACGCCCCAGAGATGTTAATAAAGTAGATGCAAATAAAGGCGGAGAAGTTTCCGCTTCTTAATTGATATGGGAGATATATGAGAATGCAGAATTCGTCGTCCCCTCGGACACTTTATGATAAGGTCTGGGATGATCACGTTGTCAAAACGCTCGAAGACGGGACCTGCCTTCTCTATATTGACCGTCACCTCCTTCACGAGGTGACAAGCCCGCAGGCTTTTGATGGTTTGCGGGCAGCCCATCGTCAGGTGCGGCACCCTGATGCGACGATAGCGGTGGCAGATCATAATGTCCCGACGAGTGATCGTTCTTTGCCAATAGAGGATCCTAAAAGTCGCTTCCAGATTGAGACACTTGAAAAGAATGTCAAAGAATTTCACGTTCCGTATTTTGCCCTGAACTCTGAAGATCAGGGGATTGTACATGTTGTCGGACCTGAACAGGGGATCAGCCTGCCAGGGATGACGATCGTCTGCGGAGATAGTCATACTTCAACGCATGGCGCTCTGGGGTCTTTGGCTTTCGGGATCGGGACATCAGAAGTTGAGCATGTTCTGGCGACACAGACACTTCAGCAAAAACATGCAAAAAATATGCGTGTGACTGTTGAGGGGGAAGTTGGTCCGGGTGTGACAGCCAAGGACATCATGCTCGCAATTATCGGTAAGCTTGGAACGGCTGGTGGGACTGGACATGTTATTGAATATGCTGGTTCTGCGGTAAGAGCGCTGGATATGGCAGGGCGTATGACGCTCTGTAACATGTCTATTGAGGCTGGTGCGCGTGCTGGTATGATTGCCCCTGATGAGACGACTTTTGCTTATGTAAAAGGCCGTCCATTTGCGCCGAAAGGTGAAGAATTTGAGAAAGCAGTATCTTACTGGAAAACATTAGCTAGTGATGAAAATGCTGTTTTTGATACGGAAATTACGCTTGATGCTGCTGAAATCCAGCCTTCTGTAACATGGGGTACAAGCCCCGAAGACGTGTTGCCGATTACAGGGAATGTTCCAAGCCCTGAAGATTTTGCTGACCCGGCGAAAGCAGAGAGTACACTCCGGGCCCTAAGTTATATGGGGTTGGAAGCGGGGCAACCCATTGCAGGCACACCGGTCGATGTCGTCTTTATCGGTTCCTGTACGAATAGTCGTATTGAAGATTTGCGCGTGGCAGCGAGTCTTGTTAAAGGTCATAAAGTCGCTGAGCATGTTCGGGCCATGGTTGTTCCGGGCTCTGGTCATGTCCGCAAACAGGCTGAAGCCGAGGGATTGGACAAGATATTCCTTGATGCCGGTTTTGAATGGCGTGAGGCGGGGTGTTCGATGTGTCTGGGCATGAATCCGGACCGTCTAAAACCCTATCAGAGATGTGCGTCAACATCGAACCGCAATTTTGAAGGTCGTCAGGGCCCCAATGGCCGCACACATTTATGTTCACCTGCCATGGCTGCTGCTGCTGCTGTTACAGGAATGCTTTGCGATCCACGGACTCTTCGCAGGGAGGTCGCATAATGGAAAAATTTACGACTCTGACAACAATTGCAGCCCCTCTGCCGAAAGAGAATATTGATACAGATCAGATTATTCCAGCGCGTTTTCTTAAAACAACGCAACGTACTGGCTTAGGTGAACATCTTTTTGCGGCACAGCGTTATAATGATGATGGAAGCGAAAACCCGGATTTTGTGCTAAATAAACCAGCCTATCGTAAAGCGGGTATCCTCATTACGCTTGATAATCTGGGGTGCGGCTCTTCGCGTGAACATGCTCCCTGGGCGTTGCTGGATTTTGGGATAAGATGTGTCATCGCTCCCAGCTTTGCAGATATTTTTCATAATAACTGCTTCAAGAATGGCATTTTGCCGATCAAGCTTCCCCGTGATGTTTGTGAAACCTTGATGAAAGATGCTGAAGCCGGAGCGAATGCACGCTTCACGATTGATCTTGAAAAAGAGGTTATCATTTGTCCAGATGGTCAAAAAGTTCCTTTTAAGATCGACCCATATCGCCGCCAGCTCCTGCTTAAAGGGCTAGATGATGTGTCACAGACCTTGCAGTTTGAGCAGGATATTACAAAATTTGAGGCACGTCCTTCCCGGTCGTGGATTCCTTCCACTGTGAAAGAAAAGGCATAATTATGGCTCACAAATTGCTGCTTCTGCCAGGTGATGGTATTGGCCCGGAAGTTATGGTTCAGGCCTTGAGACTCTTGCAATGGCTGCAGGAAAATCGCGGTCTTGAAGTTGAACTTGATAAAGACCTGGTTGGTGGTGCTTCACTGGCTGTTCATGATGTGCCTATTCGTGATGAGGTCATTACCAAGGCAAAAGAAGCTGATGCCGTTTTATTTGGCTCAGTGGGCGACCCGAAATGGAAAGATGTTTCATTTGACCGCCGCCCAGAAGTTGCTATTCTTCGCTTGCGTAAGGATTTGGGGCTTTATGCTAATCTGCGTCCCGCCAAGCTCTTTGATCCGCTTCTCTCCGCCTCTGCTCTGAAACCGGAAGTGGTCCGTGGTTTGGACCTCATGATCGTCCGTGAGACAGTCGGTGGTGTTTATTTTGGTGAGCCAAGAGGCATTGAAACCTTGCCCGATGGTACACGCAAAGGCATTAATACAGAGGTTTATACAACACCTGAAATCGAACGGGTTGCACGGGTTGCATTTGATCTGGCACGCTTGCGTCAAGGGCGGGTCTGCTCTGTTGAGAAATGCAATGTGATGGAAAGTGGCCTGCTCTGGAAGGAAGTCGTCACCGACCTCCATCGTCGTGAATATCAGGATGTAGAGCTTTCCCATATGCTGGCCGATAATTGTGCCATGCAGCTTGTCAGGGCGCCACGTCAGTTTGATGTTATAGTTACGGGGAATCTTTTTGGTGATATTCTCTCTGACCTGGCGTCTATGTTGACGGGTTCACTTGGAATGCTGCCCTCTGCCACATTGGGGAGTGAAACAGGTAACGGCAAAAGGGCGGCACTTTATGAACCAATTCATGGCAGTGCGCCTGATATTGCAGGGAAAGGTATTGCCAATCCGCTGGCACAGATCCTTTCTCTCTCTATGTTGCTGCGTTATTCTCTGAACAGAGCTGATGATGCTGATTTGATTGAGCATGCTGTCTCCAAAGTTCTTGAAACAGGCTTGCGGACTGCTGATATTGCATCAGAAGGAGAAAAAGCTGTCAGTACAGAAGAAATGGGGCAGGCTGTTCTGAAAATGATGAGTGCGTTAGCCTGAGTTTGTTAATGACACATTTCTTCTTTAGTTAGTGATTGTCAGAGGTTATAATGTCCATCATATCAGACCGGATGAACCGGATCCTTCCAAGCCAGACAATCGCCATCACGCAAAAGGCGCGTCAGTTAAAGGCAGAGGGGAAGGATATTATCAGCCTTTCTGCCGGAGAGCCTGATTTTGATACACCGGATTTTATCAAGAATGCTGCGATTGAAGCTCTTGCACGGGGTGAGACGAAATATACTGATGTCGCCGGGACGCAGTCTGTTAGGCAGGCTGCGGCAGATCGTCTTAATGCTGATTTCGGACTCGATTACTGCAAGGAAGAAATCTGTGTTTCGACGGGCGGTAAGCAGGTTATTTATAATGTCATGACAGCCAGCCTGAATGCTGGTGATGAAGTCATTATTCCCGCACCGGCCTGGGTTTCTTATCCTGATATCGTACAGTTGGCTGATGGTGTTCCTGTTATCGTGCAGACGGACCCTGAAAATGGTTTTCGTCTGACAGCCGAGCAATTACGGGCTGCCATTACGGAACGTACAAAATGGTTCATATTGTGCTCACCTTGCAATCCGACAGGGGCTGCCTATTCTGAAGAGCAGTTAAAAGCCCTGACAGATGTTCTGCTTGATTATCCGGATATCTGGATCCTGACAGACGATATTTATGCCAAGCTGATTTATGACGGACGGGTTTCGAAGACTATTGTTCAGGTTGAACCGAAGCTGAGAGATCGTACGGTCACGATGAATGGTGTCAGTAAAGCCTATGCCATGACGGGATGGCGTATTGGTTTTTCGGCAGCACCTGAAGCCTTTACAAAACAGCTGATAAAGTTACAGGGTCAGAGTACAAGCAATGCGTGCTCAATTGCCCAGGCGGCGGCGCAGGCTGCTTTATCTGGCCCTCAGGATTGTATCAGCGAAATGGTTGCTGTGTACCAGAAGAGGCGGGATCTTGTTGTCTCAAAAATTTCAGCGATTGCCGGGTTGGAATGTCATAAGCCTGAAGGGGCATTTTACGTGTTTGTTTCGGTTAAGAATTTAATCGGCAAACAGACTCATACAGGTAAAAAACTCACCAGTTGTGAAGATTTCGTAACGTGTCTTCTGGAAGAAACAGGTGTTGCTGCTGTGCATGGGGCTGCTTTCCTGACGCCGGGTTATTTCCGGATATCCTATGCAACCAGTACGGAATTATTGGATGAAGCCTGTAAGCGTATTAAAAGTTTTTGTGAAAGTTTAAGTTAATGTTTCGCCCTGCTGCTCGCGTTTCTTCTTTGCCAGCTCCTGCAACCATCGCTATGGCAGCGCGCGCCAGGGATCTGAAAGCAGAGGGGAAACCCGTTATTTCTTTGGCCCTTGGGCAACCAGATTTTGCCTCACCGGAAGAAGCACTCGAAGGGGCGATTGAAGAGGTAAAGGCCGGTCATACAGGTTACCCCCCTATTCCAGGGCAGAAAACGCTGCTTGAAGCAATTGCCCATAAGTTCAAACGTGATAACGGCCTTGATGTTCCTTTATCACAGCTTATGGTTGCTAATGGTGGTAAGCAGGTTATTTTTGATGCATTCATGGCCTCAATTGAAGCCGGGGATGAGGTCATTGTTCCATCACCTTATTGGGTAAGCTATCCGCTCATTGTGCAGATGTTTGGAGGGCGCCCGGTCGAGATTCCCTGTTATGAGGAGGATAATTTCCGCCTCAAGGCCGAGACATTGGCAAAAGCCATTACGCCGAAGACACGTTGGGTTGTCCTGAATTTCCCCAATAACCCGACAGGCGCTATTTTAGAGCAATCCGATCTTGAGGAATTGGCAGAAGTGCTTCGAAAAGCACCTCATGTCATGATTATGAGTGATGAGATCTATGAGCATCTGACTTTTTCAGGAAAGCGGCATGTTTCTTTGGCAAAAGTCGCTCCTGACCTTTCAGACCGGATTTTGACGGTTAATGGTGTCAGTAAAGCTTATGCCATGACAGGCTGGCGCGTCGGATTTGCATGTGGGCCGGAAGCCCTGATTAAGGCCATGATTAAAGTGCAGGGCAATATTTCCTCTGGCATTTGCACTCTGGCACAAGGTGGCGCGCGTGCCGTTCTGGAAGGATCTTTAGAGGGTGTCCACGCCATGAGGCGTGTTTATGAAGGACGCCGTGATCGCGTCGTAGGGTTTTTACGTAATATTCCAGGGATTAGTTGTGCTGTGCCGGAGGGTGCCTTTTATGTTTTTCCTGGTTTTGCCAGTTTGATGGGAAAAAAGACGGCTTCGGGCAGAGTGCTCCAGAACGACGTCGATCTAGCAGAAGCCTTGCTGGAAGAACAATATCTGGCAACAGTTCCAGGTTCAGCTTTCGGAAGAGGGCCTCATTTGCGCCTTTCCTTCGCGGCTTCAGAGGCGGAATTGACAGAGGCTTGTGAGAGATTAAAACGGTTTGTCCTGGGCTGTTCATGAAACAGAAACCGCATGATGTCACAGTTTTTGCGACATTAATGCGGACAGTTTCACTTGTCACATTGACGGTGATTTTTGTTGTGATTGCCAGGGTCTGGTCTCCTGCGCAGAAACTGATGCAGCGCGTTGTTGGTTCTGATATGTGGCTGCATCTCTATGGCTTGTTTCATATAGAAACAGCGCTGGGGCGGGAGCAGCTTCTTTTAAGTGCAATTATTGTCATATGTTTTTGCCTGGCTTTAAGTTGCCAGCTTTTATTTCTGTTTATCAGGCGTTTGGGTTTTTCCCAATGCAGCGCTTGCCATCACGAGCCAGGACAGGATGAGTAAAGTACCTCCAAAGGGTGCAACTGGAGCGTGATTGATAATCTTAAAGCTCAGCAGACTGACGGAAACAGAAAAAAGAAGCGTGCCTGTTACCATCATCGCGCAGGCCAGACATTGGCGTAGGGGATTGAGAAACCCTTTATAGAGGGTAAGACAACATAAGGCGATCCCGTGCCAAAGAAGGATATCAGTCGCATTATTAAGGTAATGCCGCCCATGTGGTTCTGAAAAAAATGCTTCTGGCAGATGTTCAGTCAGTGCCTGGAGAATAACGCCGCTGGCTGCGAAAAGGGCACCAAAAATGAAAAGGATTCTCAGAAAAGTCTCTTTTTTCATGTCAATTGCTTTACCCTGGTCAGGAATAGAGACATATAATAGGACAAAGCCCGCCATTATAAAATGGCGGGTTTGTAAGTCGTCTGAACAGCTTTCTGCATTTTTTACTTTTTATGTGTCGGTGCTCCGTTCGCGATATAATAGGGCACATCGGCACGAGGTAGCGGTTTGCGTTCACGGATGACATCAGCCAGTTTCTCAGCGATCATAATTGTTGGCGCATTCAGATTGCCGGTTGTGATGCGTGGCATGATGGAGGCATCGATAACCCGCAGGCCTTCCATGCCGTGCACTTTGCCATCACGATCAACCACAGCCATATCATGATAGCCCATCGCATTACTGCATGATGGGTGATAGGCAGTTTCAGCGCGGCTGCGGACGAAAGCGTCCAGTTCGCTGTCAGATTGTAGGTCTGCTGTAGGAGAAATTTCGGCACCACGAAATTCGTCCAGGGCTGATTGCGCAAAGATTTCACGGGTAATGCGAATGCCAGCACGGAATTCCCGCCAGTCATCGGCAGTTGACATATAGTTAAACAGGATACTCGGGTGAGCATTCGGGTTTTTGGTTTTCAGATGCACGCGCCCACGGCTCAATGAGCGCATGGAGCCTACATGTGCCTGGAAACTATGTACCTTAATAGGGTCCGTACCATTATAATTCACTGCAACGGGCAGGAAGTGATATTGAATATTTGGCCATTCAAAATCTTCATGCGAACGGATAAACCCTCCCGCCTCAAATTCATTTGAAGCACCAATACCTTTACCAAGGAAAAGCCATTCAGCGCCGATTTTCGGTTTGTTATAGAAACGGGCTGCTGTTGCGAGTGTTACTGGTTTTGTGCATTTCCACTGCATATACATCTCGACATGGTCCTGCAGGTTCGCCCCAACGCCAGGAATATCAGCAACGACTGGAATATCGAGACTTTTAAGCAGATCGGATGGCCCTACGCCAGAACGCTGGAGGATCTGCGGTGAGGCGATTGCGCCACCACAAACGATGACTTCCTTACGGGCGTAGGAGATATTCACCTCTCCTTTCTGAAGCCAACGTACGCCGACGGCCCGTTTACCATCAAACAGGATGCGGTCTGTTACAGCATGAGTTTCAACAGTGAGTGTGCTGCGTTTACGGGCTTCGTCAAGGTAACAGCGTGATGTTGAGCAACGTCGGCCAAAGGCTGTCGTTGTCCGGTCCATAGGACCAAAGCCTTCCTGCTGGTAGCCATTCAGATCTTCCGTACGGGCATATCCTGCCTGGACACCAGCCTCAACCATGGCATGGAATAATACATTATTGCCCTGTTTAGGGGTTGTTACGTGCAGGGGACCATTGTCACCATGATAGGCATTGCCGCCAATATCGCGTGTTTCGGCTTTTTTAAAATAGGGCAGGCAGTCAAGATAACTCCAGTTTTCCAACCCTTCCATTTTAGCCCAATTATCATAATCAAGGGCATTGCCGCGAATATAGCACATGCCATTAATCAAGGACGAGCCACCAAGTCCTTTGCCACGTCCGCAATCCATGCGGCGGTTATTCATATTCGGTTCAGGGTCTGTGGCATAGGCATAATTGTATCGTTTGCCCTGTAAAGGCATGGAAAGAGCTGCCGGCATTTGCGTACGGAAGTCAAACCGATAATCAGGGCCTCCTGCTTCTAGCAGAAGAACCGTCGTGCCTGCATCCTCAGTCAGGCGCGCAGATAATACGCCACCGGCCGAGCCGGCGCCGATAATGATATAATCATATTCCTGTTTACTCGACATAGTATCCTCCTGAAGCATCGTTTATTTTCAGATTTTCACGATGCAGATTCACAAATGCGCTCAGTGTCTTCTCAGAAGACCGAGGCAAACTCTCCCAATTCGACCTGAATGGATTTGATCTGGGTATAATGGGCCAGGGTAGCCAAACCGTTTTCACGCCCGACACCGGATTGTTTATAACCACCAACAGGCATCGGTGCGGGGGATTCACCCCAGGTGTTGATCCAGCAAATTCCTGCTTCGAGGCGATGGATAACTGAATGGGCCAGCGAGACATCGTGTGTCACAACACCCGCAGCCAGACCAAAGGTCGTATTATTGGCGCGACTTATGGCCTCATCAATGGTGCTGTAGCTCAGTACACTCATGACAGGGCCGAAAATTTCCTCACGAACAATTGTCTGCTCATCACGGCAGTCAGTAAAAATTGTGGGCTGCACGTAAGCACCCTTGCTGAAATTTCCGCTCATTTCACGATTGCCGCCGCACAATAAACGAGCACCTTCTTTTTTGCCGAGCTCAATATAATGCAGCACATTTTCCATATGCTCAAAGCTGACCATGGGACCAAAATTGGTATTGGGGTCTGTTGGATCTCCCATGCGGATATGTTTGATACGTTCAAGCAAACCGGCTTCAAATTGCGATTTCATGGAGTGTGGGATAAAGACCCGTGTTCCATTTGTGCAAACCTGGCCAGAGCTATAGAAATTGGCCATCATTGCAATATCAACGGCGCGCGCTATGTCAGCGTCAGGTAAAATGATCAGTGGTGATTTGCCACCAAGTTCCATGGTGACATCTTTTAAGGAAGAGGCTGCGGCATTTGCCATGACCCTTTTGCCGGAAGCTACGCCACCAGTGAAAGAAATCTTTGCAATATCGGGATGATCGGTTAAAGCCTGACCAACAATGCGCCCTGGCCCTTGCAGCACATTAAAAACACCGTCAGGAAGTCCTGCTTCGGTGAAAATCTTGGCAAGAATTGTCGCTGTCAGGGGAGTGACCTCGCTGGGTTTAAAGATCATGGCATTGCCTGCCGCGAGGGCAGGAGCCGCTTTCCACATGGCAATCTGAATAGGGTAGTTCCATGCCCCGATGCCAGCGACAACGCCCAGGGGTTCGCGGCGGGTATAAAAAAAGCTGCTTTCACGAAGAGGGTATTGTTCACCTTCGATCGCAACGGCAAGACCTGCATAATATTCGATCACATCGGCTCCGGTGACGATATCCACAGTCGATGTTTCAGAAATGGATTTGCCAGTATCGTGCGTTTCTATCAGGGCAATTTCATCATTATGTGCCCGCAGGATAGCGACAGCGCGGTTCATGATGCGCGAACGCTCAACACCAGTCATAGCTGCCCAGATTTTTTGACCTTTCTGGGCGGCAGTCACAGCACGATTGACATCTTCAGGCGAGGCGATCTGCACTTCGGCCAGAATGTCTCCATTGGCCGGGTTCCGGGTCGTGAAAGTCTTGCCACTTGTCGCGTCAGTTAATTTTCCATCAATATAAAGTTTTTGCAGAGGGTAGAGAGACATGATTTTATCCTTTTAAAGTTTTTGAAGGCGTCTTATGTGCTAAAAACTGATCAAGATATTGGTGGGCAAGGCGTCTCGCCTCTTCAAAGGCGAATTCATTTGACAGCGCCAGGTGCAACCAGAGGCCGTCAATCATCGCTGTTAGACTTTGTGCAGCATCACGTGCTTCATCTTTGTCAATTAACCGGGAGAATTGCGTGTAAAGAGATGAAAACAATACATGTTTATTCACGCGTTGCAGTTTCTTGAGTTCTTCATCATAAAGACTTGCAACCCAGAAATTGAGCCACGTCTTGATAATTGCACGATTATTGAGGTTGTTGTGGAAATTACTGTCAATAATAGCTCTGATCTGCGCAGCAGAGTCATCAGGGTTGATATCTTTTTGCAAATTTTCCAATGTCATTTTCAATTCACGCATGACCTTACGGATCGTTGCATAAAGAAGGCCCTTCTTATCGCCAAAGTAATAAGAGACAAGACCGGCAGAAATGCCGATTTCACCTGCAATCTGGCTAAGTGACGCATCAGCAAGACCAACCCGGTCAATAATGGTACAGGTAGCCGTTAAAAACTGCTCACGCCTTTCAGGCGCTATTTCCTTCCTGGGTTTTTTCATTACGTCTTTCCTGCGGATTTTATTAAATCCGCTGCCTTTTATTATTATCAATCAGTAACCTAATGCGTTTGGGGGTTTAAATACCAATCACATCTAGTTGATTATACGTTCAATCAATTAATAAAGTATAGATCAGGTCTGATGTTTATTTGCTTCATGCCAAAGGTATGAAATTGCCCTTCAGGAGGGAAAGAACATGTCACTCCATCAGGCAGATGACGTTGTTAAGCGTCATGAACGGCCCAAACTCAATAAACTTGTTTTTTTTAGTTCAGCGATCAGCATTATTGTGTTTTCAGCGCTGACAGTGTCCTTTCCGAAAGAAAGTTCTTTTCTTTTAAACTGGGCGCAGCAATTTGTTTCCGACACACTGAGTTGGTACTACACCTTACTGGTTGTCGTCTGCGTTATATTTGCCTTCTGGCTGGCATTTTCACGCTATGGTCATATCGTATTAGGTCAGGAAGGTGAAAAGCCTGAATTCAGCTATACAGCATGGGTTACAATGTTGTTTTCAGCAGGAATCGGCATTGCTCTTGTTTATTTTGGTGCCTATGAACCTCTTGACCATTTTCTCAATCCACCAAGTGGCCCGTCAGGAACAGCTACCGTCGCGCAACATGCTATGGTAATCACATTTTTACATTGGGGGATTCATGGTTGGGCGCTTTATGCCTTAATGGCGACAGTTCTGGCCTATTATGCTTATGTTGAAAAAAGGCCATTAGCCTTGCGCACGGCTCTATATCCCGTTTTTGGCGAGAAACTGACCAATGGTCTCGCCGGAGATATGGTGGATGGCTTCGGCATATTAGCGACTGTCATTGCCATGGTGACGAATCTGGGGATTGGGGCAATGCTCGTTCATTCCGGGTTGGTTGATTATTTCGGGTTATCCAATCATCTGCGAATGCTCATAAGCCTGATTATCATTATGATGGTCGTTGCGACGATTGTTGCCATTATAGGAATCGAAAAGGGCATAGCTGCTTTATCGAAGCTGAACATCCTGATGCTTTGCATACTTCTGGGTTTTGTCTTTCTGACAGGTCCGACCTTCCATATTATGGATGGTATCGTACAGAATATTGGGGATTATCTGAGCAGTTTCGTGAAAATGAGTTTCAATCTTTATATTTACGAAAATGCAAGCAAATGGCGTGGTCTGTGGACGATCTTTTACTGGGCCTGGTGGATTGCGTGGGCACCTTTTGTAGGGTTATTCATCGCACGTATCTCAAAAGGAAGAACGATCAGAGAATTGATTTTTGGCGTATTGCTGATTCCTTTAGGCTTTACACTTCTCTGGCTAGCTGTTTTTGGAAATGCCGCCATTCATATGGTTTTTATTCAGGGGATGAAAGATCTCGGCGCAACGATTGTTGCTGATCCACAAATGGCGATCTATCATTTGTTGAAATATCTGCCATTGCCACAAGTGACCATAATTTTTGCCATTATCATCAGTTTTGTACTGTTTCTTGCTCCTGTCGATTCTGGCAGTTTGATGATTTCTGATCTGGCGATAAGGACAGATGACCCGGAGGTTGAATCACCGATATGGTTACGAGTGTTCTGGTGCGTTGCGACGACAATTGTCACGATTGGGTTATTCTTGTCAGGTAATTTTACCGCTATCCAAACAGCAGTCGTTCTTTGTGGGTTGCCTTTTTCACTGGTGATTATCGTATATATGATAAGCCTTGTGAAAACTCTGCGTGCAAGACGTTGATGAAGATGTTTTTAGCATAACATGTAATAATCTGAAGTGAATCCGCTTTATATAAAGCGGATTCACTTATTTTTTATGCTTTATATGTAGAGAATTTCTTTTATCTGTTTTGTTCCCTAAATATTTGTTTCGATTTCTCGAAGCTAATTCCTGATGGAGAAAAACAGATCTACTACCTGATTTGTGTCAGAGGATGATTCTGTGAGATTATTATAGCGGTCGTGAAAGAGACGAGATTTGCAACACTCTATATAAAAGAGGATGGAAAGATGAAATTGCAAAAAAAAATGCTATTGGTTTTCAGTCTCCTTTTATGTAGCTGTGCTATTCCTTTATCGCCTCCGCCACCACCACCTTTGCCAGGCAATAAAAGCACGTCAGAATCTTTGACATTGACTGAGCTGGCAGCCCTTGATCAGATGAATCAGTTGTCACGCTGGATGATGTCACTCGGAAAAATGGCCACAACCCATAGCAACCAGCCTGTGGTTATTAATTATGGTAATGCGATTTTGCATGACTATCAAAAACAAGAAGATACTATCAGGATTCTTGTAAAAACACATTCTGTTGAATTAACAAAAACGTTACCAGTTCAGAAACAAAAACAATTATCCGTTCTTAGCAAGTTATATGGAAAAAAATTTGATAGAATATTTCTGGGTGAAATAAATAAAAATTCCTCATATACATTTGATGGGTTTAAAAAAAGCTATAAAAATCAAATATCTTCAAAAGATATTGTTTCGTTTATGAAAGATTTTCTTGAGTTATTAAAGAAGTATAAAAGTCAAGCGCAGGATATATTGCGTTATGAATAAGAAGTTCAGGCATTTAAAAACCCTTAACAACAGAATAAAATAATATTTTTTGGTATTATATTAATGACATGTGCCATAATGTAATGTAATAAGAATATGCGGATGACTGGGTGTGTTTGCATAAGGCAGGGCACCAGAAAAAGCGTTACGTGTAGGACGTCTTCTCTTCTCCTTATTTTAGAGCTTTCTGCAATAAGGTTGTAAAAGCGTTTATCTTTTAAAAATGGAATATAGTACTGTCATTATGTCAGAAGAGATACAGTTTACGGAGCAGTCTCTGAGGGAAGCTCTGGAAAGATTGGGATCAAACTCAGATAAAAAAACACCACGCAAGCCAGATCAGGTAAGTGAGGCTGAAACTGCTCGGCCTTTTTTTGCTGGGACGAATGCTCTCATAAGCGGTAATTCAGGGAAGAAACGTCGTTTTATTAATGACGGTGGTGTCGTAGTGGAGCACCGGAAGGATATTGGTCGCCATAACCGTAAGCCCAGCGTAGCAGGGAAGGGCTTTGTTGAGCGAACAGATAATGGAGACGTGCAGAGTGAGGTTTCGCAGCTTCAAAAAAAACTGGTAAAGGAACAGCAGCGGGTTTTAGAGGTAGAATCTGAGCTCGAAGGGTTGAAAGAAAAAATTCGCTCACTGGAAACGCGCCTAGTCCATTATCAGTTTCAGCTTGAGGAGCGGGAGAAGAAACTGACCATACTTAAGGAAGATAACGTGAAGCTGAAATTACGCGAAGGGCGGAAGGCTGTTAATGACCATGAAATGCCGGTTGTTAAACGTAAAATTCGAGTGGTTCAAGCGCCAGTAATAACAGAAAATGAGGGCCAGGAGCCAGAACCAGTAAAATGGTGGAATGAGGACTGAGAACCTGATTTCATGACGGATGTCGCCTAAGTGAAATGATTTTAAAGACACTGAAAATCCTCCATGTTGGCGACTTCTTTGAATCATTGAAAGAACGCGCTCCCGGTTTACTGAGTGTTGGTGGGAAGCTTTCCAATGGTTTTATCCGAAATGGTCACCATGTTCTGAACTTTGCCTATCGGGATGTTGCTCGTCGTTACGGGCTTTTTAACAGTCGTTTTTTAGGTAAACGCGCCATGTGGCGTGCTTTGCGGGAAACGATTGCCTTTTTTCAGCCTGATGTCCTTGTTTTGGGGCATGGCTATATAATTCCGCCCGAAGTCATTTCTGAAATCCGTCATGATTATCCAGAGATGAAAGCCATTCAGTGGAATATTGATGCCCTGTTTGTTGAGCAGAACCGTCAGGATATTATAAAGCGTCACGAAGTTGTTGATGCCAGCTTTGTTTCAACATCAGAACGTGAACTTTCTCAATTATTGGGACAGGAAAAAATTATCGGGTTTCTGCCCAACCCCGTTGATCTATCTGTTGAACGGGGGCGTAATTTCAGCCTAGCTGAATTACCTTATGATGTTTTTTATTCTTGTGGCAATCCTGATCGCCTCAGGGATATTTGCGGGCGCCCCTGGCAGATGGATGAATTCTGTCTCTCACTAGAGCAGGCATTACCGGCGGAGGTTCGGTTTGCCTATGCAGGGGTCAGGCAGGCACCTTATATAAGCGGTGATCGTTATATAAAGTTGTTAGAGCAATCTGCAATTGGTTTAAATATAAGCCGTCGGTCTGATTTTTATTTATATAGTTCTGATCGCCTGGCTCATATAATCGGTAATGGTCAGCTTGTTGCTATGGAAAGACAGGTTGGTTATGACCGCTTTTTCTCTGACGATGAGATGATTTTTTTCAGTTCGTTTGAAGAGCTGTGTGATTATATCGCTTATTATGTGAAGCATCCCCAGATAAGACAAAAAAATGCCCATAAAGGGTGGCAACGTTATAGTTCTTTGTTTAACGAGACACGTATTGCGGACTATATGTTGCGTAAAACCTTTCATAAATTGCCACAGAATGAATATCCTTGGAATTCTTTCTTATAACTATAGAAAATTTCTTCATTAAACAAAATGATGAATGGAGCTTATTTTTTTTTATAATAAGTGATAGGTATAAAAAAATTTTTCAGAAGGATTTGAAGGTGTGTTTCCTCAGATCATTATGACGGCAGAATGTCGTGTTCTATACTTGGAAGACAATAATAGTTTGCAGGTGGGGTTTATTCATAAAGACTTTCAACTTGATAAGCTTCTATATGCCTATAAACAGGGTGAAGAATGGTTTCTCAGAACACGCGGTTCCGATGCAAAATGGTATGATTTACGGACAAAAAAAGTAAATAATATCAGGCCATTAACGGGGGTTAGGGTCGTTAACCGTAGCCTAAATTTATATAATATTCTCATCGATCAGTCATATCTAGATGTTGATTGGAATGGAGGTTTATGCGTTTCACAACATCCAGATGAAGGAAGTAGTTTATTCAGATTTATAGATGAGAGTGATTTTGGTAATCTACTGGAAGCAATAGCCCATCAGTGGAGCTGTGGTCCAAAAGGCGATATTGTTACGATAGATTTACATAGAAGCAGTGTTTGGGAAGTATCTATTGGTAGTGTGAAAGTCAATTTTGATCAGATGCTGCAGGCCCTGTCATTGGCACTAGAAACAGGAGAGTTGCTTCTGAATGAGGATTGGAAGGTTTGGCGTTTTGTTCGCTTTAACCCTCTTATTGTTTTCGAAGTTTATGGGCTGGATGCTATGGCTGAGCTCCGGCTTGCCCTGCAAAGTTTGAGTGAAAGAGGTGATTATAAAGGGTCTGTTTTTGTTTTGACTGATAATGATATTTCTGGCTGTAAGGAGATAGATTTCATTCAGTCCTATATAGGAAAAATAACTTTTTTTGATGTAAAAGAGATAAAAGAAAAGCACGAATATTTACCTAGAGCTCTTCTCATCAAGGAAAAGGGTCTGCTTGAACCTTATGCTCCAGTTTTATTTTGCAGCTCATCTGTAATTTTCGGAGATAGTATAGGCGATCTTTTATCAAAGTCCGTTCTTTCGCGGCAGGTAGAATCGTTTGATTATTTCTATCATCCTGAGTATTGCGTTCCTTCTGTCGGAAAAACGGAGGTTCCAGATAATTCCTCACAGGGAAGTCATAATCTCATGATTGTCCCTGATCTATTGGCGCATCGTTTATATCTTGAGGGAGCTGTCAGTTTATTTGAGGTTTGCCTTAATAGTTATGGAGCGGTGAAGAGCGGGCTTGATGGTCAAGCTATCATTAATTACGGGTTAAAGCGTATCAGGGATTTCTCTTCCAATCTGGTAAATCGTTACGTCCTTAAAGGAAGCCCGCATAGTAATGAGGGATCATATGGGGCAGGGATGATATGTTTCTCTGAGGGAAAACAGGAAAAGCGTTTAAAACAGATGCGGATATTCCTGGAAAATGTCGCGTCTGTAAAAGCGGAAGAAGCATAATGAATCGTTTGGTCGTCCTCTCATATGATCTTCGCGTTCTGTGCTGTAATAAAGGGCGTCTGTTCGCATATCCTTTAGTGCAATTTGAATCTGATTCTTCTCTGGCTTTTTTATGCCCTGATGGCAAAGGAAATAATTTTTGTAATTTTCAGTCGGCTTCTCAGTGGCTTGATCTTCAGACCATGAGTTTTCATCGCACAGTTCCCAGAGGAAGCATCAAGCTCGAAGAGCGTATTTCAGACCGAGGAATTTTCCGTTTGAAAATATGTAATACCTTTGATGATGAGGATACAGGAAGTTATCTTTTTATTAAAGAATCTGGTGAAGTTTATGTAAGTGAAAATGAAGAAGCGAGACGGCAGCGGAACGGAGCCTTCAGATGCGTCTCATATGAAGAATTCAAGGCATTGAGAGATTTTGTTAGAAGTGATTGGGTTTATGACAAAGCTTTGAATTCATGTTCTGTTAATCTAGTTTATAGTAATATATGGGATATCCACATTGGTGATTATATTGTCGATATAGGATCTTCGTTAAATAATATAGTAAATTCATATAATAAATTTTACAATTTCGATTTGGTAATTAAAGCAGTTAATGATAACGTCACTAAATTTGTAAAATTCAATCCAGCTATTTTATATGTAATAACAAAAGAAGATCAATTATTGAGGTTTTCTTTTGCGTTACGATGTCTTGAGAAAAATGCCCAGTTTGATGGGACTATTTTTATCGCTTCGAATTTAAAGCCAGAATATATATTGCCAATTATACCACGGATATTTCGTGATATGGTAATATTAACTCCTATCAGGCAGGATGATTTTGTTGATTATACGTTTCCATTATTAAGTATTTTAAATTCCATTAATATAGAAGAATTCTTTCCTGTTGTTGTATTGGATGAGGCAGTTTTTGTTACCATGTCGTTACGTCCATATCTAATAGAGGCTGCTTTAAATCCTCTTCCATATATAAGCAGTAGAAGAGCATCTCATCGACAAAATATCTTTATGGATAATGACGCATCCAGCGGAAATGGTTTCCAGATTTTTGCGGATCGAAAAATAAGAGGCTCCATAGCTTTTTTACAGAACAAGGCTTTTTTACAAACGGCTCTCTTTTCTTATAGAGCACTTATCAAGAAAAAGGATTTTGTGCCTTACGTAGGGTCAGAAGCAGATTTTATTGAATATCTATCTTCTAAATGCTCTTTGATTCTAGAAAGCGCACAACGAGATAACCTCTTAGAGGATAGATTTGAGAGCTTATTTATGGATGTATCATCCTGGCCTCTTGAGAAGTGTGATCGGTATATTGAACGGTCTGATAATCTGTAATTACTTACTGTAAAACGTGTCACAAATAGGATGATCTATGAAATATCTTGCTTTAATGACTAAAGATTTCAAGGTTATCAAAGCTGATCAAAATGGCTATTTATATGCGGCATCTCTTTCCTCTCTGACTGACCTAGATAATATTATTTATCTGGCTCAACAGGGTAATAAATGGAACCTTCTTATTACGAAGCCTTTTATCTCATGGTTCGATGCTGAGATAAAAGGTGTTAAACGTGCCTTCCCTGCCGGGAATGTAAACCTTATTTTTCCTGGTGAGGAAAAATTCTGTGAAGTTCAGATTGGTGATCTTACTTATATGCATGTTCTGGAATCAGGACGGGTAGCATATTCTCGTAAGGCGTCTGCTGAAAAAACGGAGTGCTCGTTTTCTTTCCGTCTTTTGACGCAATGTGAGTTACACAAATTATATCATGTGGCACGTAACCAATGGGCCATAGACCCTTTAGTGAAATCAGTTCGTTTGGCAGAAGATAAGAGTAATTTCCATGAATTTTACCTGGGTGATCTTTTAATCCCTCTCAATGAGTTTTTCGCGTATGTTTCTGACGTAACAGACATAAATGAATTTGTATTTTTAAGTGGAAGAAATATTTACAGAGCAGTTTTGTTTAAACCTGCCGTGTTTCTGGCTTCTTATGGAGAAAAAGCTTTTCGTCAATTGTCAGTGGCTCTTGCAAGTCTGGAAGATCCAGGAAATTATGACGGGAAATTATTCATCATTACGGATGCAGACCCGGTTACAGTAGCAGCGGTCATGCCCCGGAACTTACGTGCTTCTGTTGATGTCCTGCCTCTGGAAGCTCATGACTTTCTTGATTTTGTAGCAGTAAGGCAGACAATCATTAGCTCTGGTCTTTTGGAAGAATATTCACCGGTTTTATATATTGATATTGATGTCATGATGAATATGCCAATGGATAAGACACTATGTCTTGGCGCATTGGAAAAATGGTTTAGCGCCCAGAGAGAAGAATGGATTAAAGGAGCCGATTTCCGTTATATAAATACAACGGGTGAATATTTTTTCAGTCAGGATCCTTTTCCGGTAGATCATATTGAAGCAGGCTTTAATAGTGGAGTCTTTTTCCTTCCAGTTTATGGTCGTAATAAGGCTTATATGGATTTGTGCTTTACATCTCATAAAATTTATACTGTGGAGAATGGTCGGAAGACTCCTTTTCCTGAGCAGCAATTTCTTAATTATGCGCTGCACAAGCTTGATGCTGTTGATTGTAATCTAGTCACGAATCTGACGGAAGTCGGGGGGGATCCTGGGTCAGTTGTTGTAAAGTTTCATGGTGGTATGGATGTGACAAAAACGCGGGGCATTATTCATTACTGGTGTATAGAATCGTCAATCCGTCCCCGCCTGATGAGTGATTACCTGAATCGTGTCAGGGAGTATCGTCACACTCTGAAATAGACCTGTTAAGTCAGCCGGCTGAAAAAGCCGGCTTTACAGGGACTGTTCTTAATGATTGATCTTTTCGAATGTGACAGTTTTTAGATGTGACCGGTTATAGTTCAGTTGGTCGTGCGTAAGCTGAAATCCAATT
The DNA here is from genome assembly GCF_058107345.1 of Aristophania sp. ESL1142. Classification (NCBI taxonomy): domain Bacteria; kingdom Pseudomonadati; phylum Pseudomonadota; class Alphaproteobacteria; order Acetobacterales; family Acetobacteraceae; genus Aristophania; species Aristophania sp. ESL1142. The sequence goes on from NZ_JBYLUH010000001.1 coordinate 1,159,854, forward strand.
TCCAGCGTATAGGGTGTTTGTTGTGGGTCAGAGCCGGTGGGTAGATCAATAAAGCGCAAAGTGGAATGTGTTTGCGTCATGCCTAAACCATCGTGAAGTCGGAATTTTTCGGTAAATATTTTTTTATCAATAATTTGCCCGCCTTTAATAACGGCAACAAAATAAGGCACGTCGAGTGCTTTTTGATCGGCAACGGCACCTTCTGTAAATTGAATGGAAAGACCAACCCTGATGCGTGTGAGAGGGCGCTTGCGTTTATCGCGCGGCCCTGTCCTGCAATCACCATTAACAGCCAGAATCTGGGCGTGATAGGCTGTATGGCTGATATCAATCCCTTTCCCATCGAAGAGGTATAGATCTGCCGTAGCCGCTGGTACATCAACTTTAGGACAGGCAGGGGCATAGGTAGCAATATTATCAGAAGGGTTTGTACAACCAGCTAGGAAACCCAGACCCAGGAGTGATAAAAAACTTCCGGCGACCAGGTGATAATTAAAAAGGCGGGTGGTCATCAAAGGGGAAACTCCGCATGAAAAAAGTCTGGGCATTGCGATAATCATCAATACATCCGATATAGACGGAGAGAAAAGGCTTTTTGACAGGGATAAGAAGGTGAATATCCTTACTTGAAGACACTTTTCATCTATATCGATTGATGACTGCCAGGGGAACACTATGTCAGAAGAGACACAATCTGCAACCTCTCAACTAGAGAATCCTGCGGCAGGCCGCGTTAATTTTTCCGATGGGCAAAGGCAGACACTACGCCTTTTACTGGCAGGCCCTCGGGGATTTTGTGCGGGCGTAGATCGTGCGATTCGCGTTGTGGAAGAAGCATTGCGTCGTTACGGAGCGCCCGTTTATGTGCGCCATGAGATCGTCCATAACCGGACGGTCGTTGAAGGGCTTGAAGCAAAAGGGGCCATCTTTGTCGAAGAGCTTGATGAGGTACCGGAAGATGGTCATGTCGTTTTCTCAGCTCATGGGGTGCCTAAATCCGTCCCTGCTGAAGCCGAACGGCGGAATCTTCTTTATCTAGATGCAACCTGTCCGCTTGTTTCAAAGGTGCATCGTGAGGCAGAGCGCCATTTTGCAGGCGGCAGTGACAAACAGCGCCATATTCTGATGATCGGTCATGCTGGTCATCCAGAAGTTGTTGGCACAATGGGTCAGCTTCCTGTGGGGGCAGTTACGTTGATTAATGACGCCCATGAAGCCAGCACGGTGGAACCGGCAGATCCTGATAAACTTGCTTTTATTACTCAGACGACCTTATCAGTCGATGATACGGCCGAAATTGTTGAAATCCTGCGTAATCGCTTTCCTAAAATAGAAGGACCACGACGGGAAGATATCTGTTATGCCACGACGAATCGTCAGATGGCTGTTAAAGAGCTGGCTCCAGAATGTGACCTCGTTATTGTCATAGGCTCCCCTAATTCTTCTAATTCACAGAGATTAAGGGAAGTGGCCGAGCGTTCAGGTGCCAAGAAAGCGCTTCTGGTGCCCAAGGTTTCCGATATGAACTGGGAGGAGCTTAAAGGGGTTAAAACCCTTGGCATGAGTGCTGGTGCTTCGGCCCCTGAGAGTTTGGTTCAGGAAATGATAGCAGAGCTTTCAAAACGTTATGATCTTCATACTGAAGAGCGAATCGTCAAGGAAGAGAATATTAATTTCCGTCTCCCGCATCCGCTCACAGATGAATAACGGGGTGTTATGGCCGTCTATACGGAGATAGAGGAAAAGACCTTAAAAGCGTTTCTTAAGCGATATGAGCTTGGGGAACTGCTAGGGTTTGAAGGGATTACAGAAGGGATTGAAAATAGCAATTTCCGCCTCATGATGAGTTCGGGCAGCTATATTCTTACCCTTTTTGAAAAAAGGATGAATCCGGCTGAGTTGCCCTGGTTTCTAGGGTATATGAGCCATTTGGCACATCATGGTCTTTCCTGCCCGCTGCCTATTCAGGATCAAACGGGAGAAGCCCTGCATAGTCTTGAGGGACGTCCGGCCGTTATCGTGACGTTTCTGCCAGGGAAAGCTCTGAAGACAATCACACCTGATTCTTGTGAAAAGCTCGGTGCCTCTCTGGCACTTTTGCATCAGAAAGGTGAGGGCTATAGGACAGAGCGCCCTAATAGCCTGAGTGTATCAGGTTGGAAGCCTCTTCTGATGCAATGTCGCAGCCATGGTGATGAGGCTATAGAGGGTCTTATCAGGCAGACCAAGGATAATCTTGCACAGTTGGTGAAAGGCTGGCCAGCTGAGGGGGCGTTGCCTCGTGGGCAAATTCATGCAGACCTTTTTCCTGATAATGTTTTTTTTCAGGATGGTCATGTAAGCGGGATTATTGATTTCTATTTCGCATGTACAGATTTTCTGGCTTACGATCTTGCGATCTGTTTGAATGCCTGGTGCTTCGAAAATGAAAAAAACTATAATGCAGAACGTGCCGCTCGTTTAATCAGAGGGTACGAATCAGTCAGACCTCTTACAGAAGCAGAAAAAGCTTCTTTGCCTGTTCTCTGTCAGGGGGCAGCCTTACGATTTCTTCTGACGCGCCTCTATGATTGGGTCCATACGCCAGTGGGGGCTAATGTCGTTAAGAAAGATCCCTGGGCGTATCAGAATCGTCTTCAATATTTTTTGGAAAAGAACAGTGTCTGAGGCTTTAAGGGATGATAAGGATAACTCAGTCGTAGAAATCTGGACTGATGGAGGCTGTAAGCCAAATCCTGGCCCAGGAGGGTGGGGTGTCTTACTTCGTTATCGGGGGCAGGAACGTACCCTTCAGGGAAATGACCCGGAGACGACTAATAATCGCATGGAATTGACAGCTGCGGCTGAAGCGTTGGAAACGCTTAAACGTCCCTGTGTAATTAGACTTTATACAGATAGTGAATATGTTAAAAATGGCATAACACGCTGGCATGAAGGCTGGGTGCGTCGTAATTGGCGAAATGCTTCAGGAGATCCTGTTGCCAATATGGATCTTTGGCGGCGTTTGCTTGACGCGGCGCGTCAGCACCAGATTGAATGGCTTTGGGTCAAGGGACATGCCGGGATCGTTGAAAATGAGCAGGTTGATGCATTGGCAACTGAGGCTCGGAAAGCCCTTGAAACATAAATTTTTCAAAAACTTTTAAAAAATGCTTTCAGGGGGGTTTACTGTCACAAGGTTTTTGGATAGATAAAGCCTCACTGGTCCCGAATAGCTCAGTCGGTAGAGCAAGCGACTGTTAATCGCTGGGTCGTAGGTTCGAGTCCTACTTCGGGAGCCAGTTTCAAAACCCACTTGAGAGTGGGTTTTTTGTTTTTTATCTCCTAAAAATATACAATTGGTTGAATTTTTGTTTAAGTAAGTGCAGATGATGAGTCATGACTGCATTACAAAAAAACACACCACAAAGCGTGGATTACGCAACTGTTACATGGGATCAGCTTCATCGGGATGCCCGGATTCTGGCTTCCAGGCTAATGGCTGAATATGCTTCCTTTAAAGGGATCGTTGCCATTACACGTGGCGGACTGATACCGGCAGCAATTCTGGCCCGTGAGCTTGGATGTAGAGTGGTAGAAACAGTCTCTGTCGCTAGCTATGAGGGCGAAGAGGGAACCCAGAAAGAACCAAAAACTCTGAAACTGCCTACTGCTGCTGGAGATGGAGAAGGTTTTTTAATCGTTGATGATCTGGTCGATTCTGGTGTTACGGCCCGTTATGTGAGGGATATGCTTCCGAAAGGCGTTTTTGCCTGCCTTTATGCCAAGCCAGAGGGACGCCCTTATACAGACTATTATATCACAGAGGTTCCGCAGGATACGTGGGTACTCTTCCCTTGGGATACAGCCCCTCTTTTTGTGCCGCCACTTAGCCACAATCGGTAAAATTTTCTGAAATGTGGAAGAAAATATCTATAACCTATTAAAAAAAGAGACAAATTTGTGCGTTACCCTCTTGCGTAATTTTATCTGTCAGACTAGTGTGCCGCACATGGTCACGGGGCGTGGCGCAGCCTGGTAGCGCGCTTGTTTTGGGTACAAGAGGCCCCCGGTTCGAGTCCGGGCGCCCCGACCATGTTGTCTTCTAAGAGAAGAGAAAGAGCGCCCTTAGCTCAGCTGGATAGAGCAACAGCCTTCTAAGCTGTGGGTCGCTGGTTCGAATCCAGCAGGGCGCACCACCAGGATCATCCTTTGAAAATTCAGGAATATAACGCGTTTCGCAGTGCGGCGGCAAATTGTTTGGTCGTTATACGATTCTTTTGGAAAAAGTGCATTTTTCACTTTTTGAAAACAATTTTTTTAAAAATAAGATTACTTCAGGACATAATTTTGTCATTAAATTGCCACAATTAAAACCAAATAATCTGGTCATATTAATGAAAATAATGTTAAGATTAAATTAAGTAATAAATAATAAAAAATAAAAATTTTCAATATTTATATCATTGGAGATATATATAATTATTAATTGTTAATGACATATGTGGTAATGTGTGCGTATATTGATCATATTTTATTTAAATATAAAATTTATTTATAGTGAGTCTGGCATTATTTAAAGTCCAGATCTCTAGGATGTAATTTGAATTTCTTAAATTTTGTTAAAATAAAGTTGTTAAAAATGAATTTTCGCTATACTTCCACTATCGAGAGTTAAAAAGTGACCGCGTTTGGTAGGATTTCTCGGAGATAGAATAATGTGCGTCGAGCAATGTTTGTTGGGATTAGCGTCATATTGCCAGATGCAGCAAATGGTGTCTGATTCTGGAAAATGTGGTGGTATTTTTCAGCGTGTTGCCTCCTTGACGGATCATGCACTGGCTTCTTATAAACTGTCCGTAGAGAACGAGGATAGCTGTTACTTACTTGTCTGCGCGAATACTCTGGTGAATGTCATGCGGCTTATCAGGAACTCTTCTTTTTACGCGGAGTGTAATGAGCTTTTCTCTCTTGCTGAGAAAGCCTATAAAGCAGCTTTAAGTCGCACATTAAAATGTTCTGATTCGTGTTCATGTTGGCAGAAAGAGGTTGCTATACGTAAGCAGAATACTCTATTAATATAATTATAACATTGTTGTGAATGGGTTTGTATATTGAATAATTTATATTAATAAATTATTGGATTGAAAATTTATTATATAATTATTTATTAATTAATATTATTTTTACAATTCAATATTAGATATTGTTTTTGTTTTGCTATGCTGTTTATAACTTGTTTATCTTACTGATTCTTTAAAGAAGAATTGTTGTAGAGGATAGGTCTAATGGATGCCGAGCAGAGTCTACTGAAATTGGATGCTTACTGCCATTTCCGTCAAATGGCATTGATGTATGATTCAGATAGTTCCTCCCATTTCTTAAATAATGTTATGGAGCTGACAGCAGAGGCATTGGCCAGTTTTAAGTTGGCTTTTGATGAGGTTGATATCTTTTCATTAAAGATTTGTAGTAATATTCTTAAGAATATTCTTAACTACATAAAAAATTCTGCACTTCATGTTGAATTTCAGGATATATTTCTAGTAGTTCAGGATGCATATAAAAATATATCTCTTCTTCTTGAAAAAGAATCGCCTGAATTGGCATATATTCTTGGAAATAGAACTCCAGCATTGTGACTTATATTTAATTTAATCGTACTTATGCGTATTAAATTAGGATATTCTTTATTCAAAATTATTTTATTTTAATAATATGTAAAATATCTTGACCTGTATTTACCCTTGCCGGATAACACATGAAAAACATGCCAGGAATGGCTTTTTTGGAAGTTTTATAGTGAGACTCTTCCAGAAGAACTTTGGAAACATGTTTGGGAGAGTTATTTTGGTTAGAAAATTTCTTTCTGAGAAATCCTCAAGAAAGAATAAGAGCGTGCGTTTATTCTTTTTGCTTTTAAGTTTTTTTGCAGTCTTTTTTGTTACGGGACATTTTTCAAGAGCTTTGGAAATAGACCATGGCAATAGAGGGCTGGAATTTGAAGCCCTTTCCAAAGACGACAAGTCATTTCTGGATGATCTAGAGTATCGTACCTTTAGGTGGTTCTGGGATAATGCTAACCCGAGAAATGGTCTGATCCCTGATCGTGCACCTTTACCTGGAGGCGCTGCTAGTATTGCCAGTGTTGGGTTTGGTCTTACCTCATATGGGGTTGGTGTGCAAAGAGGGTATATAACCCGTCAGCAAGCTGCAGAACGCACATTAACAACATTGCGTTTTCTTGAAAAATTACCACAGAATGATAAAGCCAGTGGTTCTGCTGGATCACATGGTTTTTATTATCATTTTCTTGATCCTAAAACTGGGTTGCGTGTCGCAGATTGGTCTGAGCTTTCGAGTGTTGATACTGCTTTATTGATGGGAGGTATCCTGTTTGCTCAGTCTTACTTCGATCATCATACCAAGCAGGAACATGAAATTAGGAGAGTTGCAGAGCATCTATATCGCAGGGTAGATTGGCATTGGATGCAGCATAACGGTCAATGGCTCAGTATGGGCTGGTTTCCGCCAGATAAATTTATTCCCGTTGAGTGGAAAGGATATAATGAAGGGCTGATTATTTATCTGCTTGCATTGGCGTCACCAACTCATTCCCTGCCAAAACATGTCTGGAAAGACTGGACGAAAACCTACAATAATCAATGGGGTCAGTTCCAGGGGCATATCTTCCTGAATTTCGCGCCTTTATTTGGTCATCAATATTCTGAATCGTGGGTTGATTTTCGAGGGATTCAAGATTCCTTTAATCGTAAACATGAAACAGATTATTTCAATAACAGTCGTGAGGCTGTCTATGCTCAACGGGAATATGCCAAAGCAAATCCCGGTAAATGGAATGATTATAGTCAGGACATATGGGGGCTAACTGCCAGCGATGGCCCTGGCGATATTACAAAAGAGCAGGATGGTATTCAACGGCATTTCCTTTCTTATAGTGCGCGGGGGGTTGGGCGTGATTACATCAATGATGATGGTACGATCGCGCCAACCGCAGCGGGAGGCTCTGTTGCATTTGCTCCTGAGATAGCCTTGCCTGCTCTGAAGGAAATGAAACGGCGTTATGGCGATAAGATCTATAATCGCTATGGATTTGTTGATGCCTTTAACCCCACTTTTAAAACGCAGGATGGCTTTTGGGTAGATGGACAACAGATTGGAATAGATCAGGGGCCCATTCTGCTGATGATCGAGAATTATCGCAGTCAGTTTGTCTGGAATGTCATGAAAAAAAACCAGGTCATTCGCACAGCTTTAACAAAGGCGGGCTTTAAAGGGGGCTGGCTGGGGCAGAAATAATATTTGAGGGATTTTGCCTCATCCATGACAGCCTGGCCATGGCTTTTATGTAGGTTATTGGCCAGGTGTAGTCAGATGGAAAATGAAAAATTCCTGTTTCCGAAAAAAACCTTCCCATATTCGCGTCCAGGGACTGATAGATAGACTAGTGGAGAGTGGTAAGCTTCCTAATCCATTAAGTCCGGTTTTTTTCAGAAATTACATTATTACTTTTATAAGAATGCTTCTCCAGAGGCATTGACAATCGTGAATGGGAAAGGTCCTGCCCGTTATATAATTCCGGATAAATTTCGTTCGGAAAGAGAAGATGATGTGCAGGTGGGCAGGCTTATTCCTCCAGAATCCACCGAGGTTGAGAACTTTATTAATTACTTTTCCAAGCGTTATACTAACATTACCGAAAACTCTCCCTCTTCGAGAATTATTGCCATAGGACCAGTTCATCATCGTTTTAACTATATTCATCCTTTTATTGATGGAAATGGACGCGTTAGTCGCCTGGTCGCACATGCCATGTTTCATCATGCAAATATCGGACTAGAAGGATTGTGGTCTATATCGCGTGGTTTAGCACGGGGTTTGGAGGGTAAGCCTCGTTCGCAGGAATATAAACAGCATATGCAAGCAGCTGATCGTTTGAAAGATGGTGATCTTGATGGACGGGGGACATTATCTCAAAAGGCATTAAAAACATTTACAATCTGGTTTTTAAAAGTCGCGTTAGATCAGATAAATTTTATGCGCAGCCGGTTTGAAACAACGACTTTTACAGAGAGATATCTCTCTCATATAGAACGAATTTATAAAGATGATGATAGAGATGATATCAGAAAGATCATGAGTGAATTATTACAATATGGCACACTGGAAAAAGGAAAGCTTTCCAAGATTCTGGAAGTATCAGATCCCACAGCCAGAAAACGGATTGCGCCTCTTATAAAAGACGGGTTTGTAAAAACTGATCATAAAAATCATAAAGCCCCTTATGTTCTGAAGATTCCAGTAAAAGCAATGAGTGATATTTTCCCCCATCTTTTTTAAAGGAAGCAACAAGGTTTTATATAATTTTTATGCCGTGATTTTGTAAGAGTTTTAATGTCTCAGCTGGGCCATTAATGCTTCTGGTAAGAGAGCTTAGCAGATATGTCTCAAAACCGGCTTTCACACTATCTAGTGCCGTTTCCTTGACGCAGTAATCCAGAGCAACCCCGCATAAATAAAGGCGTTTTATGCTGTGAGCCTTGAGGATGTCTGCCAGCCCGGTTGAATGTCCGGCAGCATCAGTAAAGGCGGAATAGCTTTCAATAGAGGGATTGGTACCTTTATCAAAAATTCTGGCAGAAGAGGGGAGCTTTAAACGAGGGTCTAATTCTGCACCTTTTGTCCCAGCGATGCAGTGGACAGGCCAGGGGCCTCCCTGCGTTTTAAAAGAACAATGATTTTCCGGGTGCCAGTCACGTGTGGCGATAATGACTGAAAAACCAGCCTTGATTTGCTTGTTAATCAGCGGAAGTATTTTATCACTACCCGCCACCGCTAATGTCCCGCCAGGGAGAAAATCTCTCTGCATATCAATAATGAGCAGGGCATCTTCCTGGCGGGGTTTAAGAATCATCTAAGGTAGCTTTTTGTTTTTTTCTTTAGCTTCAAGGGCAGAGACGCGCGTTACCAAGAGTTGATTAATACGAAACCCTTCGACATCAACAACCTCAAAACAGAAGCCAGAGGCTTTGACGCGGTCTGCTTTACGCGCCATCCGCCTGAGACGGTGCATGACAAAGCCACCGATTGTATCGACATTATGGCCATCTTCAAAAAGCGGAATATTCAGCTCGCGAATAACATCTCCAATAGGAGCCGCTCCATCAATAAGCCATGAATCCTTATCTCGGGGAACGATAGCCTGCTCCTCAAAGGGATTGGCCAGACCGTCCATCAAAGCACCCATAATATCTTTATAGGTTGTTAAGCCAACGACGAGACCATATTCGTTAATGATAAGGGCAAAACCAGCACCATGAGTGTCAAACTGTGCCAGTGTTTCCCATAAATTCAATGTATCAGGAAGAGAAAGTACATCCCGCCGCATCTGGAATATCTGGCTTTTTTTTGCAGCTATTTCTGTCTTGCCTGTTATTGGCTCATCAACGACAGCAACCAGCACATCTTCTGCTCTGATAGATCCTATGACATGATCTAAGCCTCCATCACAAAGCGGATATCGTGAGTATGGGCGCACCCGTACTTTGTCACGCTGGCTTTCGAGGTTTTCACTTACTTCCAGGAAAACGATTTCATCACGAGGTGTCATGGCAGAGGTGACGGAACGGTCCTGTAGAGCCATGACATTCTGGATCATCTGGTGTTCTTGTTCCAGAAGAACACCAGAGGCCGTTCCCGCAGCCAGAACAGCACGCAAATCTTCAGGCGTCATGCGTTCCACCATGGGGGCTGCAGGGATATGCAGAACGCGAAGAATGGCATCAGAAATATGGGAAAATATCCAGACAAAAGGATATAGGAGCTTTAATAGAAGTGATGGGAACCATGAAACTTTAAGAGCAACCTGATTGGGCGCATTCATGGCGACCCGTTTCGGTAAGAGGTCAGCAAAAAGAACAAAAAGTCCAGTCACCAGAATGAAAGCGATCAAAGAGCCAAGCTCATGGGCAAGGACAGAATTGATCCCCCATCCTTCCAGCATGCTGCCTAAAGGGCTTCCTAGCATGGAATCCCCAACGATACCGCCTAATATGCCCATGGCATTCAGGCATATTTGAATCGCTGTCATAACCTTACCGCTATTACGCCGCAGGGCCAGAAAAGCTTTTGCGCGCTTATCTCCTTCCTCTGCAAAGCTACGCATCCGGGATTCACGTGCAGCAGCAAAGGAAATTTCGGAAAGGGAAATCAGGATAGAAATCCCAATCAGCACGATCGTGAAAAAGATACCTGTAGCAAAGAGCCAGTAGGGATGAAGATTTACTGATAAAAAAGCCATAGGACCCGACTTTAGCCTGCTTGATTAATAAAAATCTATCCCCTGACAGGTCTTTTTAAAGAGATTATGTCTTACTGCTATACCTTATATAATATGGTAAGGAGAGTCCGAATATATCGTGGACGGATATTACGGAGCGGTTTTTCTTTTTAAATGCATTGCCCAATAGGTCAGTCCAACCAGCAAGCCCCCAATGATATTTCCGATGGTTACAGGTATCAGATTATTTATGATAAAATGCCCAACAGTTAATTGTGAGAAGCTGTCAGGGTTACTTCCGACCATTTTCCAGAATTCTGGTGTTGCAAAAGAGTGGATCGCTATGCCCAATGGGATCATGAACATATTTGCGATGCTATGTTCAAAACCGCTTGCGACAAAAACAGCAATGGGCAGCATTAATATGAACATTTTATCAATTAATGTTCGTCCGCTATAACTCATCCAGACAGCCAAGCATACCATGAGGTTGGCTAATGTGCCTAAAAAGACTGCCTGGGTAAAAGAATGCTGTAATTTCAGGCTGGCTATATTGAGAACATTCAGCCCCCATTGACCTTTCCCTGCTAGATATTCTCCCGAGAACCAGATTAAAACAACGAAAAATAGGGCGCCAACGAAATTTCCAAAATAGACAATGATCCAATGTATGATCATGCGTTCTAAACTGATGCGTCTCGTTGCTGTTGGTACAGATGTTAAAATAGTAGAGGTGAAAAGGTCGGCACCACAAAAGACTACCAAGATCAATCCAAGCGAGAAGCATAGCCCACCGATTAGTTTTGCCATTCCTGCTGGCATAGCGCCACTGGCAGTTGTGACAGTGGTGAAAAATAAGAACCCGATGGAAATAAAAACGCCGGCTGTTATTGCAGAAAAAAATGTTTCTTTAACACTTTTATTAGCTTTATCAGCACAAAGTTTTTCAGCTAATTGTGCCATCTCTAATGGAGAACGATTATCGACTGTCTGATTCATGATTGATATTATCTCACTTGCACAATGATGTTATCATCTAATCAAATTTGTTTGAGTAACAAATACTTACTAAGGTGATTGATAATTTTATTATGTTTTCTGGTATTATACATAAATTACATAGATAATATTTATTACTTAAATGTGATCTTGATAAAATATTCTTGAGCTTTTGTTGGTTTTGGGTAAATATTTATTTCATAGATTAAGTTTATTATTATATAGATATTTTTTATTGATATATAATTTTACAATAAAACTTAATTTTGTAAGACAATCAGACAAAAATGATGATATGATTTTAGAAATATATTTTTGTTATGGATATGCCTTTTATTATGGAAAAAAATGCATCACTTTATAAGACTTATTGAGTAAGACGGGTTAAATTATTGGAATTATTTATTTGAGTTATAAAAAAGGCTCATTTGCGATGGGGTTTAACCCGCAAATGAGCCTTTTCCATGAGGGATCATTGTAGATATTCTTTCAAATATCTACAAATTACTCTTAAAAGACTATTTTGTGCTTGTTAGCACATGACCTTCATACTGACCTGTTAGTGTTTTAAGGAAGGCAACAATATCAGCAACATCCTGATCAGATGGGTTACTGTCTGGCGTTTGATAATGTGCCATCTTGCGTACGGCTTCTTCAAGAGTCTTGGCACTGCCATCATGGAAGTAAGGTGCCGTCAGTTCAATGTTACGCAAGGTAGGAACGACGAAACGGTTGAGATCATCTTCTTTCTTATCGAGTGCGTAAATGCCTTTATCGGCATCAGTTTCTTGACCGCCGCGATCCTTGAAGTAGTTGGCTTCCAGTCCCATGACCTCATAGCTCTCGCCACCAACAGCAATGCCGCTATGGCAGCCTGAGCAGCCAATAGCCTTGAAACGTGCATAACCACGTTTAGCCTGTTCGCTGATCGCGTCTTCTTTGCCCTTCAGATATTGGTCAAAAGCACTGTCAGGTGTAATCAGTGTTTTCTCGAATTCGGCAATCGCCTGGGTAATGGTCTCTTGCCCGATCTGCGCATCGGGACCAAAGGCTGCTTGGAACATGGGCATATAAGCGGGGTCAGCAGTTAATTTATTGGCGACGTCAGACCAGTTATGTGAGCCCATTTCAATAGGATTCATGACAGGGCCAGCGGCCTGTGCGGCTAGATCGGGTGCGCGGCCATTCCAGAATTGTGCGATCTTGAAATAGGCGTCATAGACGCTTGGAACGTTAATCGGGCCTTTCTGTCCGCCAATCCCAGTTGCAGTAACCAGATGATCAACCCCTCCTGTGTCCAAGCCGTGGCAGCTTGCACAAGTAAGCGTATTATCGCCTGAAAGCTTTTTATCAAAGAAGAGTTTCTGACCCAAAGCAACCTTTGCCGGATCCACAGGGATTGATTCCGGCACCGGACGAATAGGCTCTCCAGCCAGAGCAGAGATGGCGCCAGTTGTATTATAATATTTACGTCTTGTATCCTGCACCCAGTTCAGAATAGCCTGACGCTCATTTTGCGAAAGATGAGCGTGCCAATGCATCAGAAGATATTGTGCAGGGGGCATACGGTTTTGAACGACCACTTCTTCGATGCGTGATAACGCTTCTTCTGAAGGAGGTTTGCCTTGTTCAAAAGCAGATAAAACAGGCTCCAGACGGAAATGTCGTTTCCCTTGTTCAAGATCCTTTGCCATAATTGCATGGGCAACAGGAAGGCTGAAATAAAAAGGCAGATCACGTCCGACAGTGTGGCAATAATCACAACGTGCTTCATTCAGTGCATTAAAAGCAGCAAGCGCGACAGGATCTTTCTTTGTGGGGGAGGTTTCAGGCAATCTTGGAGCCGTTTTATGATCATAATGCTGCAAATAGGCAACTGTACCACCATAAGCAAGCAATCCAGCCCCAACCAGAGAGATCAATACGCGTTTCAAATTTTATTCCTCCGCATTCTTATGCAACTGAAGCGTTTTATAAGCCTTAATGTAATTTTTGTTTGATCAATAACAAAATGTCAAAATGATTATATCTATCTCCTTCATAAATAAATCTAATGAGAAATTATAGCAAAACCTATAAAATAAGCCTTTTAGGCTGCCATAAATGTCTTCAAAATGTTTATTTAGGAAAAAATAATGTCTGTTTTTATAATCCAGCCAGTTCCAGCCACTCTTTTTCATTAATCGTGCGAATGCCGAGTTCATGGGCTTTTTTCGCCTTTGAGCCGGCTTTTTCACCTAAAATAACAAGAGTTGTTTTCTTTGAAACCGTTTCAGTAACATGGGCACCAAGCCGTTCGGCAACGGCTTTTGCTTCGGGACGGGACATTTGCGTAAGCGAGCCTGTAAAAACAAGTATTTCGCCAGAAAGTTTGTGAGCTTCTGCTCCTTCAGTAAGCGCAGAAGGCGCTTTTGTAATTGTTAGCTGTGAGGCAAGATCGCTCATAACGTGATCATTATGAGGCTCACGGAAAAAAGCAGAGAGTTCATCAGCTATTGCCTGACCAATCCCCATAATCGCGCTGAGCGTCTCATAGTCTTCCTGATTTTCATCATTAAGGGCATGCATAGAATGGAGCCAGTTTTCAAATGTGCCGTAATGACGTGCAAGTAGGGTCGCATTGCGGTCCCCAATCCGTCTTATTCCCAGGGCGTAGATAAAGCGTGAAAGTGTAATGGTACGTTTTTCATTGATGGCTTCTAAAAGATTATCAACTGATTGTGCGCCCCAGCCTTCAAGTTTTAGAAGGGATTCCTTATGGCCTGAAAGACGGAAAATATCACCAGGTTGTTTTATATAACCTAGCTCATAAAAAGCTCTGATTGTGCGCTGGCCAAGCCCTTCAATGTCAAATGCCTTACGGGAGACAAAATGAATAAGGCGTTCAATGGTTTGGGCCTCGCATGTAAGGCCACCCGTGCAGCGTCTGACAGCTTCACCTTGGATCCGTTCCGCATAAGCACCACAAACTGGGCAATGGTCAGGAAAGATGAATTTAGGTGCACGCTGGGTTTGCTGTTGCCCTTCTGATGGAGAGAGAACGCCCAGAATTTGTGGAATGACATCTCCTGCGCGTTGTATACGCACCAAGTCTCCTAGCCGTACATCAAGGCGATTAATTTCATCTTCATTATGTAATGTAGCCCGTGAGACGATGACGCCGCCTACATTCACGGGTTCAAGATGTGCTACAGGTGTCAGAGCTCCGGTACGGCCGACCTGTATCTCAATATTCTCAAGTCGTGTAATAGCCTGTTCGGCAGGGAATTTCCATGCAATGGCCCAGCGTGGCGTGCGTCCTACAAATCCAAGACGTTGCTGAAGCGCAAGTTCATTGATTTTAAAAACAATGCCGTCAATATCATAATCAAGGCCAGAGCGTTCGCGGGCGAGTTGCTCTACATAAGCAGGAATATCACTGGCATGAGCCAGTAAGCGGGAGAGGGGATTGACGTCAAACCCCCATTGCTGAAGCTTTTGCAGAAATGCTTGATGTGTATCGGCAATAGCTGCAGAAGATGCTCCCATATTATAGGCAAAAAGCCCTAGAGGACGTTTTGCCGTTACCTGTGGGTCAAGCTGACGCAGTGAGCCTGCTGCGGCATTACGTGGGTTGGCAAAAGGTTTCTCTCCTCGTTTTTCTTGCGCTGCATTCAATTCATAAAAACGCGATTTCTGCATATAAACTTCACCGCGTATCTCGATAAAGTCGGGTGCATCCTGCCCTAATGTCAAGGGGACTGTTTTTAGAGTGCGAATATTGTCTGTGACATCTTCGCCTTCCATTCCATCTCCACGCGTCGAGCCGTAAACCAGTTTGCCCTGCTCATAAGTGAGATTAATCGACAGGCCATCTATTTTCGGTTCCGCCATGAAACTGAGCTTCTGGGCATCTTCTTCCGAAAGTCCTAGAAAATTCCCGGCACGACTGACAAACTGGAGAAATTCGTCAGAGTTGAAAACATTTCCCAAAGAAAGCATAGGCACTCGGTGCTGAAGCTTTTTGAATGAAGGGTCAGGCTTTGCACCGATTTTTTCGCTAGGATTGTTTTTGTTTTTCAGCTCGGGATGCAGCCTCTCCAATTGTGAAATTTCTAGTCTGGCATGATCATATTCCGCATCGGAAACCTCGGGATTATCCCGCCCATGATAGGCTTCATCCCAACGCGCTATTTTATTCTGAAGTTCCTGATATCGTGCAGCAAGAGAAGAGAGGGGGTCGTTCATGAAGGTGTTTTTCCAAGGAGACTATCGGCCGCAGCGCGTGCGGCTTCTGTAATACTGTCGCCAGCGAGCATACGGGCCAGCTCTTCACGCCGCTCTGTAGGGGAGAGAGGCTCCGCAATGGTTATAGTCCTTTGGTTAAGGACTTTTTTTGCGATGCGATATTGATGCTCTGCCGAGGCGGCAACCTGCGGGCTATGCGTGATTGCGAGGACCTGGACGCTTTGGGCAACACGGTGCAGTCTTTCCCCAATCGCAGAGGCTGTAGCACCACCCACGCCAGAATCAACCTCGTCAAAAACGAGTGTCGTTAAGCCAGAACGTCCAGCTAGAACAACTTTAAGCGCCAGCATTAGCCGTGAAAGCTCTCCCCCGGAAGCAACTTTTCCAAGTGGACCTGCGGTTTGTCCGGGATTGGCTGCGATGAGGAAGGAGGCGGTTTCCGTGCCGCGATGAGACCAGTTTTCAAAAGGTAGTTCGGTCAGCTCAACGATAAAGTGCGCTCTCTCCAGTTTGAGGGGTTTTAATTCGGCCATAATCGCTTTTTCCAGCTCTCTGGCGGCTTTCTGGCGGAAAAGATTTAGGGTTTTAGCATCAGTTCTATAGGTTTCTTCAGCTTGCCGGGTCTTTTTCTCAAGCTGATGAATGGTCTCGATCCCTGTTTCCAACCTTGAGAGTTTGTCTTTTAAACTAGACAGAAAGTCAGGAAGTTCAGCTACGGTAATATGATGTTTGCGTGCTTCCGCACGGAGAGCAAAAAGGCGTTCTTCAGTTTCTTCCAGAAGATGATTATCGGTTTCTGTATCTGCTACCAATCTTGTTAGAAGCATTTCGGCGTCAGCCAGGGCTTCTTCCGCTTTTTCAAGGGCTGTAAGTGCTTCCTGCGCCTGTAATTGATGCGTTGAAGGCTCGCTTTGTGTATCATTCTCATGATCGGAGAAGGAGGAGGGCAGAAGTCGGGCCAGTGTACGGCTTGCTGAGCGTAAAGCGTTGGCTGGGTGTGCAGCGCGGCGATCACGTGGGTTCAGTTCCGTCAGAGCAGCAGCTACAGCTTCACGCCTGCGTTCTTCTTGCTGTAATTTCGTGCGAAGTTCGACAAGCTGATTTTCTTCTTCATGTTGTGGTGCCAATGAGGAGAGGTCTTCAATGGTCTGACGCAGCCAGTTTTCTTCTTTTTCTGCTTCTTCAATGATATGGCGGGCTTCTGTCAGACTGGTCAGGGCTTGCTGCCAATCTTTCCAGCTTTGTCTGACTGTTTCGACGGGAACACTAAGCGCGCCAAAAGAGTCAAGCAGATCAAGATGCAGTTTTTGATCAGCTAGCCCCATCTGTTCATGTTGTCCCTGAATTTCGACCAGGAGGGAAGCGATTTTGCGTAAAACAGAAATACTGATTAGCTGCTCGCCCATATAGGCACGTGAACGTCCATCTCTAGTGATGAGACGACGCAGAATCAGGGGATCACCTTCTTCGATCGCGGAAAGGTCCAGCTCTTTGAGAAGGGTATGAACCTCATGGTCTGGAGGAAGATCAAAGACAGCTGTCACACTGCTTTGTTCGGCTCCGTTACGAATAATATCACCCGCAGCCCGTTCTCCTAAGGCGAGACCAAGACTATCCAGAAGAATTGACTTTCCAGCCCCGGTTTCCCCTGTAAAAACAGTCAGGCCTTCCTCAAAGTGAAGGTCGAGCTTTTCAATAAGAACGATATCCCGGATAGAGAGTTGTGTCAGCATATGACTACTCTAAAACGCGGACCCTCCGTCCGTCCAGAGAGAACAGTTCAACGGAGGCAGAAAGTTCCATGCTGTTTTGAATAAGACGTTTTAGAAGATCTTATTCCACATATTGGCAAAGAAATCGCCAACAGGATTAAAGAACGAGAAGAAGCCCTCATCTTTTTTCTGTTTTTGAGGTAATGGCTTACTTTTCGGTGGTGGCGAAAGGACTGCTGCCTGCTGTGGGGGCTTTTGCTGTAATGCAACAGAAGAGGGCTGTTGCATCATTGCTGATGCAGTCTGTCGCCCCTGAGACGCAGAGGCTGCTGCTTGTGGGGCAGGGTTCAAGACAGGAGAAGTGGATTGCACAGAAGCAACGGATTTCTGGCCTGGTGCAGGTATATCAAATTGCGCAATAGGCGCTGTTTTCGTAGAGGAAAGCGTCTCTGAGGCTAGGATTGGCCCCTGAGCTTTTCTGCTTTCGTCATAATTACCGTTTTTAGCACCAGGCTTACGCGTCTCTTTGGTAAGTAAACCATTATATTTCAGTTTATTATAGGCAATGCGATACCATTTGCTGTCTGGGTAGTTATATCCCAGAATCAGAGCGTTCTGGCGTGCTTCATCTTTCAGCCCCAGGCGAAGGCTGACTTCAACGATACGTTCCATAGCTTCTGGGACATGGTTCGTTGTCTGGAAGTCCTGCACAACGCGTTGATAACGACCAAGGGCTGCCTGATAATCTTTTTCACGTTCATAAAAACGTCCGACCAGCATTTCCTTACCGGCTAAATGGTCACGGCAGAGATCAATTTTAAGTTGGGCATCACGGGCATAAGAGCTTTGCGGGAAGCGTGTTACGACTTCCTGAAGGGCGTCCATGGCCTCAATCGTGCCAAGCTGGTCACGTGAGACAATCCCGATCTGCTCATAATAGCAGAGACCTCGCAAATAATAGGCATAGGCAGCATCGGGACTGGTGGGGTGAAGCTGGAGGTAGCGTTCAAGCTGCTGGACTGACAGCTCATATTCACCCTGAAGGTAATAGGCATAGCCCTCAAGCAATTCCGCATTCCCAGTATACCCTGAATAAGGGAAGTTCTGCTGAAGCGACTCGAACTCTGCACTGGCTAGTTTGTAATCGCCTCCATGAAGGGAATCCACGCCGTAATTATAGAGGGTCTCGGCATCAGTCGTTCTTGGCACGCGTTTATCTGCATCATCGGCACAGCCGCTGAGCAATGCAAGCCCCATCAGACCACTTAAACCAAGAGTCAGGGCGCGGGAGGAACGGGTTTTTACAGCGTAATGCTTGATGATGCTAACCATAACTGCCTTATAGCATGGAAGGTAACAGGAGGAAGAGGTACTTGGTCATTATAAAAACGCCTTTATCTTTAGAATAATGACCTTCCAAAACTCAAGAGTTCATTTTCAGGAAACGAGCTGCCATGTTTCTTTTTGTTTTGCTAAGGTTTTTATAAGCTGGTTATTTAGGGCGTGACCAGATTTGAACCCTTCAAATTTTCCTATAATTTGATAGCCGAAACAGTAACAATCTCCAATAGTATCCAGTAGTTTATGACGAATAAACTCGTCTTCACATCGTAATCCTTCAGGATTGAGAATATGATCATTTTCTACGACGAGAGCATTTTTTAAAGACCCACCTAGTGCGAGTCCCTGTTTTTGCAAATTCTCAATGTCATTATAATTAACGAAAGTACGGCTGAAGGCGATATTTTTGAGGAAGTCATTCTGGGTCAGAGTGAAATCTATCTTTCCTGAACCGATGATTTTTTCTTTGAAATCTATTGCAAGCTTAAGAGAAAATTTTTGCTTCTTTCGAGGCTGGAGAGATGCAAAAGCTCCCTCTTTGCCTTGAACACTCACAGTTTGGAGGATTTTGATAAAATGTCGGGGCGCAGGGAGTTCCTGCTGTCCCGCACATCCAAGTAAAAAAACAAAATCCTGGGCACTTCCGTCAAAGATTGGAATTTCAGGACCGTCAAGCTGAATGAGAATATTATCAATAGCGAGTGCGTGAAGCGCTGCCATAAGATGTTCAATCGTGGAGATACGAACGTCTGGTTCAGAAGGTGATGCTATGACCGTTGCGAGCTGGGCTTCTTGCAGGCTTTCGGGGGTGAGGCGGAAAGGCTTCGTGTGGGTGAGGTCAGTTCTCTGAAAGAGGATTCCACTATCGGCAGGCTGAGGAAGAAGTTTTAAGGTAATTTCTCTGCCGGTATGAAGCCCGATGCCGCAGCAGAAAATTTCTTTTTTGAGCGTCGTCTGAGCCTGGGAGGTTTTTAAATTATTCTTACTGGATGAAGAGGTTGGTTCGTTTTGTTGTGTCACTTTCAAAATCCCTTCCAAAGGGGGGGTGCCTCATTATAGTGCTTCCCGATAATGAACACGGTTACGGACCTCATCGCTTCAGGCTCGGGGTGGCCTGAAGCGAAATCGTCATCTTTAAAGATATTTTGTGGGTAAACCTTATTTCTGGGGACGCCTTAAATAAGCCGGAATATCCAGGTTTGAATCATCTGTCTGCTCGTCCTGTTTCTGTTGTGGGTGTGAAGGAGGAGCATCATAATTCCGGGAGGACTCAGCTCTCTGTTGTGAACCTACAAAAGGTGTAGAACGCTGCCCTCTCTGATCAGCGGCAGCAGGTCGACTACGGAAGAAACGGCTGAAGAAACCGCCCCCCCCCTCATTTTGATCAGGCTCTTCAGCGTAACGAGGCGCTGTCTCAGCTGGTCTGGATAATGGCTGGGGTGCTGAAGTGTAAGCAGCGGCAGGGGCTTCTTCCATACGTGTTTGTGGCGTAATGACTGGCGCTTCTTCAGGCTTTGGTTCTACTGCTTGTGATGATTGCTGTTCAGCTTGAGGTAACTCTTCAGCGACTGGGGTTGTATGAGGGGGAGGCTGGAAGCTGTTGATTTCATCACGTGACGCAATACCAGTCGCAACAACCGAGACCTGGATCGTCCCGCTCATTTCTTCGCGCACAAGTAGACCACCGATGATTTCGGCATCTTCGTGGGCTTCTTCACGGATACGTTCCATTACATTGGTATAATCATGAAGCCCGAGATCAGGCCCCCCTGTGACATTGATCAGTAGGCCGCGTGCACCACGGATGGACGTTTCTTCCAGAAGAGGATTAGAAATGGCTCGTTCAGCTGCGAGAGTAGCCCAGTCCTGGCCATCTACACTACTTTGGGCGACTCCTGTGCCCATCATGGCTTTGCCCATTTCCCCCATGACGGTTTTGACGTCGGCAAAGTCCAGATTGATCTTGCCAGGGACGACCATAAGGTCGGTAATGCTTCTGACACCCTGATAGAGTACGTCATCTGCCATTTTGAAGGCATCAATCAGTGTCGTCGTCTGTGTCGCACAGCTGAAAAGATTCTGATTGGGGATGACGATCAATGTATCAACATGTTTCTGTAGCTCAGCAATGCCGGCATCAGCAGAGCGGCAGCGCCTCATTCCCTCAAACTGAAAGGGCTTGGAAACCACGCCGATTGTCAGGGCACCATTTTCACGGGCGATACGGGCAATGACGGGAGCTGCACCTGTACCGGTGCCACCACCCATTCCCGCTGTAATGAAAACGAGGTCGGAGCCTGTCAGATGTTGACGGATTTCTTCTTCAACTTCCTCAGCAGATTTACGGCCAATTTCGGGTTTGGCACCTGCTCCTAGACCACGTGTCAGGGTAGGGCCTAATTGAAGGCGGACATCAGCGTGTGAATTGGCCAGCTGCTGTGCATCAGTATTGGCAACGACAAACTCTACGCTTTTGAGGTCCGTAGAGATCATATTATCGACAGCATTCCCGCCGCCACCGCCAACACCTACTACCGTAATACGTGGAGGGCTGACTACACTCACACCAGGTGTTGTTGGGGTCAGGTTCAGTGTCATATGTGCGGCTCCGAACGGTAAAAAACAGAATGACTGAGCAATTCAGTTAGGACGATTCAGTCATGAGGCAGGGAATTATACATGCCTGCCGATGAAATTAACAAGACGTCTCATCCAGTTTCGTCCTTGTAAACTGCTTTCTGCCATAGAAAATTGTGTATCAGCTCCCAAAGCCCAGGCTAATAGGCCAGAAGCTGTGGAAAATCCAGCAGAGATTGCCGAGCTTTCGGGCAGGTTTTGTACATTGATGGGCTGTCCCAGGCGTAATTGTCGGCCAAAAATGCGGGCAGCAACAGGGCCAATATCAGTCAGAAGTGAAGCGCCACCTGTCAGGACAATCCGCCCTTCAGCCAATTGTCCCAGACCTGCACTATCAAGGGCATGTCGCGTCATTTCCAATGTTTCTTCAACGCGTGGTGCGATAATTCCAATCAATCTGGCTCTGGAAATACGTTCAGCCGTACGATCCTGCCCTGTGGGAAGGCGGATGGTGTAATCTTCATTTTCAGAGAGATATTGGGCTGCACCATGCATGGTCTTGAGCCATTCAGCGGTATCTGTATGCACATTGAGGGCTGAGGCAATATCACGGGTAATGTGATGACCACCAATGCGCAACTGGGCAGTATGGAGTAACTTCCCGTGAGAGAAAATGCCGAGAGATGTTGTGCCTGCACCCATCTCAATAACCGTAACCCCCAGGTCACGTTCATCATGATCCAAAACTGAAAGCCCGGCGGCAAAGGGGCTGGAAACAAGACCTGACAGGCGTAATTCCGCTTTGTTTAAGACAGTACTAAGTGTCCGCAAGGTGCTGGTATTGGCATCAATAATATGGAATTTGCCTAGCAGATTTTGACATAAATGTCCGCAAGGGTTGGGTACTGCATGTGTTTCATCCACATTAAAGCCCAATGGGAGGGTATGGATGATTTCACGTCCCTCCCGTTGGGCAGAAAAACGGGCATCTTCCATCAGGTTATGGACATCATTTTCCACAACTTCGCGATTACCGATTACTGTGGAAACATCTGTATGAAGACTCATGGGATTGCCGCCGGAAAGGTTGACAATCAAGTCATCAATATGGCGCCCTGTTTGTTTCTCAGCATCACCTACTGTCGCACGGATAACAGCTTCAGCCTGTCTGGTATCGACAATAGCCCCAGATTGTACGCCTTCTGAGCGTCGCCAGCCCCACCCAAGAACCTGGAGTGTACCATTTTGCAGTCCTCTGCCGATGAGGCAGGTCGTTTTTGTCGACCCAATGTCTAATACAGCTTTAATGCCAGGACGCCATTCAAACCCAGGGCGTTTTTCTGTGGGTAGAATAGGGAGAACTGCTTTGCTCTCTCTTCCTGTTGAGGGAAGAAAGAGCGCTTCTTTCGTTTGTTGCGAGGGCAGTGAAGACATCAGGGATGTTTTCCAGCAGGGCCGGGAGAAGGGGGCGGAAGGCTTTTGCTCTTTAATGAAGAATTTGTTCCAGGTGAAGTAGCGGCTTTATTAGGCAAAGAGGGAGCAACAGACTCTGTTTCTGGCGTAATGGCAGGCTCTGGCTCTGGCGCTGGTGGAAGGTGAATGACCATTCTGTCAGGGAGTCGCATATCAATGGCCGATAAAGGGCGTTCCAGAAGGTGAAAATTTTGCTGATAACTCTGAAGACGTTGCAGGGCTGCATCCTCAGCATTTTCAGGAAGCAGAATGAGTGTACCATTACGCATCATCATATTCCAGCGTCTATTTCCTATACGGACCAGAGCCAGAGTGTGTTTGGCAATTTCTGGAGTGTGTTTAAGTGCTTCAATGAGTGGGGCTGCATTTTCGTTAGCGCCTTCGCCCACAACAAGTGGTAGTTTGCGGAAGATTTCAGAATCAGCGGTCGTAAATTGTTGTTCTGAAACTGGCTTGCCTGCCTCATTAATCAGTACAAAATGTCCATGTGTTTGCCAGATAGCAGCCGGTATACGTTCCTGTACTGTAATGATGATTGTATCAGGCAGGTGCCTTTCTACGATAGAATGTTCAATGAAAGGTAATTTATTTAGTTTCTGTCGTGCATCTTCAACGGAAAATCCAAACAGATTATGGCCTATATCTGTATTAAGCTGAGCCATGATTGTGGCTTTGTCAGTAAGATGGGCCCCTGTAATTGTGATTTTTTTTATTTTAAGTGGGTCGAGTGATTCCAGGTTTCGTCTGATGGTTTCCATCTGGGAATCAGAGAGCATGTTATAGAGCGTCCAGCCCCCGCCAGTTGAAATTCCGAGAATCATGATGAGGAAAAAAAAGCGCCCTAACCCCGTTCTGTGACGCTGCCAGAAAAGAGACAGACGAGATGGCCTGTCTCCCTCAATGGGCCGTCTGTTTTTTTCTGGGGGAGGGGGGCCAGCGTACATGAAAGAGGCTCAGCTTCCCTGCGGTAAAGTGAGGAGAGCGGAAACGCTGGAGCTATTGAGTGAAAGCGCTTCCTTGACGATCCAGTCACAGAGCCGTGCATAAGAAAGTCCACGATAGGCTGCCTGTTCAGGGAGTAATGAAGTGGGGGTCATGCCGGGTTGCGTATTGACCTCCAGGATTACCATATGATCAGTTTCCTTATCATAACGGAAGTCGGTCCGGCTGGCTCCCGTGCATCCCAAGGCTTTATGTGCTTTGACGGCAAGATTACATAAATGGTCGGTTAAAGAAGTGGGAAGCGTTGCGGGAACGATATGACGTGAGCCGCCAGATTGGTATTTGGCACCAAAATCATAAAAATCTCCAGAAAGTGGTAGAATTTCCGTCACTGCAAGTGGTGTATCACGCATGACACCGACTGTAAGTTCCTGCCCAGGGATATAGTCTTCTACAAGAATTTCCTTGCCGTAACGCCAGGAGGATGCAATTTCAGGGCGCCTTGGGTCTCCTGGTTGTAAAATCGTAACGCCTACAGAGGAACCTTCCAGGAGGGGTTTGATCACATAAGGGCGTGGTAGTGGGTCAGATTCTGCCAGTTCTTCTGGAGATATGACCAGACCTTTGGCGACTGGCAGGTTGTGAGCTTCAAAAATAATTCGGCTTGTCGCTTTGTTCATGGCCATGGCTGAACTCTGAACATCAGAATGTGTATAAGGAAGTCCCAGCCAGTGCAGTACGCCCTGAATGGTTCCGTCCTCTCCACCTGGGCCATGAAGGGCATTAAAAACCACATCAGGATGATAAATCCTGAGTGCGTGAATGGTCTGTTCAAGGTCAGTATTAACGTCAAGAGGCTGGACTTTATGACCAAGCGAAGACAAAGCCTGTGCAACGGACTTGCCACTTGAAAGACTAACGTTTCTTTCGCTGGAGGTTCCCCCCATCAAGACGCTGATTTTTAGAGGATGATCAGTTTTTTCACTTTGTGTGACATGATTCATGGAGATCAATCCGCAACAGGAGCTGTATGAAAAGATTTTGCCTTACGCTCTGAAGCTGTAAGGCCAAGGCGTTTGATCTCCCATTGCAAGAGAATGGCTGTTTGATCAAATACTTTTTTTCTCACTGTTTCACCAAGTGTTTCAAGATCTTCGCTGCTGGCATGTCCGAGATTGAGCATGAAATTACAATGTTTCTCACTCATTTGGGCATCTCCGATGCGTAATCCCCTACATCCTGCTTCGTCGATCAGAGACCAGGCTTTATGCCCTTCAGGATTGCGAAATGTTGATCCTCCTGTACGTGTTCTCAAAGGCTGGCTTGCTTCACGGGCAGAACGGATTTCAGAAATCTTCTGACGGATGGTGTCAGGGGCAGATTTTTGTGTTTTCAGACGTACCCGCGTGACGATAAATCCTTCAGGAAGTTCGCTATGACGATAGCTCATATGCAGGGCGTCTGCTTGTAATCTTGCTGCATGCCCCTTTTGATCAAGTCCTTCGATCCACTCAAGGCAATCGGTAATTTCGCCGCCATAAGCACCGGCATTCATGGCAACAGCCCCTCCCAGTGAACCAGGAATACCTGCCAGGAATTCCAGCCCTCCCAGTCCGAGAGAGGCAGCTTTTTCTGCGACTGTAACATCTAATGCAGCAGCTCCAATGATGAGGCCATCATGATCTTCTTCGATATGGGCGAAATTACCAGCCAATTTTATGACGACGCCCTCAATGCCTCCATCACGAATAATAATATTGGAGCAGGCTCCCAGAATGGTCCGTGGAATATCTGGGGGACATTGGGCAAGGAAATGAGCCAGATCTTCTTCATCTTCGGGAATGAAGAACCAGTCAGCCGGACCGCCACAACGAAACCAGGTGCGTGGCCCCAGAGGAACATTGCTCAGGAAACGACCACGGACAGAAGGAGGAATAAAATTCTGGGACATGAATTAAGGTCTATAATAATTCTTTAAGAGGCATCAGCCAGTTTTTGCGGAAGTTGTTGTGCCCATTGTGTAATATTCCCGGCGCCCAGACAAATAACATAGTCACCAGGTTGTGCATTCTCCTTGATAAGGGCTGGAAGATCATCAGGTGATGAGAGGCTGATGACATTGCGGTGGCCATGATCCCGTAAGCCCTGAACCAGTGCCTCCTTTGTAATATTTTCAAGAGGTTCCTCTCCAGCGGCATAAATATCACTGATAATCACGATATCAGCATCATTCATACAGCCACAAAATTCGTTAAACAGGTCTTTAACTCTTGAATAACGGTGAGGTTGCACAACCGCGATCACATGTCCTGCGCCTGCCTGACGTGCTGCTTTTAGAACAGCAGCAATCTCGACGGGATGATGGCCATAATCATCAATAATCGTAATATTATTCCATGTGCCCGTTCGGGTGAAACGTCTTTTGACACCACGAAATCCAGCCAGTGCTTCTGCGATAACATCGTCGGAAATTTCCATTTCACTGGCAACGGCTATCGCTGCGAGTGCATTGAGAATATTGTGGTTGCCAAACATCGGCAGGGTAAAGGGCCCTGCTTTGCGTGTACTATTCTGTGCACGGTTGGCGATGATGACGTCAAAGCGGGCGCCTTGCGGACTCATGATGATATTTTCTGCCCGGATATCTGCTTGAGGACTGAAGCCGTATGTAACCACACGATGATCAGAAAGTTGGGGGATCATTTGTTGCACGCGTGGATGATCCACACAAAGCACCGCAAAGCCATAAAAAGGGATATTGGAGACAAACTGGCGATAGCCTGCCTCCATCGCTTCGTCTGTTCCCCAATGGTCAAGGTGCTCTGGGTCCATATTGGTCACAACGGCAATGACGGCGGGAAGGCGCAGGAAAGAACCGTCACTTTCATCGGCTTCAACAACCATCCAGTCTCCTGACCCCATGCGTGTATTCGTGCCGTAAGCCTCAATAATACCGCCATTAATAACGGTCGGGTCCAGAGATGCCTGTTCAAGCACGCAGGAGACAAGACTGGTTGTGGTGGTCTTACCGTGTGTTCCTCCTATGGCAATTGCCCAACGCAGCCTCATAAGTTCAGCCAGCATTTCAGCCCGACGGACAACGGGAATCAGACGCGAGCGCGCTGCTACAACTTCAGGATTATCCCTTTTGACTGCCGTGGAAATAACGACAACCTGTGCATCATTCAGATTATCAGCATCATGGCCAATAAAAACGGGAATACCAATTTTGCGTAGGCGCTGGACATTGCTGTTTTCACTGAGGTCTGAGCCTTGCACCTTGTACCCCAGCATATGCAACACTTCAGCGATACCGGACATGCCGATACCGCCAATCCCGACAAAATGGAGTGTTCCGATATTCAGAGGTAGGGCGCGCATAGGATTAGTCTCCAGGAATAACAGATAAAAGAAAGCATCAGGAAATGTGTTTTTCGATCAGGTCAGCCAGTTTCTCCGCCGCATTTTTATGGCGGAGGCTTGCAGAGGCCTGAGCAGCCTGGGTTAGGAGTTCAGGATGGGTGAAAAGTTCTGTGAGTTTGCCTGTCAGGGTTTCGATAGTGAAATCTTTCTGACGGATCATCCATCCTGCACCAGCATCTTCAAGAGCTTTGGCATTTGCGCCCTGTTCATCTGAAGCTGCAATGGGAAGGGGAACCATGATAACAGGTTTTCCTGCCATGGTAAGTTCTGCGATGGAAGAGCCTCCAGCGCGTCCGATGACGAGATGCGCTTTTTCCAAAACAGGGGCAACATTTTGGATAAAGGGGCGTAAATCCGCTTTAATACCTGCATTGCTGTAACGGGTTTGCAGGGCGGGGATGAGTTCCTCTTTGAGCTGTTGTGTGATGTGAAGGCGTTTTCTGAATGTTTCAGGCAAGGCAATCAGGGCATCAGGTACAACCTGGCTGAAAATCTGTGCTCCAAGTGATCCGCCCCAGATAAGCAACTCCAGAGGGCTGTCTCCATTCTGTTCGGGTGGAGAATAAGGCTGCGTAGCCAAAGCTTCTATTTCAGCGCGAACGGGCATTCCGGTTAGTGTGACATTTGCTTTCAGGGGCAAGCGGGCGACATTTTTATAGGATGTGGCAATAGCCGTGGCAAAATGGGCGAGTAAGGCATTGGCCTTTCCCAAAACAGCATTCCCTTCATGGATAATGATGACAGGGCGCTTTTTGCGGGGAAAGAAGCTACTGCTTAACAGAGGAGGGATCGATGGATAACCGCCAAATCCAATGACAGCGGCAGGTTTTATCGTTTTGATAAGGGTCCTTGCCTTATAGGTTCCTTTCAAAAGGGAAAAAATACCTTCTATCTTGGCTTTATAGGACTTTCCTGCAACGCCGGAACCTGGAAGCACATATTGGCGTGATGTCGCGAAAGCACCAATTTTGCGGTGCGTGTTACGGCTATCTGTCATCAGGACAATCTCATGTCCTCTTTGAAGAAGACAGCTTGCCAAAGCTTCAGCAGGAAAGAAATGACCACCTGTTCCACCTGCCGCGATAATGATAGGAGCTTTCATGCTAGCGAACCTTTGAACTGGAAGACTCAAGTCTCAGTGAAATGGAAGAAACAGGCGTTGTTGCTGATGGCGGGGCGAAAAGCCCCGGGTCAACACGGTGACGCGTCAGTGCCAGGACCATTCCCAATGTCAGGGCTATTGATACAGCTGAACTCCCTCCATATGAAATCAGTGGTAAGGTCATGCCTTTTGTCGGGATCAGATGGAGTGTTGAGCCCATATTAATAAAAGCCTGAAGACCGAACCCTGCAATGAGGCCGCTGGTTGAAAGGATGATATAGGGGTCTTTGTCACGTGTCAGGCGCAGTAAGGTCCTGATGACGATGACAACATAAACAGCGATAATAAAAAGGCAAAGAAGCAGGCCATATTCTTCTCCAGCAACGGCGAAGATAAAGTCAGCATGGGCATCTGGAAGCAGATCCTTGACATGCCCCTCTCCTGGACCACGCCCAAGGAGACCACCATTGCCAAAGGCTCTTAAAGAGGTATCGATCTGATAGTGGTCACCAACGTCAGGGTGTAAAAACCGTTCAACACGGGAACGCACATGAGAAAATTTTACATAAGCGACACCAAAGGCACCCAGCATGGCTCCGACGAGACCAAGAAAGAAGACGATCGGCAGGCCATCAATGAAAAGCTGTATGGCAAAAACAGCGGTAATAACTGAAAGCATTCCGATATCAGGCTGAGCCTGTAGCAAAACAGCAATGAGCAAAAAAACCAGAAAAGCAGCTAGCCTTCCCGGAAATTGAAAACCGTTGGGAAGTTTGATCTGATGACGTAAACTTAGGAGCCATCCAGTCACAATTGCAAAAAATGGCTTCAAAAATTCTGAAGGCTGAACAGACATAACAGGTAAGGCAATCCAGCGTCTGGCACCTTTGATTTCCATTCCATGGACAAGTGTCATGAATGTTGCCCCGAGAGCAATAATGCCACCGCCTATTGCAAGTCTACGGATAGCGCGTGGACTTAGCGATGACGTGAACAATAGTACAAGCCCTGCAATAGCCAGGAATATAACTTGTTTAAGGATAAACATGTTACGTGAAGCCCCAATACGATGGGCCACGGCGGGACTTGCTGCCAGCATCAGGATATATCCCAGAGCCATGAGAATACCGACGCATGTCAGGGTTACATGGTCAATATTGCGCCACCAACGGGCATAAGGGGACGTATCTGTGCGGCTTAATGATGTCATGGATGGATCTCAGGACGTCGCAGCGAGTGTATGAACATAATGGGCAAAACGGGCGCCACGCTCTTCAAAACTCTGGAACTGGTCAAAACTTGCACATGCCGGAGAGAGGAGGATGGTATGAATACCAGTAGCTTTGGCAATTCGGAAAGCCTCATGAACGGCAGGTTCAAGAGTTTTACATGATGTACACTCTACCTGATGGGACTTTAGCGTTTTAGCTAATAGATCGCTGTCCTGACCAATGAGGCAGGCATGGGCAATATGAGGGAAAAGAGGCACAAGACTTTCAATACCACCTGTTTTGGCGATACCGCCTGCAATCCAGATAACTTTATCATAAGCCTGAAGGGCGTGGGAGGCTGCCTCGGCGTTCGTTGCCTTGCTGTCATTGATAAAGCGGATATTATCAATGATGGCTACGGTCTTGAGGCGATGATCCAGCCCTGCAAAACTTTTGATTGCAGAGGAAATGACGTCATCAGGAATTCCCAGAAACTGCGCCGCCTTTCTCGAAGCCATGATATTCTGGGCATTATGAAGGCCGGGCAGATTAGGGGCTTCTTCAGATGAAAAGGCATGATCAACAGAGAGTGTGACCACTGGCACATTTTGCTCTTTAAGCTGGGGCATGATGGTTTTTACCCACGGAGCATCTTCTCCCAGGATGGCGAGGTCATGCTCATCCATGTGATCAAAAACATGGGCCTTGGCTTCGATATAACCCTGCATTGAGCCATGGCGTTCAAGATGGTCGGGTGTGATGTTCAGCCAGATGGCGCAATGAGCGTGAAATTTGTCCAGTCGCTCTAGCATGTAAGAAGACATTTCAATGACGTATATACCGTTATCTCCCAATAAGGGGAGAGCAAGAGCAGCGGTTCCCAGATTCCCACCAGCTGCAACAGGACGTCCTGCTTCTTTGCAAATATGCGTCAGTAGCGCTGTTGTCGTGGATTTTCCGTTTGTTCCGGTCACTGAAATGAATTGCGCCTGAGAGCCTGCTTCGCGCACGGCACGCCATAAAATTTCAGCATCAGAGAAGATGGGGATGGATTGTGAACGTGCCAGAATGGCAGTTGGGTGCGGTTGTGGCAGGAGATGGGGGATTCCTGGTGATAAGATCAGAGCCTCAAAACCGCGTAAATCAGTAATAGGGGCAAGTGTCAGGTTCGGATGTGTGTCCAAAAGGGGTGACCGATCGTCCCAGGCGTGAACCTTGGCGCCCATAGCGAGCAGTGTACGTACAACCGCACTGCCATTACGGCCAAGTCCACAGACAGCGAACTGCTTTCCCTCAAACAGGTTCGAGGGGAAAGGGCGGGGGGGAAGGTCAGTCATCTTAATTTCAACGTTGCCAAGCCACAGAGTCCCAATATAAAGGCTATGATCCAGAAGCGTACGACAATTTTCGGTTCTTGCCAGCCTTTTTTCTCAAAATGATGATGGAGAGGGGCCATCAGAAAAATGCGTCTCCCCGTTCTGCGGAACCAGAAGACCTGAATAATGACAGATAGGGTTTCAGCAACAAATAATCCCCCTACAATGCAAAGGACAAGCTCATGCTTGATCGCAACGGCAATGCTTCCCAGAGCACCTCCAAGGGCCAGAGAGCCTGTATCCCCCATAAAAACCTCGGCAGGGGGTGCATTAAACCATAAAAACCCCAGGGCAGCCCCAATGAGTGCTGCGCAGAGAACACTAAGCTCTCCTGTGCCAGGAATATAATGAAGTTGCAGATAGTCTGCAAAAATGTGATTGCCGACCATATAAGCAATCAGGGCAAATACCAGCGCGGCAATGATCACCGGGACTGTGGCCAGTCCATCGAGTCCATCTGTGAGATTTACGGCATTGCCAAATCCGCTGATCGTAATCATGGCGAAAAGTGGAAACGCATATCCCAGAGGTAAAAAGAGAGATTTGGCGAATGGAAAGGCCAAGGCATTGCGTATTTCAGGAGGTGTAAGGGCCTGAAGCCAGATTCCGGCCAGGAGCGATACCAGAAATTCACATCCCAAACGTGTTTTTTTGCTCAGACCAGTTGAATTATGACGGGCGAGTTTCTCGTAATCATCAACAAAACCAACAGCCCCAAAGGCTAAAGTTGTCAATAAAACAGCCCAGACAAAACCATTATGCAAATCGGCCCATAAAAGCGTTGAAAGAGTCAGGCAGAAGAGAATTAACATCCCTCCCATTGTTGGCGTCCCTGCTTTTTCAAGAATGTGACGTTCAGGGCCAACAGCCCTGATCGGTTGGCCATCACGCTGGATACGTTTGAGATGGGCAATGAAAGGCCGTCCCAGAAAGAGGGACAATACAAGAGCTGTCAGGCACGCGCAGCCGGCCCGGAAGGTAATGTAATGAAAAAGGTTGAAAAAACCACCATGGTGCAGGTTATGGGCAGCAATGAGATTAAAGAACATAGACTCGGACTCGGTTCAGGTTTTTTCAATTGGGTTAAGGATTGTTTTCAGACCCTCTATCAGTTTTTTCATTTTGCTGCCCAGACTTCCTTTTACGAGGATGACATCGCCTGAACGCAGAATTTTGGTCATAAGAGGAACCAGCTCTTCTGAAGTTTCTCCATAACCGCCTTTCAGGGCTGCAGGTAAACAATCAAACAAGGCTTTCATATGGGTACCACAGCAAAAACAGAGGGTCTGGCTGTTTTTGATTGCGGAGGCAAGGGCCTCATGCTCCTGTCGGGAAAATTCACCAAGTTCAAGCATGTCCCCTAAAGCAGCAATATGGCGGGAGGCCGGTTTTAGGGAAAGTGTTTCAAGCGATGCTTTGATGCTTTCAGGTGAGGCATTGTAGCTTTCATCAATGATTGTGACGTTATCGCCTATAACGTAGGTCGCGCCGCGTCCTTCATCAGCCCTGAAAGATTTGAGTGCCAGAACAGATGGTGCCATAGGGTAGCCGAGAGCAGCGACACAGCCTAAAGCTAAAGAAGCATTACGAATATGATGTAGCCCAGGTAGAGAAAGCTGCACGCTATAAGTTTCATTACTATATTGAATCTGAAACTTGCTTCCGGAATCTGAGAGAACAGGGTTTATGATATGAATGTCTGCTTTGTTAGAAAAACCAGAGAGCCATAATTGGGCAGAAGGTGGAAGATAAGCCTTTATTATAGAATCATAGCCGGTATCATCTGGCATGAGCGCGACCGAGTGAGGATGGGAAAGACTTGCAAACAGAGATGCTTTTTCACGAGCAATCGCTTCGCGGCTTCCCATAAGGCCAAGATGGGCCGTGCCAATTGCAGTGATAACCGCACAATCAGGCTGTACTTGTGCCGCAAGAGGTGTAATTTCACCTATATGATTCATACCGATCTCACTAATGCAGAAATCAGTATCACGCGGCAGACGTGCCAATGTTAAGGGTACGCCCCAGTGATTATTAAAGGAAGCAACGGAAGCGTGGACTTTGCCGTGGGGGAGGAGAGTCTGACGCAGCATTTCTTTTGTCGTGGTTTTACCGACGCTGCCAGTAACGGCGATTGCTTTGCCCCTAAAACGGTTTCTGGCAAATTGTCCCAGCTTTTCAAGGGCTTTCATAGTGTCTGTGACCAGAAGAATGCGAGGATCATTTTGCAAGCTCTGGGCTTGCAAAGCATCCTTGTCATGAACCATAACGGCCGCGGCTCCCTGTTCCAGGGCTTGTCTGGCAAAACGATGCCCATCAGAATTATGACCGATCAGTGCGATAAAAAGATCGCCTTTCTGAAGAGTACGGGTATCTATCGAAATACCGGTAATATTCAATTCTGCGCTGAGTGTGCCATGAGTTGCAGCGCGTAATTCAGAGCTGGTCCATAAAGGATGGGAAGTGTTCATGAGCAAATTTCTTCTGCCAAAGTACGCGTTATGTCACGGTCATCAAAAGGGTGAATTTCATCGCCGATAATCTGGCCTTTTTCATGTCCTTTTCCTGCAATAATTAAAATATCGTCTTTTCTAAGTGAGCGAAGTCCTTCAGAAATTGCTTCAGCCCGGGATGGGATTTCTCTTGCCTGGGGACAGGTCTGTCTGATCTCCTGCCGGATGCGGTCTGGGTCTTCGTGCCGAGGATTGTCATCAGTAATAATAATCCTATCAGCCAGACGCGAAGCAACTTGCCCCATAAGAGGGCGTTTCCCTTTATCGCGGTCTCCTCCAGCACCAAAAACAAGTGTGAGCTTTCCTTTTGTATGAGCGCGCAGGCTAAGAAGAATATGTTCCAGTGCATCAGGCGTATGGGCATAATCGACGTAAGCACAGGCTTGATTCGGCAAGCTCGCAACGAGTTCGCAACGTCCTGGGACATTTTTAAGCCCTGTAAGTAAAGAAAGGGTTTCTGTTGCGTCCTGATCATCTTTCCAGCAAAGGGTTGCTGCCATAAGAGCATTTTCTATCTGAAAAGCGCCTGCCAGCGGGATCTGTAAAGGTGGTAGGGTTTTGCCCAGAAACGTAAGAGAGACAATTTGTCCTGTAGGAGTTGGTGTCACGTCCCTTATGGTAAGAAACTGCGCATTGCGGCCGATATCACGTATTTTGAGATGACGTTCCCTGGCAATAGCGCGAAGGGCAGAGACAGTCTCTGGGTCCATGTCAGCATTAAAGGCTGCAATCCCTCCCTCTTCGAGCAAGGCTTTAAAAAGATGAAGTTTTGCATCCCGATAAGCACTGATCGTGCCGTGATAATCCAGATGATCGCGTGTGAGATTGGAAAAGCCCGCAGCTTTGAATGTCAGACCATCAAGGCGGGATTGTATCAGGCCATGTGAAGAAGCTTCCAATGCAACATGATCAATGCCTGCTTTTTTGAGGTCAGCCAATGCATTGGCCAGGCTGACAGGGTCAGGCGTTGTTAAGGGAGGAAGGGGCGGAAGAATGACATCGGTAATCAGGCCTAATGTGCCGATACTGGCAGCAGACAGATTTTGTTTCTGCCAAATCTGTCTGACAAAATCGACCGTGCTGCTTTTTCCGTTCGTGCCTGTGACGGCTATGAGTGTTTCTGGCGGGGTACCGGCGAGTACTATGGCTGAAAGGGCCAGAAAACGGGCAGGGTTTTCAAGTGCGATCATCGGGACTGATCGACCATTTTCGTTATGCTGGACAAATTCTGTTATATGGGGTTCTTTCTGCCGGATGATGGCGCTGGCCCCTTTGAAAATCGCGTGGGAAATATAAGACGCTCCATCGTGCTGAGTGCCTTTAAGAGCAACAAAAAGGCTGCCTGACTGAACAGAGCGACTATCGGCCGCAACGGATGTGATTGTCACATCGTGCGGAATGTCGATATTGAGACCTGTTTGGTGTAGCAGTGAAGATAAAAGCATGATGGAGCCTGACAGAAAAAAAGGAAGAAGGTTAATGACCTTTCGGAAGTGCGTGTTTGCGAGGGGGTGGCTCACCGGGGTCATTGCCGGGGCCGAGTGGGCGGGCACCACGGGGGACAGGCGGGTTAAGGGAGATAGCGAGTTCCTGTTCAATTTTTCCCATCTGCTCAGCAGGGGGAGGAAAAAGTCCTAGCATTGGGGCTGTGCGTGTGATGATTTTTGAAAATGTTGGCGCAGCAATCCAGCCAGCCGTCGCCCAGCCATGTGTTTCAGCTGTTGGTTTGGGTGCGTCAAGCATGACATAAAGTGCATAATGCGGGTCATTCATAGGGAACAGGCCAGTAAAAGCTGTAATATTGACATGTTTCAGATATTGGCCGTGAGCGCCGACTTTTTCAGCCGTACCAGTTTTTCCACCGACAAAATAACCAGGACTTTCCGAGTTGCGTCCAGTCCCCTTTGTGACGTCAAGGCGCAGGATGCGGCGTAATATATCAGCATTCTCCCGTGACAGGACACGCGTACCTTTGGGGGACGGTTCCGTGTTCTCATCATGAGGTTGTGCCAGAAGTGTGGGGGTAATTAAAAAACCGCCATTTCCGGCTGCTGCAGTGCCTCGCACAATTGCTAAAGGTGATTCAGCCACCCCATGTCCGAAGCCGACTGTCATAACAGTCGTTAATCCCCAATTACGCTGTGAAGGAACGATGGGATGGCCAACTTCGGGCAGTTCAACTGGCACACGATCAAGGAACCCCATTTGTTTTAGCCATTCTCTCTGTCTTTTGGCTCCAACGTCAAGCGCGATATGTGCTGATGCCGGATTGGAGGAATAAGCCAAAACAGAGGTCAGGGGGAGCCAAGGGGCAAAATGGTCTGTTTTCAGATCAGAAATCTTAAACCGGCCAACATGGATGGGAATTGTTGAAAAGCGATCCCAAATATGGGCAACATTGAGTTGAAGAGCCATTGCCGCGGTTTGCAGTTTAAAAGTGGAGCCGGGCTCATACATACCCGTTACGGCCCTGTTGAAGCGTGCATCGGCAGGCGTATGTGCAAATTCATTGGCGTCAAAGTCAGGAAGGCTGACCATGGCGAGGATTTCGCCTGTCCTCACGTCCATTAAAATGGCGCTGGCGCCAATAGCGCTGAAATGTTCTTTCGCGTTATAGAGTTCTTCCCGTATGGCTGCCTGCACTCTCGTATCAATGGAGAGACGCAAAGGGGTTGGGTCACTCATTAATCTCTTATCGAAATAGCGCTCCACACCAGCAATGCCATGGTCGTCAATATCAACACTGCCCAATATATGAGCTGCAATATTACCTAGAGGGTAACGACGTTTTTCACTATTTTCGAAATAAAGACCAGGAATACCCAGATTATTAATAGCAAGTTCCTGAGAGGGTGTAATATCACGGGAGAGATAGACAAATTGCCTGTTCTGGTGGAGGCGTTTGAGGATCAGATCCTTATCGAGATCGCTTATAATGGCACTTAATTTTGTGACAACGTCTTCAGGATCAATAATTTCCCGTGGGTTGGCATAGACTTGCACCATTGGTAGGGAAAGCGCTAATGGCTGTCCATTACGATCAGTGATTGAGGCACGTTTTACATTTGGAAGTGTAAAACCACCGCTCATTAATGCCTTGGGGTCGGGCTTGGGGATATCAGGCAGTGCTGTTGCGATCTGGTTTGGTAAAGGCGGCACAGGAGCGAGGATCGTTGCCAAAATCGCTTTAAAACTGACTGCTCCAAAAAGGATCAGAAATCCTAGTCCAACATAAACAAGCCTTCCTTGACGCTGCTCTTCGGGCGTCTGTCTGTTTTTTTTCTTTTTTGGTTTGGACGCAGTTTTTTTTGTCTCTTTCCCATTTTTATTCTGCCGACCTTCCCCGCGACTTCCTGAATAATTCTCAGAAGTTCCGTCAGGAGAATGATCAGGTAACTCGGGAGGACGTGGAGGCTCTGCCATGAATTTCGTTTCAGCCGAAGGTGTGTAAGCTGTGACTTAAAAAGGAGGGTAAAAGGGCTGTCAATATTAGTCCGTCAGCGGAACAGGGGGAGGTAAGGGGCTTTCCTGTAAATTTGTGGCAGATTTTATAGTTGCTTTCGTCAAGGAACTTTTATGAGCTGTTTTCTCATGGGGGACTGACCATGAAATATCCTCAATCTTGGAGGAGGGGTTTATATCGTCAAGATCAGTAGTTTTACGTTCATTTTTCTTCACTCCGGACCTGAGAGGCTGATGTGAAAGAAAAGCACGTTCTTGCGTTCTTTTTTCCTTTGAACGTTGGGTCATCATTGCAATGGTCTGATCAAGCGTCACTATTTTGTGCGCTGGAGCATGCGCAATGATTTTGGGCGTGGTGACAACATGGGTATTATCATTATTAGCCGGAGTAACGGAAGTAGCAATAACAGGTGCTATTACATGATCTGACTTTTCGTTATCTGCCGGATGTATATGAGACTCTGCATCGTCATGAGAATTTATATTTGGGACAATATGCTGCTGAGGCGTGTTCTGCGCGATTAAAGTCTGAACTGTTTTATGGTTGATGGCAGGCAGGGCAGAAGCCAGTTTGTCCATTTTGACAAATTGGCGGGGTTGTACAGATTGCAGCTGGGGCAGAAAACGTCCAGAAAGTGCTGCCAGCCTGTCAGGCTGATTGAGAAGTGCCCATTCCGTACGGAGCATGACAGTCTGTTCCTGAACCTTGCGGGTATCATGGACAATCTGCGTGATTTTTTGATCAAGAAGTAAAGTGTCATGTTTCTTGGTGTAAAGAAACAGACCGGATAAAGCCGCCATGAGGGCACAGAGGAAAGTCACAGGTTTAATCATGCTAATGCTCCAGCATTATCAAGACGGCGTAGCGCTCTCAGATGCGCACTTCTTGAACGGGGGTTCTGACGGATTTCTTCTTCGCTGGGGTGAAGTGCGCGTGAGTAGAGAAGAGAAAATTCTTTCTGTTGAGTGGTTGCTTTTACAGGAAGATAGCGTGAGTTCTGTTCCATACGGCCGCTCAATCGCGCCATTGAGCGTTTTACCAGCCTGTCTTCAAGGGAGTGGAACGTAACAACAACAAAGACACCATTGGGAGCAAGTTTCTGAGGAGCAATTTCAAGTGCTCGCTCAATTTCTCCAAGTTCATCATTCACAGCTATGCGCAAAGCCTGAAAGCTCCTTGTAGCGGGGTCAAAACCCGGCCGCTCGCGGGGGACGCAGCTGCGGATTATGTCTGCAAGGGCAAATGTGGTGGTAATAGGGGCTTCCGCTCTGGCTTTGACAATAGCGCGCGCTATAGAGCGTGCTTTTCTTTCCTCACCATAATGATAGAAAATGTCTGCAAGTGTCTGCTC
Organism: Aristophania sp. ESL1142; assembly: GCF_058107345.1. NCBI lineage: Bacteria > Pseudomonadati > Pseudomonadota > Alphaproteobacteria > Acetobacterales > Acetobacteraceae > Aristophania > Aristophania sp. ESL1142. The sequence continues at coordinate 1,197,843 of NZ_JBYLUH010000001.1, forward strand.
GCTTTCCTGATTTACAAAATCAGCAGCAGAGCGTCCCTGCGCGCTCATGCGCATGTCCAGAGCAGCATCGAAACGGAAAGAAAATCCTCTCTCTGCTTCATCAAGCTGATAGGATGAAACCCCTAAATCAAGTACAATTCCATCAAAGAGGGCTTCATGAGACAGTAATTTGTCCATGGAGCCAAAAGTGCCGTGATGAAGATGCACTTTGCCTGGGAAATCCTTAATGAGAGCCTGCCCACGAGTGATGGCATCCGGGTCACGGTCAATGGCATGAAGCGTGACGTCGGCTGTTGAAAGAATGGCCCGGCTATAGCCACCGCCACCAAATGTCCCGTCAAGGTAGCGACCATTTTCTTTGATATTAAGAGCTCGAAGAACTTCCGGCAGCATGACAGGGAAATGACCTTCAGTCATGACCGTTCTCCTTCTTTAGAAGAGAGGAGGGAAGAAGACTTTAAAGCACTTAGCGCTTTTGCTTTCTGACGGGCCTGTAGGCGTCGTTCGAGAGCGGCTTCAGGGGTCCATATCTGAAAAATTTTCCCAAGCCCCATAAAGGTGACTTCTTTGTCAAGGCCTGCGTGCTGTTTGAGAATATCAGGCAGAATGATGCGGCCTTCCTTATCGCTATCAAGTGGGTAAGCATCTGCGTAGAGACTGGCTGCAAGATCCTCATGTTCTTCTGAAAAAGGATCATATTCATCCAAAGGAGCGGCCAGAGAGGCAAAGCCGTCTGCTGTCCAGCCTTCAATACAGGGATGAAGATGAGAAGGGCGTAGAATGACGAGAGCATCACCGGGGTGAGCCTGTTCTTTTAACGCGATTCTAAAAGGCGCAGGAATGGAGACGCGTCCTTTGGCGTCGAAACGGTTACAATGAGTGCCTAAAAACATGCTCATTGCGACCACTGCCCCCTTTCCTCTCTTAATGACCGAAGATCATTGTGAAGCCTGAAAATCCAGGATTCTTCATAGGAATAAAGTTCTTATGGGAGTCTCCTGCATCTATTGGGATATCATGGGAAAGCATGGGCGTCAAAAAAAATGTAAAAAAAATGCGCGGAATACCGCGCTTAATTTTTAACTGAGAGAAAAATCCTGGAAAAAATTTGTATTATTAGGTGAAGAGTTGATGTGTGAATTTACTTAATAAAAATTAGCATTTATCTTTTCGTATCAAGTAATTTTCTGATATTTCTCGTCCTTTAAGGATGTGTGTAAGTATAATGGCCAGATGGTCTATAAGCCGGGTTCTGTTCTCTCACCAAAAGGTGGAAGAGGTGATCATTCATCTAGGACAGATCTTGCGACCTGCCTCACGCAACCAACCCGGACGGCGAGGCAGAAACCCCTGACATATTTTGTCAGCCGTCCCTATTCGGTTTTGCTCCCGGTGGGGTTTACCATGACCGCTTCTGTTGCCAGAAGCGCGGTGCGCTCTTACCGCACCGTTTCATCTTTACCTGCACTTTTCAGAAACTGAAAAGCCGGCAGGAAGTCTCGTTTCTGTGGCACTTTCCCTAAGGTCACCCTCGCCGGCTGTTAGCCGGCACCGTTTTTCTGTGGAGCCCGGACTTTCCTCCAGAGCATGAAGCTCCAGCGATCACCCGACCATCTGGCGCGCCGGAGAGTGCCTGCCTTACGTCCTCAGGTCAAGAGCGGTAAACAGGATTTATTGTGTAGCGAGTGGATGAAAATCACCCGGTGTTCCGGCATCTGTGGCGATATAACCTGCTAGACGATTAACCTTGATATTAAAAAGATTTTCCGCAGAGGCTGTCGTGCCTGGGCAGCCATTCCCATGGCGTCCCAGGACATTGATCGTTGGTTCGTTATTGGTAATGTCACCATTAATAACAAAAACCAGGCATTTGCGGGGAAGAGGGGAGAGTTTTTTCTGCGTAATGACCGTTCGTAGATGTTCGACCAAAGCACTATTGTCAAACCAGCTAGCTTTCTTGAAGGTAAACTGGTCATAAATTGCGTCTAGAGTGCCATTCTTTGCCATATAGAGCATGATCAGAATAAGCGGAATCATAATGACGAGGCGTCTTATAATATGCTGCTTGATAGAACGGTTTTTGTAAAAAGAGGCAAGACTGGGGCGTTTGGGCGAAGGTGTTTGGGTCAAAGGATAAATCCATCAGAAAACAGAAAGGAGACATTATATCTGTCCCCTTTCTGAAAAAATATGAAGACCGAATATAGAGATTCGGAGATTAATTTTTCATATTTTCGTGCCAGAAATCTCCTGTCTTGTTGATAAAGGCCTTTGCGGCTGTTGGGCCGCGGGTACCTGCAACGTAATGTTCCATCGGGACCTGATCTTCGGCCCAAGCTTTGAGAGTTGGTTCAACCCATGCCCAAGCGGCTTCAACTTCATCGCGGCGGATGAAAAGTGTTGGGTTTTCACGCACGACATCAAGCATTAAACGCTCGTAAGAGTCGGGGATAAGAGAGCCATCGGTTGTGGTAAAGGCGCCACTCAGGTCAAGCTCCTGAAAACTGAAGCCAGGTGAGGAAGGGTTTTTGGCATTAATGGTGAGGTCAATGCCTTCATTGGGCTGGATACGGATAACGAGTTTGTTGGCCTTGGGTAAATGGCCAAAAAGACCGTGAGCGCGTTTCTTGAATGTGATGACAACTTCGCTGACTTTCAATTTGGAGCGCTTCAAGGTGCGGATATAAAAGGGAACATTTTTCCAGCGAGGTGTTTCAACATAAGCCCGTAAGGCTGCATAGGTCTCTGTATTGCTCGGGCGCCCCAGCTCATCAAGATAACCAGAGACGGGCTGGTCGCCAATACCACCTTTTGTATATTGGGCACGCAAGGTCTCTGTCCGGATTGCATCGCCAGTAATGGGCCGTAATGCTTTGAGAACGGCGACCTTCGCATCTCTGACGGCATCAGCGTCAAGGGCTGTGGGTTCCTCCATGGCACAGAGACTCAGGATTTGCAGTAGGTGATTCTGGATCATGTCACGCAAAGCACCTGACTTGTCATAATAGCCAGCGCGTCCTTCTACTCCCACTGTTTCTGCTGCAGTGATCTGGATGGACTGGATATATTCATGAGACCATATGGCATTGATAATGGGATTAGCGAAGCGGAGTGCCGTGATGTTTTGTACTGTTTCTTTGCCAAGGTAATGGTCAATACGATAGATCTGATGTTCTTTGAAATATTGACTGACACTATCATTGATTTTGTTGGCTGATTGGCTGTCAGTACCAATCGGTTTTTCCATGACGACACGTGACTGAGGCGTAATCAGGTTATGTTTGGCAAGGTTTTCACTGATTTCCCCGAAAAGATGAGGCGCTGTGGAATAATAAAATACCCGGACCTGGTTTGAAGGGGACTGGGCAAGTTTTTCGGTGAGTTCAGCCCAGTTACTGTTGTTTTTTGTGGCGTCGAGCTGGACATAATCCAGCATATCCATGAAATGCTTTATTACGGTTTCGCTTCTATTGGCATCTGGAACGAAGCGCTCAAGTGCTTGGTGGGCCTGTTCCTGGAATTCTTCGCGTGTATTTGCAGAGCGGGCTGTACCAATGATGCGTGCTTTTCTAGGAATGTGACCGAGGCGAAGCTGGTTATAAAGACTTGGTAGCAGCTTGCGCATTGTCAGGTCGCCTGTGGCGCCAAAAATGATATAATCAAAAGGGACCGTTTGCTGGGAACCAGTCATAAGGAATAACAGCCTTTCCTGTTTGTGCGCAGGGCGCGCCTATAAAGATCAAAATGCATTTCAGAATATCTGTTGCCACCTTTCTAGAACGGCCTAGTGCTCATTTCTGTCAAGAGGAGAACAAGGGTTATGGAGGGCGTTTGAGAGGTATAAATGACTATTCAAAAAACTTTTACTTTACAGATGAAAAAAAGAGCGTTTTTTCAATTTTTTTCTCATGGGTTTTATGGAAAAAACGTGTTTTTTTGCTCGATCAGAGTTAGATTTATTGACCCGGTAAAAGGGACGCTATAAGCCGCAAAGCGGTAATATAGAATCGTAAAATGAAAGAGGATCAAAGGCTAATGGAGTCAGAAACTGCAACAACAGGAGGCATTGCCGCTGATCGCTTGCGTTCTATCATTGAACGTGTTGAGAGACTTGAGGAAGAACGTAAAGCTCTGGGCGGTGATATAAGGGATATCTTTGCTGAAGCGAAGTCAGCCGGCTTTGATGTTAAAGTCATCAAACAGATCATCAGACAGCGTAAACAAGAGCCAGCAGAGATTGAAGAGCAGGAAACGCTTCTCGATATTTATCGTCGCGCTCTGGGTATGTAAATAAATAATTATTTAAACCAGATTGCCTCTTAATGCTCCGTTTTGGCAGGGTCTATCCTGCTTAAACGGAGCTTTTTTATTGGAGTCAAAAAAGTTACGGAATTACTTTTCTGCAGAAGACTGGCAGACTTTTTTAAGTAAATTACAGAAATCCTGCATTAAAGGACTGTTTGCTGATTTGCGCATGGCAATGGCCAGGTTGGAATAAGGCGCAGGTTCCTCAATCTCGTGATAGGTGATTCCTTCAGTATGAAGCTGCTTGAGCGATTCAGGAACGACTGAAACACCTAATCCTGCTGCAACAAGGGGAATTGTTCCGGCAATCTGCGGGGCCTGCTGCCCTAAAGGAGGTGTTGCACCTGCAAGCTGGTAAGCTGCCAATATGGAATCGTAAAATCCAGGTCCTAATTCACGGGGGAAAATAATGAGGGGATCTTCTTCAATTTCATTAAGCCGGATTTTTGTTTTTCCTGAAAGAGGGTGGCCACTAGGTAAAGCCACTAGTGTAGGCTCCTTGAGTAGAGGAATAACTTCAATCAGATCCGGGTCCGTTACAGGTGGACGGACGACAGCAATATCAAGCTGATAATTAAGAAGTGACGCGCATAATGCGGGGGTATTGCTTTCTTCAAGAGACAGAACAACATCTGGTGACATTGTTCTGAATTGACGGATGGCAAAAGGAATAGCCGGCAGAAGAGGGACAGAACCAGCCAATCCAATCCGCAGCCTTCCCTTTTTTCCTTCAGCAAGACTCTGGGCATTTTCGATGAATTGCTGCTTCAGTTCAAGGATAAGGCGTGCCTGAGGAAGAAGCATCTGCCCTGCTTCAGTCAGTGTGACGCCTCGTGTCTGGCGGATAAAAAGCGTAACACCGAGCGTTTCTTCCATTTTGCGTAACTGTTGGCTGAGAGGAGGTTGCTCCATGGACAGCATTTTGGCGGCCAGGGTGATACTCCCAGCATCGGCAACAGCGGTAAAATATTGGAAGTGTCGAATATCCATCTTCGCCTATCTCATGATTTTTCACTGTATTTCAGTGTTGTAGTAATAAAATTTCTTTAGGGGTTAAAAGCATATATTTTTTATATAGCAGAAAATAGCATATATATTATATATACATATAGTTAAAACTATATATTTGAAATAGGCTTCGATGCGTAATATCTTCAATTCCGTATTCGGGAATGGGAGAGTATATGACCGAACAGCTTGTTAAGAAGGCGGAAGGCCCTCGTAAGACGAACCGCCTTTATCAGACCTCAACAATGTCAGCTTTACTTGATGCCGTTTATGACGGTGAGACGACGCTTAATGATTTATTGCAACATGGTGATTTCGGCCTTGGCACATTCAATGCGCTGGATGGAGAAATGATTGTTGCAGATGGTGTTGTAAAACAGTTCCGCTCTGAAGGAATTGCCTCAGAAGCGCATGGTGGTCTGAAAACGCCTTTTGCCTGTGTGACTTTTTTTGAACCAGAAAAAATAATCGAACTTGATAAGCCTCATAATAAAGAGGAGTTTGAGGAAATCGTTGATGGTCTGATCGGTAATCCGAACCTGTTTGGAGCTGTAAGGTTTACAGGTGAGTTTGAGGTTGTGGATACGCGTACGGTTTTTTGCCAATGCAGACCCTATCCCCATATGCTGGATGTTGTAGCAAGGCAGCCTACATTTACGATGAATAATATTTCAGGACAGATGCTGGGCTTCCGTACGCCTCATTTCATGCAGGGTGTCAATGTTGCGGGGTATCATCTGCACATATTGAGTGATGATGCCAAACATGGCGGTCATGTAACAGATTATATTGTAAAGCGCGGCAAGCTTGAGGTCGCGAGTATTTCGGACCTGGAAATAGAGCTTCCCCGTACAAAAGAATTTGCTGAGGCTGATCTGTCTCCCGAAGGATTAAGTGATTCAATCAGGGTTGCCGAAGGAGGGTAGTTAAGGCGTTCCTTACGTTTTTTCGGACCTTATTTCCTCGATTTTTAAATATTTTCCAAGGATATCATGACACAGAAAGAGAAAGCTTTGGCTGAACAGACCACGGCTGAACTGATTGTACGTAATCTTGAAGCGCACGGAACCAAACATGTTTTTGGAATTCCTGGTGCCAAGATTGACCGTCTATTTGAGGCATTAGAAGATTCTTCTATCGAAACGATTGCGGTCCGGCATGAACAGAATGCAGCTTTTATGGCTGCCGGGATCGGGAGAATTACAGGGAAAGCGGGCATTTCATTGGTGACTTCAGGTCCTGGTGTTTCCAATCTGACAACAGGTCTGGCTACGGCGACATCTGAAGGTGACCCTATGCTCGCAATTGGTGGGGCTGTGGGGCGTGCTGATCTTGTCAAACTGACGCATCAGAGCATGGATACAGTCAGCATGCTTCGCCCTGTCACGAAATATAGTGTCGAGATTGGAGCACCAGCGGCGACCTCTGAAATTATCACAAATGCCTTGCGTGCAGCTGAATCAGGGCGGCCTGGTGCATCTTTTGTCAGTGTTCCTATGGATGTTTTGAATCTACAGGCACCTTATGAGGTCTTGGCAAAATGCGCAGCTCCCAAAAGTGGTCCGGCTCCTGATGATTATATCAATGAAGCGGCACTGGCTCTGAAGAAAGCGAAAAAACCAGTTATTCTTCTTGGTATGCTTGCCAGCACACCTGAAAATGCAGATGCTGTAAGGCAGTTTGTTACTCATACTGGCCTTGCTGTTGTTGGCTCTTATCAGGCAGCGGGGGCAATCTCGCATAAATTGCTACCACAATTTGGCGGTCGCATTGGGCTATTTCATAATCAGCATGGCGATCACCTTCTGAACGAAGCTGATCTTGTTCTTGCGATTGGCTATAATCCGATCGAGTATGATCCGATTTTGTGGAATCTGAAAACAGACCGACCCCTTATTAATGTTGATGTAGTACCAGCGCAAATTGATAAAGCTTACGCACCTTCTTGCGAGTTGATTGGTGATATTGCTCTGACACTTGCTCATCTGGAACGTAAAGTTGGTAAAATTGGCCTGACGTCAGATATCGCAAAAATTCTTGAAGATTACCGGGCTGATTTAAAACAGAGTTTTGCATCAGCCAAAAGTCATAAAGAAGGGATGTTACATCCTCTTGAGATTGTCAGAGTCCTGGAGACATTCATCCAGCAGGATATTACATTATGCCTTGATATGGGGTCTTTCCATATATGGATTGCGCGCTATCTTCATGCTTTCCGTGCGCGGCAGATTCTCATGACAAATGGCCAGCAGACCATGGGTGTGGGCTTGCCCTGGGCAATGGCAGCCAGTCTCGTGAACCCTGCACAGAAGGTGATTTCTGTTTCTGGTGATGGTGGTTTCATGATGTCTTCGATGGATCTTGAAACTGCGGTGCGCCTGAAATCCAATATCATTCATCTAATCTGGGTGGATCATCACTATAACATGGTCAAGATCCAGGAAGAGAAGAAATATGGGCGCGAGGCAGCCGTTGCCTTCGGTGATATTGATTTTGCCCGCTACGCTGAGTCTTTTGGCGCTAAAGGCGTAAATGTGACGTCAGTTCAGGGGTTGAAACAGGCTCTCACTGAAGCGATGGATATAGAAGGCCCTGTTGTTATTGCAGTATCTGTTGACTATACAGACAACCACAAGCTTCTTGAGCCACTGCCCGCGTTAGGAGGATCCCCTAAGGCATCTGCTTGATAAATATCGTTAAGAAAATCCTGTTACGGTAACATGGTTGCTACTTGTAACAGGTCTATTCGTTATTGTAAAATAACGAATAGTTTCAAGGGTAAAATTTTTTATAATCGTTAAGTGTTTTATCTTTTATTTGAAAACACTTTTTTGGAGTACCTAAACGTGAAAATAGGTTTGTTTATTCCCTGTTATATGGATGCGTTTTATCCAAAAACGGCGATTGCCACATTAGAGCTACTTGAAAAACTAGGGCAGACTGTAGAATATCCTCTAGACCAGACCTGTTGCGGGCAGCCAATGGTAAATTCAGGCTGTAACAAGGATGCTAAAGAGACCGAAGAGTTATTTGTAAAAAATTTTGCTGATTATGATGTCATCGTTGCGCCTACGGGGAGCTGCGTCCATAATATCCGTGATAATTTTGATGCCCTTGAGCAGACAGCGGCTGTAAAACACGTAAGACAAAATACATATGAGCTTGTTGAATTCATTCACGATGTTCTGAAGGTCAGGGAATTTCCTTGGGCTGAGTTTCCTCATAAAGTAGGGATTCATAATAGTTGTGCGACATTAAGGTCGTTGCGGACAGCCAGTATGTCTGAACTTGGTGAACCCTTTTTTTCAAAGCCAAAAGCACTTCTTTCTGCGGTGAAGGGAATCAGTTTTGCCCAGCCACAGCGTCCTGATGAATGTTGTGGTTTTGGTGGGACCTATTCTGTAACTGAAGAGGCCATTTCTGCGAAAATGGGGCTTGATAAGGTTATGGATCATAGCTCTGCGGGTGCTGAATATATCGTCTCTGCCGATACTTCCTGCATGATGCACCAACAGGGCTGTGCTGAACGTAATAATGTGCCAGTCAAATTTATCCATATTGCAGAGATTCTGAATGGAGCGCGCGCATGAGCACGAAACCTGTTCCGCATGCCCGGCAAGGGGCTGAGTTTCTGAAAGAAGAAGCTCATCTGCATTTTCATGATGAACGTCTCTGGGATATTCGTCAGAAGCGTGATCACCAGATGCATATTCTGCCTGAATGGCAGGAACTGCGTCAGAAAGCTTCTGAAATTAAAGAGCATACACTTGCCAATCTGCCTGAGTATCTTGAGCAATTTGAACGTAATGCCAAGGCAAATGGGATCCATGTCCATTGGGCGCGGGACGGCAAAGAGCATAACCGTATCGTTGCCGAGATATTGGAAGCGCATAACGCGAAATCACTGATCAAGAGTAAATCCATGATCACTGATGAGTGTGAAATGCGGGAATATCTTGAGCCACGGGGTATTACTGTAACAGAAACCGACCTTGGTGAGCGGATTCAGCAGCTTGATGGGCAGCTGCCCAGTCACGTTGTATTACCGGCTGTGCAGAAACTGACGGTGGATGTGGCAGCGCTTTTTGCCAAATATTATCATACAGACCCTAATGATCATGATGCCCATTCTTTGGCAGAAGCTCAGAGACAGGCAGCGCGTCCCGTCATCCTTGGTGCGAATGCAGGTATGACAGGCGGGAATTTCCTGGTTGCAGAAACAGGCAGTTTTGTCGTTTGTACAAATGAGGGGAACGCCGATCTGAGCGCCAATGTTTCCGGTTTGCATATTGCGACATTAGGGATAGAACGCCTTGTCCCGCGTATGTCTGACCTCGGTGTCTTTGTCCGTCTACTTTCCCGTAGTGCTCTTGGGTCACCCATCACACAATATACAACCCATTTCCGTAAGCCTAAAAAAGGCGGGGAAATGCATATTATCCTTGTTGATAATGGGCGTTCTGATCGCCTGGCAATGGATGATTTCTGGTCTTCCCTGAAATGTATCCGCTGTGGCGCCTGCATGAATACCTGTCCTGTTTACAGACGTTCTGGCGGACAGTCTTACGGAGCTGTTTATTCGGGACCTATCGGAGCGATCATCGACCCGACCTTTAACAAGGAAAAATATAGCACACTGCCATTCGCTTCGACATTAAACGGAAGTTGCAGTAATGTCTGTCCGGTGAAGATCAATATTCACGAGCAGCTTTTCCAGTGGCGGCGTGTTCTGGCTGAAGAAAATGAAATTCCTTTTGTTAAAAAGGAAATCATGAAAATGGCCGGGAAGCTACTTTCCAGTCCTCGTATGTATAGGGCTGCAATTTCAGGGACAAATCTTGCACTGAAAACCATGCCACGCTTTGTCCTCTATAATGCATTCAATCAATGGGGAAAACATCGCGAGTTACCCCATCCTGTATCAGAAACATTTAATCACTGGTACCGTAAAAACCGCTTAAATCAATCCGTGGAAACGGCTCAGAAGCCCGGTATAGGAGGGCAGGCATAATGGCCATACAGGAACAATCTGCCAGAGATGTGATCTTGACCAAATTGAGAGAAAAGCGTTCTCCCCGTGCGGAACAATATCCTCTGCCTGAAGTTGTGACTTTGGGTGATATGGATCGTTCTGTAAAACGCTTTGAAGAAGCTCTTTATTTACTGGGAGGTGACGTTTGGACTCCAGAGGCTGGAGAAACACTTGAAGAGACTGTCCGCCGCAAATATCCTGATGCACACTCGATTTGTTCAGCGACAGACGAATTTCAGGGGACGTCGAAAATTACTGATCTTAAAACGTTACAGGTTGCAGATGAGGTCGATGTCATGGTCGTCCGGTCTCCTTTCGGGATTGCTGAAATGGGATCTATTTTTCTGAGTGAAGTAGAGTTGCATGATCATCTCGCTGATGTGCATCTGGCGCAGCATCTGATTGTACTGCTTTCCAGAACGGCCTTAACAGCGAATATGCATACAGCCTATCAGGAACGTGAAGAGTTTAAGACGGCTGGTTATGGTGTTTTGATGAGTGGTCCTTCTGCAACGGCTGATATTCAGGGTGTTCTGATTCGCGGTGCGCAGGGTGTAAGAAGTCTGACAGTTATCTGGACAGATTAATGAGGTAAATGATACGGACAGTTCTGTTTTTAATAAAACTGTCTGTATCATTTCTGATGATCAGTTCTTCTTGTTAAGATTAACTTTGTCCTGAAGAAGCCTCAATAAGTCATCAAGACCGGTCCGGCTGACAGAAGAGAGAAGATATACTTTTTGTTTTGAGGCTTTTGCAAGGGCTGCCTGCTTTTCCTCAATTTCTTCTTCAGTTAAGGCATCACATTTATTTAGCACAATGATTTCCGGCTTATTAGCCAGATCACTATCATAGGCTTGCAGTTCATGCCGGATCATGGCCCAGTTTGCAGCCGGGTCAGGCTGAGTGCCATCGACGAGATGTAGGAGGACGGCGCAACGTTCTACATGTCCTAAAAAGCGGTCTCCCAATCCTAATCCTTCACTAGCTCCTTCAATCAAGCCGGGGATATCCGCAATGACGAATTCCTCACTATTATTTAAGCGGACAACGCCAAGTTGAGGGTGAAGGGTCGTGAAAGGATAATCTGCGATTTTCGGTTTGGCACGAGAAACGATAGAGAGAAAAGTAGATTTTCCAGCATTGGGAAGGCCGAGAAGGCCGACATCAGCAATAAGTTTCAAGCGTAACCAGACCCAGCGCTCCTCACCAGGATAACCTTTATCGGCTCGACGGGGAGCGCGGTTTGTACTGCTTTTATAATGGCTGTTACCGTGTCCACCATCGCCACCACGACAGAGAAGAATCATTTTCCCTTCTTCATCCAGGTCAGCTAAAAGGGTTTCACGATCTTCATCAAGGATTTGCGTGCCAATAGGGACGTCAATAATGATATCCGGGGCAGCAGCTCCTGTCCGGTCAGAGCCTGCGCCATTTCCCCCCTTGCGGGCGCGAAAATGTTGCGTATAGCGGAAGTCGATCAGTGTATTCAGGCTAGGTACAGCCCGGAAATAGATATTTCCGCCACGACCACCATTTCCCCCATCGGGGCCTCCAAATTCAATATATTTTTCACGCCGGAAGGCTATAACCCCATCGCCCCCATCACCGGAGCGGACATAAATTTTAGCTTGATCAAGAAATTTCATAAATCTTATCGCAGTCGAAGCGAGGAGGGGGATATGAGAAAGGGGGAATCTCCTTTTACAGGAAACTTCCCCCCGTTTAACGCTGTATTATAAGCGGTAAAAGCGCTTGTTATTCAGCTGCTGCTGCTAGTGCAACAGAGACATGAACCTTACCCTGAGCGCGACGCTGGAATTTAACATGGCCTTCAACCAGAGCGAAAAGTGTATGGTCACGCCCCATACCAACATTTTCACCTGGATGAACTTTTGTGCCGCGCTGACGCACGATAATATTGCCAGCAAGAACATGCTGACCACCAAATTTCTTAACGCCTAAACGACGTCCAGCGCTATCGCGTCCGTTACGACTGGATCCGCCTGCCTTTTTTTGTGCCATTCTGGTCTCTCCTTAAAATGGTCTTTAAACGCTGCCTTAAAAATCAGGAGCCGCTTAAGCGGCGTTGACTGCCGTAATACGTAGTACGGTCACAGGCTGACGATGGCCATTTTTCCGGCGGCTGTTCTGGCGACGACGTTTTTTGAAAATGATCACTTTGGCCAGACGATCCTGTGCAATGACTTCTGCTGTTACTGAAGCACCAGCAACAGTCGGAGCACCAACTTGAAGGCTGCCTTCACCACCAACCATCAGTACGTCAGAGAATGTGACGGTGCTGCCTGGCTGAGCATCGAGCTTTTCAACCTTTAGGATAGCGTCTTTTGTGACGCGATATTGTTTTCCGCCAGTGCGGATGACTGCAAACATGCAAAATTCTCTCTAATTACCGTAGTCCTGATACCGCCAGTCTCATTTCTGTATGAGAGGCGATTTTTACTACGCTTTTTGTCATTGGCCCCATTAATATTTGTTCATTAAAACAATATGAAATTGGGCAGGGTCGATATATAAATTTTTAGCTCCTCCGTCAAGGGCGGTGGCAAATTTATTAGTAGTCATTCTTCATTACTGATACAGTTCCTGAATAATAGTTAATAAACCTGTAAAAGAGATTGTTTTTAGGGATTCTCCCCTTGCATATACGATGAAAAATCGTCATAAGCGGCTTGAGAGGATTCTATTTCTTATTAAAGAGTTAGCGATCATCTCTAAAATAAGGAGAGGTGCCAGAGTGGTCGATTGGGGCGGTCTCGAAAACCGTTGTGCGTGCAAGCGTACCGTGGGTTCGAATCCCACCCTCTCCGCCATAAAAATGTAAGTAGAGGCTTCCTCTCAAATTTTTTATGTCCCGCTAATTAATTATTTAACCTATAAGTAGTTAATAAGGCATAGCGATGATAATTTCTTTCCTGTTTTCTTTATAAAACAGATTTGAGATAGTTTTCGATTCGATAAACGAGATATATGAGGATTGGGTTATGCATCCTGATTATGAACTTTCAGAAGAACAGTTTGAAAAACAGCGTGAATTCTTACGTAGTGAACTGTCTCGGCTATTTTCAAAAGGACGTGTGACTATCCTCATTGATCACGCAAATCTGGAGTTTGCACTTAAAAAACTTCGTTTCAGATTTGATTATGAAAGATTTCTTCATGATTTTCAGGAAGTTGCAAATCTGAAGGGGGTTTATTGTTTTATTTCATATATTCCTAATGATTATAAAAGAGGCGGTTTTATCTCTTTTCTGGAATATAATGGTTACCGGGTTATTCGGAAGGAAACAAAAGGACACTTTAACTTTGACACGATGGATAATGCCGAGATTCTTGATGAGGCAGAAATAACTGGCGATCCAGCATCGCGTGGTCAGGGGGAGCCTTTTCGACGGATTAAAGGAAATGTTGATGTTGAATTGACCATTTATGCACTCGAATATTGCCGCCATGCTGATCATATTATTTTAGTATCAGGGGACGGTGATTTTCGTATGTTAATCGAGCAGCTCCAGAAAAATGGTAAAGAAGTGACCGTAATCTCGACTGCGCGTACTTACCCACCAGTCGTTGCAGATGAAGTAAGGCGGCAGGCAGATAATTTCCTTGATCTTGATGATTTAAGAGTGCTTTTTGAGAAAGAATGACCAAGCACGGCTTTTACTGGTTACAGGGCGAGGGCCTTCTCCCATGAATGGTCTGCTCTCATCAAGGAAGTTTGTATTTGTTTTCAGTGTATGGGCGATAACGACCAGGTAAGTTAATGCTCTTGTCAATTCCAGGCGCGTGATAATGTCATGTTCTGGTGTATCCAGTTCTCTCAACCGTCTGACAGCAGCGCGAGCAATGCGTGCAGCACGTCCGTGTCGTTTTGTTGAACGTTCTATATAATGTAAAACTAGGGTAATTGGCCGTCTGGCGCTTTCTGGTAGATATTCACGGTCCATGAGTGCGCGAAGGCGGATGATATTCAGTCCTAATGTCAATGTTGCCAGAGTTCCTTGAATTGCGGCTTCAGTCAAGGGTGAACCACTGGGATCAGAATGGGAAATAAGACGTGAAAAACGGTCAGTATTATGGCTGATCCATTTACCAACCTGTGGGATGACCTTGAAATCTGTCAAAGAACGAAGTTCTTTTAACATCATTTTGCGCATTCTAAAGCGCTCGGCATCAGCATCAAATGGAAGAACACTTCTAAAGACCACGACACTAACGATACCTGCCATAATAATGGCAAGGTTTATATTATGATAATCAATTTCATCCATAACCGCCTGATTATCAAGCCCGAGCATAAGAGGCATAAGCAGAGTGTAGGATGCAGCTGCCTTGGCTGTGGAAGGATTCGCTTTTGCTAAACCACCAAAGAACATGGCAGAACCAATGATAAGAGCCAGAGGTTCATAGGTTTTTACCATTGGTATGAAACCAAACACAAGGAACCAGGCAACGACCCATGCACAAAACATCCCTTTGAGAAAGCTTGTTGTGCCTAGAACCGGATTTTCCTGAGTAGCATATAGCCCACAGATAATGCAGACCATACTGATAAAGTTTGTACCATTTGGCCAGGCGGTTACTTCGTAAATAAGGGCTGCAATAATAACGGCAAGGGCTGTTCTGATACCATTATTGCAGGCAATTTTCAGATCATGAGAGGCTTGACGGTTAAAGCGGAAATGGTCTCCAAAAACCGGGTGCATACTGGCATGGAACTGGGTGATTGCCTGTTCAAGGTCGCCGAGTAATTCCCCCATGGAAATAAAGAGGACACGTTCATCAAGTTCTGGAGTTGTAATTTCTGCGCCTTCTTCCTGAGCAAGGCGCTCAACATCAGCCATGCTCAGAACTGCCGGACCGTTATAAGAGGAATCTATAGAGACACGCAAAGGCGAAGCGTATTGCCGGCATGTGTCTCGTAAATGGAGTAGGTCTTCCAGAAGGAAAGGTATTTCATCTTCCTGGGCAAGGCGTTTGGGGAAACTGTCAAGGAATTTAAGAACTTCCTGGGTGATGGCCTCAAATTCCTGGTGAGCGCTTGTGAGGAGCTGTAATCGGGTTGCCATACCAAAACCACGTGATAACAGCGCGGATAAGGAAGCGAGGGATGCGCGGGCATGGTCACCTTCATGACCATAGGCTCTCATTTCAACTTCAGCGAACTCAATTTCATCATTCAGTTTTAAGACAGTGCCGAATTGCTTACGGGCAGAGGTTAAAGCTGTCCGATCCTGACTTAGGATTGATTTCAGTGTTTGGGAGACGAGAATTAAAGCTGTTTCCAGTTTTTGCCTGATTTTAAGATGAGCATGTTGTTCCTGGTCTGTAGAAAAGATCGTTGCAACAACCGTCTCGCACGTCACACCTAGAATAATATAGCTTGTACGTGCCACAGCAGCCATAAAGAGCCTGTTGCCGTCTGGTGATGAATCCATACAGATGATTGCACAGGTATAGCCTGCCAGAACAAAGGCATAAGAGCGGAAATTACTGCAAAAGGTGGCACAGCCACTACACATGCCAATCCATAAAGCAATGGTAGGGTAGTAAAGCCATGGCGATTGAGGGATCATCCCTGTAATGACAATGGAGACAAAGGCTCCTATGAATGTCCCGACGATACGCCATCTGGCCTTTGAAAGAGATTCTCCCCGATTAAGTTGGGCGACAACCCAGACTGTCATTCCTGCCCAGGCAGGATTATCGAGTTCCATCCAAAGAGAAATGCCCAGAGCAATACAGGCAGCAATTGTCGTCCGAAGTGCGAAGATGAATCCCGCAGGTGTAGGACAATAAATCCAGGAAAGGGGCAGGGGGGTAGGTGCTTTAGGCCGTTCTGGAAAAGCAAGTCTCTTGATTGCAGCGTTAATCAGAGCCATGAGAGCGTAACCTTGATAAAGGAGTCTCTATGATAGCGCTGAATAAGCAAGTTTGAGGTCAGAAACAAAATGATCATATTCCCTGGCCCGGGAGTCGTCAGATTGACGGAGTAAAAAAGACGGGTGGACAGTCACTAGCCCTATAGAGCCGTCCTGCAAAGTCAAAAATTTTGACCTTTCTCGTGAAACGGTTATAGGGCGGCCTAAAATGGCAGTTCCGCCAGTGACGCCCATCATAATTGTTACTTTAGGTTTTAAAAGCTCCCTTTCCCTCTGAAGCCAGGGAGAACAGGCTTTGATATGCTCAGAATCTGGTTTCTGATGAAGGCGCCTCCCATTCCCATATGGTGTAAAACGGAAATGTTTGACAGCATTGGTAACCCAGCTTTCTTTTCGTTCAATGCCACATTCGCGCAAAGCCTGATCAAAAAGCTGTCCAGCTGGCCCTACAAAGGGACGCCCTTGAAGGTCTTCCTGATCCCCAGGTTGTTCTCCAACAAACATGAGCCTTGCATTGTGATTTCCTTCGCCTGTTACTGTGCGGGATGCAGGTTTACAGAGAGGGCAAAGCTGACAATCGGCGGCATAAGATTTCAGAAGGAAAAGAGAAGGTATTTGTTGAATAAAATCAGGAACAGGCTTTACTGATAAGGGCATTATAGAATGCCAAAAAGTGCTTTCATGAGAGGCAATGCCATGTATTTGTGCAAAATCAAATAAGACTTCATCCTGAAGGGGCGCTGAGACAGGCGGTGAAGGTGCAAAAAAGAGTTTACCGTCAATAGCACATATTATGCGGTCAAGCGTTATAATCAGCCAGTTATTTGGCCTTAAAGAAAGAAGGGCAAGAGCCTGGCTATCAAGTAGAGCTGTTGATACGTCAAGGTGGAGAATGGTTCGCTCAGATATAGGGGCCTTACAGAGGGTCTCTCTCAGTAATAGTGCGTCTTTTCTAGCTTTATGACTGAGAGTTTTTAATCTCGTGAAAAGAGGGTCGGCCCTATCATCAAGATTTTTATGATCTCTTATGCGTTCAAGTAATTCATAGAGAAGCTCAAATCGTTCTGGGGATCCAGAAGAAAAAACCGCAATAACGAGCGACGAAAGTGAACGAGGAATCGTAAAAAAAGATGAAGACTCCGTAGAATCGCGCTTGTAACTGTTTTTATAGAGATCATCAGAGGGGGATATAGTAAGATTTACTTGTGAAAAAGGCACATATTTTTCCAGAAAGGGGCGAATTTGCTCTCGCCATCCTTGGAAGTCACTTTCAGTTTCAAGCTTTATGATATTCATCGCTGATTGTTACCGATATTTTATAGGAGAATAACTATTAATTAAGCTTTTCTTTGTCGGATATTTATTTTACACACTCACCTTAGATCAAACGAGATTATTATGAGATAAAGGTTACTATAATGGTAGATCAAACTGAGCATAACCATCTACTGAAATTGACAACAGATATTGTTGTTTCAAAACTATCAAGGTCTTCTTTATCACTTGAAGAGTTATGTAATTTAATTGGTAGTGTTTATAAAACATTGTCATCTCAGAGTAATGGTGCAGAAAAAGATAGTGCCTTTTCCAATCAACAGCCAGCTGTTCCTGTGCGTAAATCTGTTTTCCCTGATTATATTATCTGTTTGGAAGATGGGAAGAAGCTGAAAATGCTTAGACGGCACCTCCAAAGTGCTTATGGCATGACACCGGAACAATATCGCGAGAAATGGAGTCTCCCTCCTGAATACCCGATGGTTGCTCCGAATTATGCAGCACGCCGCTCTGCTCTGGCAAGAGAGATTGGTTTAGGGCGTAATATTGGTTCAGTTTCTGAAAACCATACCGGACCAGGCAGACGTAGCAGGGATGCATAATTTTTCGACTGATCTGGGGATATAATAGAAAGGCCCGGTGGAAGATCCTCACCGGGCCTTTCTATATTTATCATGTCTGTTTTATTGCTTTACCGAAAAATGAAAAATGGTCTCAGTCTGATAGACTTCACCTGGATTTAATATGGACGATGGAAATTTAGGATGGTTGGGTGTGTCAGGAAACACTTCCGTCTCAAGGGCGATTGCGTCAGTCTGATGGTAGGCTTTTTCTGAAATACCGTGAAATGTTCCATCCAGCCCGTTTGATGTGTAAAATTGCAACCCTGGCTGAGTGGTTATAACGTCTAATACGCGCCCTGAATGAGGTGCGTAAACATGGGCTGCAAGGCGGGGTGTCTGATAGGGGGTGCCGTTAATGACAAAATTTTTGTCATACCCATGATCCTGATCCAATTGGGGGTTTTCATCTCTTAAATGTAGCCCGATTGGTGTGAGTGTGCGAAAATCATAGGGTGTATGGCTGACAGAAGCGAGGGCTCCTGTTGGGATGGCTGTTTTATCTGTTGGTGTATAATAATCGGCATTGATGCGGATCTTCTGGCTTTCAATATTGCCTGATCCTTCCCCATCCAGATTCCAGAAATTATGGCTTGTTAAGCTGACAATTGTAGGGGCATCTGCGGTTGCGTGATAGGAAAGGACCAAATTATCATGATTATCAAGTGTAAATTCTACTAAAGTGTGGAGATTACCGGGAAAGCTCTGATCGCCATCTGGGCTGTCAAGCCCAAGGCGTAAATGGGCTGCCTGAGCATCCGTGGAATGACTTTCGACATTCCATAGCTTTTTATCAAATCCGACCTCTCCACCATGAAGCGCATGAGGTGCAAGACTTTGCGGGATAGTATAAACGTGACCATTTAATGAAAAATGACCATAGGCAATACGATTGGCGTAACGCCCAATCAAAGCACCAAAATAAAGATGATTATTCCGTACATCCGTCAGATAGGATTTAAGGTCTTTAAAACCAAGGACAATATCACGGATATTTCCGTTGCGGTCAGGGGTTTCGATCGATTGAATCGTGCCGCCGTAAGTCATAATACGGACCGTAATATTATGATCATTTTTTAACGTAAAAAATGTGAAGACCTGCTGAAGGCAGCAGGGTCATCATAATGATCCTGCTTTTGTAATTTTTGACGAATAATCAGGGAGTATCTTTGGACTCAGATGTTTGGATTTCTGTTTTTCCAGAACGGAAACCAGGCTTGTTCCAGTCATCAGGTACAGGGCCGATTTTTTTCGTTTTGACATCAGCACGCATATTGGCAACCATTTCTGGTTTAACTGCTGCCCCATTATTACCCCAGCTATTACGTATATATGTCAGGACGTCTGCAATCTGGGCATTATCCAGTCTCCAGGCGAAGGAGGGCATGGCTGCTCCAGTAGGGTTGCCGTCTGTTATGGCACCACGTCCACCAGCCAGTACGGTATGGATCAGGCTATCAGATATAGGGGCCTGAATCGCGCTGTTACCCGGAAATCCTGTAATCATGCCCTTCACACCAGAGCCATCATGCTTATGACAAGCTTCACAGGAAACTTCATAAACTGAACGACCATGCATCATTTGTGGATCTGTTTCAGCTATAGCTGACGTCTTGGGGCGGGCATTAGCATCTTTTACAGAGGCAAAATATGTTGCAATAGCCTTTAAGTCATCATCAGTAAGATATTGTGTGGAATTTTCAACAGCTTCTCCCATAGGGCCAGAAGCGACATAAGAGCCAGCACTTCCTGTTTTGAGATAGGTGTGGAGGTCATCGGGCGACCATGAGCCGATCCCGTGGCTTTTGCTGTTTGTTATATTGGGCGCAAACCAACCTTGGAGGGATGTTCCTGTATAGGCTTTCCCGTTTTTGTCACCTCCAAGAAAGTTTTTGGGTGTATGGCAGGCATTACAATGTTCGAGCGCCTCAACCAGGTAAGCTCCGCGGTTCCAGTCTTCTGACTGTTTGGGGTCTGGTTCATAACGTCCGCTATGGAAATTCAGCAAATTCCAGAAAATCAGAACTGAGCGGATCTTATAAGGGAATGGCAGCTGATTACTGACAACCTCTTTCTGAACAGGCGTGATCATCTTCATATATAGCCATAAGGCATGAATGTCTTCGTCTGTCATTTTGGTGTAATTAGGGTAGGGCATGGCAGGATAGAGATGTTCCCCATTTTTGCCAATTCCTTCACGGACAGCTCTTTTGAACTCTGCTTCGGTCCAGTCGCCAATACCTGTTTTGGGATCGGGCGTGATGTTACTGGCAAGTAATGTGCCGAAAGGTGTTTTCAGGGCATGCCCACCTGAAAAGGCTCGGCCGTCCATAGGGTCAGTATGGCATGCTACACAGTCTGAAGCGCGCGCAATATATTCCCCATGTTTGATAATATCAGAGCTTTCGTCGGCATATGCCTGGAAAGACAGGATTGCACCCGTCAGGGCGACACTGGCGGTCAATGAGGTAAGGAGTTTCATGATTGTTAGGCCTTTACCAATGGTCCAGGGTTTTTAATATATTGGTCAATAATGGCGCGCGCGGTCCATAAAGCTAACGCACCGATTGTCCCAGTCGGGTTGTACCCAGCATTATTGGGGAATGAAGACGCTCCCAGAACAAAGACATTATGAACATCCCAGACCTGCTGATAGCGATTAAGCACGCTAGTTTTGGGGTCTGTTCCCATGACAGCACCACCAATTGTGTGATCTGAGGCAAAATTATAAGGCGTAAATTTGCTGGCAGCAGAGTTCGTTCCAACGACAGTGCGGGCGCCCATTTTCTTGCCAATTTCGACACTGCGGTCTTCAACAAATTTTGCTGAACGCCGGTCATTGTCATTATATTCAAAAGTCATCCGTAAAAGGGGTTGACCATTGCGATCCTTATATTCAGGGTCGAGGTCAAGATAGGCTTCTCTGGTTGAAAAACTTGTGCCTTGGCCAAAAATGCCCGTTGCATTCTGGAAGGCATGTTTATAGCCTTTTTTCCATTCAGAGCCCCAGCGTGGTGTGCCTGGTTCAAGAAGGTCTGCGTTGCCAATAGGGCGAGATCCTCTTGAAACGACTAGAATTCCGGCTCCACCAATAAAGCCTAGACCTGAATGATCGAAATTATCGCCATTAAAATCGTCAATCTGTGAGGAGAGCGCGCCAGCTCCGGCAAAATGATTGAATTTTTCATCTTCAAAAAAGATATTAGCGCCAGAAACCGTCTGGAAACAGTAAGCCCGCCCAACAACACCTTCCTGAGTGGCAGGGTCATATGGCTGCCCAATTTTTGAGAGAAGTAAAAGGCGGACGTTCTGCATCTGAAATGCAGAGAAAATGACAATATCAGCAGGCTGTTCCCATTCTTCACCAGCCTTGTCAAGGTAACGGACACCTGTAGCTGTCTTCCCATCATCAGCTAATGTTGCATGCAGTACTTCTGATTCAGTCAAAACTGTAAAATTAGGGCGTTTGATAATTGCCGGCAGAATGCAGGCGTTCGGACTTGCCTTGGACCAGTTTCCGCATCCGTAATAAAGACAATAGCCACAATAGGTGCAGGGCGCCATATGGACGCCAAGCGGATTTATATAGTCTCTTGATGTATGACCTGCTGGTACGATGAAAGGATGGTATCCCATTGAGGCAGTTGCCTCGGTGAAAACATCCATCAAATATGAAGCTTTGAGCGGCGGTAGAGGATATTCATTTGAGCGTGACCCTTCAAAAGGATTTCCTCCCTCGATTTTTTCTCCATTTAAAACACCGGCTTTTCCTGATATTCCGGCGATTTTCTCGAAACGGTCATAATAGGGCTCCAGCTCATCATATGTGACGCCCCAATCCTGGACGATAAGTCCTTCAACAAGCTGTTTTATGCCATAACGCTGTATTGTCTGCGTATAAGGTTGAAAATCAAAAGGAGAGAAGCGCCATGCCATGGCCGCCCAATGAGTCCCGGAACCGCCGACATTATAGCCCCATTCATTTATGCTCCAGTCACGAATAGGGAGTGCTTTTTGGGAGCGGTTATTGCGTACAGTTGTCGTTTCAATGGCGGGTGGAAGGAGCATAGACCTCCTGGCATCCCACCGAAGTTCATCACCATCGACAGCAGGAGCAAAATCAATGGAGTTTTCGACCCAGGGGCCACGTTCAATCGCAACGACATTGAGACCAGCGCGTGTCAGCTCTTCTGCGATCAATGAACCGCACCACCCAAGTCCAACGATTACGGCATCTGTTTTAGAGCGTTTTTTAACCATTTTACTCTCTTTTTATTAGGCAGTTTCATGGTTGGGAACTGCATTAGTGAGACGTTATCAATGAATGTCAGAGCATTCTGTCGAGAAGACTGACAGGCTTTAAATTTAAATCCTTGTTTTTGACGTCCATATAATCGCGGTAATCATAGCGGGCTCCCGGGAAACCAATCATTTTCCAGCTCACCATATTTTTATTGCCGCCATAGATCGGGTCAGAAAGGAAACCTTCGCGCACATTCTGTAAAACCTGCTCAAAAAAGATTTTTCCTTTCATGGAAGGAAATTCGATCTTGTCTTTTTCTAGGTCAGATAAAATAGAATCTTGCTGCTGAGGCGTTAAAGCTTCAAAAGTCTTGCGATAGGTTTTCTGGCAATAAGCTTTCAGATCTCGCAATCCAGTGCGATAACGCTCTGCCGGTGTACTGGAAAGCTGGGTGCCTTGTTCGGCAGTCCCTTCGATAAAACGACCGAGCCTGTAAAGGGAAGCAGCACGCCCATAAGGGCCAGAAAGCTGGCGGTCAATAAACTCAATACAGCCTGCCTGGCTGGCACTTATGCTGAGTTCATCAGCAGGAATAAGACGGTCCGCAATTGCTGTCAGGCTTGTTTTTTCTTCATTGGTGAGAAAATTGCCATCTGACGGAGACGTTCCATAGCGTGGTGCATTGGTTAATCCCGCCCTCCATGGGAGACGTCCTTGCACGATTGCGGCATATGAGTTGCCCAATAGGCTTAAACTGCCAAATCCAGCAGCACAGCCCATAAGTGTTCTGCGTGTGATGTTTTTAATCATGATGACCACCTTTGAAATAGTTCTTTAGGATTCTGCTCTGGAATTAGAAGAAAACGCGCATGTCAAAACCGAGAAGAGGTGCATTTTTGATTTTTCCAGTTCCGCCAGGACGCCAGAAATACTGAAATTCCGGTGTAAAGATGATTCCATTTGTGACGTGAATTCTGTAAATTGCCTCCATGACTGTTTCATGTGTGGACATGAGAGGATTTTGCTGCACAAGACTGTCAATCGTTGAAAGTGAGAACCTTCTGCTTGCTGCTGTGAATGGTTGATAAGCGGCTTTGACGTTTTTTCCGTAATAGAACTTCGAGAAAACAAGGCCGAAGCCATCAAGCGGGCGGGAAGGAATCATGCCGAAGTCCAGGAACCCAGCATACCACTGGTTGGAAATCGTCGAGATTGACGAGGTCAAATGTGTGAAGCCACCTATGAGAATGAGGCCTGAAGTTGAGTTGTTACCATGCCGCCAGATCATCTGGTCAACCATGATCCATGCCATCGTCTGTCCATGGTGGGAACCAGGAACGCCTGTCTCGCGTGAGGGCCAGTTATAGGGAAGTGAGGAAGAATCCCACATAATTCCCACTCTGTAGTGCCCATTGAGTCTGTCAGCACCAAATTCTGGTTCCCAGCCTGCTTCACCAAGTAAAGAAACACCTGTGGCTGAATACCAGTTTGTACCTGCTGTACCGCCATGTTGTGCTTCTGAAGTGAACACACCAGGAACTATGAATGTATCTCTTGTCGGGCGGAATTTAATATTTGTTCCCCATGCAGAGCTGGGCCATGAGGCATAACCATTAATCAATGTTGCAGCGCGCGGCTGACTACAGATAGCCCCACCGCTAAAGCTACAAAGTAGGGAAGTCGCATCATAATCAGGGCCTGAGGCATAGCGCCCAATGATCCACCGGATGCGGTTATTCATCCATGTTTTTTGCAGATAAAAATAAATCAGATGGAACAGAACATTTCCCCCACCGCCATAAATCTGGGATGGATTATAGACATTATCAGCGAAAACATCGGTTGAGAGACGGCGTCCAGCACGTTCTGCTCCTGCGAAGACAATAGAGGTATTTTTAAGACCAAAAAGTTTTTCCAGATCAAAGGTCGCTGAAAAACCAAACTGGTGTGCATAATCTGCTTTCTGTCGTAGACCTCCAGCCATATTGGCCATGAATTCAGGCCAGTAATGGATATCAATCGTCACACCTTTTTTGATAAGTTTGCGGCGCAGATCGCCATATATGTCATGGTCAAAAAAATGCCCCAGATCTTCATCAGGCATCGTATCATGGACTGACATTGGCTGTAGCCCCAGCATTTGAGCTACTGTGAAATCCTTATAAGGTTTCTTGGATGTTGATGGTGACTCTGCTGCTCCGGCAAAATTCTGTAGGTCAAATGCTAATAGACTTGCGCCAAAGCCAAATAAAAGGAAAATTTTCGGGAGTATATGACGCATACCCTACAATCTCTGCCAGATTAACGATGTCATTATGAGTGAGGACAGACTAGCCGTTCCTGAACTCTTTATTAAACCTAAAACAGAGTCTTTATTCGTTGCAAGCATTGTACCTGTCACATCATCGTGTGTTATTTCTCTTATTATATCTATCGGAAATTATGAAATTATTATTTAAAAATAAATAATACGTGTAAAAATAGTTATTTTAGATAAAATTATGTTTATATTTTTTAATTTTTATTTATATATTAAGCTTATTATCGTCCGAACTGAAAAAATTTGCATATCTTACATTATGCAGATCATAATATTATATACGGGTATCTCTATAATTATAACTTATGTTTTATATAGGATATGCCTATTTTTTTTGTTGCGATCAGATTAAATTATGATTTTATATTATATATTGTTTTTTAAGTTTCAGTTTTTTAGAAAATTTATTTTGAGTTTTTATAATTAAAAGAACACACGTAAATCAAATCCAACAATTGGAGAGTTTTTGATTTTTCCAGTGCCCCCGGGGCGCCATAAGTACTGAAATTCCGGCGTGAATATAATGCCGTGCGTGATAAAAATCCTGTATATGACTTCCATGGCGGTTTCATGTGTAGACATGAGGGGTTTCTGCTGCATGAGGCTGTCAAGCGTCGAAAGGGATAGTTTCTGAGACATGGTGGTGAAAGGTTGATAAGCGGCCTCCACTTTTTTTCCGTAATAGAATTTTGAAAAAACGATCCCAAAACCATCAAGGGGACGTGAAGGAATAAGGCCAAAATCAAGAAAGCCCGCATACCATTGGTTTGAAACCATGGAGACTGAAGATGTCAGATGTGTAAAACCGCCGATAAGGATCAGACCAGACGTTGAATTGTTGCCATGGCGCCAGATCATTTGATCAATCATGATCCATGCCATTGTCTGTCCATGATGTGTGCCAGGGATGCCTGTTTCCTTTGAAGCCCAATTATAGGGCAGGGGGGACGAATCCCACATCATGCCAATTTTATAATGCCCATTGAGTCTGTCAGCACCAAATTCGGGTTCCCAGCCTGCTTCTCCGTAAAGAGCAACTCCTGATGCAGAATACCAATTCGTGCCTGCTGTGCCACCATGAAGGGGTTCTGAAGTAAATATTCCGGGGATGATATAGGTGTCTCTCGTTGGGCGAATTTTAATATTTGTGCCCCATGCAGAGGTAGGCCATGAAGAGTAACCATTAATAGTCGTTGCAGTACGGGGTTGGTTACAGACAGTAAGGCCGTTAAAGCTACAAAGTAACATGGAAGAATCGTAATCAAGGCCGGTGGCATAGCGGCCTATGATCCAGCGGATACGATTATTCATCCATGTCTTTTGTAGATAGAAATAAATCAGATGGAATGCCACGTTTCCACCGGCCCCATAAATCTGGGCAGGATTATAGACATTATCGGCAAACACATCGCCTGACTGGTAGCGGCCTGCACGTTCTGTGCCTGCTAGAACGATAGAAGTGTTTTTAAATCCTAAAAGTTTTTCCAGATCAAAAGTCGCTAGAACGCCGATATCATGTGCATAGACACCTTCCTGACGTAAGCCACCAGAGACATTGGCCATATATTCCGGCCAGTAAAAGATATCTATCGTAACACCTTTTTTAATGAGATTACGGCGGAAATTGCCATAAGCATCGTGGTCGAAGAAGTGACCGATATCTTCGTCAGGCATTGTGTCATGCACAGACATAGGCTGTAGCCCCAGCATTTGGGCTATTGTTACATCCTTATAGGGTTTGGGTGTCTTGGTGATGTTTATAACTGTTTTAGGGGATGAGCCTTCTGTTTCAGAACTCCCGGCAAAGCTTCGTACAGCGATCAGGGGTAGAGCAGAGCTGAGCCCTAGGAGCAGGAAAAATTTTAATAGTAAATGACGCATACCTAACAGACTCTATTAAAGTAGTAACGCCAGAGATATAAAAATACCTCCAAATTATTTTTAAAGATTAAGAGTCATTCTTTGATAATTGCAAGTATTTGCGATGTAACATAATCGTGTACTCTATGTATTTATATTGTATAATAAATTTATAATGACTATTTATATGGGAATTTTATTTAAATAAATAAGTTTACAACATAAATATACAATAATATTTGTTTATTATTTGCAAATAATGCTGCTGAATAGATCTCTCCAAGCATAGATAATATGTCTGATGGATAGATCGATAATATATGGGGCAGCATTTTTTATATTTTGAATGAATGTTCAATCAATAATATGCCAAGTAATAATATTCTGTAGTGCTTTATGGTTGATGGGATGGTCACCATTTTAAAGTCGTGAAAATGTAAAAAATCCTGCGCCATCACTTTTCTGTAACTTTTATGAACAGATATGTAGTCCTTGTTTTTTCATGAAAATAAAGGAAAATTGTAAAACTCGTATTGAGAAAGACAAAAAATGTTTTGTTTAAAATCTATTTTCTGGCTAGGCTTGTCCACGCCTCCTTCCCGTCTCGGAATTATTTAGAGACTCTGTATGATCAGAAAGGAACCTTAGAGATGACAAAGGCAGAATTAATTGCCCGGTTGATCGGTCAGATGCCAGAGATTGATCCTCGCAGGGTAGAGACCTCTTTTCTGAAGGTCATGGAGCATATTTCGGAGTCTCTGAATGGAGATCGGAGGGTCGAGCTACGTAATTTTGGTATTTTTGGTTTGAAAAAACATTCCGCTCATGAAGGACGAAACCCACGAACAGGAGAAAAGGTCCCAGTTTTTGAGAAAAGGGTTCCTTATTTCAAAGCAGGCAAAAAATTACGGGAAAAAGTTAATATGATGCACGAAGAGTCATAAAATCTATGAAAAGGACGGCGATTTCGTGTTGAGTTCGCTCAGTTCTTCAAGGAGAAAATCCCTGAAAACGGAGATCCTTTTCGAGGTTCTTAGTTCTTCTGGATAAACAAAAAAGGCATCCATTTTAGGACAGTGTATCTCAGGGAGAATCCTTACAAGATCGGGATAGGCTTGTGCAGCATATTCGGGGAGGACGCCAATACCGATATTGGTTGCAATGGCGTGTCCTATGGCCGAGATGTTGTTGACCGCTAAACGCACATTCTGCTTCGCAATGATCTTATCTTTCAGTAAATGCTCGACGAGCCAATTTACATGAGGGAGCGGTAAATGCTGCCCGGCAAAGCCGATCAGATTATGCTCTGCAAGGTCATTTAATTTCTGAGGGGCACCATGCAGGTTTAGGTAATTACGTCCAGCATAAACAGGCAGACTGAAGCTGGCTAGATGACGCTGAATCAGATCGGATTGGGTAGGAGGGTGCAATCTGATGGCAACGTCAGCTTCCCTCATGCTGAGATCAAGGTCATTATCTTCGAGTAGTAATGTAATCGTCACATCAGGGTGTTGGGTCATAAAACGTCTGAGGCGTGGCATGAGCCATGAGAAACCAAAACCAGTCGTGGTTGTGACTTTTATCTTGCCTTTTGCATGTTCACGGCTTTCCGAGAGGGATGCTTGAGCCAATGCAAGTTTTGAGAAAACTTCTTTGGCCGTTCGGTGAAGTAGTTCCCCTTGCTCTGTCAGGATAAGACCACGGGCATGTCGGTGGAATAAAGAAACACCTAAGACGTCTTCTAAAGCTGAAATCTGCCGTGATACGGCAGACTGGCTGAGCTTGAGGCGGTCTCCCGCATGGGTGAAGGAGCCAGCTTCTGCAACAGTGTGAAAAATGCGGAGCTTGTCCCAGTCCATTGTTGGAGCATCATATAGTCCTCCGCAGCAGCTTTCTTCAGATTTGCTCATAAGTGTCCCTGTTATGGCGCGCCACTTATTATGAGGCCTCGCTAAGCTTCAGATTATGTGATTTCTACCTAACTAATCCAGTGTATGGACTGATTCAAGCTCTAGGTACCTTTTCTTAATATAAAGGAATTTTTATGGAAGGAGAGCGAGAAAGCGTTCAGCTTCCAGGGCAGCCATACAACCTGTGCCAGCGGCAGTCACCGCCTGCCGATAGATTTTGTCCTGGATATCTCCTGCCGCAAAAACCCCTTCGATTGAAGTCTGTGTCGTTCCTGGTGTGGTTATAATATATCCTTCATGATCACAGGCAATTTCGTCGCGGAAGGGACCGATGCTTGGTTTATGTCCAATTGCGATAAAAACACCATCAACAGGAAGTATTTCTGTATGGGTAGGGTTGAGAGTGTCTGTCAGCAGCACTGAAGTGACAACTTCAGGGGTTCCGCTTCCTTTTATTTCGCTAACTTCCCTGTTCCAGTGAATTTTGATCTTTGGATTTTCAAAAAGGCGTTTCTGCAAGATTTTTTCAGCTCTTAGCTCGTTTCGCCTATGAATTAAATGCACGATATCAGCATGATGGGTCAGATAAAGAGCTTCCTCGACAGCTGTATTTCCTCCACCAACGACAGCAACTGTCTTTCCACGATAGAAAAAGCCATCGCATGTGGCGCAGGCTGAAACACCATGGCCCTGAAATTTCTCTTCAGAAGGGATGTTTAGCCAGCGTGCCTGTGCGCCTGTGGCGATGATGATTGTCTGGGCCAGATAATGGTCTCCACTATCTCCTCTCAAATGAAAATAACCCTCAGCATCACGCCCTTTTTTCAGGTGAGCCTCAGAAATCAGATCATAAATTAGTTGAGTGCCAACCTGCTCAGCCTGTTCGCGCATTTGTTCCATGAGCCAAGGCCCTTGTATAGGTGCAGCAAAACCGGGGTAATTTTCGATTTCGTCAGTAATGGTCAGTTGTCCACCAGGTTGTAAACCAGTGACTAATATAGGCTCCAGCCCCGCACGAGCGGCATAGATAGCGGCCGTATAACCGGCCGGTCCTGCTCCAATAATCAGTATTTTTGTACGGTGGCTGTTCTGCATAATGTTGTTAAATCCCTTCCTGAGGATAAGCTGAATATGGTGACAAATCGGAAGTGATTAAGATTAGATGAAGGGACGCTCTTATGCTATTAAATTTATGCGTAATTTTCTTGCGCAAAATAAGACATATCTTATAATAAACACATATATTTTCTGTCAGAGACGATCTGATTCAATCTCTTATAACGTTTTGAGTGTCCCATGAAAAAGATAGAATTGGATGATATTGATCGTCATATTCTCTTCGAGCTGCAACAGGATGGCCGAATAACCAATGTGGAATTGGCACGGCGTGTCAATATTTCTGCGCCTCCTTGTCTAAGGCGGGTGAGGCGGTTGGAAGAGTTGGGAATTATAGAGGGATTCTCAACGCGTATTAATGCAGGGCGTCTGGGGTGGCCGATCAGTTTCTATGCGCTTGTAGGGTTGGTCAGCCAAAAAGGGACAGTGCTCGAATCGTTTGAGAATGAAATAGGGACATGGCCTGAAGCACGCGAATGTCACATGATCCGGGGTGGGGAGGATTTTCTGTTACGTCTTATTGCCCGAGACGTGGACCATCAGAACCAGCTGACACGGAATCTGATTGATCACCCCTCCGTTGCACGCGTCCAGAGTTTTCAGACAATCAGAACAAGTTGCGACCGTCCAGGTATTCCTCTTGAACCATGAGTATGGGGAAGATCAAGATATTCCTACCGGTTGTTTTACTGGTTGGGCTGGTCTTATTGCGTTTCGTTCTGGCTGCCTGTTTACCTCTCAGTCCAGATGAGGCTTATTACTGGTTGTGGTCGAAGAACCTTCAGGCAAGTTACTTTGACCACCCTTTTATGGTGGCATTGTGGATCAGGCTTGGTACAGCCTTATGGGGTGATAACCCTTTTGGTATAAGGTTTCTGGGGCCAGTTACGGCAGCTTTGGCAACGGCCATTTTCTTCATGACGGCACGTCGGATTTACGGACGTGGAGGAGGGCATGCCTTATATGCGGCTCTTCTTCTGAATGGCACAATCATGTTTGGCTTCGGGATGGTCGTTATGACGCCCGATACGCCATTACTTTTTTTTACGATCCTGTTTCTCTGGGGATTTATAAAGGCATTAGGCACTTCAGAAACTAGTGCCTGTTTATTCTGGTGGAGTTTTGCCGGATTTGCTCTCGGCCTGGCTTTTGACGCGAAATATACAGCCGCTTTTCTTGTAGCGGGGACTGGATGCTATTTGTTGCTCCAGAAACCCATAGTTTTGCGGCATATCGCACCCTGGCTTGGGGGAGGTGTGGCTTTACTTACAATCAGCCCTGTTATTTTCTGGAATGCCCAACATCAATGGGCAGGATTTTTAAAGCAGGGGGGGCGTGTCAATGATTGGCATCCTGAGCGCGCATTAAACTTTATGGCTGAATTATTGGTAGGGCAGATTGGCCTCGCCACACCCTTGATTGCATTGGTCTGTTTTAAGGGGTTCCTTTCTGCAAGAAAGGAGAGACCTTTTTTATTCTGGCTGATTTTACCAGGTTTGATTGTTCTGACGGTCCATGCTTTTGGGGGACGTGTACAGGCAAATTGGCCCGCTGTCCTGTTTCCTGCTTTTGCCCTGGCAGGAGCCTTTATGACAAGAGGGCGCGCATGGGTTATCGGGCTGTCTCTTATCTGTATGATTGGGCTTGCTGTGCAGGGATTATATGCGCCATTATCCTTTTCAGCGCATTGGGATCCTATAGCACGTCAGACAAGAGGATGGCATGATTTGACTAGGAGCTTGATTTCTCGCGCAAAAGAAGAGCATTGTCAGGCTCTTTTCGTGGAGGATTACGCATTGGCATCTATCCTTGCCTATCATGATCAGGGTGCGTTTCCTGTCGTAAGTCCTGATAAGCGCTGGAACTATTTGGGAGAGCCGAAGATGGTTTCTTCGATGGCAGCCTTAATGATCTCTGAACAGCGATCTGTTACGGAGCGGGGAGAAGAAATAGCTGACCGATATTTCAAAAATCGTGTGCTACGTTCTTATCGTTTACAAAGACTGCCTCACGTTCAAGGCTACGTAGTCAAATAGGCTTTATAAAATAGACCCGCTAAAAAAGAAAAAGCTGCCTGAATTCAGGCAGCTTCCCTAAACGCACTATCAAGTGAAAGGCTTAGAAGCCCTCGCGCTCGACGCGTTTGCGCTCCATCTTACGAGCGCGGCGTACTGCTTCCGCTGCTTCACGAGCGCGGCGCTCTGAAGGCTTTTCAAAATGCCGGCGAAGTTTCATTTCACGAAAAACACCCTCACGCTGCATTTTTTTCTTGAGGGCTTTAAGAGCCTGATCGACATTGTTGTCACGAACGAGAACCTGCACGGTGGCGTCATCTCCTTAAAACGGGTCGGTGTCTGGACAGACAGGATTACAACCTGAAAAGACAAAATAATTACTGGAAAAGACCGCTACCATATTCCCACTCTAGAAACAATAGTTTCTGTGTCTCTATATGGCGCTCTATGGTGCATAATGGTTTTATTTCGGTTATGTCTCTGTCTCCAGACAGAATCCTGAGAGTTAATTGTGACGATAAGATTTTTAAATGAGCGTTCATCTACGGCAGAGAATCAACTTTATTTACGTGAGGAATCTGTTCGGAGCTCTTTCGAGGTCTTCTTGCTGGCGTGGCGTAGATTGAGTGCAGATTGCGATGCTCATATGGCCCAATTCGGTATTGGGGCAGCGCATCAGCGTATCTTATTTCTCATCAAGAGCTATCCAGATCTGACGCCTGGACGGCTGCAATCAATGCTGGGGATCACAAAGCAGTCTTTGGGGCGTGCTTTAAGCGATCTGAAAGACAGGAAGCTGGTCAGACAGTTTCATGATAGTCAGGACAGGCGCAAACGCCCTTTAAAGTTGACTGAAGAAGGCGAAAAACTGGAAAAGGAACTTTTCCAGCTTATCAGGGAGCATCTCAGCGCTGCTTATAAGCGCGTCGATGGGGCTGCCGTTGAAGGGTTTCGCAGAGTGCTGAATGAATTATCCACTCTGCAAAAATAGAAAAACAGGCGGTTAGAATCAGGTAAAGGCTAATTACTGAATGGAGTTGCCAACACCACCATTGCCAGTGCCTTGTCCAATACCTCCCATACCGCCGCCCATGCCACCACCGAAGGTGCTGCCCATGGCATTCATAGGGTTGTATTTGCCGACATTTCCCAAGAGTTCCTGTATAACAGAAATATCAGTCCCAGGTGTTGGCGTGGCACCATCAGCCATCGAAACTTTGACACCATCTTTGCGATGAAGGACGTGCATATTTCTCAAAACACCTCCCTGATCAAAGTTTAGAACAAGGACTTCCTGTTTTCTGGTGGCCGGAAAATCCAAAGGCACAAGATTTTTCGTAAGGGTGATATAGTACCACGAATCGTCGTTAAATGTGCCTCTCGCAGTAGGTGAGCCGATAAGATTCAGGACATCGTCGCGTGTACTGGTCCCGGGAACAAGCTGTTTATATTCGTATTCTTCAACCAGAGAGCCACGGGGAATCTTAGGCGGTGAAACGACAGAGCACCCTCCAGCCACAAAAAATGCAGCAAGCAGAAAAGCAGAACATGCCCGTTTTTTGTATTTAACGCGGCGCTCTGCATGATTTACAGAACAGGAACCGTTATTGTAGCTGCCGGAATTCATGGAGTGAGTTTCGCTGTTCATAAGAGGGTGCGCTTCCTGCAATATTTAAAAGCGGTTATTCAGCTTCTCGGGGTGCCTGACCAATAGCTTTATGTCAATCTTTTTTCACGCTACGATGAACCGATAGCATAGCTTAAGGGCTATGGAAAAGTGATTATTGCATATTAAGGGTTGGCAAGGCTGAGAGATTTATGGCGTCACATGATCATTCTTTGAGTGGACAGGATATTAAAAAGATCCAGAAGGTAGAACCTGAGTTTTCGCGCAAACGCACTCTTTTACAGATTAACAGGGGGCTTGAGGAGTTTATCGAAGCAACCCCTGCTGAAAGGTCGGCTTTGGCGGAAAGATTTAATCTGGTTGAAGTAAAAAGCCTGGTTTGTTCTTTTGTCCTGAACGCACTTCCTGAGGAGAGGGTAGCAGCTGAAGGCAAGTTGCAGGCATGCGTTGTGCAGAGCTGCATCATTACAAATGAACCGGTTGAAGAGCAGATTGAAGAGATATTCACACTTCGTTTTGTGCCCAGTGATGAGATGATTCCAGATGAGTCGCTTGATATAGAGGCTCTTCTTGCTGCTGATTATGACGAAGTTCCTTATGAGGGGCGGACGATAGATCTGGGGGAAGCTGCTTCTGA
The DNA here is from genome assembly GCF_058107345.1 of Aristophania sp. ESL1142. Taxonomy (NCBI): domain Bacteria; kingdom Pseudomonadati; phylum Pseudomonadota; class Alphaproteobacteria; order Acetobacterales; family Acetobacteraceae; genus Aristophania; species Aristophania sp. ESL1142. The sequence continues at coordinate 1,231,714 of NZ_JBYLUH010000001.1, forward strand.
ACAGCTGGCCCTTGCTCTTGATCCTTACCCAAGGAAGGAGGGAGAAGGCTTAAATAACTTTGTCGATGCGGTTCCAGATGATGAGCCTGCCTCTGGAAGAACAGAAAAGCCATTTTCTGTATTAAGCCAGTTGAAAGAAATGAAGAAAAAAGGTTAAAAGAAGCCAGTGGTGGTTTGCAGGATTTGTGTAATCCCTTGCATGAAGGGAATGTTTCTGCTAGAGCCGCCGGCTTGAGCGTCGCATTATTATAATGGCGTACGAGATATTTATTGCCAGACCCCGGCTCTGTCATGTCGGAGAAGGTAGTTTCAGAAAGGTGCGGGTTGAGAAACCCCAGTGAGAGAGGCAGAAAAACATGGCCGTTCCTAAAAGAAAGACGTCGCCGTCCCGTCGTGGTATGCGTCGCAGCCATCTGGCATTGCGTACAGAAGCTTATGCTGAATGTTCAAACTGCGGTGAAGTAAAACGCCCTCATCATGTATGCAGTCACTGTGGTCATTATGATGGGCGTGAAGTCGTATCGAGCGAAGGGAAAGCTCTGAAAACGGCAGTACGCGCCTAAAAAAGGTCGCAATCCTGTCTGTATTGAGACAGGCAGGATAAAAGCTGTATAAAGGGTTGAGGACTGTGCTCATGAATGAGGTATCTGCTGTCGAGTTACAAACTGGCGCAGTTGACGAAAATCCCTCCTCATCACAGCCTTACACTCTTGCTGTTGATGCTATGGGAGGAGACTATGCTCCCGAGATTGTATTAGGCGGTCTCGAGATCATGGCTGTGCGTCATCCTGGTGTGCGGGTCCTTCTGATTGGTGACGAGACCATCCTCAATCAGGCGCTAGGTCGATATAAAAAAGCTGCATCAATTTGCGATGTCAGGCATGCTCCTGACAGTATTGCCATGGACATGAAGCCTACTGCTGCCTTGCGGGTGAGGCGCTCTTCTTTACGGATTGCTATGGATGCTGTAGCAAGCGGTGAAGCGCGTGGTGTTGTATCGGCAGGTAATAGCGGGGCTATGCTTGCTTTGGCCAAGATCGTCGTCAAGACACTTCCAGGTATTTCACGTCCTGCCATGGCCGCTGTACAACCCTCTGCGCGGGGGGATGTCATCATGCTTGACCTTGGGGCGAATATTGCCTGTGATGCACGCAACCTTGTAGAATTTGCAATTATGGGCGAGGCTCTTGCTCAGGCAGCTTTAGGATTGCGTGAGCCTTCTATCGGTTTGCTCAATGTAGGGGCGGAAGAACTTAAAGGCGATGAGAGGCTCAGAGAAGCCTCAGAGCGCCTGAAACAAAGTGTTTTGGCACCTAATTATTATGGGTTTGTTGAGGGTCACGATATTACAGCTGGCACAACTGATGTTGTCGTGACTGATGGTTTTACGGGCAATATTGCACTAAAAACAGGTGAAGGTGCTCTAAAGCTTGCCTTTGGTCTATTACGTTCAGTTTTTCAGACATCTTTTCTGACAAGGTTAGGATACCTCCTTGTACGTCCTGGATTGCGTCGTATGAGAGAGTGGATTGATCCGCGTCGTTATAATGGGGCGCTTTTTGTTGGGCTTAACGGGGTTGTCGTGAAATCACATGGTGGTGCTGACGCTGAGGGGTTCGCCTCGGCATTGGATGTTGCTGTTGATGCTGTATCAAGTGATATCAATCAGAAAATCCGGGCGAGACTGGAGCAAGTCGGAGCTGTAATAGTTTCCGAAAAAAGTGAAAAATAAACAGGGCAGACTCGTCATGAAAGAAGCCGTTAGCGCGGGAAATGCAAGACTAAGCGGTATAGGGGCTTATTTACCCCGTAATATCGTAACAAATGATGAGCTTGCTCAGAGAATTGACACTTCGGATGAGTGGATTCGTGCACGGACAGGTATCAGGCAACGTCATATCGCATCAGAAGATGAGAGCTGCGTTTTCATGGCAATGATGGCCGCTCGGGATGCTCTGAGCTTTGCCGGTCTTGAAGCTTCTGACATTGACGGTATCATCGTTGCGACTTCGACACCTGATCAGGTTTTCCCATCAGTTGCGGTGCGTGTTCAGGCAGCGCTTTCCATGGAGACTGGTTTTGGTTTTGACGTGAGTGCTGCTTGTTCTGGTTTTATCTATGCACTTTCAATGGGTAATTCTTTTATTAAATCAGGTCAGGCAAGGCGGCTTCTGGTTATTGGTGTAGAAGTTTTTTCCCGTCTGCTTGACTGGAATGACCGTACGACATGTGTGTTGTTTGGTGATGGTGCCGGGGCTGTTATCCTTGAGGCTGGAGCTCCGGCTGGGGAAGGGATTCTTTCGACGAAACTTCATTCAGATGGCCGTTTTGGAGATATTCTCTATGTTGATGGTGCTGTAGGGAAGCAGGCAGAGAAAGCGGTTCTTAAAATGAATGGCCGGGAAGTTTTCCGGCATGCCGTGACCCATCTCGCTGATGCTGTCGAAGAAGCACTTCATGATCAGGATTTAAGCGAATCTGATATAGACTGGCTCGTTCCGCATCAGGCCAATCAACGGATTATTGATGGTGTTGCCAAAAAGCTTAAACTGGGGCCGGATCAGGTTGTCATGACAGTTGACCGTCACGCCAATACGTCTGCTGCTTCAATTCCTCTGGCTTTGGCAGAGGCTGTTAAGGATGGCCGAATCAAAAAGAATGACCTTATTCTGATGGAAGCTCTAGGTGGCGGGTTGACCTGGGGTTCAGCCTTAGTGCGCTTATAATTATAAAAATTATTGTTATTAGCGGTTGACACTTACGTGAAGCATGCTAGCCATGTTTTATTATGAGTATTACGCGACATTCCCTAATTGAATTATTACAAAAGGATGTGGGCTTGAATCGTAATCAGGCTGCGTCTTTTCTTGAAAACATGTTTGAGACGGTCATAGAGGTGCTGTCTCAAGGAGAGACGCTGAAAATCAGCGGGTTTGGCACTTTTGGAACACGTAAAAAGGCAGCTCGTGTAGGACGCAACCCTAAAAATGGAAAAGAGGCTGTTATTACAGCGCGTTGCGTTCCTTTTTTTCGTCCTTCTCAGATACTGCGTGATAGAGTTAACAAAATTAGTTAGTAGGCAGGCTTTTTATCATGAGCGAATCTTCTGCTCCCGTACAGAATGAACGGACTTATTCTCTTTCAGAAGTAGCAGAAGGGTTGGGGGTTCCGACCTATCGTTTGCGTTCGTGGGAAAATTTCTATCCTGTTTTTAAGTCTGTTCGTTCTGAAAACGGTCAGCCATGTTATACAGAAAATGATATTGCCGTTATTAAGCGTATTGCGGAGCTTCTCTATAAAGAGGGGCGTAAAAGTCATGAAATCATGCCGATTTTGCGTGAAGAATTAGGACATATTACGACTGAATCAATCTTTAAACCTGGTGATAAGGCCCAGATAACAGAGGAGCTGGCCAAGGAAAATGAGCGGCTTCGTCATGAAATCGAGGCACTTAAGCAAAAAATTGAAGAAGTAGATCAGCATCAGAAAGCCGTCGAAACAGAGCTATCAGAGACAGTATCTATTTTGGGTCAGGAAAATGCGCATCTTCAGGTTAAAGTCAATGAAGGGCAGAAATTGCAGGATCTATTGAGCCAGGCTGAAGAGAAAATAAATCGTCTGAATGATGATTTAGGTTATGCGCATGAAGTGCATGCTCATGATGAGGAACGGATTGCTCACTATCAGACGGTAGAGGCGGAAAATGAGCAGCTTAAGCAGGAAGTCCAGAGTCTGATGGCTCACAAGGACCAGAAAAGAGCTATTGCACAGGATCAGGAAATTGAGAGATTGCGTCTGGGCTTTAAGATGATTGTGACTGAGCTTGAAGGACTCAAAAAAGTTTTTATTTCTGCTTAGAAAATCTTTTAAGGTTCTTGCAGCCCTGCCCAGAGGCTGCTAAAGAACTCTCACCGCAGGACGGGCAGTAGCGCAGCCTGGTAGCGCATCAGTCTGGGGGACTGGGGGTCGTGGGTTCGAATCCCGCCTGCCCGACCAGTTCTGCGGTTTTTCCTTAATTTATTAATGCTTTAACTTATGTCCTACATTTTCTCTTGTGGCACCGTTGGTCCATAAGGACCAGAAGAGGTGTAGAGAGGCCATAATTGCTGGGCCAAGAAATAGCCCTAAAATCCCCCATATTTCAGCTCCCCCCAGAATTCCTAACAAGACCCAGAGGAAAGGCATCTTTGTACTGCCACCAATCAAGGCAGGGCGGATAAAGTGATCGGCCAAGAATAATACAATGGCACCGATAACCCAGACGATTATCGCTGAAATCATGGACCCTTGGGCTATAATCAGTAACGCTACAATCGTAATAGCTACCCAGCCAAGAAAAGGGATCATGGCACAGACGGCTGTAATCAGACCAAAAATCAAGGGTTGGGGAGCATCGGCAATAACGTAGGCTATGCCCATGATTGTGCCTTCTCCTAAACCGACCAAAACAAGTCCTGCAAGGGTACCATGCACGGAAGAGACTATCTGTGCTGCAATGCTTTCCCCTTGGGAGCCGAAAATTCGCTGAGATGCCCGTAGGCATTGTTTGATAACGCTATTGCCATCTTTCAGGAGGAAAAAAAGCGTTAAAAGAGAAAAAACAAATAACACGGAGCGGTGGGCAAGCTGCGAACCGACCTCGCGGGTAAATTGTAAACTGTGACCAAGATTCAAAGAATGAAAGAATTCCTTGATTTTATCTGGTTGTGAAAGGTTTTTCTCCCACCAGTTATGTGCCTGGGTAGCGCCAAATGGAAGCCTGTCAATAATGCCTGGCATCGGAAGACCCGTGTCGCGTATATGTTCAACCCATTTCAGTGCGTTTTGGACTTCATCAACGAGTTTAAAGCCGATAAATGTGACAGGAATCAGAAAAATCAGGGCTAAAACCGTTGTAAATATCAGAGGAAGCCATAAGGTCACGCCGATTTTTTTCTCGACCTTATAATAAAGCGGCCAAAGGGAAATGGCGAAAATTCCACCCCATAAAAGCGCTGGGAGAAAGCTCTTAATGGTATAAAGCCCAGCAAGAAGGAAACAGAGGCCTAGGATCCCCCTCGCGCGTCTCTGTATGCGCACAGGAGGTTGGGGGATTTCCACCTTTTGATTGACAAGGGAATCGATACGATCTGAGGGATCGGAATTGTCAGGCATGATGTGTCACTCTGAGAAAAGAAATGAAAAAGAGGGCCAAATGATTTTAGGCATTGTGACTATTCAAAGCATGGCGAAGTATGGATGCATCCTCATCCTGAAATAATTTATGACGTAGAAATAAGTCTATGAGAACGAGGTTAACATTAAACTTAAATGAATCACTGTTGCGTACAGTGTCAAATACCTTCTTTAAAGGCCAAAGCTGAAATGTTTCAACTTCGCCATCAGCCGCTACAGGTTTGAAATCTTGTGGCAGATATAAATCAAAGCAGTGAAGTAAGTCACGTCTTAATCCCTCTGATCTGTTCATGGCATAACGGATAGTGCCGGTTTTTTCGGCTTTGGCGGAGAGCGAGGGGGGGATGGAGGCTTCTTCCTGTGCTTCTTTCTGTAATGTTTCTTCCGGGGTAAGACCGCTGCTCATACCACCAGCAACGATATGGTCCAGTTTGCCTGGATCAAGCCTTTTATGGAGGCTACGTTTTCCTACCCAGAGAAAAATCTTCTCTTCATTAAGGACAAGACCATTCATATGAACGCCTTGAGCTTCCAGTCCAAAAGAAGGAATGAGCGCTCTGTCAACCTGTCCGATCACATTGCCTGAAGGCGTACGAACATCGAAAAGTTCATTAAAGGGGAGATAATGTTTTTTTAGTTTAAGCGTGTCACTAATAGTTAAAAAGGCAGAGCCGTCTTCTAGTAATATGGAATCATGCTTGATCTCAATGAAATCAGCGAAGGATTTGTCTTTCAGGAGTTCTATAAAAACAGGGTCACAATACCCTATTAAATCCTGTTGGATATAAAGAGGATAGCGATCACCTGGAAGGCAGGCATTATGACATTGCGCTATATGGCGAAGGAAAGGGCGGGCTTGTTCGGAAATTCGATGAGGCATGACACTTATGATCTCAGATTGAAAAAATGATAAAAAAACTTCGTATGGCCGATGCTTGAATGATTAACAGGACGAACCAGTTTGCAACAATTTCCTACCAAAGATATGTTACGGTTGCTTTTCCCAGGGCAATGGAAACGGGAAGTAGCACAGCTCAGTCTAGCACTGATTTTACTTTTTCTCGAGAGCGGGACGTCAGTTGCAACACCGTGGCTTTTCAGTCGTATGGTGGCAGAGCTTTCCAGCTCTGAGCGTGCGCTTTCAGCCTTTGTGCTGCTGATTGCTCAATATGGTTTCATCTCTTTTTTACATGGAGTGCTTTCTCCTGTCCGTGACATGCTTGTGGCTCCTGTAAGATTCAGGCTTAAAAGACGCGTCGCGGTAATTGGAGTGCGGCAAATTCACAGACAGAGCGCGCGTTTCCATGCAAGTCGACAGACAGGGGCATTAACCCGTGTGCTTGATAGAGGCGCAGATGCTGTCAGTTCTATTCTTGACCTCCTTTTTTCTAATGTGTTGCCTAATATTGTCAGTCTTGTTTTAACATTTGCGGTGATTTTACAGGTTTTTAGCCTGTCTTATATTCTCCTTCTGATAGCGGCATTAATCTTATATGCCTTTATTTCTTTTCTTTTTACAAAATGGCGTATGCAAGCGCGCCGGGATAAAAACAGATTAAATAGCTTGGCGCATCATCATCTTGTTGATAGCCTTCTTAATGCAGAGATGGTCCGCTCTTTTGGAAACCAGGAGTATGAAGTCAGCACTCATGATGCCATTTGTAAAAAATTGCAAAAGGCTGAGTTGCGACTTCAGAACCTTATTAATGGTTCTCAGCTGGCAAGAAATAGTCTGATTGCTATAACAAGCACGGCCCTCCTGGCATGGGCGGGTTGGGATATTGAACGCGGTATTTTGAATGTTGCCCAGTTTGTACTGATCGGTACATATCTCAGGACAGTTTATAGCTCGGTCGGGTCGTTGAATTATGTCGGGGCAGGGTGGCGCAATGCCCGTGTCGATCTTGAGAATTATCTCGAGCTTATGGCTCTGAAACCTGAAATTAAAGAAACAGCTGACCCCACTATCTTACCGGTCAATTTTAAAAAGGCAGGAGGATTATCTGTTCGTTGCCGGAATGTAAGTTTCTCCTATCATGAAGACAGGCCGATCTTGAAGAATATCAGTTTTGATATTCCAGCGGGCACGACACTCGCTGTTGTTGGCCATACAGGTTCTGGTAAATCAACATTAGGACGTCTTTTGACACGCTCATATGATCCAACCAGAGGAATGATCAGCTTTGATGAGGTGGATTATAGAAATCTTGCCTTAGGTAATCTGCATGCCCTTTTAGGGATTGTTCCGCAGGACACGCTGCTTTTTAACAGTTCCATAGGTGAAAATATTGCCTATGGACGCATTGATGCGACGGATCAGGAAATCAGAGAGGCTGCCCGGAAAGCACATATTGCCGGATTTATTGATACGCTCTCGGATGGTTATGACACGGTTGTTGGAGAAAGGGGGGTCAAGCTTTCAGGCGGCGAGAAACAGCGCGTTGCGATTGCCCGTGTCATTCTTAAAGACCCACGTTTTTTAATTCTGGACGAAGCCAGTAGCGCCCTTGATACAAAAACGGAATTAGCAATCCAGCACGAATTAAAGGCACTTTCTTCTCATAGGACAACGTTTATCATTGCTCACAGACTCTCCACCATTCAGGATGCCGACCAGATTATAGTCATGGATCAAGGGGAGATTAAAGAGCGGGGGACACATGATGAGCTTCTGGCAAAAGGCGGGCTTTATAGGGAATTATGGGAGGTACAGTCAGTTCAGAAATAGTAAAGGATGAAAGGATAGTCATTTCAATAATCTGGTCAGTAATCAGGATTTTATCCTCAGAAAGTGCATTCAAAGCTATGTAAAAAACAGTTCAGCTTTGTTTTGCCTGAAGAATGGCTTGAAAGGACTTGACCTTTTCTCCGATCTACGTCATAAGCCGCGAGATATTGATTTTAGGAATACGTCGGGTTTTGGCCCTGCGTTTCACAGCATCGAGGAAATTCTATGTCTCGCCGTTGCCATGTCACGGGCAAAGGAGTGCTGACGGGCAACAACGTCAGCCATGCCAACAACAAAACCCGCCGTCGCTTTCTTCCTAACCTTCAGGAAACGACACTTCTTTCAGATATTCTCGGAACGCCTGTTCGTATGCGCGTAACCACAAATGGTCTGCGCACGATCGAGCATAATGGTGGGTTGGATTCTTTCCTTCTCAATACAGCTGACCGCAAGCTTCCTCCTGAAGCGCAGGTGATTAAGCGCCGTATTCTGAAAGCTCAGGAACGCAAGGCTGCTTCCTGAATTTTAAAAGCTCCCTGCTGCATTAAAATATGCAGAGTTACCCGATGATCCCTGTCGGGAAAATGAGTTTTAATTGATTAAATAAACAGGGGTTTCAAGAAGGTGTTTCAGTCAAGGCTGGAGCGCCTTTCCCTGCATTTTGGAGATTCCCGTGACCGACGATACCGTCCAGGGCGCGAAGACCGCTCTCTCGAAGATCCGTAATATTGGTATTACAGCGCATATTGATGCGGGTAAAACAACAACGACTGAGCGTATTCTGTACTATACCGGCATGTCCCATCGTATCGGTGAAGTGCATGATGGTAACACCACAACAGACTATATGGCTCAGGAACGTGAGCGTGGTATCACCATCACCTCTGCTGCGGTGACATGTGTATGGAATGACCATCGCATCAACATCATCGACACCCCAGGCCATATCGACTTCAATATTGAAGTGAACCGCTCTCTTCGCGTGCTTGACGGTGCGATCTTCGTTATCGAAGGTGTGGCTGGTGTGCAGCCTCAGTCTGAAACCAACTGGCGCCTGGCAGATCGTTATAACGTCCCACGTATCATCTTCATCAACAAGCTTGATCGTACAGGGGCTGACTTCTACTACGCATTTGACACTCTGAAAGAGAAGCTCGATATCGTTGCTGTGCCTCTTCAGCTTCCGATCGGTGCTGAAGATAATTTCGTCGGTGTTGTGGACCTCGTCGAAATGCGCGCCATCGTCTGGGAAGGCGGTGAGCTGGGTGCGAAGTTCCGTTATGAGGAAATTCCTGCTGAACTTCAGGAACGCGCTGCTGAAGCCCGTCAGAACCTTCTTGATATCGCCTTGTCAGTTGATGAAAAGGCAATGGAAGAGTATTTCGAGAAGGGTGAAGTTGATATCGCCACTCTGAAACGCTGCATCAAAAAAGGGACAATTTCAGGCGAGTTCCGTCCGGTCCTTTGCGGAACGGCTTTCAAGAACAAAGGTGTTCAGCCTCTGCTTGACGCTGTTATTGATTATCTTCCTGCTCCTGATGAGGTTGAGGGTATTCGTATTGCTCCGCCAGAAGATGAAGAGGTTGATGAAAGCTTCCTGCCAATTATCCCTGTTGATCCAGAGGGTAAATTTGCTGGTCTTGCATTCAAGATCATCTCTGACAAGTATGGCACTCTGACCTTCGTTCGTGTTTATCGTGGTGTTCTCAATTCTGGAGACACTGTGTTGAATACAACAAAAGGCACGAAAGAGCGTGTCGGCCGTATGTTCCAGATGCACGCTGATAAGCGTCAGGAAGTCAAATCTGTTGGTGCTGGTGACATTGCTGCATTCGTCGGTCTGAAAGACACTGTTACAGGTGACACACTGGCTGATCCTGCCGATCCGGTTATCCTGGAGCGTATGCAGTTCCCTGTGCCTGTTATTGATATCTCCGTTGAGCCTAAAACAAAGGACGCGGTTGAGAAGATGACACTGGCTCTTCAGAAGCTGACAGCAGAAGATCCTTCTCTGCATCTGCGTACGGATCAGGAAACAGGTCAGACCATTCTTTCTGGTATGGGTGAGCTGCATCTTGACATCATCATCGACCGTCTGCGCCGTGAATATGGTGTTGAAGCTGATGTTGGTGCCCCTCAGGTGGCTTATCGTGAAACGATTACCCAGGAACACACAGAGACTTATACCCACAAGAAACAGTCTGGTGGTTCTGGTCAGTTCGCTGAAGTGACGATCAAGTTTGAGCCTTCTGGCAAGAAAGATGAGATTATCTTTGAGAACAAGATCGTTGGTGGTGCTGTTCCTAAAGAATATATCCCTGCTGTTGAAAAAGGGATCCGTAATCAGTCTTCTACCGGTGTTCTCGCTGGCTTTGAAACGGTTGACTTCAAATTTACCCTTCTCGATGGTAAATATCACGATGTTGACTCATCAGCTCTGGCCTTCGAAATCGCAGCGAAAGCCTGCTTCCGCGAAGGTATGAAGAAAGCTGGCCCAGTCATTCTTGAGCCTATCATGGATGTTGAAATCACCACACCAAACGATCACGTTGGTGACGTTGTGGGCGATCTTAACCGCCGCCGCGGTATCATCCAGAATCAGGAAACAGCTGGTTCGACCGTTCTGATCCGCGCTCAGGTGCCACTGAAAGAAATGTTTGGTTACATTTCTCACCTGCGTTCTGCAACAAAGGGACGTGCTTCCTTTACGATGCAGTTCCACCATTATGATCCCGTGCCTCGTAACGTGGCTGAAGAGATCATGGCAGCACGTAGCTAATACGTTCTACCAAGATTGAATTGTGATGTTAGGAAAGCCCCTGTCAGAAATGATGGGGGTTTTTCATGTCTGGTCTGTGAGAGTGCGGATTTTTATCTTTATGGTTTCTCCTATATAGCGACGCACAGAGTCACGCAGGTGCAGAAAGACGCTCCTTCTCAGAGATCCTCAGGAAATGATTCTCAAATTTTGCCGAGTTCTCAATGGGGTAATATTCCGGGGAAATAAATCTTTCCAGACCTCCTGCTATAGTCAGAAAGCCAAGCACAATCAGGGAAATTCTTATAATTGTTCTCTGTATCCAGAACTTATCCGCTAAAGTGAGATCGGGGATAAAATGGAAGGCCATTTCGATTTTTCCGGGTGAAGCCATAAGGGAAAAGGCCGATGTCACATTTTGTAATGCCATAAACCATAAACCATTCAGAGCCAGAGACTGTGCGATACTGGACTGTGTTGCAGCAAGCATGGCATTGGCACCACTATTAGATCCGGTTATGAAACCACCAAGAGCAGCAATGAAAGGAGCGGCAATACTATAAGAAGGACCAATTCCTGCCAGAGATTGGGCAAGATAAGAGGCCATCCCAGATGCGGACATTAAAACACCCAGGATAATAAATAGGGCTGTTACGGGAGCTGTTTGCAACCAGCATCTGGCCGTATGTTTTATCGGCCCGATGGGAGGAAATCCCTTTGCATAAAAAATGGCTGCAATAAAGAGCCATAAGCCCGGGGATGCAAGAAAAGACCAGTTATTTGATAGTCCTGCAGATTTGATGCTCCATTCTGTTATTAAAATTCCAGTAAAGAGAACGGCATAACTATAGAGAGCTTTTTGTCCATTAGCTTCAAGTTTCATGCTATTGCGTTTTTTCCCGAGGAAAAGATAGCCGGTGATGATACAGAGGGTAGAGACCGCCCCAGCCAATGCAGTTCCCAGAAAAATATTGGCCACTATAATGAGTAATGTAAAAATCAGGCCAGACACGAAACCATAAAAAACGTTCCGTAAACGGTTTCTCCCTGAACTCCCCAACCATGCTGCGGCCATACCAGTAATTGTAAATGGAATAAAGCTGACAACACCAGAAGCAATTCCAAGATCATAAAAAGGAATGTGTGCCATTGTGGCGGCTATTAATGTGCCTGGCCCCATCGATCCCCAGGGAACCGCACAAAGCCCCAGAAGACCTATGACAGCTACTTTTCTTGCTGGTAATTTTAAGTGTACGAGCAATGGTATGCCGATTGTGATTCCAATTCCAAAACCTGTTACAGATTCAGCGAAAGGAGTGATCCCATGTACAATGATCAAAATAGCTCCAATATTATTCCCAACTCTTGCACTGATCCATTTTGCTAAAGCAGTCTGAGCCTGATCATGTTGGAGAAGGGTGGAAAGAAGTAGACCACCAGCGATGATAGCCATAACTTCCATCAGCACCGGAAGCCACAGTGCTGTAACAGTGCCAGGCTGTGAAATGGGAAACGCATAAGAAATGGCAGGAATGGCCGTTATAACGCCTGCTAAGGCAGCGTATAAGGGTTTTACTCTTATGCTAAGAGCCAGAAGAGGGGTCAGAAGAGGCAAAACGCTGAGGAATAACTTCATATCAGGCGATTCTTTCATATTCGAAAGAAAAATTTCTAATATGAAAAATAAAATTGGAGAAGATGAATTGGATAAAAAAATTGAAAAAGATGATATTTATTTCGGGCAGGCAATGCGCCTTCGCAGGACACGTTTAGGGATAACGCTGGAACAGCTTTCTGAGGTTACGCACATCTCGATGGCTGTTTTATCACGTGTAGAACGCGGACATCATAGTCCAACCCTGCGGAACGCACTGGCAATTTCAAAAGGACTGGGATGCGATCTTATGGAACTGGTACAAACCAATCCTGTAGAAATCGTGAGAGCTGGTGAGAATCTACGCTTTTTAGATAAAGAGACCCATATTGAACGAATAACGATAGCCAGACCTGACCCACATACTGAACTCCTCCATTACATTGTGCCAAGCGCAATGAAATCCCGGCATTTTGCAGCTCATGAAGCTGGAAGTCGTGAAGTGTTTTATATTCTGGAAGGCTCTCTTATTATCCATACCTCTCAGCAGACAATATATTTATCACGAGGTGATACAGCTATTATCCGTGTGGATATGGAACATTGGTTCGAAAATACTGGCAAAGAGCCAGCTCATGTCATCCTCGCTGTTTTAGGAGGAAATTTATAAAAGCAGGCTGATAATCTTCCTTCGTTACTTTTATTAGCCTGTAAATACTGTTTCCAGACAGGATTGATTTTTAACGGTTGATAAGCTCTATTTCTTGTGGTGATGGATTTCCACCAAGCGTAATGCTGAACTGCCTTGCTCGGATTTTGGGATTGGGCTGATGATTCCTGATGATCGTTATGCGTGAAAGCCAGACGGGAGGGATGTAGTGCTGAAAAAAACTCATGATCTGTTTCTGCAGAGGAAGGGGATAAAGGATTTTGCCCTCTGGTTAGTGGCTCTCCTTTGTCTTTCTGGCATCGTAGGCAGTTTTTGTGCTCTCTTTCTCTGGTGTCTGGAGAAAGTGACTATTCTGAGGTTTTCATATCCATATCTGCTTTATGGTCTGCCCATTGCTGGGGGCATCATAGGTATCCTCTATGCCCGAATTGGTGGCACTTCAGAGCGCGGAAATAATCTTCTTCTTGATGAAATTCATGCGCCTGATAAAGGAGTGCCTTTGCGTATGGCTCCCCTTGTCTTTACAGGCACAATAACTAGCCATTTATTTGGAGCTTCTGTCGGGCGGGAAGGAACAGCCCTTCAGATAGGGGGAACTATTGCCGATGCTTTGGCCCGTTTATTCAGATTTACACCGGAATTAAGACGCCTTTATCTCATTGCCGGCCTTGCAGCGGGTTTCGGGGCTGTGTTTGGGACCCCCATAGCAGGGGCAGTCTTTGCATTAGAGGTGCTTTCCATCGGGAAGCTGGATTACAGTGCTTTATTTCCTTGTCTTCTGACATCGCTTATGGCTGATTGGGTCTGTCAGGCCTGGGGGATCCATCATACAGTCTATCATGCCATGTTTGACTCTATAGGGTTACAGGTGGGGAGCTATTATGCCGTTAGGCCATTATTGATGGCCAAGGTTTGTCTGGCTGCTATTATTTTTGGCCTGGTTGGTAAAATTTTTGCTGAGAGCGTTTCTTATTTCACATCGTTACTGAAGAAATATTTTCCCTCAGACTGGGGACGCCCCTTTATGGGAGGGGTTATGACAATTCTGCTTGTCTGGCTTTTGGGAACGCGGGATTATTTAGGTTTGGGGATTATGGCGCCTGAAATGAATGGTGCATCTCTGATAAATTTCTTTTCTTCAGCGCATTATGAGTGGGCATGGTTATTCAAGTTTCTTTTTACCATTATTGCCCTTTCTAGTGGTTTTAAGGGGGGAGAAGTCACACCACTCTTTTTTATCGGGGCTGGTCTTGGGAATGCTCTGGCATCTGTTCTGAATATGCCACCAGATCTTTTGGCAGCAATTGGTTTTATTTCCGTCTTTGCTTCAGCATCCAATACGCCTCTTGCCTGTACTTTTATGGGGGTAGAACTTTTTGGCAGCGCGGGCCTGATCTACTATGCCCTCGGCTGTTGGTTAGCCTATCTTTTCTCGGGCCATAGAGGGATTTATGCGGCACAGAAAGTTATAACGCCCAAGAGTTTTCTCCATAGACGCCTCTAAAAGCCCTCTTTAAAGTGACTTTTTTTAAGAATGAGTTATTGGAAGCAGAGTTCGTGCCAGATAAGCTTGCTTTAGAAGCGAAGTGCGATTTTCGACAATTTAAAAGAGGTATCATTGCCTGTATGCCCACAATTCTGGGCTATTGGTGTATTGGTTTTGCCTGTGGGGCGATTGGCATCATCAGTGGGTTTAGCCTGCCTTCCGAGATGGCCTTGACGATGTTGCTCTATGCAGGAGGGGCGCAGTTTCTTTTTTATTCGCTCTGGCTTGCAGGAGCTGAAACTATGGCCATTCTTACAGGGGTTTTTCTGATTAATGTAAGGTACGTTCTAATGAGTTCTTATCTTGCAGGGTTTTGTAAAGGGGCATCATTTTTTGAACGTTTTATTCATGGCGCTTTATTAACGGATGAAACTTTTGGCGTTGCCGTGCATCAGGCCAGAGAGAAGGGGGCGCTTAATTTTTGGTGGTTTTTCGGGCTTAATTTTTCTGCCTACCTGAATTGGTGCATCGCCAATCTGATGGGGTGCTTCTTTGCCAAGGTCATCCCAGTTCAGCTATCACATGGTCTTATGTTCAGTCTGACAGCCATGTTTATTGGTCTCCTGACACTTAATTATTTTGGAAGTAGTTACAAGAAATATGAAATTATGGCTGTTATATTGTCCTGCGCTATTTTTTGCCTAGGACTGTTTGTGTTTGATGCCAATATCTCACTTTTATGTGCAACTTTGATTGCAACGACTTTGACGACTTATGCCTTTATGAGAAAGAAGCGGGGTAGCGTCCTATCATGAACGGGCATCTTTTTGCTGTAATTCTTCTTTGTAGTCTGGTGAGTTTTCTTTTAAGAGCTGTGCCGATATTGGCATTTGCAAATCGTAATTATTCACCATTAGTACAAAATTGGCTGAGTTTTATTCCCTCAGCTATTATTTCTGCCATTATCACAAGTGAAGTCATTCAGCATTTTCAAAATAATGCTGAAGCGATTTCTATGATAACAGCGACAATTATTTCTTTTATCGTCTGTTTCGTAAGTCGTAGCCTGTTTCTGACTGTTATTGTCGGAATGGGTGTTTATTTTCTGATCTGGTCTTTTTTCTAAATAAAATACCCCGCATGCTGTTTGAACAAATATGCGGGGTATTTTACTTTATCCGAAAGAGTGATTGGCGTGCATGATTGCTACGCCAACTTCGCGTAGAAGGTCAAAACATTGCTGAAGGGGACGGAAAATATTTTCATGCTCACGGGCAAAACCCTGCGCAATAGCGGCATCCCCTTTTTCACCAAAATCCAGATCAGCGATGCTAGGCTCAGTGACAGGGAAGAGGTCTTCAAGCAACCTTAAGGCACGTGGGATATTCAGACAGAGGATCAGTGTCGTGATTGCCTCTCTGGTCAGGGAGCCACGAGGACCAAAATAGGGAATCTGGGTTGAAAGCAGCCATATTCTTTCAATCAAGGCGAACCGGATTGCATGAAGAAGTTTTTCTTCTGTCGCCATGGAAGGGGCGTCAGGCCAGCTGGAGAGAAGGTCAATATGTTCGCGCTGGATATTGCGGAACATGGCAGGAACGCTTTTCCAGAATTCGAGGTCTTCAAGTCCTTGGGCGATTTGAATAAAACGTGCTCGTTCATCATCCTGTTTACTTTGGGCTGCACGGTCAAGCCATGTGCCTGGATCAAGGAAATGGACGGTCTCACGCAGAATTTCAATATCGGAATGGGCTAAAGCCTGTGAGGCAAAATCCATAAGTTGACTGAAACGCGGTGAGTCTTTTCTGAGTAGTTCAAATGTCTCCTGATTACGGTTTATGGCAGTACCCAGGCCATGCAGGATGTTGGCCCACCAACCGAGCTGCTGCAAAATAGCGTTATTAGGAATAGCCCTGATCTGGCTAGGATGTGTGATACGCGTCACACGAGCTGTGTCACTCTGGCGTGCTGAAGGACGAGAGCCGGTCTTATCAATGAGTGAGAGACCAAAGGCACTTAAGAGGGCTGTATAGCCTGGATTATTGACAAGATCTCCCATTTTGAGGGCGATTGTTGCAAAGAAATCCAGGTGAAAATTAGGGTGTTTGTAAAGGGGATCCTGCTCTGCGGTAAGGGAGGCTGGGTCAAGATGCGACGCAATCTGCTCAGCCATAATGGTAATTGTTGAGGTCGCTAATGCCTGGCTTCCGAAAAGAGTATAGCCATCTGCTCCCTGAAAGGCTGTTTCGAACCGACAGGGGAGGTCGGCTTCATGCAGGGCTTTATATGTACGTGAGGGAGAGAAATAATCCAGACGTTTTCTGAAGCTGAAAGGATGCGCACCACGCCCAATACTTTCTCCATGTGTGTCAAACATGGTCAGGGCGACATCTTCAAGTTCATATTCCTTGAGGAGGGCAATCGCTTTCAGGCGTAGTCTTTCGACTAGTGTACCGGCAGCAAGCTGTCCTACATATCGACCAGAATCGGAATAACCAAATTGTAGGGAAAGGCGTCCATTGGTTTTGAGATAGCTGCGCCAATGCTTGGAACGCATTGCTTCACGTAAGATCGTTTCACCATTTTCCAGAGCGCTTTCTGTTTCAAAGAGAGGTGAGATCTCAATCTGTTCGTCTTTAATCCCAAAAAGACGGGCAAGCCATAATGTTGCAAGCAGAGTATATCCACTTTCAGTTTCAGCAATCAGAAAACGGATTGGCGTGCCTGAATCAATATGCTTAAGGATTTGCGCCATGGTCATCATCAGACGTGCTGCAGCACTGGGTTCTATGAGTAGACTACCGAAACTGACTGAAAGCGGTTTTAGCTCATCCATTGCCTGGTCAATACGTGAGAGAAGTACGCGGCGGTGAGCAGGCAGAGTTGGGTCGTCCGTCAGGCCGAGGCGTGTGCGGGCAATGTTATAAATCTGTGCGGCATTAAGACGTGTATGAATGTGGGAAATGCCCAGACCATGGGCCATAAAGCCTGTGCGTGCAACATCGAGGGCAAGCTGTTTTTCAGAATCAAGGGTTGCTCTGGCCTGCTCAAAAAGAGGATCAACTTCATCAGCCCTGAGGATCGTCCCTTTTTCCAGAACAAGCATTCCCTGGGAGAAGCGAGCTGTCTGATTAGGGTCAGGCTGCTGTCCCTGTGAATTTTCAGGGCAGAGAGCATGCTGTTTTATGGTTGCTGCCAGGGCTGCTGAAATTTTCTGCCCGAGAGCTGTGTCTTGTATGGCAAGTTTTTTTAGTCCATCCTGTAGGCGCGATAACTGGATTATCTTGAGTTCAAGACGGATACGAAAAGTATCATGCCAGTTGATATCATTACGCCCATCTGTGTCAAACCCGACCCAGCTCGACAATACGATTGGAGTAGGATTGAAAATGGTTGCCTGCCCCCATTTTTCTGATGCTGCGCTAAAAATATATGCAGTGAGGCGGTCAAGAGCATCGCGACCACGTTTTATGGCGGTTACGGCTAAAGCCTGCTCCTCTTCCAATGTTGGAGGTGTAGTGCGGCGATGAGTGTCGAATGTTTCAGGTCTGAGACTGGGGTTCTCTGCACATGAAGCTAAAAGATCATAAATATCATTAGCTAACGCAAAGGTGGGGTGAGCAGTAAATACCCCTGCCATAAAGGGAGTGGACAGCGCCTCTGGATTTGGTGCTAATTCTACCAGACGTCTGGCAACAGCAGAAAGCTTATTTTCCTGAGTGGTTTCTGTTGCAGATTCCGGTAACTCAACATAGTCTCGAAGCGCACGGGCGCGTGATATAAAATTACGGTCTCGTAAAATATGGACCATTTCCTCAAGAAGATGAAAACCTTGTTCCGTGGTTGTTTTTTTCGTGAGCGCTGCTGTTAAATCTGATAAAGAATGATCCTCTTTTTCCAGAAGGTTCTGGAGGATATGAATCAATTCAGCAGCATTTGCTTCTGGCACGGCAACGCGGACAGTCATAAGGCTTGATCTCAATCAGGGTTGGTGATGAACAGATAAATATTTCACTATCAGTACTAAAATGCCGGCTATAATGCCAGTAGCAAAAACATGACGAGGTGGAATGTTTTTAGGAAGAGAGGTGAATAATGGCGTCTGGAAACGCTCCTAAAGAGACCGGCAGACGCTCGTACTCGTTCTGGGCAACGACGTTGCTTATTGGAATGGGAGTAGTCGCCGTAACAGCGAGCCTTCCTTTATGGAGGCGTCTTTATGGTCCTACACTTACACTTGATATCGTACAAGCTGGAAGTAGGGCTGGCGTTGTTGGCGGGATTGCAGACTGGTTCGCGGTGACGGCCCTTTTCCGTCATCCTCTAGGATTACCCATTCCTCATACGGCAATTCTGCCTCGTAAAAAAGAGCAGCTAGGAATTACATTAGGGCGTTTTGTCGCCGACCATTTTTTTTCAGATGAGGATGTTGCAGCGGTTCTTCATCGTTTTAATTTTGCCAAGACATTAGCAGAAACACTGGATAAGCCAGAGAATTTCAATTCAGTCTCACAGCAATTAAGGGTAAGTATCCCTGGGCTGTTGGAAAGCCTGAGCGATGGTCGCGGTGCCAGTTTTATGGCTCGTGTGCTGGATGTTTTTATAAAAAGAGAAGATATAGCACCCCTTTTATTGCGTGCCTGTCAGGCTATGGTGAAAAACGATATTCATCAGGAAGTTTTTTCATTCTTGCTTTCCCAGTTTCGCGCCATGGTTATGACGAAGGAGGCCGATTTACGCCATTTTGTTGAAACAAGGGTTAGGGAACAGGGGGGGAGGCTCGTTGGCTGGGCGATTGGGCATTCCGTTGCCAATCAGGTTCTGCTGGCGTTGAAGCTTGAGCTGGAACGTATTGACCCAATGAATTCTCAGTTAAGACAGGGCTTTACAGTCTGGATTAGAAATGAGCTTGAGGAAATAGAGCAGGATCCTGTCAGGGCAGAACGCGTTGTCCGCCGGTTAAGGCGTTTTTTCACCCATGAAAGTCTACGGCTATGGACCGGAAGTCTGTGGATCAGAGTTCGTGAAATGGTCGAAGAGGATAGTAGCAAAGATGATGGATGGAGTGCCCAGTCATTTGATGCTTTATTACGTCAGATGATCATGGCGCTCAAAGCCCAGGAAGGGTTAAGCTCCAAACTAAATCAGACGATAGAAGCTGTTATTCTTGGTTTTTTGCCTCGTATACGTAGTGAGATTGCTGATCTTATTCCTTCAGTTGTCAAAAACTGGGATGGGGCCACTTTATCAGATAAACTGGAAAATGGCGTCGGGCAGGATCTTGCCTTTATCCGGATTAACGGGACGATCGTAGGGTGTCTTATTGGGGCTGTTCTGGAGTTTCTTTTGAATCTGATAGGTCACATTTGAAATGTGATATGGTTATCAACAGTCATTGTGGCATCCTGAACATCTGGGAGACTCCGGTGGGGCATCTGGTTTGTTAGAGATTTTTCTTGACCTTGAGAAGTTTTTATCACATCACAGTGAGAAACTGTACCAAATATGTACTATATGATAAGCAGATTATAGAGGGACATTTTGCTTAGATTATCCAAGCTTGCTGATTATGCGGTTTTTATTCTCATTGCACTGGGGCGCATGGATGGTCTGGTCACAGCTTCCGCTTTATCTGAAAATACAGGAATTCCTGAACCGACAGTAGCGAAGTTGCTCAAGACTCTGACACTCCAGAAGATCCTTCAGTCCGTCCGCGGTGCACGTGGAGGGTATAGTTTTGTAAAGTCTCCTAGAGAAGTGTCAGTTGCACAGGTTGTTGAAGCAGTAGACGGCCCGATTATGTTGACGGCCTGCTGTGACGGCCATCCTTGTTCGCATGATGATAAATGTAATCTTTCTGGCCAATGGGATGTGATTAATATAGCCCTGCGTGAAGCTCTTGAAAAAGTCACGCTTGCTGATATGGCATCTTCAGGCAGAGTGCCTATCCACCCGGTAGATGGTGACGGTGAGAGTGCCAAAGCTGTATTATAGACTCTTGAGAGCGGGAGGGCAGAATGGCAGCCACAAATGAGACAAGAAAAACAGTGGAGACACTGGCCAACTCAACCTATGAATGGGGGTTTGAGACCGATATTGAAATGGATATCGCTCCCAAAGGGCTGAATGAAGACATTGTTAGGCTCATTTCGCGTAAAAAAAATGAGCCTGAGTGGATGTTAGAGTGGCGTCTGAAAGCTTTCGCTCTCTGGAAAACGATGGAAGAACCTCATTGGGCGAAGTTGCGTCATCCTGCTATTGACTATCAGGACGCCCATTATTTTGCTCAACCGAAAAAAGTACCAGGTCCTAAAAGTCTGGAAGAAGTAGATCCAGAGCTATTACGCACCTATGAAAAACTGGGTATCCCCCTGCATGAACAGGCACTGCTTGCTGGGGTTGAGGGCTCAGAAGCTTCCAAAACGCCCATAGCTGTCGATGCTGTCTTTGATAGTGTTTCTGTAGCGACGACATTCCGCAAGACCCTCCAGGAAGCAGGCGTGATTTTTTGCCCGATTTCAGAGGCGATTATCGAACATCCTGAACTGGTGCAGCGTTATCTCGGGCGTGTGGTGCCAATCGGGGATAATTTCTTTTCTGCCCTGAATTCAGCAGTATTTACCGATGGGTCGTTTGTCTATATTCCCAAAGGGGTACGCTGCCCCATGGAGCTTTCAACCTATTTTCGTATCAATGCCCGTAATACAGGTCAGTTCGAACGGACATTGATTATTGCCGAGGAAGGGGCTTACGTTTCCTATCTGGAAGGGTGTACAGCGCCGCAAAGGGATGAGAACCAGCTACATGCCGCAGTTGTCGAACTTGTTGCTATGGATGATGCTTCCATAAAATATTCTACCGTGCAAAACTGGTATCCCGGTGATGAAAATGGCAAGGGTGGCATTTACAACTTCGTGACAAAACGTGGCTTATGCCAAGGCGAGCGTTCGCGTATTTCCTGGACACAGGTCGAGACAGGTTCTGCCATTACGTGGAAATATCCTTCCTGTATTCTGGCTGGTAGAGGGTCTGTGGGAGAATTTTATTCTGTGGCTGTGACAAACAAGCATCAGCAGGCAGATACAGGGACGAAAATGATTCATCTTGCCCCTGATACAAAATCTACAATCATTGCTAAAACCATCTCAGCTGGTAAATCAGACAGTACATATCGTGGTCTGGTAAGAATGCAGCCTAAAGCTTCGAATGGGCGTAATTTTACACAATGTGACAGTCTGCTGATTGGCGATCAATGCGGAGCGCATACAGTACCTTATATTGAAAGCCGCAATATCAGTGCCCGTATTGAACATGAGGCTACAACCTCAAAAATTTCAGAAGATCAGCTCTTTTATTGTCGTTCCAGAGGTTTATCTGATGAAGAAGCTGTTGGATTGATTGTCAACGGCTTCTGCAGGGAGGTTCTGAAAGAGCTTCCGATGGAGTTCGCTGTGGAAGCGCAAAAATTGCTACAGATCAGCCTTGAAGGAAGTGTAGGGTAGTTTATGACCAGTTTTCTAGATATCCGTGACCTTAAAGCGCAGATTGAAGCAGATGAAGGGACAAAATCTATCCTCAAAGGTCTGACGCTTAATGTGCCAAAGGGAGAAGTTCATGCCATTATGGGGCCGAATGGGTCTGGTAAGTCTACACTCTCTTACGTTCTTGCCGGACGCGAAGATTATAAAGTAACGGATGGGAGTGTCACATTTAAAGGTGAGGATTTGCTGGCCCTGGCTCCAGAAGAAAGAGCAGCTTTGGGCGTATTTTTAGCATTTCAGTCTCCTGTTGAACTCCCAGGTGTTAATAATGCAAATTTTCTTCGCACAGCTGTAAATGCCGTGAGGAAAGCGCGGGGAGAAAAAGAGTTCGATGCAGTTGCTTTTCTCAAGCTGGTCAAAGAAGAAATGCGTCATCTTTCCATGTCTCCTGAAATGCTGAAACGTGCAGTGAATGTCGGGTTTTCTGGAGGGGAGAAAAAGCGCAACGAAGTTTTACAGATGCGTCTGTTAAAGCCATCTTTCGCCATTCTGGATGAAACTGATAGTGGTCTGGATATTGATGCTCTCCGTATTGTCGCGGAAGGTGTTAATTCCCTGAGGGGGCCTGACTTTTCAGCTCTTGTCATTACCCATCATCAGCGCCTTCTGGACTATATTGTGCCTGACCGTATTCATGTTATGGCGGCCGGACGTATTATTCACAGTGGTGGTCCTGAAATTGCTCACCAGCTTGAAAAAGAGGGGTATAAGGCCTTTCTTGAGGCAGCAGCGTGAGCAGGGTTCAATCATTATTGCAGGATCATTTTCCGGGAAGGGGAATTAAAACACTTTTCCTGCCAGAAGAGCGTTTTCCGAGCCGTAAAAATGAATCCTGGCATTATACGCCTCTTCAGCTTCTGGATAAAATGCTCTGGCAGGAAGCATCTGCTTTGAAAGAGGAGCTGCTTTCTTCCTGGCTTGTAAAGTTGGCTTTGCCTCAATCAGTGGGACGGATTGTTTTCTCTAATGGAAAACTCATTACGTCCCTTACTTATCTTCCAGATAATCTGGAAATGACGAGTGCTGGGCATTTAGAGGAAATGACTGAGAGTGCTCCCTTTTCACTGAGGCTGAATGAAGCCTTAAAAGAAAAGGGTCTTGAATTATATGTTCCTGAAAATTGTCATGTGGGAACGATCATTCTGATAAATGTGCATGAAGGGGATGCGATTTCAACACATTTACGGCATAGAATCTCTTTGGGAAAAGGAGCATCTCTGACCCTTCTGGAGATAAATGTCGGGCGTGGTTGTTATCTGGCCAATCCCGTTTTCGAAATTGAATGTGCTGAAGCGGCTCATTTTACTCATGTGAAAGATCAGAGTGAAAGCTGTGATGCTTATCATCTGGCTTATATTTCTGCGTCTTTGGCAAAAAAAAGTGTTTATGAAAGCTTTACCCTTCAGACTGGTGGTGCTCTAGCCCGCCATGAAGTCAAAGCAGCTCTCCAAGGAGAGCAGGCTGTGGCACATGTGAATGCGATTCAGGCTGTCTCAGGTACAAGTCATCATGATCTGACATCACTTATTCATCATAAGGCGCCATATTGCCAGTCCAGACAGACTGTAAGGACCGTTCTGGAGGATAAAGGTACAGGCGTGTTCCAAGGAAAAGTTCTTGTTGATCAAACTGCTCAGAAAACGGATGGTTATCAGATGAATCAGGCTCTGCTGCTCTCTGATGCAGCGCAGATGAATAGCAAGCCTGAACTTGAGATCTATGCAGATGATGTGCGCTGCTCTCATGGCGCAACAGTTGGTGCTCTCGATGAAGAACAGCTTTTTTATCTTCGTTCTCGCGGGATAGCTGAAGCGCAGGCCCGTTCAATATTGATCAGGGCGTTTCTGAATGAAAGTCTTGATCTGCTGGAAAATGAATCTTTACGTGACTATCTATCGGGGAGGATGAATTTCCATGATTGAGGCAATCCGTAAGGAATTCCCCATTCTTTCAGAAAAAGTGCATGGAAAGCCTTTTGTTTTTCTCGATAGTGCAGCGTCAGCCCAGAAACCTGACTGTGTTTTAGAGGCGATTGCTCAGTCTGTACATCATTGCTATGCAAATATTCACCGTGGGCTATATACCATGAGTGAAAAAGCAACAGAGACATATGAAGAGGTTCGCCGTAAGATAGCGCGTTTTATTAACGCGTATGATTCGAGAGAGATTGTCTATACCTCAAATAGTACGGCTGCCTTTAATCTACTGGCCTATACATTTGGTTCCCAGTTAAAGCCTGGGCAAAAAATACTGATCTCAGAATTAGAGCATCATGCCAATCTCGTGCCTTGGCTCATGCTCCGTGATCGTTGTGGTGTGGCGCTGGAAGTCGCTCCGATTACTGATGATGGTGATCTCGATCTGGAGGCTTATGAGGCTCTTCTGGCAAAAGGGAATATTGCTCTCGTTGCTGTGACTCATATGTCCAATGTGTTGGGGACGGTCACGCCCGCGAAAAAGCTTGCCCAGCTTGCTCATCATTATGGGGCACGGATTTTACTGGATGCGTCCCAGTCCATTGTTCATTACCCTGTGGATGTGCAGGAACTTGAGGTGGATTACATAGCCTTTACGGGTCATAAGCTTTATGGGCCGACAGGGATTGGTGTCCTATGGGGACGCTATGAATACCTCAATGAGCTTCCTCCCTTTATGGGGGGAGGGGATATGATCAAAACGGTTTCCTTCCAGAAAGGGGCGACTTATGCTGATGTCCCTCACCGTTTTGAGGCAGGAACGCCACCAATTCTTGAGGTTGTTGGTTTGGGGGCTGCGATTGATTTTGTGAATCGAATTGGCCGCGAGACAATTTTGAATCACGAAGCGCGTCTGGTCGATTTTGCTCAGCAGGCGCTAACTGATGTTAAAGGATTGAAAATCCTTGGTAATCCACAAAAACGTGGGGGGGTATTTTCCTTTATTATGGAAGGAGGGCATCCTCATGATCTGGCTGTTCTGCTGGATCAGCAGGGGGTCGCTGTGCGTGCAGGACAACATTGCGCTGAGCCTTTAATGGATCGCCTGGGTGTAAAAGCGACGACAAGGGCAAGTTTTGGGATTTATACGACTGAGGATGAAATCACAGCGCTTATTATAGGGCTTGAGAAAGCCCGTGCTCTTCTAGCGTGAGAGGAAATATGACAGAGCAGGATCTACAAGAGCAGCCTGAAATAAAAGATCCGGCAGGAAATGCTGCTTCTTTGGAAAAAGATGTTCATGAAATCCCTGACCTCACCATTCCCAAAGAAATAGGTCTGCCAGATCAGGAAGAGGTGATCGCAGCGATTGCAACGGTTTATGATCCTGAGATTCCGGTTAATATTTACGAGTTGGGACTGATTTATGCGATCGATCTGCATGATGATGGTCGTGTGGAGATAGAAATGTCTCTAACCGCTCCTAACTGCCCAAGTGCGCAGGAATTGCCTGAAATGATTAAGAAGGCAGTCCTTGCCGCGCCAAAAGTCGCTTCTGTCGAGGTAAAAATTGTCTGGGATCCGCCTTGGGATATGAGCCGCATGAGCGATGACGCCCGGTTGGCTCTGAATCTTTTCTGAGAGGTGTGATTATGACTGATGTGAAAACAAAAAAATCTTTGCCTCCTATCATGACGCTGACTGATCGTGCAGCGGCGCGACTGACGAAACTTTATGAGGGAGCAGAGAAGGGAAAAATCCTGCGTATCAGCGTAGGTGTACGCGGGTGCTCAGGTCATTCCTATGAAATGAATTTCGTCACAGAAGCGCAGCCAGGTGATGAAGTCATCGAAGATAAAAACCAGCGCCTCTTTATTGACCGTAAAGCCACACTTTTCCTGATCGGTACTGTCATGGATTATGAGGTAAAAGAGCTTGAGTCAGGCTTTACCTTTACCAACCCCAATGAAAAAGGTCGTTGCGGGTGTGGAGAGAGTTTTTACGTTTAAATATGGCCTTATAAATGAAGGTAGATTTTTGCTCTGTTCAGAGCTTCAGAGGTATAATAGTTCATTGTTAGAAATTAAAAGTTACGTTAAATTTCAATAGGTTGCTGTTTAAAGTTTGTTGAGCAGATCTTTTATAAATCTGCTTTTTTCCGTGCTTTCTATGTCGGGATCTTTGACCTGTAAGAATTCAGTGGCACTAAAATTATCACCCCGCCTACGGTTTTGCGGTGGTTCAAGACCCTCAATAAGTAATGCTTCTAATGTTTCAATAAGAACAAAAGAGTCAAATGCAGGCCTATAATTCATATCCAAAACAGGTGTCTGTTTATTGTCTGTATCATCACAAATAGAGTACAAACCAAACCATGAGAAACGGTCCCATCTTCCTTGAAGACGATCTTGTGTATGCTCAAAAAGGCGATAACCGATAGGTTGTTTTACTGTGCGACCGACATAAATAACCTAGAACTGTCATAAAGTATATAAACTCCAATTTGATTCCAAAAATCGACAGGTAGGGATTTTAATTTTTGTTGTCCCAAAAGTTTTGATGATGACGGCCATAAAACAAATTTTCTTTCCCAAAACATACCAAAGGCATTAATTAAGCCAGTCGAAAGTGGTGTTTCATTTTCGTCATGTGTTGTGTCGGATGTTAAAAAAGGCTTGTTGTCGGGGTTAAGAATTTTTTCCGGAAGCCAGTAAATACCTTTTCCAGTACGAGCAAATATATTTTCTCCATGATTTATGCTGCTTGTGATGGCAGCAGAAACGCTCCTGTCTGATGTTGCGCCAACTATTTTCTTTAGTTTATTACGAATAATAATATCAGTAATTTCAGTGTAGGGGCAGAGCTTGGTCACTATCTTTTAATACGTGTAAGATAGCTTCTTTCCATGTCATTTCAGACATAAATCTACTCCTATGAAAGCTATTATTCCTATAATTACGGCTTGATTTTTCGTGCTTTCTTAATCCGCTTCAGATCTCGACTGAGTGTTACGACAGTTTCAAAATCAGCTGACCACAAGAATTGATCGACGAGCGTATAGTCAATGACTTCGAATCCTGCATGTTGAAGAGGTTTTAATTCATTTGCTAGAAGTGCGGGATTGCAGCTTATATAAATGACGTCCTGTACTTTGGATTGTGCCAGAAACTCCATCTGTCTACCTGCTCCTGCAAAAGGCGGGTCAAGTATGACAATATTTGCATTTTTCAGATCGGAGGCAAGCAGGGGTTGGCGTTTCAGATCGCGATGGAAGGGGCTTATTTTTGTGCCAGTGCAAGCATTTTTCATAGCATCGAAAGCAGCTTTATGACCTTCATAAGCCTGCACACGGTGTTTCTCTCCTAATGGGAAGGAGAAAGTACCATTGCCTGCATAAAGTTCGTAGATAATATCTTTCTTATTAAGAGGCGGCAAATTTTTAATAAGTGTCTCAACCAGCATCTTTTCAGATGAGAGCGTTGCCTGCATAAAAGCCCCTGGTGGTGGGGTTAGTTTTGTCGGGCCGAAATGATGAAAGACTGGTTTCCACTGTACGATGATTTCCGGGTCATCATGAAGGGATGACCTCCAGGCAATGCGTGGAATATTTTGTTGACGGGCAAAATCTGCCAGCTTGGTTTTATCTGTTGCTGAGAGGGGAGAGCGGGTTTCCAGAAGAAGGTCCGGTCCAGTTTCAAGCAAATTGATCAGTAATCCCCCACGACCAGTCAAGGCACCAATATGAGAAAGACATTCACGCAAAGCAGGAAGAAGAGCAAAAATTAAGGGATAAAGGAGGCTGCATTCCGTCATATCGACAGGCTCTCCAGCACGCTGGTGTAGCCCAATGATGATGCCGCCCTCTCTGCGCTGAAGCACGAAATCCATACGTCGACGGCTATAAGGTGCGACCTGGAAACTCTCGATAGCGGGGAGGTCGGTAAAGCCTGCATGATGCAGGGCCTGCGTAGCACGCTCTGATTTCCACTCCAGAAGTTTTTCCTTGCTCATATGTTGAAGTGAGCAGCCACCGCAATGTCCAAAGAGAGAACAAACAGGCTCTGTCCGGCTGGGTGAAGGGCTCCTGATTTCTTCCAGAATAATATTGTCATTATAGAGAGAAAGACAAACTTCTTCCCCAGGAAGTGCACCGGGGACAAAGTGGGGCTTACCATTAATGACGACAAGTCCATCTCCTGCTGAACCGATCTGTTCAACAGGATACCAGGCTGATTTAGAAAGCACGATTATTTACTGTCAGAAAAGAGGTGAGGTGCCAGTCTGAAACGTACGTTCATAAAGGAGGGGACAGTGCTGCCAAACCCTTCCTGATTCTCTTCAGATTCCGGCATAGGCGGTAACAGGGCTTTGCGATTTGGATACCTGTCAGCTTTCTTGTCAGCGTTACGATTCTCGGAAGCTGATAGCTGGCTTTTTTCTTTTTTATTCCTGTTTCGGCTGTTTTCTTTGGTAATATCATGTCTGGATTGACCTGAAGAAGTTTCATCTTCATGCCATTCAGCCGGGGGAATGCCGTCAAGGGAGATATATTCAATAACTTTCCCGGTTAGGCGTTCGATAGCTTCAAGTAGATTATGCTCTGTCGGCAGAGCAAAACTTAGAGCAAATCCTTCCTTGCCAGCACGGCCAGTCCGTCCGATGCGATGAACATAATCTTCAGCATTGATGGGTAGGTCATAGTTAAAGACATGGGATAGTCCGTCAATATCAATACCACGGGCAGCGACATCGGAGCAAACCAGAATTTTCAGGTCGCCGGAACGAAACTTTTCCAAGGTGGAAAAACGAAGTGACTGTGTCAGGTCACCATGAAGATGACCAACTGAAAAGCGATTACGTTTCAGAAAAGCCAGTATCTCATCAACATCGCGTTTGCGATTACAGAAAATAATCGCATTTTCGACATCTTTTTGCTGAAGAGCTTTTTTCAAAGCCCATTTCTTGTCCTGTTTTTCGACAATACAGATACGTTCTGTAATGGTCGTTGCAATTGAGGATTGCCGTGCAACAGTGATCTCTTTGGGGTTTGTGAGAAACGCATCTGCCAGTCTTTTGATTTCTGGCGCCATTGTCGCTGAGAAAAATAATGTCTGACGTGAACGGGGAAGCAAGGAAACGATGCGTTCAATATCAGGAATAAACCCCATATCTAACATGCGGTCTGCTTCATCAATGACCAGAAGATCAGTCTGCATCAAAAGCAGTCCACCGCGGTCGAACAGATCAAGAAGCCGCCCTGGCGTGGCAATGAGAACATCAACACCACGATTTAATAAATCGCGCTGCTCATTCATACTGTTCCCACCAATAAGCAGGGCATGATTCAGACGTAAGTTTTTACCATAAAGTTCAAAATTATCAGCAACCTGTAGGGCCAGTTCACGGGTTGGCTCTAGAATAAGGGAGCGAGGCATTCTGGCCCGCGCCCTTGAACTGGAAAGTTTTTCAAGAAGGGGCAGGGTAAAGGAAGCAGTTTTTCCCGTTCCGGTCTGTGCAACCCCGAGAACATCATGTCCGGCCAGTACTTCAGGAATGGCCTGATATTGTATAGGTGTTGGCGTTGTATAACCGATTTCTTCAATTGCTTGAAGGATAGGACGAGAGAGACCTAGATCGTCAAAGCGAGCGGCTGAATCTGTAATTTTAGATTTTTCTGAAGAGGCGCTGGCACTTTCATTACTCGTTATATCAGTGGTTTTTTCTGTGGTTTCTATAGGATCCGTAGGGCTTTTGTCAGGAGCAACCGAATCATCTTTGGTGGATTTTTTTGTCGCAGCTTTCTTTTTTTGTGCCGTTTTTTTTGTAATGTTATTTACCTCCTCATTGGAAATCACAGGTAAGGTGGATTTCTCTTCAGAGGTTTTCTCTCTAGTTTTTTTTGCGGTAGTGGCTGATTTTGAGGGCATTTTACGCCCTGTCTTAGCAGGTGTTTTTTTTGCTGGTGCAATTTTGACAGGTTCAGCTTCTTCGAACTCATCCGTAAAACCAGGAATTTCAATGGGCTGATCTGCTGGTGCATTAGGATCAACCTTTAAAAGTGGCGTTCTTCTGCTACGTTTCGTGGTTGTCGTTTTTTTGACAGTTTCTTTGGAGGACACGGCTTTTGTCGTACGTTTTTTGCTGGTTTTGGAGGCTGGATCAGCTGCTTTTTCGTCTGTCATAGAAATCGTTTCGTCAGATTTTGAAATATTTTTTCTGTTTTGAGAGAGGGATTTTTTTTCTGCTGGAGATTCTTCAGAAACAGAGGAGGGGGACATCTCCAAAGAGTGGTCCTCTGCATCAAATGCCCCAATTTTAGATGCTCCTTTGCGTGAACGAGTAGAATGAAGGCGTTGCGCCGCAGGAGTGGAAGATTTTTTTGCGCTCAAAAGACTCTCAAAATATTTCTGGAAAACGCATCATCCTGGATTTAAATCAACATGATGCGTTACTGAAGTGACCAAAAAGCTGTTTTATAACAAAACTGTTACGGCCAGGAAAAATACATTAAATTTTCCTGACTTGCAAGTCGAGTGAAGTTCTCTTTCAGCGTTGTATATCTTAGAAAAAATGTCCGATACTCCCCATGGCGACAGCAATCAAACCCAGGAGTGTCATAAATAAAATATTTTTACGTATTTTCGTAAAAAGTTCAGGCTGAGGACGGATGGCGCGGCGAATCTTTTTATAACTACCAAAAAAGGTTATCAGGAATAAAAGGCACATGAGGCCCCCGCAAATAGCCATTACATGGTAAGGCCAGCTTATCTGGATTCCGTCATGGATAAAAAGGATGATGCCTGTTACCAGAGCCAAAGGTAAAACATGGCATAAGGCTCTGAAATAACGTGAGAATGCCTGAATCTGGACAGAAGCTTTCTGTGTTGAGTCCAGAAGGGCCGTGATACGATTGATCTGTAGCGAGAAGATGCCTCCACCTACCCAATAGATGATACTCAACAGGTGGAGAACCAGTACGGCACTCCATAAGACAGACATCCACATAGTGACCTCAAAATAGTGTTAAAGTGATTTCGTCTCACTATAGAGGGAATATTGTTTTATGTCTCATTCTCTATCGCCTCTGTCAGAACTTCCAGTAGAGAAGTTGCTTCATCCATGCGCTCTACTCTCTCCTGAAGAAACAAAAATCATGGATCAAACGATCCCTTCTGATGTTGAGAGGCTTATGATGAATGCGGGTGAGATGGTAGGGCGTACGATCAGGAAAAAATTCTCTCCCTGCAAGATATTAGTGGCTTGTGGCCCTGGGAATAACGGTGGGGATGGGCTTGTTCTGGCCCATTTTCTGCAAAATCACGGTTGGCCTGTTGCCATTACGCTCTTGAAAAATCCACCATCATCGCTTTTGGCTCGGAAAATTCTCTCTCTCTGGAAGGGGCCAGTGGTCCCCTTTGTTCCTGAAGAAGCAGAGCGCTTCGATATCGTCGTTGATGCGCTGTTCGGGGCGGGCATGAATCGGGAACTTTCTCCTGAAGTTGAGGATTTCCTGGCGGCTGCGCCAAAAATCATCGCTATTGACTTGCCTACGGGTATTGAGGGACTTGGGGGTACTCTCCTGGGGAAAGTGGCACCATGCTGCATGAGTGTCTGTTTTGTTCGGCCGCGTCCTGGTCATTTTCTTCTGCCAGGTGCTGCTTATTGCGGCGAAGTTGTCTGTGTTGATATTGCTATATCAACAGAGGCAATGCACCGTATTAAACCAGTTTTCTGGCACAATGACCCTGTTTTATGGACGTTGCCTGTCCAGAAAGTGGGTGACCATAAATATAAAAGGGGTGTTGTCAGTTTTGTCGGGGGGCATGTGATGCCCGGGGCTGTCCGCCTCGCAGCGGGAGCAGCAAGGAGGACAGGGGCTGGTATGGTCAGGGTTGTTGTAGCTCCAGAAGATGCACCTTTTTATAAACTTGGTGAGCCAGGACTGATTATTGATGATGATCTAACAGAATCGCTTGAGGATTCGCGTCGTATGGCCTGGGTTTGTGGTCCAGGTCTGTTGCCTGAAGAGGCAGCTCATATTCTGCCAAGGCTGGTCGAGGGCGGCAAACAGGTTATTGCGGATGCAGGAGCTTTGAGCTGGGCCGCTGGTGATCTTGCACGGTTGAAAAATGTAAAAATTATCACGCCACATGCCGGAGAATTTGCCCGTCTTTTTCCGAATCTCGAAGGATCACGCCTTCAAAAGGCACAAATAGCAGCAAAGAGGCTTGATCTGGTCGTGGTGTTAAAGGGGGAAGATACGGTTATTGCATCCCCCGATGGGCGTATTGTCATTAATTCACATGCAACTACTGCTCTGGCAACAGCGGGAACTGGTGACGTGTTGACTGGTATCATTGGGGCCTTGTTTGCAGCAGGGATGACGGCATGGGAAGCAGCTTGCGGAGGCGTCTGGATTCATGGTCAGGCGGGTCTTATGGCGGCAGAAGAACAGGGAGGCTGGATTATAGCCGAAGATGTGATCTCTTTTTTAGGTCGTGCGCGTTTTGAAGCTGCTAAAAAAAGGGAGAAGAAGGGTGAAAAATGAAAAAACTATGTAAATTAAAGGTGATTCTCTCTCTTTCTGGCATGTAATGACTTGTCGAACGGCGCGTCATGCGCTAAAGCCGCTTTCACCACGAAGTGATCCGGGTTATGCTCGGATCAGAAAGGTTAGTGACCTATGGTTATGCGGGCGTGGTGGAATTGGTAGACACGCCAGATTTAGGTTCTGGTGACGCAAGTTGTGGGGGTTCAAGTCCCTCCGCCCGTACCAAGGTTGATCTTTCATCTTAAATATTCATCAACTTTCGCCGAGAGGATCGCCTGGACCATGCAGGTTACGCCCACGCTCAATGAAGGATTAAAGCGCGCCTTCACCGTCGTTGTTCCATCTGCCGACCTGCAGGCTCGTAGAGACGCCCGTTTGAAAGAGCTTGCCAAAGATATTCGTCTTCCTGGCTTCCGTCCTGGTAAAGTGCCTGTTTCTGTCGTCAAGCAGCGTTATAACGAGTCCGTTCAGGCTGAGATTGTTGAGAAACTCGTTCAGGATAATGTTTCAAAACTTCTCGAAGAGCAGAATCTCCGTCCTGCCATTCAGCCGCATATTAACCTTGTGCAAAAAGGTGAAGAGGGTGAAGATCTCGAATTTACAGTCGAGATGGAAGTTCTTCCTGATTTTGAAGTTCCCGATCTTTCCGGCATGAAACTGACTCGTCTGATCAGCAAGGCTGCTGATGAGGAAATCGAGAAATCCATTGAATCTATTGCGAAGCGCAATCAGACTTTTGAAGCACTTGATGAGAAGCGCCCCTCTGTGAAGGGTGACGTTCTTTGTGTTGATTTCGTTGGCAAGCTCAATGGTGAACCTTTCGAAGGTGGCACAGCGCAGGATGTTAATGTTGAGATTGGTGGCGAAGGATTCATCCCGGGCTTTGCTGAACAGATGGAAGGCATGGCTCCAGGTGAAGAACGGACCATTACGGTAACATTCCCTGAAAACTACCAGGCAAGTGAGCTTGCTGGCAAAGAAGCAACTTTCGAAATCAAGGCAAAAGAGCTGAAAAAAGCAACAATGCCTGAGATTAATGACGAGTTGGCCAAAAGGCTGGGACTCGAGAATCTTGACGCACTTCGCAAGATTTTGAGAGAACAGCTTGAGGGTGAATATAACCAGCTTTCTCGTATGCGTATTAAGCGTGATTTGCTTGATCTTCTGGCAGATAAAGTTGATTTTGAAGCGCCTACTTCTTTGGTGGATGCTGAGTTTGCTCAGATCTGGGCTCGTATTGAGGAAGAGCGTAAAGCTGGTCGTCTTGACGAGGAAGAAGCTGCAAAAGACGAAGAAACATTGCGTGCTGATTATCGTAAGATTGCTGTGCGTCGTGTTAAGCTTGGCCTGTTATTGGCTGAGATTGGTCGCAAGCAGGAGATTCAGGTCTCCCGTGAAGAACTTATGGGCGCTATGCAGCAGGAGATCCGTCGTTTCCCCGGTCAGGAAAGACTGGTTTATGACTTCTTCTCTCGTAACCCGCAGGCGGTTGAAAATCTGAGGGGTCCAATCCTTGAGAATAAGGTTGTGGACTATCTTATCGAACTCTCTGATGTGACGGACAAGGAAGTGACACCAGAAGAGTTAGCCGATATGCCAGAAGCAGATTAATTCTGCTTTAAAAGGGAGTCTTTGGAATAAAAGACTCCCTTTATTCCTTTTTTTTGACCGATTCCCCTTTGACGGAAGATGTTTCCTGCACCATTTTATATGGACAGAAGTCTGCCCCGACTATTAAATGAGGGGAGGCATAAAGGAACTCTAAAATGGACATTGGGGACCATAACCCTATTGATATTTTTAATAATACCCTCGTGCCCATGGTTGTCGAACAGACTTCCCGTGGTGAGCGGTCGTTTGATATTTTCTCCCGCCTTCTTCAGGAGAGGATTATTTTCCTGACGGGGACTGTTTATGATCAGGTTTCTTCTCTGGTCTGTGCACAGCTTCTATATCTAGAAAGTGTTAACCCAACAAAAGAGATTTCCTTTTATATCAATAGCCCCGGTGGTGTCGTTTCGGCCGGGCTGGCGATGTATGATACGATGCAATATATACGTTGTCCGGTAAGCACAGTTTGTATCGGTCAGGCTGCCTCGATGGGGTCTTTACTACTCGCTGGGGGTGAGAAAGGGCGGCGCTTCTGTCTGCCAAATGCGCGTGTTATGGTGCATCAGCCTTCCGGTGGGGCGCAGGGTCAGGCTTCTGATATTGAAATTCAGGCGCGTGAGATCCTTGTTATTCGTAAAAGACTTAACGAAATATATAAGGAGCACACAGGCCGCTCTCTCGAAGAAATAGAGCAGGCCTTGGAACGTGATCGTTATATGTCTGCTGATGAGGCGCGTGACTTTGGTCTGGTGGATGAGGTTGTGCGTCGCCATCCTTCTGCAAAAGCAGAGAAGGCAGAGTAAGTTTTACCAGTTAGATGGTAATGAATTTGAGATGGTCAGTCCGTGCTTCTCAAGAAGGCGGGCTGTCCTAAGGGGACTGTGATGAGCGAAAACGAAAGCGATTCAAAGAACACTTTATATTGTTCGTTCTGTGGCAAATCCCAGCACGAAGTAAACAAGCTGATCGCAGGACCAACGGTTTTCATCTGTAATGAATGCGTTGAACTTTGCACCGATATTATCCGGGCAGAGCATAATGGTGATCCCGTAAAGTCGAAAGAAGGCGTGCCCACGCCACGCGATATATGCAAGGTTCTTGATGATTACGTGATTGGCCAGAAAGAAGCTAAAAAAGCTTTAGCGGTAGCCGTTCATAATCATTATAAAAGGTTGGATATTAACGATAAATCTTCAGATGTGGAAATTGGCAAATCCAATATTCTGCTCATTGGCCCTACGGGGACCGGGAAGACGTTACTGGCCCAGACGCTGGCACGTATTTTAGATGTTCCTTTCACAATGGCTGATGCAACGACCCTGACTGAAGCAGGGTATGTAGGTGAAGATGTTGAGAACATTATTCTCAAACTGCTTCAGGCTGCAAATTATGATGTTGAGAAGGCTCAGAGGGGAATTGTCTATATTGATGAAATCGACAAAATTTCTCGTAAGGCTGAGAATCCTTCCATTACACGCGATGTCTCAGGTGAGGGGGTTCAGCAGGCGCTTCTGAAACTGATGGAAGGAACTGTTGCTTCTGTTCCACCGCAGGGGGGACGTAAACATCCACAGCAGGAATTCCTGCAGGTTGATACGACTAATATGTTGTTCATCTGTGGTGGTGCTTTTGCAGGTCTTGATAAAATTATCATGGCACGAGGCAAAGGGTCTGCCATGGGGTTTGGGGCTGATGTCCGTTCGGAAGATGAGCGTCGTCTTGGTGATGTGCTACGCGATATCGAGCCGGAAGATCTGATGAAGTTTGGTCTGATTCCAGAATTTATTGGACGGTTGCCAGTTGTGGCGACGCTTGAGGACCTTGATGAATCCATGCTGGTGCAGATTCTCAGTGAGCCGCGTAACGCATTGGTGAAACAATATGCCCGTCTGTTCCAGATGGAGAATGTGGAGCTTTCATTTACCAGTGATGCCCTTTCGGCGATTGCGGCGCGTGCGATCGAGCGTAAAACCGGAGCTAGAGGTTTGCGCTCGATATTGGAAAAAATCTTGCTCGATACTATGTATGACTTGCCCGGGCGCGATACTGTAAAAGAAGTCGTTATTAATCGGGATGTGGCAGAAGGGAAGACGCCTCCTGTCTATGTCTACGGGCCTGATGAAGAACAGAAAACAGTCGAAAAGTCAGCCTGAGCTTTATAAATCTTGGGCTTTGCGCCCATTTTGGGGCGAAGCCCGATTGATCGTCCAATTTGGAGATCTCGTAAATGAGTGAAGAGAAAAAGTCGAAGACTCGTGTGCGTAAAAGCAACGCGGAAAAAACTGCGGTGAAGGGAGAAAAGGCTAAGGTAAAACAGTCTGCCGCACCCAGGCGTACAACACGTAAAACAGCAGATTCTGTTGAGAAAAAAGGAGGAATAGCTCAGAAGGTTGCGACCTATCCTGTGCTCCCACTCCGTAATATTGTCGTGTTTCCTAATATGATTGTCCCTCTTTTTGTGGGGCGGGATAAATCAGTAAAAGCATTGGAAACACTTGATAAGGATCATAATGAAATCCTGTTGGTGACCCAGAAGGATATCGCTCTGGATGATCCTCAGAGTGATGATATTTATCGGGTCGGGACCATCGCTAATATCCTGCAGATTTTGAAGCTTCCTGATGGGACAGTCAAAGTGCTGGTAGAAGGACTTAAGCGTGTCCGTATTACAGAGCTTCATGATCAGAAAGAATATTTCCTCGCTGAAACGCAGGATATTGAGGATGATTATGGGAGTGAGGGGAGTGGCCTGGCTGCATTGGTGCGCTCTGTAACATCCCGTTTTGAGGATTATGTCTCTCTTAACAAGAAAATTGCGCCTGAGATTCTTTCTTCAATCAGCCAGCTTGAGGATCCTTCTCAAAAAGCAGATACAATTGCCAGCCATTTGAATCTTAAGATTGCTGAAAAGCAGACTTTGCTTGAGACGGCTTCAGTTGAAGAGCGTCTGGAGAAAATTTTTGCTTCTATGGAAGCGGAAATTGATATTCTTGAAGTCGAAAAACGTATTCGTGGCCGCGTCAAAAAGCAGATGGAAAAGACGCAGCGTGAGTACTATCTGAATGAACAGATCAAGGCGATTCAGAAAGAGCTTGGTGATGGGGAAGAAAGTGTAGATGAGCTTTCAGAACTTGAAGAAAAGATCAAGCAGACCCGTCTTTCCAAGGAAGCTCGTGAAAAAGCCGCATCTGAGCTAAAAAAACTTAAGAGCATGAGTCCGTCATCGGCTGAAAGTTCTGTTGTCAGGAACTATCTTGACTGGCTTGTGGATCTTCCTTGGCAGAAACGCTCGAAAATTTCACATTCACTGGAAAATGCCGAAACCATAATGGATAATGACCATTACGGTCTGGAAAAAATCAAAGAACGGATTCTTGAATATTTGGCAGTACAGAGTAGGTCACGTAAATTAAAAGGTCCTATTTTGTGCCTTGTTGGGCCTCCTGGTGTTGGTAAAACATCTCTGGCCCGCTCAATTGCTCATGCCACTGGCCGTAAATATGTGCGCATGGCGCTAGGCGGTATGCGTGACGAATCTGAGATCAGAGGCCACAGGCGCACTTATATCGGAGCTATGCCGGGCAAGATTCTTCAGAATATGAAGAAAGTGGGTGTTTCAAACCCACTCTTCCTGCTTGATGAGGTTGATAAACTCGGTTCTGACTGGCGTGGGGACCCATCTGCTGCGCTGCTTGAAGTGCTTGACCCTGAACAGAATAAGAACTTCACGGACCATTACCTTGAAGTGGATTATGACCTCTCGGATGTAATGTTTGTTGCAACGGCAAATACACTTGAGATGCCCCAGCCTCTGCTGGACCGTATGGAGGTCATCCGTCTCTCTGGTTATACAGAAGAGGAAAAGCTTGAGATTGCCAAGCGTCATCTTCTTAAAAAACAGTCTGAAGAGCATAATCTCAAGCCTTCAGAGTGGGACGTCAGTGATGATGCGCTTTTGATGCTGATTCGACGCTATACGCGTGAAGCTGGTGTGCGTGATCTTGAGCGTTTCATTGCGCGCCTTGCACGTAAGATTGTCCGTGAATTACTGACGACAAAAGCCAAACGCGTCAGAATTACTGCCCAAAATCTGGAAAAATATGCAGGAATTCCGAGATTTCACCATGGTGAAATCGATTCTGAAGATCAGGTCGGAATTGTGACGGGTCTTGCATGGACGCAGGTTGGTGGTGAGATTCTGACGATTGAAAGTCTGTTGATTCCTGGAAAGGGGCAGGTCAAGCAGACGGGTAAACTGGGCGATGTTATGAAAGAAAGCGTTTCAGCAGCTTTTTCATATGTCCGTTCCCGTGCTGATGATTTTGGAATCAGTAAGGAAGTTCTTGAAGAGAAAGATGTTCATATTCATCTTCCTGAAGGTGCTGTTCCTAAAGATGGACCTTCAGCAGGAATTGCGCTTGTGACATCGCTTGTCAGTGTGATGGCCCGTATTCCCGTCAGGCATGACGTTGCGATGACAGGTGAGGTAACATTGCGCGGGAATGTCTTGGAAATAGGTGGGTTGAAAGAGAAGCTTCTGGCAGCAGTGAGGGCTGGTATAAAGCTTGTCCTGATTCCCGAAACCAATATGAAAGATCTTCCTGATATCCCTGAAAACGTGCGTCAGAAATTGAAGATTCTTCCTGTGCGTCATGTGAATGAAGTGCTAGAGATTGCTTTAGCGAGAAAACCGGAGCCAATCATTACGGAAACCTTGCTAAACAAGGCCGTAGAGAGTGGTGAAACTGTGCTTTCTCAGCCGCTTCAGCATTAAGTTGGTAGGTCAATGCGATTCTACCAGTTGACGTAGCAAAAAAGCGCTTCATAGTGCGTGCGTTGGTGCTAATATTGTCGCGACCTGTCCTTCATATAAAAAGGGTGGGTAGTGACGCCAAAACTAGAAAGGCTTACCATGGAGAAACCACTTAACAAGCAGGAACTGATTTCCGCAGTTGCAGAATCCGTTGACCTGCCAAAAGCAAAAACCGGTGAAGTGCTTGATGCCGTTTTCGCAACCATTGAGAAAACACTTTCTCGTGGCCAGGAAGTTCGCCTTGTTGGCTTTGGAAGCTTCGTGACGGCTACCCGTAAGGCTGCTAAAGGCCGCAACCCCCGTACAGGTGAGGAAATTGACATTCCTGCTTCTACCTCTGTCCGTTTCAAACCGGGTAAAGGTCTGAAAGAGGCTGTAAGCCGTTAATTTTAAACATGGGCTACATAAATGTTTGAAAATATTTTGAAAATGTTATGTAGCCCGGTTGCGTAGGGGAACGTTTTAGCGTATACCCTGCTGCGGGCAATTAGCTCAGAGGTAGAGCGTCTCGTTTACACCGAGATGGTCGGCGGTTCGATCCCGTCATTGCCCACCATCTGACAAATCAATGATCTGGTCCTGTTTATGTGGCGTTTCGAAATTCATGACGTCCTGACATCTACGCTGGATTATTGTCGTCAAAAAACTTCTCATAATGAAAAAGCTGGTCTTGTTATTATCGCTCATGAGCAAAGTGCGGGACGCGGAACACGTGGCCGTAAATGGTCAGGGGGGCTGGACAATCTTGCGCTGACCTTTTTGCTTTATGGGGATAAAGAAGGGACTCTTCTCTCCGCCCTGCCTTTTATGACGGGTTTGGCCTTGTACGATTCGTGTCTGGCCTGCCTGCGATTTTCTGATAAGGTGCGGCACTGTGAAAATAGTGCCTTCCAGTTGAAATGGCCTAATGATCTATTGCTCAATGGCAGTAAGATTTCAGGAATATTGATTGAGTCAGGACATAATGACTTAGGTCAGTGGCTTTCTGTGGGGGTGGGTGTTAACCTGAACGCAGCTCCTGAATTACCTGATCGTAAAACGGCTTCATTTTCTGAAGTTGGAGTGGCACCTCATCCCGTTATGTTTGCTAAAAAGCTGATGGATCAGGTGAGTCTATGGCTAGGCCATTGGCAAAAAGGGGGAAATGACGTTATTTATAAGGCATGGCTTCAGCGGGCTCATCCGATAGGGACAAAGCTGAAAATTGCCAATGCACAGGGTGTCATGACCGGCTCATTTGACGGGATTGATTCATATGGGCGTTTATTGTTGCGGCAGGATGAGAGAATAATTATCCCAGTAGCAACCGGTGATATATTTTGTTTGTGAAGGAAAAAGCGTGCTTCTCGTCATTGATGCCGGCAATACCAACGTGGTCTTTGCACTCCATGACGGGCAGTCATGGCTTGGCCGCTGGCGTATATCGACTGAGAATCGGCGCACTTCTGACGAATATGCTGTCTGGTTTCTGACGTTACTGTCTCAGCGTGATATTGATGGAAGGACGATCGACAGGGTCATCATCAGTACCGTTGTTCCTGCCATTCTACATGATTTACGACGTTTCTGTCGGGATTGGCTCTATAGTGAACCATTGATCGCCAATAACAGGCTTCAATGGGGGCTGGCTGTTCTTATTGATAATCCTGAAGAGCTTGGTTCCGACCGCCGTCTAAATGGACTGGCTGCACATCATCTTTATGGTGGTCCCTTGGTTGTGGTTGATTTCGGCACGGCAACGACTTTTGATGTTGTTGATGATGAGGGAAATTATTGTGGCGGAGCGATTGCCCCAGGCGTTAATTTATCAATGGATGCCCTACATAAAGCAGCAGCGCGTTTGCCGCGAATATCTATTGGCCGCCCACATGAAGCGATAGGGCGTGACACTCATAATGCTATGAGATCTGGCCTCTATTGGGGATATATCGGCCTAGTCGAAAATATTCTTAGCCATATTAAAAAAGAAATAAACAACCCTGAAGACAGGCCTATAAAAATTATTGCGACAGGCGGTCTGGCATCACTCTTTGCAGAAGGAACAGAGTGTTTCGACGCTATTGCCCCTGATCTTACACTCGACGGCCTCCGTATTCTGGCTGATCAGAACAAAGATGAAAATTTAAAGAATTCTCCGGAAGAAAAACAAATTCCGAATAGTGAGTAAAAAGTTTTTTTGGCGTTATGAAAGAGTAACAATGAATAACAACATGGAAGAAAAGGACGGCTTTGCCTTCCTCCCTTTGGGGGGGACTGGCGAAATCGGTATGAATTTCAATCTTTATCGTTTACGTCAGAATGGTGAAGAAAGTTGGCTGGCAGTTGATTGTGGTATTGGTTTTTCAGGGAATGATACACCTGAGGCTGATATCCTCGTTGCCGATCCTGGTTATATCGAAGAAAGAGCTGATAAATTATGTGGTTTGGTAATTACCCATGCCCATGAGGATCATTTAGGGGCGGTTGCCTATCTCTGGCCACGCTTGCGCTGCCCTGTATATGCGACCCCTTTTGCGGCATCAGTGCTGCGTCGTAAGCTGGGAGAGGCAAGATTAAGCAACCGTGTGACGATTCACATAGTGCGTCCAGGATCCCACTTTAAAGTCGGGCCTTTTGACCTGCAATTTATTCCTGTCACACATTCTATTGTAGAAGCGCAGTCACTGGCGATTCATTCGCCTTTCGGTACGGTTCTGCATACGGGTGACTGGAAAATTGACCCAGATCCGCTCGTCGGTCCTTTAACTGATTTTGAAGCTTTCAAGGAGTTGGGGAAAAAAGGTGTTCTGGCACTGATTGGTGATAGTACGAATGCTCTGAAAGAAGGGCCTTCTGAATCAGAATCAGCAGTCAGGAAAAGTCTTTTTGAGCTGATTGCCAGTTTAAAAGGGCGCGTCGCTGTAACCTGTTTTGCCAGTAATGTGGCACGTATTGAGAGCATTGCCCTTGCAGCCCAGGCAGCAGGACGCCAGGTGATGATTGTCGGACGCTCTCTGAAAAATCTTGAAATTTCTGCGCGTGAATGTGGTTATCTGGCTGATGTTCCCTATTTTCTGACAGAGCAGGATGTTGAAGATATTCCTGATGATAATCTGTTGATGATCGTGACAGGAAGTCAGGGAGAGCCACGTTCTGCGCTCTCTCGTATTGCTGCTGACGTTCATCAGACCATTGCTTTTGGAGAAGGTGATACGGTTATCTATAGCTCACGCGTCATTCCTGGGAATGAGCAGGCTGTCATGAATGTGCAGGATAATCTCACGCGCCGAGGCGTGAATGTTATCACTGACAGAGAGGCTTTTGTTCATACATCCGGTCATGCGACCAGTGAGGATATCCGTTATCTCTATAGTCTTGTAAAGCCGAAATATAGTGTGCCAACTCATGGAGAGTGGCGTCATATGACGGCGCATGCCGCTCTCGCTCATGAGGCAGGTTCAGAAGTTGTGCTTCTGGAAGATGGCGATATCCTTCATCTAGGCCCTGATAAGGTCGAAGTGCTTGATACAGCGCCAACAGGGCGTTGGGCTGTTGATGCAGGGCGGCTCCTGCCTTTGTCAGGCGATGTCCTGGCAGCAAGACGCCGTATGCTTTTCAATGGTATGGTTCTGGCCAGTTTTGCCGTCGATGATGAAGGATATGTCATTGGTGAGCCGCGTATCAGTGCACCAGGTCTATTGGATGACCAGGATCCTGTATCAGAGCGTATTAAAAATGATTTTGCCCAGGCGATTGACGAAATTCCAGACGAATTGCGTCAGGACGACCATGCTTTCCATGAGGCTGCCTGTACAGCATTACGCCATGCTCTTGGGCGGAAATTGCAAAAGCGTCCTCTCGTTGATGTTCATCTCTTGCGTGTTTAAGGATAGACCTTCATGCGTTTAAGTCAGGCTTACCAACCGACTCTTAAAGAAGTCCCTGCTGAGGCACAGATTGCTTCGCATCGTTTAATGTTACGGGCTGGGCTTGTCCGTCAAACCTCAGCAGGTATTTATGCCTGGCTCCCTGCTGGGCTGCGTGTTCTGCGTCATATTTCTCAGATTGTTCGTGAGGAACAGAATGCGATTGGAGCTGAAGAAATATTGATGCCGACTCTGCAATCGGCGGATTTATGGAAGCGTTCTGGTCGTTATGATGCTTATGGCCCCGAAATGCTACGAATTCAGGACCGTCATAAGCGTGAAATGCTTTACGGACCGACCAATGAGGAAATGATTACAGATCTTTTTGGAAGCACGGTTAAGTCTTATAAAGAGCTTCCAAAAATGCTCTATCAGATCCAGTGGAAGTTCCGCGATGAAATTCGTCCACGTTTTGGAGTAATGCGTGGTCGTGAATTTTATATGAAGGATGGTTACTCCTTCGATGCGACTTATGAAGACGCTGAAAAAAGCTATTATCGCATCATGCTTTCCTATCTGCGTATTTTTCGGCGTTTGGGGGTGCAGGCTGTGCCCATGGCGGCTGACACAGGACCGATTGGTGGTGATCTTAGTCATGAGTTCCTTGTTCTCGCGCCAACAGGTGAAAGCGGCGTCTTTTATGATAGTGACTGGGATTCATTTGATTGGGGTGCTTCATCTCTTGATCCCAGAAAAGATGAAGATCTTAAGAAGCTGAAAGAGATTGTTGCTAGTACCTATTCTGCTACTGATGAAAAGCATGATGAGGCTGCATGGGCAGGCCTTTCCTCAGAAAAGAAACGCGAAGGTCGCGGCATCGAAGTCGGGCATATTTTCTATTTTGGCAAGAAATATACTGAATCCATGGGGATAGAAGTTAGTGGGCCAGATGGTGCTCCTTTCAATCCTCATATGGGGTCTTACGGGATTGGCGTGTCTCGTCTTGTCGGGGCAATTATTGAAGCGTCTCATGACGAGGCGGGGATTATATGGCCGGAAGAAGTGGCCCCTTACCGGGCTGCCTTGCTCAACCTCCGTCCAGGGGATGAGGCTTGTGACCAGCTTTGTGAAGAGTTTTATGCCCTGAATCCTGATGCAATCCTTTATGATGATCGTTCAGAGAGAGCAGGGGTGAAATTTAATGATGCTGATCTGATGGGGCATCCCTGGCAGGCTATTATTGGCCCGCGTGGGGCAAAGACCCGTACCATTGAGCTGAAAAATCGTGCGACTAGTGAGCGTTTGGAATTGCCTTTTGAAGAGGCTGTGACGAAAATCGGACTTCGCTGAATGTTTGGCCGCTTTGAGCGTCTTGTTGCTTTGCGTTACCTCCGTGCCCGTAAGGGGGAACGCTTTGCGTCGATTATCGCTTTTTTTTCTTTAATCGGGATAGCTCTTGGCGTTGCCACGCTCATCATCGTTATGGCGGTGATGAATGGCTTTAAAGCTGATTTAATGGGGCGGATTCTGGGTCTGCATGGTGATCTTGGTATTTATGGCTATGGTCAGACCATTAAAAACTACAAAGATGATGTAATCCTGATCCGTCAGATTCCTGGTATCAGGCAAGCCCTTCCCATGACACAGGGAACTGTGCTCGTAGAGGCGCCCCATTATTCCACAGGGGCAGAATTACAGGGTGTTGCTCCTTCTGATCTGAAGTCATGGACGGCTTTGAGCAGTGGCATCGTTGAAGGAAGTTTTGATCATTTTGATAATGATGAGTCCGTCGCTATAGGGATTACGATGGCTGAACGTGCAGGCGTGCATGTTGGTTCTACACTTACAATTTTGTCACCTAATGGACAGGCAACTCCTTTTGGTACAATGCCACGTGTAAGAACCGTAAAAATTGCTGCAATTTTTGATGCAAACTGGAATGATTATAATAGTAATGTCATCATCATGCCGCTTGCTGCCTCACAGAAATTCCTGTTGATGGAAGGGAGTGTTTCAGTCATTCAGGTCAATACAGATGACCCGTTGCATGTTCAGCATGTAACGCATCTGATAG
Organism: Aristophania sp. ESL1142; assembly: GCF_058107345.1. Lineage (NCBI taxonomy): Bacteria > Pseudomonadati > Pseudomonadota > Alphaproteobacteria > Acetobacterales > Acetobacteraceae > Aristophania > Aristophania sp. ESL1142. Next base: position 1,276,476 of record NZ_JBYLUH010000001.1, read on the forward strand.
CTGACAGGCTTGATGACCCTCGATTGCGTGTAATGGACTGGACACAAAGCGCAAATGGGTTTCTGGATGCTGTGAATGTTGAGCAGAATGTCATGTTCCTGATCCTGACCCTCATTATTCTGGTTGCAGCTTTTAATGTCATATCCTCACTGATCATGATGGTAAAAGACAAGACGAGTGATATTGCAGTCCTTCGGACTTTCGGTGTCAGCCGTGGGGCGATTATGCGTATTTTTCTAATGTGTGGTGCTTCAGTCGGGATTTTGGGGACGACTCTTGGTGCTGTTTTAGGTATATCATTTTCGCTGAATATTGAGCGTATCAGACATGTTCTTGAGTCTCTGACGGGAACGAATCTTTTTAACCCAGAAGTTTATTTTCTTTCACGTTTGCCAGCACATCTGATCTGGTCCCAGGTGATAGAGGTTCTGGTGCTTTCGCTTCTTCTTTCCTTATTGGCGACGTTATATCCTTCATGGCGTGCGGCCAAGACTGACCCCGTGGAAGCGTTACGTCATGAATGAGACAAATATAGTTCTTGAATTAAAAAAAATCGTAAGGCGTTTTACGTCAGGTGAAGAGACGATCGAGGTGCTGTCTGGTGCTGATTTTTCTTTGAAAAAAGGGGAAATTGTTGCACTTGTTGCACCCAGTGGGACAGGAAAATCGACCCTGCTTCATTTAGCTGGTCTGCTGGAGGCACCTGATTCTGGCGAAGTGATTATTGAGGGGGCTTCGACACATAGCTTAGGCGATAGAGGGCGCACAGTAATGCGGCGCGATGAAATTGGATTTGTTTATCAGTTTCATCATTTACTTGGTGAATTTACAGCCTGTGAAAATGTAATGCTTCCTCTTATGACGGCAGGTATATCCCGTAAGAAAGCACGTGAGAGGGCGGTAGATCTTTTAACGCGTTTTGCTCTAGAGCATCGTCTTGAATCACTACCAGGCCATATGTCAGGAGGCGAAAAGCAGCGTACAGCGATTGCTCGTGCTCTGGCGAATCGTCCTTCGCTGTTATTGGCAGATGAACCAACAGGAAATCTTGATACACATACAGCTGACCTTGTTTTTAAAGAGTTATTGCACGCTGTGCGAGAAGATGGTGTTGCAGCCTTGATAGCAACACATAATGAAGCTTTAGCAGCGCTAATGGATCGCACAATAACTTTAAAAGGTGGTAAGGTAGTCTCAAAAGGAACTTAGAGTCTTTTAACCAAGACCAAGGAGACGGACATAATGCATGAAGTCAGTGAAGTAATGCATAAAAACGTGATTCATATTGGGCCAAATGAATCGCTTGTTTCAGCCATTAATATTATGGAAGAAAAAGGAATAGGGGCGCTACCCGTTGTTTCAGATGAGGGTAAGTTGGTTGGAGTTGTCAGCTCAACCGATCTTCTTTGGCGCTCAGAGCTTGATACAGGAGAGGTTCCTGAAGGTTTCTTTTCCCGTTTTACGCATGAGGATAATGCGCGTATTTTCATCCATTTATACGGCCGTCAGGTATGTGATGTAATGACGGCTGAGCCAATCTCAATCCCTCCTGAGACGGCTTTGAATGAAGCGATTGAAATTATGCGTCATAAGGGAATTCACAGGCTTTATGTAACGCAGGATTCTGCGCTGGTTGGCGTGATTAGTGGCCGCGATATCATGAGGCTATTGCGGGAAAAACTCGAAGAAAAGAAACCTCCTTTGAATGATGAAGAAATCACGAAGAGGCTTCATGACGTTCTTGGAACAGTTAGTTGGGCGGCAGATGTGACCTTCAAGGTTGAAAATGGATGTGTTATCTGGGAAGGGGCTTCACGTGATATCGTGGACATTCATGCCATGCGTGTCCTGTCAGAAAACATTCCTGGTGTGACAGCGGTGCAGGACCGTACTTATCTCCTAAAGCCTGGAGTAGGCTATGCAAGGCCCAAGGAATTAATGGAAAAAAGCTGGTTTTAATGGAGTCTGCCGTAACATCAGTTCATTGAGCATGATATAACGGGGCTTATGACTGAGCCCCGTTTTATTCATCTTCGTAATCATTCTGCCTATTCTCTTAGCCAAGGTGCAATAAGGGTCGTGGACCTTGTTGCTTTGGCTGTCAAAAATGAGATGCCTGCTATTGCCCTGACTGATAGTGGTAATCTGTTTGGCGCCCTTGAATTTTCCCTGACATGCAAAAAATCTGGCGTGCAGCCTATTATCGGTTGTCAGTTGGCTTTGCCATCTCACAGCGATAAGGTCGGAGCGCCGGCTGAACCTTTGGTTGTACTGGCCCAGACTGAAGAAGGGCTGGAAAATCTTCAATATCTTTCCTCTGCTGGTTTTTTGAAGGGAGATCCCGCTGACCCAAGTGTGACTATTCAGGTTCTCTGTGAACGGGCTGGGGGGCTGTTTCTGCTGACCGGAGGTAATAGAGGCACGTTAAACCAATTATTGCAATCAGAGCAGGAAGATAAGGCGCGTCAGCTTCTTGAAAGACTGAATGACGGGTTCAGGGGGAGGGTTGCGCTCGAACTGAATCGTCTCGGTGAGGAAGGAGAAGCAATGACCGAACCTGCTCTGGTTCGGTTGGCTGATGAAATGGGTCTGCCCATTATAGCGACAAATGAGTGTTTTTTTCCAAAACCTGACCTGCATGAAGCACATGATGCTTTGCTCTGTATTGCACAGGGTCGTACGATGGCGGAAGAAGATCGTTGGCGTGTCTCTCCCGAATCCTGGTTTAAAAGCCAGCAGGCTATGTGTGATTTATTCGCTGATTTGCCGGATGCTTGTAGCAATACAGTCACCATTGCCAAAATGTGTGCTGTAGCAGCTTCAACACGCAAGCCTCTTTTGCCGATATGTCCCAAAGTACGTGAGGGTAGTACAGAAGAGCAAACCCTTCGTGCTATGGCAGAGGAAGGACTTGAAAAACGTCTGGCCGTGATGGAAGACGGGGAGCAGAAGCGGGCGGAATATGCAGAACGTCTGAAGACAGAGTTGGATATTATCGCTCGTATGGGCTTTCCTGGTTACTTCCTGATCGTTGCGGATTTTATTCAATGGGCGAAATCACAGAATATTCCTGTAGGTCCAGGGCGTGGCTCTGGGGCAGGGTCTCTGGTCGCGTATGCTCTGACGATTACTGATATTGATCCACTGCCCTTTGGGTTGCTGTTTGAGCGTTTTCTGAATCCTGAACGTGTTTCCATGCCTGACTTCGATATTGACTTCTGTCAGGACAGACGTGACGAAGTCATCCGCTATGTCCGGCGCGAATATGGCGCTAGTCAGGTCGCTCAGATTATTACGTTCGGTAAATTACAGGCCAAAGCAGCCGTCAGGGATGTCGGACGCGTACTGGGCTTGCCTTATGGCCAGGTGAACCGTGTCGCTGAACTGATTCCTAATAATCCGGCAAAGCCAACGCCTTTAGCCAAAGCGATTGAGGAAGAGCCACGCCTGCAGGAAATGCGCGATAATGATGAGACGATCAAGCGTCTTCTGGAAATCGCCTTGCAGCTTGAAGGGCTTTACCGTCATGCCTCGACTCATGCGGCAGGGGTCGTCATTGGTGATAGAGAGCTGGTCAAGCTTGTGCCACTTTACCGAGACCCGCGTAGTGATATGCTCGTCACACAATATAATATGAAATATGTGGAGCAGGCGGGGCTCGTTAAGTTTGATTTTCTGGGTCTGACAACCCTTACCATTCTGAAGAGAGGTGTTGATTTTCTTAAAGAAATGGGGATTGAGGTCGATCTTTCCCATATTTCTCTTCATGATAAAAAAACCTTTGACATGCTTGCACGCGGCGATACGGCTGGTGTTTTCCAGTTTGAAGGTGCTGGTATGCGGGATATGCTCAAGCAGATGGAAGCAAGCCGTCTTGAGGATCTGATTGCTGGCGTGTCGCTTTATCGTCCCGGACCGATGGCCAATATTCCAGAATATTGCCGCCGTAAGCATGGTGAACCATGGGCGCCTCCTCATGAAGAGATCCGTCCAATTCTTGAAGAGACTTATGGCATTATGGTCTATCAGGAGCAGGTTATGCAGATCGCCCAGAAAATGGCAGGCTATAGTCTTGGGGGGGCAGATCTTTTACGTCGTGCAATGGGTAAGAAAATCGCTTCTGAAATGGAACAGCAGAGGGCGATTTTCCGTGAAGGGGCTACGAAAAGAGGTATTCCCGCTGAAAAGGCTGAAGAAGTCTTTGACCTGATGGCTAAGTTTGCGGATTATGGTTTTAATAAATCCCATGCTGCTGCTTACGCATTGGTCTCTTACCAAACGGCCTGGATGAAAGCGAATTATCCTGTTGCATTTCTGGCCGGATGTATGTCTCTTGCTCGTGAAAAGACGGAGAAACTGGCTGCTTTATGTCAGGAGGCAAAAAGGATGGAAATCCCCATTTTGCCTGTAGATATTAATCGTTCACAAGCAGATTTCTCTATCGAAACACTTGAGACAGGGCAACAGGCAATTCGTTATGGCCTGTCAGCGATCAAACGGGTAGGAGCCACAGCCATGGAAGGGCTGGTTAAAAATCGTGGCGACGAGCCCTTTAGAGATATTACTGATTTTGCCGATCGTTGTGAGGCAAAAAACATGAATAAGATACAGATTGAAAGTTTGGCCAAGGCAGGTGCTTTTGATTCTATGGTTAAAAATCGTCACATGGTTTTTGCCAATGCTGAATTGATTATGCGTAGGGCGCAGGAAAGGGCACGTGAACGTCAGGTTGGGCAGGTTGGTTTATTTGGTGATGCAGGGGAATCTATGCGTGAGATCCTGCATTTGAAGCCAGTCAAACCCTGGCCTGATTTTGAGCGCTTATCACAGGAATCTTCTGTCATTGGCTTCCATATGAGTGCGCATCCGCTTGATGCTTATCGTTCTGTTCTACGTCGTATAGGCAGCACACCAGCAGCCAGTCTTGAACATCTGGCAGAAACTGGCGTGACAAGAGCCAAGATTGCCGGATGTGTTGTCGATAAAAAAGAGCGTCCTACCAGGACAGGAAAAAAAATGGCCTGGGTCACGCTGACTGATAGTAGTGGCAGTTGCGAAGTGACGCTTTTCTCTGAAACATTAGAGGTTAGCCGAGATCTTCTTGTAGCTGGGCAGGCTATATTGGTGACAGCTGACCTAAAAACAGATGGAGACGCTTTACGCATTACGGCACATTCAGTCATGGATCTTGAAAAGGCGGCAGAATCTGAAAAAGCTGAAATACGTCTTTGGTTTGATGATGAAACAGCTCTTGATGAGCTGGAGAATGTTCTTAAAGAAAGTACTGGGGGGCAGGGACGGATCGTATTGATGCCAGCAATGGAAGAAACACGAGATGTCGAGATTATCCTGCCCCAGTTTTACAAGGTAACGCCCCGTCTTGCAGAGAAACTTGCCACTTTAAGTAAGATCAGCCGCATGGAGCATCATTAATGCTGGAAATTGATCGGTAATTTCTTACCATTAACCCGGACTTTTGAATCTTCCAATGTAACTGTCCAGCCTGTGCGGTGATTGGGTTCACGGTCTCCCATAAGCCGTGCAACCAGAAAAGCCGCAGTCACTCTTACGGGGGCGACCCGACTTAAGTGATCAATCAACTTACCAATCTCACTGATGCTGAGATAAACATTTGCATTGGAGTTAGGCAAGTCTCCCGCAGCATGAACAGTGCCATGCCCATCAATCTGGCTATTGTCAATTACAGTATGGAAGCTGTTAAGTGAGAAATTAAAAGGCAGCTTGGTCGAAGGCTCCATTGATATGTCCGCCGATGCATTTTGCGGGAACAGGGGATAGGCTGCATCATGAAGCCCTTTGGCATTGATTTGTGCACGGATTAAAGGCGTTGTACTGACGATTTTGAAATTTACAGACCCGACATGAAAACTATGTTTGGGTTTTGTAATTGTTATATCAGACCATGTGGCTTCAGGGAGCGTGTCCTTGACTTCGTTAATTTCTGGAATGGCTGCGTTTTTACATCCTTCAGGCAGATCATGATGATAAGCAACAAGAACACCATAAGCGGCAGCAGCATTAACTCGGATGAGGGCATCACCATCAAGCTTCTTTTTATGGTCTTTTAACGAGGACGTGCCAACATCAATCGAATATCCAGTATCAGCGAGTTCAGCGTGGAAATTGATCGTCGTCAGACTATTGCCTGCGCCTTTATCCTGCTGGGAAAAAAAACGGAAACAGCTTTCTGGAAGGGGTGCCAGTGTACGCCCATAAGAAGGTGTAAAAGCAATGCTGCTGATGAAGAGAGAAGCTCCCCAGAACAGACTTTGCGCGGCTGTTTTCACGCGTGAAGGTTTTGGGGTAGAAAAAAGTGCCATGGCAGAACAGAAAAGCTCCATGAAAAACATATAAGATCAATCTTTATTAGAACTTTTTACGGTAAATAAAAGAGTAATTTTAGCTGCTTGTGCTATTACGTCTTTTCTTATGAGTAACAAATAAGCTACTTAGCTGGCTTACCATTGTATCACCTAAGTCTGCAGCTGAACTGATTGTCACACTATTGGCGTAATAGCGTGTGACGTCGTGACCGATACCGATGGCTGACAGCTCTATGGATGGATCTGCTTCCAGTTTGGCAATGACTTTATGAAGGTGGTCATCAAGATAATCAGGACTGTTCGCAGAGGCTGTACTGTCATCAACAGGGGCTCCATCTGAAATGACCATCAGGATACGCCTGCGTTCCGGTCTTGCTTTAAGTCTGCGTGCCGCCCATAAAAGTGCTTCACCATCAATATTTTCTTTAAGCAGTCCATCGCGTAGCATCAATCCCAGACTGAGGCGTGTGCGTCTCCAGGGGATATCGGCAGATTTATAGATAATATGGCGTAAGTCATTAAGTCTGCCAGGTTCAGAAGGGCGGCCGTCTTGTGTCCATTTGTAACGGCTTTGTCCACCTTTCCATGCACGGGTTGTAAAACCAAGCAGTTCTACCTTCACACCGCACCGTTCTAATGTACGGGTCAGAATATCGCTGCAAATAGCGGCTGTCGTAATGGGAGTCCCCCGCATAGAGCCAGAATTATCAATTAAGAGTGTAACAACAGTTTCTCTGAAATCTGTATTGCTTTCCAGTTTATAAGAAAGAGGAAGTGCAGGATTACTGACAATCCGCGGCAGGCGTGCAGCATCAAGAATACCTTCTTCCTCATCGAAGCTCCAATGGCGCTGCTGTTGAGCTAATAGTTTTCTTTGCAGTCGATGAGCCAAGCGGGAAACAAATTCTTTTGTCTGCTCTAATTGGTGGTCTAGCTGTTCTCTTAAAAAATGAAGTTCATCAAGGTCACATAATTCATCTGCTGGAATCGTTTCGTCAAATTCCCGTGTATAAACATGATATCCATCAGAGAAAGTGGTAAACTCTGAAGCTTCGGACCTAGGAGAAGAGGGACCAGCCGCTTCTTCATCTCCCTGCTCGCCCTCTGTCATGAGTGCTTCCATTTCATCTGAACTTAAATCTGCATTTTCAGAGACAGATTCGTCTCCCTGTTCAGTAGAAACAACCTGTTGCTCAGATTCTTCCGCAGCGGTTTCATCAGGTGTTTCTTTTGCTTGGGATTCACCTGTTTCGGATTGTTCCTGCGATTGCTGAGAATTGCTCTCCGAATCAGAGTCGTTTTTCCGTTTCTTTACAAGCCCCAGAGCGGTCAGAAGTTCCTGACCAGCCTGCATGAATTTTGCCTGATCAGATTGTGTTTCTGCAAGGTGATTAAGGGCCAGTTTTACCTGGGGGGAGAGGGCGTTTCGCCATTTTTTTAATGAAGGACCCCCGAGCTCTGCGCCAAATTCAGCCCCGAGCATATTTTCCCGTGCCAATAGCTCCAGGGCAAGGGCAGGAGGCATGTCCTCACGTGAGGACATCTCAGGTGTTTTGAGGATTTTTCCTCGCTCTATCAAACGCTGGTGCAGGTTTGACCTCACACCTTCCATATGGCGAGAACCATAAATTTCACAGCGGGCCTGCTCCAATGTGTCGAGAATATGTCGTGCTTCCTGGGGTAATAAGGGGTATGGAAGGTCAGGATCATGGTAGCGTGTTTTAAGAGCGTATGCGTCTATGGAACCACGGACTTTTAGCTTCTGCGCTTGGTCGAGTAGTTCCTGAGCATTTATAGACATGCCCGCGGGCAGCGTGATGCTGCCATCATGGCTCAAGGTACGTAAGGTTGCGAGGGTCGCCTTGCGAAAGCGTTCAGGCTGGGAGGTCATGACGCCTGAGATAAAGGTGAGCTGTTAAAACAACGTTGGTAATATTCTGCCACGATGTCACGCTCCATCTCATCACATTTATTGAGGAAAGTCAGACGGAACGAAAAAGCAATATCCTTGAAAATAAGATAATTTTCTGCCCAACTGATAACAGTACGGGGAGACATTAATGTTGAAATATCGCCCTGCATAAAGCCTGTCCGGGTGAGATCAGCCAATGTGACCATTTTCGCGATCAAATCGGAATCGAGCCGGTTTTCCATGCGTGATGTGACAATTCTGACTTCCTGTTCAAAGGGTAGGTAATTCAGGGTCGCAACGATGTTCCAGCGGTCCATCTGGCCTTGGTTAATCTGTTGGGTGCCATGGTAAAGACCGGTTGTATCCCCCAAACCGATTGTGTTGGCTGTTGCAAAAAGACGGAAAGAAGGGTGAGGGTGGATAACGCGGTTCTGGTCGAGAAGTGTTAGAGCGCCATTTGCTTCTAAGACGCGCTGGATGACGAACATGACATCAGGTCGACCTGCATCATATTCATCAAAAATCAGGGCACAGGGATTTTGCAGGCACCAGGGAAGCAGCCCTTCCTTAAATTCAGTAATCTGCAAACCATCTCGTAAGGTAATGGCATCTTTTCCGATCAGATCAATACGTGAAATATGGCTATCAAGATTAATTCGAACACATGGCCAGTTCAGGCGTGCAGCGATCTGGTCAATGTGAGAAGATTTTCCCGTACCGTGAAAGCCTTGTACCATGACACGGCGATTATAAATAAACCCTGCTAATATAGCGCGTGTTGTATCGCGGTCGAAACAGTAAGAAGAATCGATTTCAGGGACATAGTCAGTGTGCTGCGACCAGACTGGCACGTCAAAATCCAGATCCAGCTGAAACAGGTCTCTGGCCGGCTTTAGGCTATCAGGCTTGAGAGGCAAACTATTTGCCAGAGAAGAATCAGTCGAAAAAGTCACGGCAGTACTCCTGCGCTTAGCGATATTGAGATCGTGTTTATCGTAAAATGACATAAATTCATTTCTGGTGCTCAGTTTTTTGGTGAAGAGTCGCAAAATGAGCTTTTAGTGTCATATAGGCAGATACGATCGTCTTAAATTGTTCTTCAGCCTTGCTGTCGCCTTTATTCGCGTCTGGATGGTGGCGGCGCGCCAGAAGACGGTATCTGATTTTAACATCATCAAGGCTGACAGGCCACTTTAGATCCAGGGTTGCCAGCGCCTTTCTGAGTGGTTCTGACAATGGAGATGGCGGCACTTTTCTACTAGGTTTCTGGCGATATTCACGCAAAAGATCATGGGGGTCGCGTAAATCATTGAGAGTGAGATTAGGTTTCGCCCCTCCTCCGATAGATCCCAGTTTCCATGAAGGACGGTCCCATGAGGTATCTGCCCTGATCTGTGCTTCGATCTGGCCTGGTGTCATCCCCTTATAATAATTCCACCCGGCATTATATTGGCGGACATGCTCCAGGCAGAACCAATAATAATCGCGCAAATGCATCCTGCCTCTTGGTGCTTTATAGCCGGCAGGCTCTTCACATTCAGGGTGGTCACACACGCGGTCAGGGGCTTGGGGGTCAGGGGAAAAAGCTTTTGTTCGGGACATGTTACGTTGCATAGAGGGGAATATGGGTGTCTGCCTTTTCAACTTGCAAGTGAATTTACTATCTTTTGAAAAAAAGTGCTGGCAAGACGGTTTACTCTTTATCACAAAAGGAGATCAATTCGCCATGGCGATTCATGACCGTGAAGAGCGTATACGCCTTATCCTAAAAGAGGCATTACACCCGACAAAATTAATAATCATAGATGATAGTCACCGTCATGCCCGGCATGTCGAACATATGGCCGTGATTGATAAAGTCAAAGCACCATCTCATAAGGGGCAGACCCATTATAAAATAGAGATCGTTAGCCCGGTTTTTGATAGTAAAACACGTATAGAACGGCATAGACTGGTGCAGGATCTGCTGAAAACAGAGTTTGAAACTGGCCTTCATGCCCTGACGCTTACCTTAAAAGGAGAGGGAGAAAAATGAAAGGGAACTGGCGCGCAAAGTTTCTGTCAGTCTGTTTGGGGTTTGTGCCTGCCTGCCTGCCTGTCCTGTTACTTGAGGGGTGTGCAACAGGTGGTTATCACCAGCTTTCTGATAGAAAACAGGCAGATGTAAAGAGGATAGAATCCTATCTTAACAACCTTCATTCAATGCAGGCAGGATTTGCCCAGAACGGTTTTGGGAACAGCCAGCAGGGAGATGGCCATTTTGCCTATCTTCCCGGGGCTATCAGGATGGATTACGAAATCCCGACAGGCAGGCTTGTTCTGGCTCATGATGGGAAACTTCTTTTGATCGACCAGCAGACAGAATCTGTTACTCAGCTTTCCCTGAAGAAAAATCCACTGGGCTATCTGCTTCGCCATCCTATCCATTTTGATAAAGACGTACAGGTAACTGACGTACGCTATGGCAGCGAATATATCCAGATATCTCTGGCACAGGCAGATAATCCTTCGCAGGGACTTTTGACCCTGCAGTTTTCAGATATAAGAGGAAGACTGACTTTAATCGGTCTTAAGGGTGTTGATGCACAGGATCATCATTTCGGTTTATCCTTTTTTGATGTGAAGCAGAATCTGCCTGTTTCTGAAGAGATTTTTAAATTCCCGGCACATTAGAACCAAAAATGGCAGACCAGTTTTGCAGGAGTACCTTATCAGTTTTTTCCATTGAACAATCAGGGTCAAATTGTTTGAGGCTCGTTACACCATAATCACGAATCCCGCAGGGGATGATTCCTTCGAAATCATGGAGGTCAGGAGTGACATTGAGCGCTATTCCGTGCCAGCTGACCCAGCGACTGATGCGAATTCCTATGGCTGCAATTTTTGATTCCTGTTTGGTTAATGGGTCAAAGCACCATACTCCAACCCGGCCTTCACGTGTGAAGGCGTCAATATCAAGGCTGTTGAGTGAGGCAATAAGCCAGCTTTCTAGCCCTTTCACGTAAGAACGGATGTCACGTGGTGCGACCTGACCATGTGGGTGAGAGAGGTCCATCATGACATAGGCAATGCGTTGCCCAGGGCCGTGATATGTCCATTGTCCGCCACGCCCGGCTTTATAGGTCGGGTAATTATGAGGATTAATGAGGTCTTCAGCTCTGGCAGAAGTCCCCGCTGTATAAAGGGGAGGGTGCTGGGTGAACCAGAGCATCTGAGGGCCAGTCTGATGTTGTATATCCTGGACAATAGCGCTCATTTTGTCCAGGGCAGCCTCATAGGAACATAACTCTTTGTCACGTTTGAAAATTATTTCGTCAGAAAAGTGAATCATACTGTTGCTCTCTTTGTTTGTATGGGCTATACGCCGTCCCACCAGAGCGGTCACGTTTTAATTATCGTGACGCTTAAGCACGGAGCGGCCGTGGCGGAATGGTAGACGCGCAAGCTTGAGGTGCTTGTGGGAGAAATCCTGTGGAAGTTCGAGTCTTCTCGGCCGCACCACCTTCATATTCATTCTCACAGAGACGAATATGATCTGGTGGTAATTCTTTCTCGAAAATGTCTTTATTAAGAAACCGAAGGGGCTTATCTGATGACAGGAAGCCCTCATTCTTATTGTGCATCTGCTCGGAAATAGTAAATTAAGAAACGGTCATTTGCGATTTTTTAAATGAACTTTTATTCTTCTCCGTGATTTTAAAGTTGTTTTCCTTAATGGCTGTGAAGCTATTTATGTGCTCACGGTGGGGAATCTATTTTTGATTTGATGCTTAGAGAGGGTAGAGTACGTTTATGATTAAACCTTTACGTAAAGCTGTTTTACCAGTAGGCGGCCTTGGCACACGTTTTCTTCCTGCGACGAAGGCTATGCCCAAGGAAATGTTGCCTGTTGTTGATAAACCCCTCATTCAATATGCAATTGATGAAGCACGAGCTGCTGGAATTGAAGAGTTTTGCCTTATAACAGCACGTGGAAAAGACAATCTTATTGATTATTTTGATTCCGCTCCAGAACTTGAAAACACCTTACGTGAAAGAAACAAGACCAGCACGCTGGAGGCTTTAGAGGCGAGTATCATTGATGCTGGCTCAATGGTTGCTGTGCGTCAAAACAAACCCCTAGGGTTGGGGCATGCGATCTGGTGTGCGCGTTCTTTTATCGGGGATGATCCATTCGCGATTCTGCTCCCTGATGATATTGTAAAAAGTGAGAGAAGCTGCATTGCCCAGCTTGCAGATATTTATCATAAAACCGGTGGAAATGTCGTTGCGGTTAACGAAGTACCCCGTGAGCTAACCAAGCAATATGGTGTTCTTGAAACTGGCGCAGATGATGGCAGACTTGTGGAAGTCAAAGGTCTGGTTGAGAAACCTGACCCAGCTGATGCTCCTTCAAATCTGTCGATTATCGGGCGATATGTCCTGACGGCAGATGTGTTGAAACCCCTTTCAAAGCTGCAAACTGGCGTTGGTGGGGAGATTCAGCTTACAGATGCAATGGCGCAGCTGATAGGTAATCAACCTTTTCATGGTTTGCGTTATGAAGGTACCCGTTTTGATTGTGGAAGCAAGATTGGATTTCTTGAAGCCCAGATTGCCATGTCCATGGAACGTTCAGACCTGAAAGATGATGTTCGGGCGTTTTTGAAAAAATATATTTAAGAGGTTGTCATGACGTTTAAATATAATTTTGAGCCAACGAACCTCCGCGAATATGATATTCGCGGGATTGTTGATAAAACACTCCACCTTGAAGACGCCTATGCCGTCGGTAGGGTTTTTGGCAGTATTATCATTCGCAATGGTGGTAAATCCCTCGTTGTTGGTTATGACGGGCGTGTGTCATCTCCTTCATTGGAAGAAGCTCTGGTTCGTGGGGCCTCCGCATCTGGCGTTGACGTTAGGCGTATGGGGCGTGGCCCAACACCCATGCTTTATTTTGCAGCCGTGACAGGTCATGCTGACGGCGCAATCATGATTACAGGAAGCCATAATCCACCAGATCATAATGGCTTTAAAATGATGCTTCAGGGGAAGCCATTTTTTGGTCAGCAGATTCGTGAATTGGGGCGTATGGCTGCCAGTGGCGATGTTGTTCCTCAGGGGGAAGGTGCAATCAGCTCGTTTGACCCTTCAGAGGCATATATCGAGCGTCTTCTTCAGGATTATGACGGTAAACGGCCGCTCAAGGTTGTGTGGGATAATGGTAATTCTGCTGCGGGAGAAGTGCTTCAGAGGCTGGTAAAGAAACTTCCAGGTCAGCATATAGTCCTTTACCCTGAAATTGACGGTCATTTTCCCAATCATCATCCCGACCCCACAGTGGAAGAAAATTTGCAGGATTTGATCGCCGAGGTCAGAAAACAGAAAGCTGACGTCGGAATTGCTTTTGACGGAGATGCAGATCGCGTAGGGGTTGTGGATGATAAAGGTCATATCCTCTGGGGAGACCAGATCCTTGTTCTGCTTGCGCGTGACGTTTTGAAGCGTCATCCCGGTGCGACGATTATTGCTGATGTGAAAGCAAGTCAGGTCCTGTTTGATGAGGTGGAAAAAGCAGGTGGCAAGCCTTTGATGTGGCGGACCGGTCATTCATTGATCAAAAGCAAAATGGCTGAAACGAAGTCGCCTCTTGCCGGTGAAATGTCGGGCCATATTTTCTTTGCTGATAAATGGTACGGTTTTGACGATGCTATTTATGGTGCAATTCGCATTCTGAGTGTTGTCAGTAATCTGGATGGCAAACTTTCGAAGACACGTGAAGCATTGCCTGAAATGGTGAGTACTCCTGAGTTGCGTTTCCCTTGTGATGATAACCGCAAGTTTGAAGTGATCAAGGAAGTTGCTGCCCGCTTGAAAAAAGAAGGGGCCAAGGTTTCTGAAATTGATGGTGTACGCGTTTCGACTAATGATGGCTGGTGGCTGCTCAGAGCCTCTAATACACAGGCTGTTCTTGTTGCTCGCGCCGAGTCGTATAGCAATGAAGGCCTGGAAAGATTAAAAACAGCTCTCGTGGCGCAGCTTACAGCATCAGGTCTGAAAGCTCCTGATTTTTCTGCACCTGCTGTTCATGCTCATTGAACACATTGTTGTATCGTAAGATACTTGATTTCCTCTTCCCATCTGTTTGTCTTCTTTGTCGTGAGGAGATAGCAGAGGGAGGAGGTTTTTTTTGTGCTTCTTGTTTTTCGTCTCTCAGATTTATCACAGCACCATTCTGTAAGTCCTGTGGGGAGCCTTTTTCTTATAAAGAGCTTGGAGGAAAGGGAGGAATTTGCCTTTCCTGTCAGGAAAAACCCCCTTTGTGGCATGAAGCCCGTGCCTTGTTTATTTATAATGAGGCATCAAGAAAATTGCTCTTGCCGCTGAAATATGCAGATAGGCTTGAGAATATAAAGCCTCTTGTGATGCTTATGTATCGTCATGGATATGGGTTTTTATCAAAACATAAAGAGGCTGTTCTCGTTCCTGTTCCATTACACGCCTCGAAATTATGGTCACGTCGATATAATCAAGCAGCTCTTCTGGCCATGGGTTTAGGACGTTTGCAAAAAATACCGGTGCTTCCAGACGCCCTGATAAGACGCAAACGTACGGAAGCCTTGGCAAACTTATCTGTCCAGCAGCGTCGGGAAGAATTAAAAGACGCTTTTCAGGTGAATAAAAATAGGCTTATCTTTTTGAAAGATCGTCATGTGATTTTAATTGACGATATTTTAACAACGGGAGCCACGGCTGAAGCCTGCGTTTCCGTATTAAAGGAGGCGGGTTGTGGCCAGGTTGATCTTTTTGTTGTTGCAAGAGCCTGTGAAGGGCTAATGTAAAGAAGGATTTGAATTTTAATGACTACGCCCTTGATCGAGATTTATACGCAATCAGGTTGTCCATATTGCGTCAGGGCTGTGAACCTGCTGGAAAGCAAGGCAGTTGCGTTTATGGAGATCAATGCCCCCCGTGGATCAGCTGAGCGTGAAGAAGCAATTTTACGTTCAGGAGGGAAACAGACCGTTCCCCAGATATTTCTGAATAATCAGAGTTTGGGTGGCTGTGACGATATCATGCAACTCGAGGAAGAAGGAATGCTTGATGCGCTTTTATCTGGAGGGGAAAGCTAGAGGCGGCGCTGCTCTTATTGGCCGTTTTTCTTTCATAGGTCTTCTTGGTCTGCTCTTTTTTGTGGCGTCTTTTTCATATGGGAAAGCGGCGCCCGTAGAGCCTGTATCAATTCCTGAAGAAGGATATTGGCTTGCAGAGTCCAAGGATGGTGTTTTTTATCTGGCACCATGTAATCCCGGTGCCAAGCCTGATGAATTGCGTCTTTGTGGTTGGTTGGTTGGTCTGGATTATACTGAGGCAAAGCCCCCTGTTGATTATTGGGGACGCTCGCAATGTGGCCTGACGATGATGCAGAATCTCAAGCGTGATGATGAAGGTGCCTGGCAGGGTAAAATCCTCGATCCACGATCAGGCAGGCAATATGGGGCGCGTGTAAAACTGGGTAAGGACGGTATATTACGCCTTCATGGTTATGTCATTCTGCCATTATTTGGACAGACGCAGGAATGGACACGCTATAATGGTCCGCCAATTGGGCCAGAATGTCGTATGGACATGAGAAGATAATATCTTTCTTACGTTGAAAGTAATGACATAAAGCAGGGTAACAAGAAGAAACGGCTCAGCATATTTCTGTAAAGAAGAGGGAGTAAAGAATATGGAAAAAATTGTTTCCAGGCGCGGCTTTACTTTCGGTTTGACAGCCTTCGGTACTATTGCAGCAATGCCTGTAATGAGGATGCAACGGGCATGCGCTGAGGGTCCGGGTTTAAGGACATTATGTTTCGTCGGGGGCTATACAAAACATGGTCCTCCAGGCAATGAGGGAAATGGTCCGGGTATTTCAGTATTTGAAATGGATCAGAAGACGGGTGCTTTGACACTCATCACAAACTTTACAGATATTGCGAGTCCTTCTTTTATAACTCTCTCAAAAGATCACAGATTTTTATATGCTGTGAGTGAAATTGACGATTTTAACAAGGAAGGGCATGGGTGCGTTACGGCTTTTGCCGTGGATAAGCATACAGGATCTCTCTCTAAATTGAATAATGTCAGTTCGGGTGGTGCTATTCCAGCGCATTTAAGTGTGCATCCCTCGGGAAAATATCTTTTGGTTGCTAATTATGCCGGTGGGTCTGTCGCCGTAATTCCTGTAAAACAAGATGGCTCTTTGGGAACCGCAACAGATGTGGTGCATAATACAGGGCCACGTCAGCCAGACAGGGCTGCGGATAATCCACCCGGTAATTTTGCAGTTTCCGATCATAGTGGTGCTCATCCTCATATGATTGGTACTGATCCTTCAGGTCGTTATGTAATTGCAAATGATGCTGGACTAGATCGCGTTTATGTCTGGACCCTGAACCTGAAAAGCGGGAAATTAATGCCCGCAAAAACACCTTATTCTGAGATGACGCCTGGTTCCGCTCCCAGACATTTTGTTTTTAATCACTCCGGGCGGATTATGTATAATCTGTGCGAACAAAACTCAAAAGTGGATGTTTGCCAGTTTGATCCAGCGACGGGAGTTCTTTCTGTTGTGCAGACAGTCAGTACAGTCAGTTCCCATTTTAAAGGTTCAACTCTGGCGGCCGAAATCCTGCTTTCGGCTGATGGGAGGCATATTTATGTTTCAAATCGTCTGGGGGATTCTCTCGCCGTTTTTGATGTCGGGCAGGATGGCAGCCTAACTTTGAAGGATGAAGTCTGGATGCATGCTGATTATGGCCGGGCTATGATGTTCGACCCTGGCGGGAATTTTCTTTTCTGTGCAAATCAGCGCTCTGATGCCGTGACTTCATTTCGGGTAAATCGGGATGAGGGTATGCTTTCTTTTACGGATCATTTTACGGCAATAGGCAGTCCTACGACTTTTACCTTCTTGACGACGGATTCTTGATCAGAGAGCCCTGGTTATGGGAATTTTGAGACTCTCTGATCTATTGCCGGTTATTTTCTTGAAAAAAGCGCCATATAATTGACACTGAGATCCCGGCTTTCTTCCCATTTAGGCGGATGATAAGAAAGTCCACTTATATGGGTAAGCGTTAATCCGGCCTGAGTGGCCATATGGTCCAGTTCGACAGGTTTGATAAATTTCTGCCATTGGTGCGTGCCGATGGGAAGCAAACGAAGCACATATTCCGCGCCTAATTTGGCCATGAGAAATGAGCGGATCGTGCGATTCATTGTTGAAACGACGATATGACCGTTTTCTCTGGTTAAGGCTTGTAGCAGATAGAGAAAAGCTTCAGGGTCCCTGACATGTTCGATGATTTCCAGCGCGCAAACAACATCAAAATGTTTTCCTTCTCGCACAAGGCTTTCAGCGTCACCATGGCGGTATGCGAGGGGAGCAGCGGAAGGGGGTAGAGGAAATAGTTCTTTATGGGCGAGGGCAGCTTCTATCGCCTTGTCGCTGGCATCTACGCCTAATGTGTCAAATCCTAATTTGGCAAAGCTTTCACTGGCAAGGCCAGCACCGCAACCAATATCAAGCAAAGTAAGAGGGGAAGAAAAGGGAGAAAGAAGTGAAGTCAGCTTTTTTTTGACCCATTCGGTTCTGACTGGATTCATGGCATGGAGCGGGGCCATCGGTCCTTTGGGGTTCCACCATTCTTCTGCCAGGGCGCTGAAATGTTCAATTTCTTCTGTAACAACTGAAGAGTCAGCCTGTTTGAAGGCCGTATCAGAAACGGCTTGGGGTGTATCATTCATGACTCATTCTTTCTATAAAATTTATATTACTTAAGAGCATTGCTGGACGAGACCTGACAAGATGGGTATGTCATAAATCTTTCTGTGCAGAAAATCTGAATGTATCGGAGCTAATGTTCTAATGTCCACGCTTGATCCCTCTCAGGGTGATCCTGGCAGCCTCACGGATCATAATCTTTCACATCGTTCTCGTACAATCGTCATGAAATTTGGCGGCACATCAGTCGGGGACCTTGATCGTATTCGCAATGTTGCCCAGAAAATAAAAACTGAATATGAGCGAGGGAATCGCGTTGCCGTTGTTGTGTCGGCAATGGCAGGTGTCACCAATCAGATGGTGAAATACTGCTATGACCTCGATCCCGCACCTGTATTGGAAGAATATGACGCCGTTGTGGCGACAGGCGAACAAGTTACAAGTGGATTGGTGGCAATTGCGTTAAATAGCCTTGGGTTGAAATCCCGTTCTTTTCAGGGATGGCAAGTTCCGCTCATAACAGATGAGGCACATGGCAAAGCCGCTATTGAAACAGTTGATGGTCGGGCGATTCTCTCATGTCTTGAGGAAGGGGTCATCCCTGTCATTGCTGGGTTTCAGGGCGTAGATCATGCAGGAAGGATTGCAACCCTTGGACGTGGCGGGTCTGATACGTCAGCCGTTGCTTTTGCTGCTGCCATTGATGCTGATCAGTGCGACATTTATACCGACGTTGATGGGGTTTATACAACGGATCCGCGGATCGTAACAAAAGCCAAAAAGCTTGATCGTATTACATATGAAGAGATGCTGGAATTAGCTTCAGTTGGAGCAAAAGTCCTGCAGACTCGCAGTGTTGCTTTAGCGATGAGGGAAAAAGTACGTGTGCGTGTCCTGTCGTCATTTGAGCAGACTGACGATAAAAGTGGTACAATTGTTGTAGATGAGGATGAAGGCATGGAAAAAGGACTTGTAGCTGGGATCGCTTATTCCAGAGATGAAGCGAAAATCAGCCTTCGTGATGTTCCTGATAAACCTGGTGTTGCGGCAGCTATTTTTGGCGGTCTTGCCGGTAGTGGTATAAATGTTGATATGATCGTGCAGAGTATAGGTGTCGATCAGGCAACAAACATGACTTTCACAGTCAGTAAGGGTGATGAACGTAAAGCCTGCCAGCTTCTTGAAAATCTTCGTCAGGAAATCCCTTATAAGGGGCTGGAGACATCTCATGATGTTGTGAAGATTAGCGTTGTAGGCGTGGGGATGCGTTCTAATACGGGTGTTGCCGCAACAATGTTTAGAACATTGGCTGAACGTGGTATAAACGTGCAGGTTATTTCCACAAGTGAGATAAAAATTTCTGTACTAATTGACGCTGAATATACTGAATTGGCCATGCGTGCATTGCACGCAGCTTATGGGCTTGATGCTGAAAAGGAAGATTATTCATGAGCGACTCATCGGTGGAGGAGCAGGAAAAAGCTCGCCGAATTTTTACACAGCTTTCAAAACGTGGCTGTGATTTTCTGGGGAGTGATGTTGCGATTCTCGGTGGGGCAATGTCATGGGTAAGTGAGCGCAATCTTGTTTCAGCAATTTCAAATGCTGGCGGGTTTGGCGTTATTGCTTGTGGTGCAATGACGCCAGAAAGGCTTGAAGAAGAAATCATCGCCACAAAGGGTATGACGAATCGTCCTTTTGGGGTGAACTTGATCACGATGCACCCCAAGCTTGATGATCTTGTTGATGTCTGTCTGGCGCAGAGTGTGTCCCATATTGTTCTGGCAGGAGGGGTTCCAACTGGTGCTACGATCCGGCGCGTGCGTGATGGTGGGGCGCGTGCCATTGGGTTTGCACCTGCCCTTGCTCTTGGGAAACGCCTTGTTAAGCTTGGAATTGAGGCTCTTATTATCGAAGGGTCGGAAGCAGGGGGACATGTCGGCCCTGTTTCCCTGAATGTTCTGGCTCAGGAAATATTGCCTTATATAAGAGATGTTCCCATCTTCGTTGCTGGTGGCCTAGGGAGGGGCGGTGCTATTCTGTCCTATCTCGAAATGGGTGCTTCCGGTGCTCAGTTAGGGACGCTTTTTGCAGCTTCAACGGAAAGTATTGCTCATCCTAATTTTAAGGCAGCGTTTAAACGAGCCAATGCCCGTGATGCAGCGGTCTCTGTCCAGCTTGATGAGCGTTTTCCTGTTATTCCAGTGAGGGGGCTAGTAAATACGGCCAGCCGTCATTTCATGCAACATCAGGCTGATACGGTAGAAAAATTCAAGCAGGGCGTTATTGAGAAAGAAGCAGCTCAATTAGAAATTGAACATTTCTGGGCTGGTGCCCTAAGAAAAGCCGTAATTGAAGGCGATATTGACAATGGTTCAGTGATGGCGGGGCAGTCTGTCGGAATGGTTAAGGAAATCAGACCGGTTGCTGAAATTATAAAAATGCTTATTGACCAAGCGATAGAAGCTTTGGAAGTGAGAGATAGTCGTCCATAATCAGTAGATTGATACGTACTATTAGTTTTTTATCCCTATTTTCTGTCCTGTTATAGAGAGGTTGCTAATATGTCTGGCTCAAAATTAGAGGAGAAGACGACTCTACAGCCCACTATTGGCACAATCTTACGTAAAAGGCGTGAAGAACTGGGATGGGACGAGCAGCATATTGCAGATCATTTACGGATACGGGCTGCCCTCATATATGCCCTTGAAGGGGGGGACTATAAGTCCCTTCCAGGGCAGGCTTATGCAATTGGGTTTCTGAAAAATTATGCCTCTTTATTAGGGTTAGATGCTGAGAAACTCATTTCAGATTTTAAAACTGAAATTTCTGCCACTTTCCAAGAGGAGCCGGCTAAGCCGGAATTGCATTTTCCACAGCCAGTTGAAGAACGCTCATTACCAAAATGGCTTCTGATTACGGTTGGTCTGGCTGTGGTTTTGATGGCTTATATCGGGTGGTATCATTTTTCATCTCATGGAGGAGATGTTCCCAAAATAGAAAATGCTCCTCTTCTTGGTGGTAGTAATACAGATTCGAGCTCCCCGGTTCTTCCAAAAAAGACAGAATCTGATTTGGCAGAAAATAATAATGTTCCAGCTGATTCAGTTTCCAGTAATGCGTATGAAGAGAAGAGCGATAATCCTGTCCTCCCTGCCCAGACAGCGGAAAATGGAGCTGTCCAGAAGGAAAATGTTTCTTCAGAGCCATTGAGTAATTCTATGCCGGCTTCTGATTCGCAGCAGCCTAAATCTCCTTTTGTGGAACCAGCTCCTGCTTCTGAACCACAATCTGTTAAATCATCAGAACCTGCCTTGAAGCCTGATGAGTTACCCTCTGGTGTTATTGAACTGCATTTTACACAGGATAGCTGGACAAAAATTACCGACCGTAGCGGGAAAGTTCTTGAATCGCGTCTCTTTAAGTCTGGAGAGACATGGCACGGTGATGGCAGTGCAGCGCCTTATAGCATTACAGCGGGGAATGCAGCTGGAGTGATGATGAAAGCCGGAGCTGTTACTAGTGCACCTTTAGGACAGGCAGGGCAGGTTAAGAGAAATATTGCAGTGAGTGCTGAAGCTATCGTTAATGGAAGTTTCGGTCGTACAGATATGCAGCCTGCAAGTTCTGGGACTTCAGAAAAAGCTGATTCTGCAATATCAGCTGAGCCAAAAAATCTGGATCAAAACGAAGAGATTCATTAAATAAAAGCAGTCTGGCAGTTTTGGCCTTTATTCTTTATCGATTTATGAGTCTTTCAGTCTGACTCAGAGGGGTTGTTCATGAGTAGTTATCGTCCGTATCAATATATTGAACGCCGTAAATCCCGTCAGATACATGTCGGTAAAGTTGCTGTCGGGGGAGATGCCCCCATATCAGTTCAGACGATGACGAACACACTTACGACCGATATTGAGGCAACGATTGCTCAGATTCGTAAAGCTGAAATGGCCGGCGTGGATATTGTCCGTGTTTCCTGCCCTGATGAAGAAAGCACAAAGGCTCTAAAAACGATCATTGAAGAAGTGAATGTGCCGATTGTTGCTGATATTCACTTTCACTATAAAAGAGCGATTGAAGCTGCACAGGCAGGTGCCTCCTGTCTGCGTATTAATCCAGGTAATATTGGTAGTGCAGAACGTGTGCGTGAAGTCGTTAACGCGGCTCGCGAACATGGCTGTTCCATCCGTATTGGTGTGAATGCCGGCTCTCTGGAGAAGCATTTGCTTGAAAAATATGGTGAACCTAATCCTGATGCCCTGGTTGAAAGTGCCTTGGAGCACGCGAAAATCCTTCAAGATCATGATTTTCATGAATTCAAAATCAGTGTGAAAGCATCAGATGTATTTATGGCTGTTGCAGCATATCAGCAGCTTGCTGATTGCTGTGATCATCCCCTTCACATAGGCATTACAGAGGCTGGTTCAAAACGGGCAGGGACGGTGAAGTCCTCTATAGGTCTTGGAAATCTGCTTTGGGCTGGTGTTGGCGATACGATGCGCGTTTCTCTCTCTGCCCCTCCTGAGGAAGAGGTGCTGGTCGGCTGGGATATCCTGAAATCTCTTGGCTTACGGCATCGTGGTGTAAAGATTATTTCATGTCCTTCCTGTGCGCGTCAGGGCTTTAACGTTGTTGAGACTGTTCAGACACTTGAAGACCGTTTGCAGCACATTAAAACGCCTCTTACCCTTTCTATCATCGGTTGTGTCGTAAATGGGCCTGGTGAAGCACTTATGACAGATGTTGGCGTTACAGGCGGTGGTCAGGGGCGTCATATGGTTTATATGGCAGGTAAGCAGGATCATACGATTCCTGCCGAGGATATGATCAACCACGTGGTAGAGCTGGTTGAGGAACGTGTTGCGATTCTGGAAAAGGAGAAAGCAGCACAGGATGACTCTGGTAATTCAGCAGGCCACTAATGACACGTTTACAGCCGCCGCGCGGGACGCATGACCTTTTGGGAGAGGAGATGCGTCGTTATGTCCATATTGTTGACACAGCCAGAGATGTGTTGCGCCGTTATGGGTTTGCAGAATGGGCGACGCCCATCTTCGAAGATACACGCGTTTTCGCCCGTTCATTAGGTGAAACGTCAGATGTTGTCTCAAAGGAAATGTATAATTTCCAGGATAGAGGTGGCGACAGCCTGACTTTAAGACCTGAAGGAACAGCCGCGGTTTGTCGTGCATTGGTGTCAAATTCTTTGACGCAGTCTTTGCCACAGAAAGTTTTCTATCACGGCCCCATGTTTCGCTATGAGCGGCCGCAGAAAGGGCGTTTCCGTCAGTTTCATCAGATAGGAGCGGAGTTTCTTGGTGCCGACGGGCCTTTAAGAGATGCTGAGACAATTGTTATGGCTCAGGATTTTCTGTCATCTCTGGGGCTGATGGGTAATGTAACGCTTGAGCTTAATACATTAGGTGATCTAGCAAGCCGTCAGGCATGGAGAGAGGCTCTGATTGCCTATTTCCGTCAGCATAAAGAGGCGCTTTCGGAAGAAAGTCAGACAAGGCTTGAAGTCAATCCTTTGCGGATTCTTGACAGTAAATCAGAAAAAGACAAGCAGTTTCTGGCGGAGGCTCCTTCATATGCAGATTACCTGAATGAGCCTTCGAAGCGTTTTTGGGAGGAGTTGAAACAATATCTGACTGCTTTTGGTGTCAGTTTTGTCGAAAATCCTCGTATTGTGCGTGGTCTGGATTATTACAGCCATACTGCTTTTGAGTTTGTAACGACAGAGCTTGGGGCACAGGGAACTGTGCTGGCTGGCGGCCGTTATGAAGGGCTGGTAGAGGAAATGGGTGGTCCTTCCATTCCGGCTATTGGCTGGGCTGCGGGGATTGAACGTCTCTCATCATTAATGACATTGGCAGAAGCAGAAAAAGAAGGTATAGCCGTCCTCCCCGTAGGGGATAAGGCGTTACTGGAAGCTGCTTCACTGACTCATCAGCTGCGTCAGGCGGGTTTTGTGACCTCTCTCGAAACGCGTGGTGCCATTAAGAAGCGTATGGACCGTGTTTTACAGTCTGGTGCGACGCATGCTGTCTTTATCGGTGATGAAGATCTGGAGCGTCATGTGGTTCAGCTCCGGGATTTGAGGCAGCGTGAACAGGTGGAAATACCTGTAATGCAGCTGATTGAGACGTTAAAGCGGTTATAATTATAGGGACTTAAATTTGTCAGTCGATCACCGCCTTGGGCAGATTATTGCCCGTTTTGAAGAGTTACAGGCACTTATGTCATCGGGCGAGAATAGCGGGGAAGAGTTTACCCGTCTCTCGCGTGATTATGCGGCTCTCGAAGGGCCTGTTTCTGCTATAAAAGCTTGGCAGGAGGCTATTACACGTCGCGATGAAGCGCAGCTTCTTCTTAGTGATCCTGACCTGAAAGATCTTGCTGAATCTGAAATTTGCGAAGTTGAAGAGACACTTCCTGCTCTAGAACATGCCATGCATCTGGCGCTACTGCCTAAGGATGCAGCTGATGAGCGTAGTGCTATCCTTGAGATTAGACCAGCTGCTGGAGGTGATGAAGCTGCTCTTTTTGCTGCGGAGCTTTTTGAAGCCTATCGCCGTTATGCAGAAAAGCATGGATGGCGCTTTGAGGTTATGAGTCTGGTTGAAAGTGAGTTGGCTGGACTTAAGGAAGGTGTTGCAACAATTTCGGGCTCAGGGGTATTTGCCAGACTGAAATATGAATCAGGTGTTCATCGTGTCCAGCGTGTTCCAGCAACAGAAAGCCAGGGCCGTATCCATACTTCAACGGTGACGGTAGCCGTTTTACCAGAGGCCGAAGAAGTTGATGTGACGATTAATGATGAAGATCTCCGCATTGATGTTTATAGAGCGTCCGGTGCCGGTGGACAGCATGTAAACAAGACAGAAAGTGCTGTGCGAATCACTCATCTGCCGACTGGTGTGGTCGTTGCTATGCAGGAAGAGCGTAGTCAGCACCGCAACCGTGAAAAAGCAATGAAAATCCTGCGTTCCCGGCTTTATGAATCAGAACGTCAGAGAGCGCATAATGATCGTGCGGCTAATCGTAAGGCACAGGTCGGAACGGGAGATCGTTCAGAACGTATCAGGACCTATAACTTTCCACAGGGGCGGGTGACAGACCATCGTATTAATCTGACACTTTATAAAATAGCTCAGATCATGGCGGGTGATTTTGACGAGATCGTTGACGCGTTGACCCAGCATGAGCAGACGGAGCTTTTGGCAGCGGAAGGGTTTAAGGCGTAGTATCAGCTTGTCGGAAGTGAGCAGAGTTTTGAACGGCCTGGTTTGTGGCTGGAAGCATAGGGGTCGTCAAAATCTATGAGATAAAAATCGCTGAAATTCTCAGCTCCGATAGCCTCATAGGAATGGCCATCAGGATCATGCAAAATTCCTTCTGAGCTGACGCTCCGGGTCTCGATATGACCATTATGGTTAATGGTAATTTCTCCACATACTACATAGGGGACATCCAATCGTCCAACAGGTAGGGGAACTGTGACTTCCTGGCTATTGTGATTTATGGAAAGAGCAAAAGTCGCTACTAATGAGCCGTTAATATAGAGGCGTGATATTTCAGAAATTTCATCTTCAGCGCGGCGGTCAAGAACAGTAAAGCTTCCTCCTGCAAGGCCATCAACTTGTGCTGCGGCTTGTGAAGACTGTGTTCCAAGGGCAAAATTCCCTATTATGATAAGGCCAAAAGCAACGAGATTTAGAAATTTCATAAAGTTCTCCTTTAACCTCCGATAATTATGCTGCAAATGACCAATAAAAAACAACTCATGAAATGGGCCTCAGAGCAATTGCTCTGCGCTGGAATTGAAACACCCGAGCGTGAGGTCTCTTTACTGTTACAGAGTATTTTAGACTGTGAAGCATTAACTTTATGGCAGCGTGATGTGCTTTCAGAAGTAGAAGTTGCATCTTTTAAGAAAGCCCTTGCACGTCGTATAAAACGTGAACCTCTTGCTTTCATCGTAGGGAAGAAGGGATTTTGGACACTTGATTTCGAAGTTTCACCTGCGACCCTTATCCCAAGAGAAGATAGTGAAAGCCTCATTGAGGCACTTCTGGAAGTGAGGGCGGATCGTCAGAATGTTCAAACCATTCTGGACATGGGTACAGGCACAGGATGCCTGCTCCTTGCCGCATTAAGTGAGTATAAAAATGCCAGAGGCTTGGGTGTCGATATTAACGAAGAGGCCGTTTTATTGGCGCGTCGTAATGCATTATTAAATGGGCTTGAGAACAGGGCAGATTTTATGCAGTCTTCATGGGGTACGGAGGTTAGAGGGCGTTTTGACGTTATCTTGTCTAATCCACCTTATATCGAGCGGGATGTAATTGGGGAACTTATGCCTGAAGTTTCCCATTATGAGCCGCATCGTGCTCTTGATGGTGGAGAAGATGGTCTCGATGCTTACAGGATTTTATGCGCTACCATGCCGGATCATCTCGCAGAAGGGGGATGTATCATTTTTGAGCTGGGAGAAGGGCAGGAGGGGGATGTTAGTGCAATTGCGGCACAATATGGCCTGAAAAAACGACTGGTTAAACTAGATTTAGGCGGTATAGAACGTGCATTGGTTTTAGAGAAAGAGAATAAATATATTGGCGAACAGCTTCAAAATTGGTAAGAGAAGCCAAGTCAATCGGGTGAAAAGGTTTTCCCCGTAATGTCTCTCTTTGAAGAAGCGAGATTTGCAGCCTGAGAGGTGTTATAGCCTGATAGGTTAAGAAAGACTGCATGATGAAAAAACCGATAAACCAGACATTAGCGGGTAAGAATGATATGAAGCGTATGAGAAGCCGTCACCATCGCGCAGGAAGTGGGGGCGGAACGTCACGCCATGGGGCCGGGCAAGTACCCCTTAACCGGAATCATGTTTTTGAAAGCAATGGTCCTGATTTGCGCGTTCGTGGCACAGCTCAGCAGCTTTTTGAAAAATATCTCCAGCTGGGACGAGACGCAACTGGAACGGGAGACCGTATTCAGGCAGAAGCCTATTTCCAGCATGCGGAACATTATTTCCGCACATTAAATGCCATGAATCTGGCAGCACAGACAGCTCAGCAGGAGCGTGCAGAACGTCAGCGTTCTTATGACCAGGTCCGTCAGGGAAGCCGTCGCGAGGCTTCATTACGTGATAGACGCGAAGATGCTGAGGAAGAACAGGCAGAGATTGATCAGGAACAGCAAGACGAAGATCATAGGGATGAAGAGACACAGCTGGAAGACTGAGTCTCAAAAAAGAAAAAGGGAGGCGTTATGTGCTTCCCTTAGTTATTTTGTAATCGAAAAGCACGAAACATAACCCGTATAATATATACGGGCTTAATGTCGTTATTCTTATTATCAATGATTATTTATTGGTAGCGGCGGACGGATTTGAACCGCCGACCAAGGGATTATGATTCCCCTGCTCTACCACTGAGCTACGCCGCCATTTTCCAGGGATTTCCTGAAACGTTGAGTGGCTTTCTAAGCTAGTAAGAGGAAAGTGTCAACGGCAATTAGGACAGGAATTTAGTTTTTTTAACCTTCTTTTCTCTTTCGTTACAATCTCTTGTACGCTTCGAAGTCTCTTTGGATAAGTGGGATGAAATTGCAGCAAAGTAGCCTATTATGGAGTGCTGTTTCAGGAGATTAATTCTTTCCTGGAGCCATGGTGGAATTTTTACGTCCGTAAAAGACATAAGTTGCCAGTCCAAGGGAACAATAAATGGCGAGCAATATCACCGGAACAGGATTTCCGCCTCTTAGTGAATGAACCATATTTGCCAGAAGCGGGAAGCTCATAATTCCTGAAAATCCAATTCCAAGTGCAGGGATAATGCCGATCCATACACCTCTAATACGGATGCCTCCCAAAGGAACCTTGAAAGGTCTGGGTGTTTCAGGGTCTTTATTGCGTTGCCAGATCACAGTGAAGCAGACAATCCCAAAAGCTGATGCTGTGCCGATTGAAACCAGGTCACTGATAATATCAATCGGCATGGTCGCGGTCATAAGTCCAATTAGTAGACCAATAATGATCGTCCCAATCCAGGGGGTGCGGAATTTGGGGTGAATATGACAGAACATTTTGGGGATTAATCTATCACGACCAATTGTCAATAAGACTCGTGATTGCGCATACATTAGGCCAAGCAAAACAGAGCATAAGCCGATTGTCGCACCTAGATTGACGAGAAGAGCGAGCCATGGCTCATCCATGAGACGGGTTGCTACGGCAATAGGATCAGCGACATCAAGCTGTTGATAAGGAACAACGCCAAGTAAAACAGCGGCAACAGCAATATAGATAATGGTACAGATGATAAGGCTGCCAATGATGCCGAGCGGGATATCGCGGGTAGGGTTTTTGGCTTCTGATGAGGCCGTTGAGACGGCTTCAAAGCCTGCATACGCATAAAAGATCGTTGAAGCAGCTCTGAAAATGCCCGCAATACCGAAGTGAAAATTACCCTTGGAAGGAGGAATAAAAGGGTGCCAGTTTGCAGGATTAATAGTTTTAAGCCCCACAATCATAAAGATAAAGAGAACACCCACTTTGATGAACACAACAAGCGAGTTAAAACGGGCTGTCTCTTCAATTCCTCTGACTAAAAGCCATGTGATCAGCATTGTTGCAGCAAAGCCAATTGCGTCAAAACGCCAGCCAAAAGAAAGAGCTGTCCCGTCAGAGCCGGGAACTGGCTGTATGGTCGAGTGGTGTAAAAAATTAGGGATATGAAAACCAAATGTCTCGATCAAAGATGTTGCGTAACCGGAAAGACCTGCTGCAACAGCAGTGCAGGATATGCCATATTCAAGTAAGAGCAGCCAGCCGACAGTCCAGGCAACTTTTTCCCCCATGGAAATGTAAGCATAAGAATAGGCCGATCCTGAAACAGGAAATGTAGAGGCAAGTTCTCCATAGGAAAGGGCTGTAAAAAGACAGGCTAAAGCCGCGACCAGAAAGGAAAGTATCACAGAGGGGCCTGCATATTCTGCCGCAGCCGTCCCAGTCATGACATAAATACCAGCCCCCACAGTTGTCCCGACACCAATCAGCAAAAGTTGTAGGGCTGTGAGTTTCTTTTTTAGGCCATGACTTTGTGATTCCGCCGTTAATTGTGCCAGTGTTTTACGCCGGGAATGATTCTTTGAGGGAACTGGGGAAACAGGAAAGGTCATAAATTATTGCGACTCAATAATGAAAAAAGCCTTCCTGGGGCAGAAGGCGGCTCAGCATTCATGTGATGATTCCCTCTTGTTAGCGATGAAATGGAGGGAAGGAAAGGGGCAGATCACATTGAAAGGAAAAGAACTGCACCGATTCCTATACATAAACAGTAGATTCCAAATGGCGTTAAACCCTGCTGATCTGTCTTATGAAAAAAATGCAGAAGCAGTTTTGAACAGATAAGTGCTGCAATTCCAGCGACGACTGCACCAAAAAGGGACTGATACACAATTTGGGAATGGAGACTTACATGTCTCATCTCCCATATTTCTTTTGCGGTCGCAGCCAATATGACAGGCTGAGCCATGAGAAGTGAAAAGCGGGCAGCGTTAAAATGGTTAAACCCCCGTAATATCCCCCCATTCATCGTTGCTCCAGAGCGTGAAAACCCAGGTAGGAGTGCCAGACACTGCCATAGGCCTATAATGAAGGCATCTTTGAAGGTAATATGGCCCAGTTCCTGATCAGGACGTTCGCGGTGATGGTGCTGGATCTGCTCTGTCACAATGAGCAGCACGCCATTTAAGGTCAGGAAACAGGCAACCATGGTCGGGCTGGCAAAGAGAATTCTGAGTTTATGTTCAAACAGGCCACCCAGAATAACTGCCGGGATCGTGGCGATGATCAGGGTCAGGCATAATCTGATCGAAATCTGGCGTTCCTGCGTTCCTTTACGGCTTAAAAGTCCTTTAAGGATGCTCATCCAGTCTGCCCAGAATAGGCCTGCAAGGGCAATGAGTGTGCCGACATGCAGCATTGTCAGAAAAGGCAGGAAATATTCATTATTTTTATCAATAGACCAGTGCAGTAAACCAGGTAGCAGTACAGCATGGCCCAGACTGCTAACGGGAAATGGTTCGGTCACACCCTGAACGAGCGCCAGAATAAAAGCCTGAAGGTAGGTCATGCCTTGTTTTTCAGTCCCTTTGAAACGATGGATCAGTATAATTTGTTGGCAGAGTGCAAGCTTGACCCGTTATACGGACATCTCTACTCTGATCCTTTCCATACCAGAGGATAGACAGAAATTCGAGGGCACTATGCAAAGCATTATAAAAGGGCGTGTTGGTGCCTTTATTGCCAGTGCCGGTGTGGTAATTCTCACTTTGGGATTTATTTTTTATTGCCTGAAACAGGGGCAGCTGAACCATCATGATATGAGCCTTTACAAGGCTTCTTTCGTTTCTGCGAATGGTCTTGCAGCCGGGGCAGATGTGGTGTTGAACGGTGTTACCGTCGGTCGTGTCTATGAAATTACGTTAAATCCGGTTTTGGGGAAAGCACTTGTCTCTTTTGGTGTGGACGAAAATCTGCATCTGCCGAGTGATACGGCAGTGACGATTGGTGCCTCTACCATGACAGGAAATAACGCACTCCAGGTAGTGGTGGGGCAAAAACGTGATGTTTTGCCCCCTGACAGTATTATTACTGATGCTCGTCCATTGCTTTCGTTAGAGCAGCAAATCAGCAATTATATTTTTGGTGCAGGTAACTTATAAATTCAGTCATTCATTGGATAGGATGCAAGAAGTTTACGTTGTTTAAGCCATGACCGTAGAAGAGAGAAAAGCCCAGCACTTTTCCAACCTCGTTTTTTCATCTCGGCACCAATCAGAAAAGCCTGCCGATAGTGATAAAATTGGGCACGATAAGCTTCCCATATGGTTGTTTTGTGGTCCCAGATATGAATGGCCTCGGAGCCGACCCCGTTAATTTCAATAATCTGGAACTCTTCGCCTTTTTTCAAAGCATCAACTGACGCAAATTTTACGTCAATGCGGCCGAAATGAAAGTCGGGAATATCGGTCATGATTTCATTGATTCGTTTGCTCAGAGCAGGGGTTATATCCCCTCTGGCATCACGAAAGACCGAACCTTTGCAATGGTTTCCTGCAAAAACAAGCGTAAGTGATTCTCCTTTAGGAAGAATATCCTGAACACGGTGCTTGAGTCTGGGGAGATAGATATGGGGGATGAGACCCATGCGGGAATCATTGCAGATGAGTTCTTTAATTGTTGAGACGCCATCACCTGTAATAATGGGTGATTCCTTATAAGTGACAGAAGAAATCTGTCCTATTTTTTCACCGGGCTGGCGAATATAAAAAATACCTGCTTCATGAGGGTAAGTGACCAGGCTTTGAGCCATTAACATAACGTCAGCCGGGAAATGAGGCAGAATTTCAGCCAGCTCTTCTTCCGTTTTGACAAGTTTGACGCCCGTGCCATTACAGCCGATATCAGGTTTTACAACAACGGGAAATGAAATTCCTTTATGTTTCATGGCAGCGAGAGCATTTTTAAAAGCGGAAGTGCCACTCTTAAAGATCACATAGGGTGCAATGTACTTCTGGGCATGTGGCCCACCATCATCAAGAATTGAACTTTTACTTTCTCCACATAATCCCCCCGTCTCTATTCGGGGGTTAGCAGCTGTGGGAATGGTAAAATCCCTGTATCTGATGCCCATCAAAAGCCAGAAAAGAACGATAGGGGTATAAAAAATCGTATCAGGCCAGAATTCAAACAGGGAAAGAGACTTTACTGGTGTTGAAGGGGAAGAGGACGACATTTTAATTCAACGATTCACTTTCTGAAAATGAGCGATGAGACGCCCTATAACTAAAATACATAAAACAAACCCGATAATCCCAGCCCAACGCCATCCTCCCTTATGGGCAAGCAGCCAGCCCCCGATATGGAGTGAGAGCAGAAAAAGAAGTGACGTCCAGACCAGTGTGGCTACTACCGCAGTCAGGGCGAAAGGGATAAAAGGGGCATGATAAAAACCACAAGCTGTATAAAGTGGTAATCTGGCACCAGGTACGAAGCGTGAAATGCCAACAATTTTGATGACATTCTGGCCAAACCATTTTTTCGCTTGTTCCTGACTTGGAAGCGTTAGAAACCGTTTTATAAATGGCCATTTAGCACCGGCCCAACCCAATCCGTAAAGTCCTATATCGCCAACAGCGATGCCGATATAGAGGGCAATAAGTGCTAGAGTAACCGAAATTTCATGATCTTTCGAGGCAATAGCGACAAGGACCGTCGTTACATCTTCGAGGATGAATGTTCCGATAATGACGGAAAAAGCTTTGACCCAAGGGGACTGAGAAGCGATAAATGTTGAGAAATTAAACACCAGATCGTGACATTCCAGTTGTGGGTCCGTTTAAGGGCCGGTGACAGAGCACGGGAGTTCTTTTCCGTAATCATTCATAAATTTCACCCTATCTAGCGGTTAATGTATCAGACTGCTAGATGTAGATAATAATTTCGCTTTATATTCCAGTGCACTGATTCTGTAAGGCCTGAAAGGGCAATTTTTATGGAAAGACGGAATTTTCTTACTTTGCTGGCAGCAGGAAGCTTTTCTGTTCCAGTTTTTGCAAAAGCGGCTTCTTTAGGCGGTTTGCCTGGAGAGGCTGCACCTTATTATGCTGATTTTCTCCGCTCGATATATAGTCAGGCTCTTGCTCAGGGTGTGCCAGAAGAAATTCTCCAGCAGGCTTTAGGTGGCTTAAAAGCGCCCAATAATCAGGTTCTAATGCGGCAGAGACATCAACCTGAATTTACTCTTAGCTGGGCGCAGTATCGTGCAAAAGTGCTTGGGGAAGAACGTTTTGCCAAGGGCGTTGCAACTTACAGCCAGGTCCAGCCTGTCCTGGACCCAATTGCCTCGCGCTATCAGTGTGATAGCGCGATCATAATGGGGATATGGGGCCTTGAATCCTCATTTGGCGTGACACAGGGAAAATTCAATGTCATTGACGCCCTGGCAAGCCTTGCTTTCGCGAGTGGGCGTAAGAAGTTTTTCCAAAGTGAGCTTCTTAAGGCTCTCACTATATTGGGGCGTGGCGATATCAGTCCTGAAGCAATGATGGGCAGTTATGCTGGCGCTATGGGGCAGCCCCAATTTATGCCAAGTGCCTATCTACGTTATGGTTCCGATGGAGATGGGGACGGTAAATGCGATATATGGAACTCGCAGGCTGATGTATTTGCCTCCATTGCTCATTATCTGAGTGGGTCAGGATGGCAATATGGTCAGCCCTGGGTAGAAGAAGTCGTAGTGCCATTGGGAGAAAACGGACAGTTTTCGACGCCTCTGGCTAAAAGTTATCGTGAAGCCCAACCCCGTGCAGTTAGTCAATGGGCTTCTCTGGGAGTTACGAGACCAGATGGATCTGCCTTAAATATGGCAAATCCTGCAGCACGTTTGATACAACCTGACGGTGCCGGAACAGAAGCATTTCTGCTTTATCCGAACTTCAAGGCGATCAGAGCTTATAATCCTTCCGATTTTTATGCTCTTGCAGTGGGAATTCTCGGTCAGAGGTCGGTTGAGTTGAAAGAGTGAACTGGACTATCCAGTCATTAAGATAGTGGTGAGTGAATAAAGGTCAGATCATGTTGCAGAGAGTGAGAGGTTAACGTGCAGACAAGACGGTCTCTTATGAGTGGCGCTGCCGCTCTGGCAGTGGGGATAGGGGCGGGACAAGCCATTATGGCTTCTGATGCAATGGCAGCTGCACGTAAGAAACATCCCATACGTGCAAAACAGCCTTCAGTCTCTTCTCCGGCAACCAAGCTTCCGGTTGATGATAACGCCCAGACACTGCTTGGTCCAATGCCAACCTCTGCGCGTTGGGCCTATGTCTTGAATGCAACGACCAACACTGTCCTGCTAGAAAAAGCAGCTAATGAACGGATGGTGCCATCTTCTTTAACAAAGATGATGACAGCCTATATAGTCTTCGCTTTTCTGGCGGCAAACAGGCTACATCTGGATCAGCTGCTTCCTGTCAGTGAGAAAGCCTGGCGCATGCAAGGCTCGAAGATGTTTGTCCCTTTAGGACAGATGGTTTCTGTCCAGGATCTGATACAGGGTATGGTTATCCAGTCGGGGAATGACGCCTGTATCGTGTTGGCTGAACATATAGCAGGTTCTGAAGAGCGTTTTGCTGTTATGATGAATGAAATGGCAAAACGTATCGGACTGTCAGGGTCTCATTTCATGAATGCAACAGGCTGGCCTGTTGAAGGGCATTATATGACTGCACGTGACGTTGGGGTTCTGGCGTCCCGTCTTGTGCATGATTTTCCGCAATATTATCATTTCTTTGGTGAAAAAGAGTTCCTCTTTAACGGGATACGTCAAGGGAATCGTAATGTCCTAGTTGATAAGGGACTGGCTGATGGTCTGAAGACGGGCCATACGGATGCAGGCGGCTATGGGCTTTGTGCCAGCTCACTACGTGATGGAAGTCGCATCATTGTGGTGATTAATGGAGTAGAATCGAGTAATCAGCGTGCGCAGGAAGGTGAACGCCTTATGTCGTGGGCTTTTGCTAATTTTGAGACAGTAACTTTCTTTCATAAAGGACAGGTGATTGAACAGAATGTGCCTGTCTGGATGGGGTCTTATAAGACAGTCTCTCTTTTAGCCATGCAGA
Source organism: Aristophania sp. ESL1142 (assembly GCF_058107345.1). Taxonomy (NCBI): domain Bacteria; kingdom Pseudomonadati; phylum Pseudomonadota; class Alphaproteobacteria; order Acetobacterales; family Acetobacteraceae; genus Aristophania; species Aristophania sp. ESL1142. The sequence goes on from NZ_JBYLUH010000001.1 coordinate 1,311,178, forward strand.
CAGTCAGTATGACCTTGCCCATGGGAATGCGTGATCAGGTTATCATAAGCACTGATTATGAGTCTCCCCTTATACCACCTCTTCAGCAGGGGCAGTCATATGGGAGTTTGACATTGAGTTTTCCTAAAGGAGCAGGCCTGCCTTCAGAAAAAAAATATCCGCTGGCGGTGGGAGAAACCGTTGATAAACTAGGCTTTATGGGGCGTGTCCTTTCACGGGTTGGTTATGCTCCTTCGCGATAAGGTACATTCATCCGGTCTTTTTATTACATTTGAGGGCAATGAAGGCGTAGGGAAATCAACGCAAAGTCGCCTTCTGGCTGAAAGATTAAAACAAGACGGCTATCGCGTGTTTTTGACGCGAGAGCCGGGCGGGACAAGAGGTGCTGAAGAACTCAGAAACCTGCTTCTTTTTGGAGAGGGTGATTTCTCTTCCTGTTCCGAAATCCTTCTTCATATGGCAGCGCGATTAGACCATGTGGAAAAAAAGATCAGGCCTGCTCTTGCAGAAGGACAAATCGTAATCTGTGACCGTTTCCATGATTCGACGATTGCCTATCAAGCTTATGGAGTGAGCAGAAAAGAGAAAGAAGCCTTAGCGCTTGTCGCATTTCTCCGTGATTTCATAAAATGTGAACCAGATCTGACCTTCTGGCTTGATATGTCTCTTGAAGAAGCTTTTCTGCGTGTCAAAGAGCGTGGGGGGAAAATGGACCATTATGAGGCGCAGGGGACGGCTTTTCACGAGCGTGTCAGAGAGGGATTTATGGAGTTGTCACGGTTGGAAGTTGGCAGAATGATTCCTATTGATGCAACACCTTCTCAAGAAGAGATAGAGGAGCTGATTTATCAAAAAGTAAAAACGTCTCTGTTACAGAAGAGCTCATGACATTATTGCCTGCTCCACGCGCTGTCGGCAAAATTATCGGTCATCAAAAGGTGATAGAGCAGTTTCAGGAAGCTCTGGCTGCTGGCAGGCTTCATCATGGATGGCTGATTACCGGAGAGGAAGGAATAGGAAAGGCCAGCCTTGCTTTTTATCTGGCACGCAAGCTTTTAAAAGGTGAGGATCTGACATCTCCTGCGGGACGAAGGATTACAGCAGGTACTCATGGTGATCTTCTTGAAATTTCCCGGCAATATGACAGTAAGAAAGATCAGCTCAAAAAAGAAATAACAGTTTCTGACGTGCAGCCAGTGCAGGCGTTCTTTCATCAGACAGCAATGGATGGTGGATGGCGTGTTGTCATTATTGATGGTGCTGAATATCTCAATCGTTTTGCTGCCAATGCCCTTTTGAAGGTTCTTGAGGAACCGCCAGCCAAGACAGTCATGTTTCTGACGACATCATCACCAGGGAGGCTCTTGCCGACTTTGCGCAGTCGATGTCGCCTGCTTTCTCTCTCCTCTCTGGCAGAAAAGGAGATGAAAATATTATTTCCTGACCTGCCAGATGATCTGCTCAGCCATGCAAATGGTTCACCTGGCCGGGCTGTTTTTCTGATGCAGGACCAAAGGAAAGAGATCATAGCTCTTGTTGGACACATTCTTTCTCCTTCTTTTAAATTAGACAGTAATATCTGGCAGAAAATAAGCATTATAATAAAAGATAACCGGCTGTTTCCGTTATTGTGCAGCGAGCTGGGTGATGGTCTTGCCCAAAAGGCCAGATTATGCATTGTTCAGGGGGATCTGGAACAAGCGGCTGATTGGGCAGGAAAATATTCTGAACTTTCCGGTCTATGGCAGAAGCTTGAGCATTATAATCTCGATAAAATGGTCACGTTGCGAGAAGCTTTTGCGCTCATCAAGTCGTAAGAGTATAGAGTGAGAGATTATGTCTGACAATTTGACAGGAAGAATTATGACGCGGCGTTTTACCATCACAACTCCTATTTTTTATGTGAATGGAGCGCCCCATATCGGGCATGCTTACACTTCTATCGCTTGTGATGTGATTGCACGGTTTCACCGTCTCCGGGGGGAGGATGTTCTTTTTGTGACAGGGACGGATGAGCACGGGCAAAAGGTTGAGCAAAGTGCAGTGGCTCAGAATATGGCTCCGCAGGAATTTGCAGATCGTGTTTCAGCGCAATTCCGCCAGATGCAGAAAGAGATGGCGATCTCTGCGGATGACTTTGTTAGGACTACAGAGCCTCGTCATAAAAAAGCGGCGCAGGCTTTATGGGAAAAAGTTGCAGCGAATGGGCATATCTATTTAGGCGCCTATGAGGGATGGTATTCCACACGTGATGAAGCCTTTATCGGCGAAGATGAAGTGACTCTCCATGAGGATGGACGGCGTACTGCCCCTTCAGGAGCTCCGGTTGAGTGGGTGCGTGAGCCTTCTTATTTCTTTAAATTGTCGGAGTTTCAGGACCGTCTTCTGAAACTTTATGATGAAAATCCTGATTTTATCGGTCCTCAGGGCCCAAAGCGTGAGGTTGAGGCTTTTGTTCGGCAAGGCTTGCGTGACCTGTCTGTCAGCCGGACGAGTTTCAAATGGGGGATTGAAGTCCCAGGCGATTCAGAACATGTCATGTATGTCTGGTTTGATGCTCTTGCCAATTACCTGACAGCTGTAGGTTATCCTGATCCTCATGCTGAGAAGGCTGCTTATTGGCCGGCAGATGTGCATGTTGTGGGGAAAGAAATTGTCCGCTTTCACTGTATTTATTGGCCAGCATTTTTAATGGCAGCTGGGCTGCCTTTACCTAAAAAAGTGTTTGCTCATGGCTGGTGGACCGTAGAAGGCGAGAAAATGAGCAAGTCATTGGGCAATGTGTTGGACCCCAAAGCGCTGGCTGACGAGTTCGGACTTGACCAATTACGTTTTTTCCTGATGCGGGAAGTCCCATTTGGTGGGGATTCAAATTTCAGTCGTCGGTCCATGATTACACGGATGAATGTCGAACTGGCGAATGATCTGGGAAATTTGGCACAGAGAACATTGAGCCTTATTGCACGTAATCTGGAAGGACGTTTACCACCCCGTGGCAAAGTGACGGAAGATGACGAGGCTATTTTGGCACAGGCATCACTTTTGCCTGATCTGATGTCAGAACAGATAGAACGCATGGCTATCAGCGATGCTCTGGAAGAGGTCTGGAAGCTGATCAGGGCGGCGAATGCCTATATTGATCGTCAGGCTCCATGGGCTTTGAAGAAAACTGATCCTGAAAGAATGGCGGAGGTTCTGCGTGTGCTTTATGACGTTATCCGCACGATCGCAACCATGTTGCAGCCTTATATGCCTGATACAATGAACAAGATGCTGGATCAGCTCGCTCTGCAAAAAGACGAGCGCCATTTTTCTTCTCTGCTCACTCTTATTGAAGAGGGGCGCGTTCTGCCAAAGCCTGAAGGGCTTTTCCCACGTTTTGCAGAGACGGAAAAAGCATGATGGGACTTATTGACACTCATTGCCATCTTGACCGTCTTGAAGATGTAGAGCCTGCTTTCTCTCTTGCACGGGATATGGGGCTGAGTGGCATGATTACGATCGGCACAAGGTGGTCAGAACGCAGGAAACAGCTTGATCTTCTGAGGTATGATTCCCCTGAAATGCGTGTCTGGTGTGCTTTGGGCACGCACCCCGATCATGTTGGCGAAGAAAACCTGCCAGAGTGTGATGAGATGGTTGCAACACTTGAAACTTCAGGTGTTGTAGCTATTGGTGAAACAGGGCTGGATTACTTCCATAGTGGAGATGAGGCCAAGCCTGCTCAAAAAGCGTCGTTTCGGCGTCATATTGAAGCTTCGCGTAAAACGGGCCTGCCTGTTGTGATACATTCACGCATGGCAGATGAAGATATGGTTTCTCTTTTGCAGGAAGAAAGTGCCAAAGGGGTATTTCCTTTTCTGATCCACTGTTTTGCCTCAGGTCCATATCTGGCTAAATCCGTCCTTGAGCTTGGTGGTTATCTAAGTTTTTCAGGGCTTTTGACTTTTCCAAAATGCGATGAAATCCGCTCTGTTGCGCGGGAAGTGCCTGAAGATCGTATTTTAGTGGAAACAGATAGCCCGTTTCTTGCCCCAGTTCCCAAAAGAGGAAAACCAAATACACCAGCCTTTGTTACCTATACCGCAGAGCGTCTGGCACAAGAACGAGGCGTGGGTATTGAGCGGATCATTGAGCAGACAAGAGCAAATACTGCCCGGTTATTTACAAAACTCTCTTTATGAAGATCACGATTCTAGGGTGCGGAAGCTCTCCGGGGGTGCCGATGATTGGCGGAGAGGATTCTGTTCCCGCAGGTTTGTGGGGGGACTGTAATCCTGCTGAGCCAAGGAACCGTCGTACACGTTCATCCATCATGCTTGAAAAAAAGGGCTACAGGGTTCTGATTGATTGTGGTCCTGATTTCCGTTCCCAGATGCTGGATAATCATATGGGCCGTATTGATGCAGTGATTATTACGCATGCCCATAGTGATCATATAGCAGGTCTTGATGAGCTCAGGGCAGTTAACAGGGTTATAGAACGCCCTTTGCCTGTTATTGCGACTGAAGAAGTGATGGCTGAATTACGGAAGCGTTTTAATTACGCATTTCAGCCTTGGAATGGTGGAGGGTTTTTTAGACCTGTTTTTGAAGAAACTGTCATTCATTTTGACAGTGTTTTTGAAATCGGTCCCTTTACTTTTTATGGCTTTACCCAAAATCATGGTCGCGTCCGTTCCCTGGGTGTGCGTTGTGGCGATTTTGCTTATTCCACTGATGTTAACGACCTTCCAGAAGAGTCCCTGAAATGTCTGGAAGGGCTGGCTCTCTGGGTTGTCGGCTGCTTGCAATATCAGGCACATCCAGCTCATGCCTCACTGGAGCAGGTCATGACCTGGCGTGATCAGTTGAAACCACGCCAGATTATCCTGACCCATATGGGAGAAAAGCTGGATTATCACTCTTTGAAGGAGGTTTTACCTCCAGATACTACGCCCGCATGGGATGGACGTATGATCATGATGGGAGAGAATTAATGAAAATTCTTATGAATCCTGAAGAGCATGAACCCAAAGAAGCAGAAATATTTGAGACAGTAGAACAGTTCAAAGATTGGTATTGTAATTCATCAAAGGCAAAAATATTTGAACAGATTCCTCTGGCTGCTTTCAGTTATTATATGGAAGGGCTGACCGCTCTTACATTATGCAGGAGGGGAAACTGTCAGGTTGAGCTTTTAATAGGGCAGTCAGGTTATTGGTATGAGGGGGAGATTATTGCTGGTCAGCAATGTTATTTTTCCTATCAGGGAGGACATGTTCTTATAAAATATCTGGATGGTGGTGTCAGAGAGTGGAACCCCGAATCTTATATTGATGAATATTCAGTGATTAATGCGAGAGAAGAGTCCCCTTCATGGGCAGGTGAAGGTGGAAGTTACCAGGAAGGTGATAAATTCCAATTTTCTTTTGGTGCACAGGGCGGTGTCATTTTAGCCTATAGTCAGAGAGAAGATTCATATAGCTCCTGTCTGGAAACAGTGAAAATCATAGATAAAATTCTATAATTTCAGGGCGGGATGCAATGTCTTACATAACGCGCTTTGCTCCCAGTCCGACAGGATATCTCCATCTGGGACATGTTGTTTCTGCGCTTTATGCACAGGCTCTAGCTAGCTCTGGGGGAGATTATTACGTCAGGATTGAGGATTGTGATGAAACGCGTTGCACGGATCGGTTCAGATCATCTCTGATTGATGACCTTCAGTGGCTGGGTTTATGGCCACGGACAATGGTACGTGTCCAGTCTCAGCATAAAGTAGCTTATAACGCTGTCTTGAATGAATTACGACAGCGCGGGTTTCTTTATCCCTGCTGGTGTTCCCGGCGGGAAGTAGCTGAAAATGCCTTCAAAAAAGCTCCTGATGGAAGCTGGGTTTATAATGGAAAATGTCGTGGATTAGTCGTTGATCAAAAACAGTCCATTCTGCCGCAATGGCGGTTGGATATGCAAAAGGCTCTGGATTATTTAGGTGAAGAGCCTGGCTGGCGGGAGATAGGTTATTGTGCTGGAAAAGGGTTTCACCCAGGAAACGCTTCAGCTTTTGGGGATGTGGTTCTGGCGCGTCGTGATACGGGGGTTTCTTATCATCTATGCGTTACGTGCGATGATGCAGAACAAGGAATGGAGTGTATTACAAGAGGCATGGATATCGAGCCTCTGACAGCGATTCACCGTGTCTTGCAAGAACTAATGGGATGGTCCGAACCTGTTTATGCCCATCACGCCCTTATCATAGATCATCAAAGCGGGAAAAAACTCTCAAAACGTGACGGAGCAGAGGGTGTCCATGAACTGAGGAAACGAGGCTGGTCAGCCAGTCAGGTTAAAGCCCATCCCCTCGTTCAAGAGGCCCTTTCCGCCTCACTGATTTTGTAGCTTTTATTCCGGTGGATAAGAATGAGGGTAAGTGACGTCTCTTGAAGGACCGGGGGGCTGCGGGTTCCCCCTGATTCCACAGCCAGCTAAGAGAAGAGGGGCCAGACAGGCACATGAAAGCAGCAAAATACGACTGAATTTCATAAAATTATCCTTCGGGATTATCTTTGTGCTGACTTAGGATAATGATCCATTTTTCAGCTTGTAATTTTACGTTTTGTGGTGCTGTCCCTCCTTCACTGACGCGTGAGGCTAACGAAGAATCTACCGTCAGGACCGAATAAATATCTTTTGTAATGCCTGGTTCAACTGTCTGCATTTCGCTCAATGTTAGGTCAGAAAGGTCACATTGTTTTTTTTCAGCAAGACCGACTAATGTACCTGTGATGTGATGAGCCGTGCGGAAGGGGACGCGTAAAACACGTACCAGCCAGTCGGCAAGATCAGTTGCTGTTGAAAATCCGGCCCCTGCCAGTTCTCTCATACGCTCTTCATTGGGTTTAAGATCGCTAATCATTCCTTCCATGGCGGCGAGAGAGAGGGTAATAGCGCGGGTTGCGTCAAAAACAGGCTCTTTATCTTCCTGCGTGTCCTTGGCATAGGCAAGGGGAAGACCTTTCATGACGGTTAACAGTCCAACAAAATCGCCCATAATCCGGCCAATTTTAGCTCTCACCAGCTCAGCGGCATCAGGATTGCGCTTTTGGGGCATAATGGAAGAGCCTGTCGTAAACCCGTCTGAAAGTCTGATAAAGTTAAACGCAGCCGAAGCCCATTGAACAATTTCTTCCGCTAGACGTGAAAGATGCATGGCTTCAATAGAAAGACTGGAGAGGTAGTCCAAGGCAAAATCACGGTCTGACACAGCGTCGAGCGAATTGGCAGTTGGGCGGTCAAAGCCAAGGATATGAGCTGTCATCTGACGGTCTATAGGGAAAGATGTACCTGCAAGGGCCGCAGAACCTAAAGGACATTCATTAAGTCTTTTACGACCATCTTTCAGGCGGGAAACATCACGGGAGAGCATTTCGACGTAAGCGAGGAGATGATGGCCAAATGTAACAGGCTGTGCAACCTGTAAATGCGTAAAACCGGGCATAGGTAAAGCGTGATAGCTAAGAGCCTGACGCGCCAGTGTGAGCATGAGACTTTCTGTCTGGGTAATAATACTATCTGTTGCCTGCCGGACCCATAGACGAAAATCTGTTGCAACCTGGTCATTACGAGAGCGCGCAGTATGAAGGCGTTTCCCGGCTTCTCCAATCTTTTCAGCTAGTCTGGCTTCGATATTCATATGAATATCTTCAAGCGCTTCGGAAAATTCAAACTTACCTGCTTCAATATCGCGCGCAATGTCATTTAAACCATTGCGAATCTGCTCTTCTTCCTGAGGTGTTAAGAGCCCTACCTTGCAAAGCATGGCAGCATGAGCAAGAGAGCCCTGGATATCCTGACGCCATAATTGCTGATCAAAACTGATTGACGCATTTATTTCGCCCATAATGGCGGCTGGTCCGCCTGAAAATCTTCCCCCCCATTGGGCATTTTTCGAAGAAGTGGCGATTTGGTTTTCAGTTTTTTTGTGCGTCATGATGCCTGATTATGCTGACAGAAAAGGACAGATAATGATTATAATAGCGTCATAACGGTAAAGTGGCCAAGTGATGACGGTGTAATTAAATTCAGTAAAACCTACAGTTTTTTACTGAGTGGGTGGTCTGAAAGGGAAGAAAAGTGAGTTTTTTGAGTGAACAGGATCCAACCCCTTTTGCAAAAAAAGAGCTGTCTTCTGATAGTGTCTTTCTTCTGGTGAGCGATCACGCAGGGCGTCACGTTCCTCAACAGCTTGGTACAATGGGTGTCAGCGAGTCTGACTGGCAGCGTCATATCGCGTCCGACATCGGGATAAAACAGGTGGGTCATTTGCTGCATGAATTACTTGGCGCCCCTTTGATTGAGCAGATTTATTCCAGGCTTGTTATTGATTGTAACCGTTCTCCAGGTCATCCGACATCAATTCCAGAGGTGAGTGATTTTACGATTATAGAGGCAAATCAGTCTCTTACACCTGAAGAACGTAAAAAGCGTGAAGATGCTATTCTGCATCCTTATCATGCAGCCATAGAAGAGGCGTTGTTGCAAAGAAATCATAAAGAGACAGTTCTGGTGTCGCTACATAGTTTTACGCCTATTATGAATGGATTTCAAAGACCATGGCATGTCGGGCTTCTACATGACCATGACCCTATAAGCGCTGAAATCATGATCAGATTGATGAAGAAAGAAGGGCTGTGTGTTGGCGATAACGAACCTTATATCCTCACTGAACTGAATGATTATACGGTGCCTTACCATGCAGCCAGACGTGCTATGCCGGCTATTGAGATAGAAATTAGGCAGGACCTTATTGCTGATCGTGAGGGGCAGGAAGAATGGGCTGAGCGTCTGGCGCGCTTATTGCCTCTTTATTGGCAGGAAAGAAGAATAAAAGGAGCCTCTGAATGAATGGAGAAACACAATTAGCAGGCATTGTTGGCTGGCCTGTGGCACATTCGCGCTCTCCCCTGATGCATAATTATTGGTGTGAGAAATATGGCCTTAATGCCTCTTACGTCCCCTTGCCAGTAGCGCCAGGCGAGGTTGAAACAGCTTTGAGAGGGCTCGCGGCGGCTGGATTTAAAGGGGTGAATGTAACAATCCCCCATAAAGAAGCTGCATTTTCCATATGTGATGAATTAACTCAGACCGCAAAGCGGGCTGGCGCTGTCAATACGATTTTATTTGAAAAGGGACGTATTATAGGGGACTGCACAGACGGTACTGGCTTTTGTGAAAATGTCCTCACTCATGCCCATAATCTTGAAGGAACGGCCATTATTCTGGGGGCTGGCGGTGCAGCGCGTGCCGTTATCGCAGCATTACTGGATAGAGGGATGAACGTCATCATTACGAATCGCTCGCGTGATCGGGCTGAAACATTAGTTCAAACGCTGAAAGACGGTCAGGTTGTTGATTGGTCCGAATGGCCAGAGCATCTGGAGAAAGCCTCTCTGCTTGTTAATGCAACATCTTTGGGCATGCATGGTGTTGCGTCTCTTGATTGGGATAAATGCCTCAAACACGCTTCTTCTGAACTCTGTGTTGCTGATATTGTCTATACCCCCAGAGATACGCCTCTGATTCTGGCTGCACGGAAGAAGGGACTGAAGACCGTCGATGGATTGGGAATGTTGGTCTGCCAAGCTTTAGAGGGGTTTCGTCTTTGGTTTGGTGTTAAACCCGAGATGGATGAGGCTCTGATGAAACGTCTTGATGATGATTTGAATCATAAGGTGTAAGGGCATTACTTATGCGGGTGATCGGCCTTACAGGAGGGATGGCAGCGGGTAAGAGCACGCTCGCTTCCTGCTTTCGTCAATTTCATATCCCGGTTTTTGATGCTGATCTCTGTGTTAAAAAACTCCAGGCCCCTCATGGAAAAGCCATACCCTTATTGAAGAGATATTTTCCTGATGTCGTGTGCGGCAAGCAGCTTGATCGGGGTCTGCTTCGTAAACATCTCTTGGATTATCCGCATGATTTAAAAAAACTTGAGGCAATCATACATCCTCTGGTCCGCCGGGAGAGGGATTGTTTCATCCGCGCTTGTCGCCGACAGGGGCGAAAGTTATGCGTGCTGGATATCCCACTTTTATGGGAAAGCGGGGCCTATAAGAAATGTGATAAGGTCATTGTTGCCTATGCGCCATTAAGAGTGCGCCTGGAACGTTTAGGAAAGCGTTTCCAGAAAGAAAAGAAAATGTCTCTGCGGGAAGCGCGTCATTTTATAAAACGCCAGCTCCCCGAGGCGATTAAATGTCAGCGTGCGGATTTTGTCCTCCAGACAGGTCTTTCCCGTAACTGGACATTGCGCCAGAGTGTGTCTTTGGTAAAACAGCTCAAAAATCCATATTTTCACAATAGTAAAAAGGGTTAAGGGCGTCATGGTCCGTTCCATACTTTTCGATACAGAAACGACCGGCCTTGACCCTGAAATGGGTGATCGGGTTATTGAGATTGCGGCATTGGAGCTGGAAAACGATCTCCGTACAGGGAAGTTTTTTCATGTTCTGATCGACCCTGAACGTGATATTCCGCCCGAAGCGACCAAGGTTCATGGCTTTACGCGTGAAGACCTTTTGGGAAAGCCGAAATTTGCTGATATTGCTGATGCGTTTCTGGATTTTATCGCTGATGATAAAATGATAGCCCATAACGCGAAATTTGACTTTGGGTTTATCAATGCTGAGCTTAAACGATGTGGTAGGGAACCACTAGATTATCAGGTACGTGCCATTGATACAGTGATGATGGCACGAAAAAAATATCCAGGTATGCCCGCAAGTCTTGATGCCTTATGTCGCCGGTTTGGTATAGATTTATCAGAACGTGGTACCCATAATGCCCTGCTTGACTGTCGCCTTTTATCGGACGTTTATGTAGAGCTTATCGGAGGGCGGCAGAGAGGGCTTGGACTGGCTGGAATGGAGCGACAGGAAAACAGGATAAGCCAGTTAAACATAAAGCGTCAGAGCTATGATCGTGTGCCTCGTCCCATGGAAGCTCCTGATCAGGGGACGCTAGCGCGTCATGCAGAATTTCTTAAAACGATTACAGACCCACTCTGGATGAAATAAGGGTGAAAATACTTTTTATCACCTCACATCGTCTGGGAGATGCTGTGATCTCAACAGCCGTGCTCTCTGCTTTGTCAGAGCTTTATCCATCAGCCTCTTTTACAATTGTTTGTGGTACACATATTACATCGCTTTTTGAGAGTTTTCCACGATGTGAACGTCTGATCGGGATGGAGAAGCAGACATATAACCGCCATTGGATGAAATTATGGTGTCAGACGGTGCTTCATCACTGGTTTATGGTGGTAGATCTCCGTTCTTCCCTTATTAGCTGGGCATTATGGAGTCGTGAACGATATTTTGTTAAAGGGGGGCGCAGGCCAGGTCTGAAAATTCTACAGCAGGCGCGGTCTTTAGGATTGCAGGATGTGCCCTTGCCTCGTGTATGGCTAAAAAAAGAGACAATGGCAGAGGCACGACGTCTTTTTCCCTCAAGTGAAAAATGGCTGGCTTTGGGGCCGACAGCAGGCACGGCCTATAAAAAATGGCCGGCTGAAAATTTCATTGAAATCGGGCGTCGTTTTCTGAGGTTGGGTTATAAAATAGTTGTTCTTTATGGTGCTGGAGAGAATGAACGTAACGGTGCCCTGCTTCTTCTAACGCATTTGCCATGCCATGATTATGGTGGGGGAAAGGCGCTTTCTGACGTGGCTGCATGTCTGGCGGGCTGTTCTCTTTTTATCGGTAATGATTCGGGTCTCATGCATTTATCTGGATCAGTCGGAATACCAACTTTAGGGCTGTTCGGTCCCAGTAAAGCTTCGCAATATGCGCCATCTGGATTTTCTACCATGGCTCTATCAGCTCCGGGGAAAGAGGGCGAAGGTGATATGTGCCAAATCAGCGTTGATGAAGTCTTTCGCTCTGCACAGCTTCTGTTAAAACAATCACAGAAGAAACAGCCTCTTTTGAAGGAAGGAAAACCACATTATGTATTATGATCTGATCCTGCGTCATGGGACATGTGTGTTTCCCTGGGGAGAGGCCAAAGCAGATATTGGCGTTAAAGACCAACGCATCGTTTCTTTTGATGTCAGTGCGACAGATGAGGCAGGTCAGGTCATAGATGCGTCTCACCTGCATATTCTGCCTGGTCTTATGGATGCTCAGGTCCATTTTCGCGACCCGGGCAAGCCAGATGTTGAGACAATCGCAACAGGAACACGTGCTGCCGCTCTGGGAGGGGTGACGAGTGTTTTGGATATGCCAAATACCAATCCAGCCATTACGGATGCGGCCATGCTGGAATGGAAACGTAATCATATTAATCAGGTCGCTCATATTGATGTAGGCATTTATGTCGGTGCAACGCGTGAAAATGCGCCCCTTCTTGCTGAGCTGGAGCAGGAAAAGGGTGTCTGTGCCGTAAAAGTTTTTGCAGGGTCATCAACAGGTTCACTCATGGTCGAAAGTGATGAGGGAATTGAAGCTGTGCTGCACTCTGGTCACCGTCGCGTGGCTTTTCATGCAGAAGATGAATATCGCTTGAGGGATAGAAAATCGCTTTTCCAGAAAGGACAGCCTTATGCGATGCATGCCCAATGGCGTGACGTGGAATGCGCCTTACGGGCTACAAAACGTATTGTCGCTCTGGCTCACAAAACGGGCCGCCCTGTTCATATTCTCCATGTCTCGACAGCAGAAGAGTTACAGTTTTTAGAGGAACACCGTAATATTGCATCTGTCGAGCTTCTGGCTAATCACCTGACGTTGACAGGACCGGAATGTTACGAACGTCTTGGCGGACTTGCTGTCATGAATCCCCCTATTCGTGATGAGCGTCACCATAAGGCTTTATGGAAAGCGCTGCGTGAAGGACGGGTGGATGTGGTTTCTTCTGACCACGCGCCTCATCCTCTGGCAGCAAAAAAGCTCCCCTGGCTGGAATGTCCATCCGGGATGACGGGCGTGCAGACAATTGTCCCTTTAATGTTAAATCACGTCAATGCGGGTCGTCTGTCGCTTGCGCATCTTGTTGATGTTATGGCGGCTGGGCCTGCGCGTATTTATGGTATTCCGACCAAGGGGCGTCTGGCTGTTGGATATGACGCAGACTTTACATTGGTTGACCTGAAAAAAGAGCGAATGATTACCAATGACTGGATTGCATCACCGGTAGGATGGACGCCCTATGATGGTGTGACGGTAAAAGGGTGGCCAGTAGGGACTATTGTCCGGGGGCATGTCGTGATGCGCGATGATGAGATTCTGTCTGCTAATCAGGGGAGAACGATCTCTTTTCTTCCGTAACTGATTAGGAAGAAGGTTGTTATTAGGGGAGCTCTCTTCCTTCGAGAAAACCGTGCATAAGGTAATGGAAAAGCGGGCCAGCCCCATAAGCTTCAGTATCAGGGTGTCTTATAAGATAACGCTGGGCATCCCATAAGCAGGTGGCTGTTGGGGTGCGAAGGAGAATCCCATTACCTTCAAAATAAAGCTGTAACTCATTGTCGTAAATATGATTATAGCCTGTTTCATCAAGAAGAAGGGGGCGCACCATATGCCCTCCCGGTCTCGCGAGACTCTCATGCTCACGCAGTTTTTCGTGATTTGTGACATCATCAAGTTCAAGACTTAATTTTGCACGGCAATAGGTCTGCATTTCTTCAAAGGGGCGATTATGAAAATGCAGATAGGTGAATTTTGTTGGCATCTGCCCTCCAACCTCCATTGAGGCGGGTATATGGTGCCCATCATCAATGACAGCATTACATCTTGATGGGACAAATCCCTTAGGGAAATGTCTGTTAGGCGTAAACCATCCTGGTTGGGCGGGGACATTAAAGAGTGAAGGTGTAATTGCAAAGCCGCTACGCTGTCCTCTTAATCTGTCAAATTCAGCCAGAATTTTTTCTTTTTCGGTGGAGAGGCCGATGGGCGTAAAAACGGCGAGAAGTTCATCGCAATCAACAGGGAGGGCGAAGTCATAATTGCAATCCTGATCTAGTCTATTGATCAGAGTCGTGAAATGACGGCCCTTATGCCGGAAATCTTCTGTTTTGGTGAAGCGGCGCTCAATAATAGCGCCTCTATATTCTGCTTCGTTAAGAAGTGCCAAGCTATAAGGATCAGTTGAGCCATTATCGAAGATGATAAGATTATGGGTGCCAAAAATATTGCTATAATGAGCGAGCCATCGCGCCAGAAAAGGCCCCTCATTTTTCTGCATCATAATGATTTTAACCACTGACATCAAAATCAGACCTGTTTTTATCAATGAAATTGCTTTCAGGTTGTTTGCTGAAAGCAAATTGTCACGTATGCTTGCACCAATTTGACAGATGATCCAGCGGGAAAGCAGTGTGACTGACGATTTTATTCAGGAAATGCAAGAAGAACAGCGTAAGGAACGTCTAGCACAGGCGGCACGTCGTTTTGGTATTATAGCTGTGATATTGGTGGTTCTCGTATTGGCGGGGGGCGGGGTCTGGTTCTGGCAGCATCATAGTCTGATGAAAATGCAGGAAAAAGCATCTGTCCGTTATTTCTCTGCCTTGCATATGTTGTCTCCTTCAGTAGGAGAGCAGGAGTCTGACATCCAGTCACAGAGGAAACAGGCAGAGTCCATTCTGAATGATCTTGCCAGTAATGCCCCTGAAGGAATCAGGGCTTACGCCATGATGCGACTGGCTGACCTGAAAAAGGAAGATGGAGATGATAAAGCGGCTTTGTCTCTCTGGGGAAAAGTCGAGTCAGATAAAAAAACGGAATCAGCTCTCAGGGAATTGGCCTTGTATCTCTCTCTTAATGCACAGGCAGAGACATTGGCTGATCCAGAGCTGAGAAAAGGATACGAGTCCCTCATTCAAAAAGGAGGTAGCTTTGCCTCTTTGGCCCGTGAGGGAATAGTCGCTCTTGACCTGAAGCCTGGTAATACGGCAGATCAGCGCAAGGAAGCGAAAAGATTACTGATTGAGATTCAGACTTCAGCTGATTCCAGTGAGGCTCTGCGCCAGAGGGCAGGATTGCTCTTGAGGACTTTGGGGGATGTCAAATGATGCTGCGTGATTTTTTCCATAAGACTGATGAAAAAGCGTCTCTTTTCAGCAGACGTAATCTTTTGAAAATGGCTTGTTCAGCTGGGGCGCTCACTGGGCTGGGCGGATGTGGTCTTTTTAGTAGTGACGAAAAAAAAACCAGAGTAATCGGTCGTCGTTTTGATGTGCTTTCTACTGGTGCAGGTTTGAGTGTTGCCCATAATGAGCAAAACACATTCAGCCTGCCCCCGGTTGAGGATGTCCATGAATGGACAATGGATGGGCATGATCCCTCTCATAAAGCGATCAATGCCCGTTGGAATGCTGTTACCAAACCGCAATGGAGCCGCTCTGTCGGGGCAGAAGTCGATCCTGCTGATTTCCTGTCATTGGTTCTGTTTTTTCCTAATAATCATGGCGCCTTGCAATCCCCCCCTGTTATCGGGAATGGGCGGATTTTTGTTGCTGATGCCCAGGGTGCTGTGCATGCCTTTAGCTGGCCGAAAAGACGTCATATCTGGAGTCGTCAGCCTGCTAAACATACACGTTCCACCAATCTGGGGGGTGGTTTATCCCTTGTAGGTGATACACTTTACGTTGTTGATGGTGTTGCACAGGCACTCGCATTGGATGCGTCTAACGGCCATATAAAATGGAGTGTTTCAACAATAACGCCTGGTCGCTCAGCTCCTGTCGTGCAGGATGGTTTGATGGTTTTTTCGACCATAGATCAGCGTCTTTATGCATTGGATGTGAAAACTGGCCGTCAGGTCTGGACTTATCAGGCAACGGACGTTGATACAGGGTTGTTTGGTAATGCCACGCCTGCCTTTGTCGATGGGATTGTGCTTGCAGGTTTTGGAAGTGGTGAGCTTGTAGCACTGCGTGCAACCTCAGGTGAGCTGGTCTGGAGTGATAGTCTTGGGGGTGGTAACGGGCGCGGCGGTATTCTGGACTTTGCTTGTATTCGTGGTGCTCCCGTCATTATGGATGGTACAGCCTATGCAGCCTCTATGTCGCAGGTGCTGGTGGCGATTGATTTACGCTCGGGCAGGAGGCTTTGGGAGCGTGAAGTCAGTAGCCAGAATCCTCTCTGTGTTTGTGGTGACTGGCTCTTTGTCCTCTCTCTTGATCAGCAGTTAGCCTGTCTTGATCGTATTTCCGGGCGGGTGCGCTGGATCCGGCAGCTGCGTCGTTTCCAGCATCAGAAAAAAATGAAAGGTCAGATTGAGTGGGTGGGGCCTTTGCTGGTTAATAATAAGCTCGTTTGTTTCTCTTCCGTGCCTAAAGAGGGTATGGTTATCGTCGATGCTGCTACGGGAAAAATTGAACAAATTAAGAATATTCCTGCATCTTGTCAGGTGCAGCCAATTGTTTGTGACGGAAATGTGCTGACATTAAGTCAGGATGGTGTATTACGCGCCTATGGCTGAAGAAATTAAGCGGGCATCAAAACGCCCGGTCGTTGTTATTGCAGGACGTCCTAACGTCGGTAAATCTACTTTGTTCAATCGTCTGGTTGGCAGACGGCAGGCTATCGTCTCGGATGAGCCTGGTGTTACGCGTGATCGCAAGGAAGGGGATGCCCTTTTGCGTGGGCGCTCCGTTCGCCTTATCGACACAGCTGGGCTGGAAGAATCGGCTCCTGAGACTTTGTTCGGGCGCATGCGCGCTTCGTCGGAGCAAGGGGTTGCCCAGGCTGATCTAGTTGTTTTCTGTATTGATGCGCGTGCTGGCATTACACCTATTGATGCGCATTTTGCGACTTGGTTGAGAAAACAGAATCGTCCTGTCCTTCTTGTTGCCAATAAAGCAGAAGGAAAGGCAGGAACCGAGGCTGCCCTTGAGGCATACTCCCTTGGTTTAGGAGCCCCACTGGCACTTTCTGCCGAGCATGGTGAGGGAATTGCCGATCTTATGAGTGAGATCGTCGATAGATTGCCACCAGAAGAGCAGGAAGAAGCTGAAGAGGAAAAGCCTCTGAGGATTGCTATTGTCGGTCGTCCCAATGCTGGTAAGTCAACATTGCTCAATAGCCTTCTAGGTGAAGAGCGCATGATTACAGGTCCGGAAGCGGGGCTGACACGTGATGCTGTCAGTGTTTTCATTGAAGATGAACATGGCAGGATTGAGGTTGTTGATACGGCAGGAATGCGTAAAAGAGCCCGTGTGGATCAGGGGCTTGAGCGTATGTCTGTCTCAGCCTCTATCGAAGCTCTGAAAATGGCAGAGGTCGTTGTTCTTGTGCTTGATGCAACCAGAGGGGTTGATGAGCAGGACTTACAAATTGCACGACTAATTGAACGCGAGGGCCGCGCCTGTATACTGGCGCTTAATAAATGGGATGCAATAGAAAATCGTAAGAAGACACGTGAAGTCATTATGGACAGGATCGAGTCTTCTCTTGCGCAGATGCGTGGTATCACAGTTGTAACTTTTTCTGCTTTGACGGGAGAAGGGCTTTCTCGCCTGATTCCAGCGGTTAGGCAGGCTAGTGAAGTGTGGAATGCGCGTGTTGGTACAAGTGATTTAAACCGTTGGTTTGAGGAGGCTCTTGAACGGCACCAACCCCCGCTGGTTGATGGAAGGCGATTGAAACTACGCTATATCACTCAGGTTAAATCTCGTCCGCCTACTTTTGTAATTTTCGGAACGAGAGTTGAGCAGCTGCCTGAAGGATATAAACGCTATCTGGTCAATGGAATTCGTGAAGTGTTCCATTTGCCCGGTGTGCCTATCAGGCTGCAGTTGCGAGGAACGCGCAATCCATATTCGACTCAGGACAAAAAATAAGATTTCAGGTGAAATTTTATAAAATTGGTGGGGAAGGCTGTCTTCGGGGCCTGAACTTAAGAACCACTTGTCTTGGGAGAAAATAATATGGTGGATATAAAAAAAATGTCCCTTCATGGTGGTGAAGGGGGTTCCCAGAGTGGAAAAGGGCGTGGGATTGCATTGGCTCTGATTGCTGGTATGGCCGGGTTGATGTTTGGTCTTGATACCGGGGTTATTTCAGGTGCGCTTCCTTTTATGGCTGTTGATTTTCATGCCAGTGATGCAATCCAGGGATGGATTGTAGGTACAATGATGGGTGGCGCTGTTATAGGCTCCGCAGTTGCAGGACGGGTGTCCCTAAAATTCGGCAGAACAGGGGCTATGTTCCTGGCGGCGGTGCTTTTTGTAATCGGTACGCTTTTCTGTGCTCTGGCACCGAGTGTGACGATTATTTTTGTGGGTCGTATATTGCTTGGTCTGGCTGTTGGAATCGCAGCTTTTGCGGCGCCTCTCTATATTTCAGAGATAACGATTGAATCTGCGCGTGGTGCCATGATCGCCTTTTACCAGTTAATGGTAACAGTTGGTATTTTTCTGGCATTTGTGTTTGATGGTATCTTGTCCAATGGAGGGCATTGGCGCTGGATGCTTGGGATTATGGTTGTTCCTGCCATTCTTTTTATGGTCTCAGTTCGTATCCTGCCTCAAAGTCCACGCTGGCTGGTCCTCAAAGGACAAAGCGAAAGTGCCCGTCATGTTTTATATATGCTTCGTTCTGATAAAGAATTGGCGGATGAAGAGTTAAAGGGGATCCAGTCAAGATTAGAGAAAAATCATGAGCCAGGTTTTGCTCTTTTTCGTGACAATAAAAATTTCCGTCGATCTGTAGCCTTGGGCTTAATGTTGCAGATTTTTCAGCAATTAACAGGGATTAATGCGCTCCTTTATTATGCTCCAAGAGTGTTTCAGGCGGCTCATTTCGGGACACATGCGGCGATCTGGGCAACGACACTTGTCGGATTGGTTAATATGCTTTCAACCGGTATCGCGATTGTTTATTCGGATCGGTGGGGGCGTAAGCCACTTCTAATTGCAAGCTGCGTCATCATGGTTGCATCACTTCTCGGTGCGGCCGCTATTCTGGGCAGTGGCACTGACAACCTGGTGCTTGAGACAATTCTTTGTGGTTTGATCCTGTTTTTTGTTGCTGGATTTGCGATTGGTGCCGGTCCACTGGTCTGGACCTTGTGTTCTGAAGTCCAGCCCACAAGTGGGCGTGATTTTGGCATTGGGTGTTCAACATTAATGAATTGGGCAGCCAATATGGTTATTTCAGCCATTTTCCCGGTTGTAATGGGCATGATCGGTGGAAGCCTGACATTCGTTATTTTTGCGCTATGTAATGGCCTTTTTATTTTATTTACGATTTTCTTCGTGCCGGAAACAAAAGGCATCACATTGGAGAGGATCGAAGCCAATCTTTATGCTGGAAAAGCACTGCGTCATTTAGGAGATTAAATCACTCATGCAAGCAGAAAAGGCTGATTTCAGCCAAGAAGAATATGACCCACTTCGTCATGCCGGGCTTTATGGGGCTCAACGTTTCAAGGCTATGTCAGCTGTTCTGCTTGCTCTGCTGCTCTCCGTTCTTGATTATGCAATCGCAAATGTTGCTCTTCCTACAATTGCAGGGGATCTGCATTCAGATCCCTCAAGAGCTATCTGGGTTGTTAATGCGTACCAGTTAGCAAGTCTTTCTTTTGTCCTCCCATTAGCAGCAATTGGTGCCCGTATTGGTTTTGGACGCATGTATCAATTCGGGATTGCCCTTTTTATTATTGCTTCGGCTCTTTGTGCCTTATCGCAAAACATGCTGGAACTTGCTCTCTCCCGGGCGCTGCAAGGGGTGGGTGGGTCTTGTATCATGAGCGTTAATATCGCCTTGGTCCGTTTTATCTATCCTCATAAATTTCTAGGAAAAGGGATAGCGTTAAACGGTTTCTTTGTCGGGTTGGGTGTAAGTATTGGCCCGACAATTGGTTCTTTTATCCTAAGTGTGGCTTCATGGAACTGGATTTTCTGGATTAATCTGCCTTTGGGGGCATTGGCATTGTTTCTCTCCTGGCTGGAGCTTCCCCAGACACCACGTAGTCATGTTAGGATTGATTATACAGGCTCGTTATTGACAGTCATTTCCTTTGCGACATTAGGGGTCGGAATTGACGGATTGATGCATAAGGATTTTGCAATTGGTACAGGGCTCACTGCTTTAAGTCTTGTCAGTTGGTATTGTCTGATTCAGTGGCAGAAAAATCGGGAAGAGCCTATCGTTCCTCTGGATATCTTGAAAAGACGTCCGTTTTTTATTGCATGTTTTGTAAGCTATTGCGGCTTTATGGCCTCTAATCTTTATATTGTGGCCATGCCTTTTACCTTGGCAGATGCCTTTCATAAAAATCCCGCAACAGTCGGTCTGCTTATTGCGCCTTGGGCTGTCGGGACAGCGTCCATGTCTTATGTGATCGGACATTTTACAGACCGTTTTTCAGCATCTTTTCTTTCTTCACTAGGTCTGTTGATTACGGCAACGGGGTTTGTCCTTTTATGGGCACTTCCACTTGAGGCATCCAATCTCGATATTGCCTGGCGTACACTTCTGGCAGGATGGGGGTTTGGTATGTTCCAGCCGCCCAATAATCGTGCCATTATGGTCACTGCTCCCGTCGGGCGTGAAGGTAGCGCAAGTGGTATGCTTTCAGTCGCTCGTCTGGGAGGGCAGACTTCTGGGGCACTGATTGTTGCGGGTATGTTTACGGTTTTTTCGCATCCTGCTTTTATCTGCCTTGGGGCCGCAGCATTTGTTGCTTTTCTGGGGGCCTGTCTGAGTGCTGGACGTTCCCTGTTTCAGAGGCAGATAATTTCCTCGGTTTCTTAGGCAAGACGTCCCAGAATAAAGGCTAATGCAAGCAGGATCCCTGCTGGCACATTTTGTCGGAACGCTTTTAAGCAAGCTGGTGCGTTATAAGGGTCAAGTGTTGCTGCCTGTTTTGCCAATAATAAAGTTGCAGGAATAAATCCGAGGTAAAACCATGGATGTAATCCGGCACTGCTGGCAGACAGGAAAAAAAGAAACAGGGCTGTTCCGTAACATCCGCCAACGAAAGAACGTGCCTTATGCTGCATTTTTAGCGAAGTGGATTTGACGCCAATACGGGCATCATCTTCCATATCCTGAAAGCCGTAAACGGTGTCGAACCCAAGTTGCCATAAAATGACCCCCGCATAAAGTGTCAGGCAGACTGCATCAATCCGTCCCTCGCTGGCGGCGTAGCCCATAGGTGCACCGAAACCAAATGTAAACCCCATCACAAGCTGGGGCCACCAAGTCAGCCGTTTTGCGGTAGGATAAAAAGCCACTAAAAGCAGGGCAACCGGTGTGAGTAGCCAGCAGATTTCCGGGAGAGCCAATAATATGCAAAAGCTGGCTCCTAAAAGGATGATAAGCAATCCTAATCCCTGTCTGACGGTTAGCGCGCCACTGGCAAGTGGTCTATGTGCCGTGCGAGCCACTTGTGAATCAATTTTACGGTCCCATAGATCATTCACAACGCAGCCCGCAGAGCGCATAAGCAGAGAACCAAGGGCAAAAAGAATGACATCAAGAATGCGGGTCCAGAGCTCACTGTTCTGGGCAAGGAAAATGCCAAAAACACTTGGGAGAAAAAGAAGCCATGTTCCGACAGGACGGTCTAGCCTGGCAAGGAGGGCATAAGATCGCCACGGTTCAGAGAGTCTGGCGATGAAACCATTTAAGTGGATGTCAGTATGCGGTGCCTTGGGAAGCATTGTTTCTCCTGGACCAGGTAAAGCGGAAAAGAACCTCTGTAACAGTTTAAAAGACATCTGGCCTCTTGATAAGAGGTGAGTTAATCTCGGCCCTATGAATTATACCGATCCCCGTCTTTATCTTCCACCTGAGCAGGGTCTCTTCACAGAGGGCGCTGAACTACGTTTATTACCACAGCAAGCCCACTATCTGGGGAATGTTATGCGGCGCAAGGCAGGGCAGTCTATCCGTCTGTTTAATGGAATGAATGGTGAATGGAATGCTGAGCTGGTTTCTATTAAGCGTGGCGAAGCAGTCGTTTCTCTTTCACATTTAATACGACCTCAAGAAGAAACACAGCCCTTACATTTGATTTTCTCTCTTTTGAAAAGGGAAGCGACTGAGCTTGTGATTCGTATGGGGACAGAGCTTGGTGTGACTTTTTTTCACCCGGTGATTACTGCGCGGACAAATCATCACAGGCTGAATGAAGAACGTCTAGCGCTGATTGCCAGTGAAGCTTCCGAGCAATGTGAGCGTTTGGACATTCCTGTTATTCAGGCTGTGCGCTCTTTTTCTGATTGTTTATCTCATTGGCCAGAAGAGATTCCCCTAATTGCCGCATTGGAAAGACAGAAAGGAGAGAAAAATTTTCCGCAAGGTTCAGGACTTATCGTGGGGCCTGAAGGCGGTTTTACGGCAGAGGAAATGGCGACGTTGAGAAAACACAAAGCAGTGAAGGCGGTTTCTTTGGGGCTACGTATTTTACGTGCAGAAACGGCCATATGCTCAGGTCTTTCTCTTCTTAATGTTCGTTAATGGTCTTATGATAAAATGAGCAGATTGCATGTAATGACAGGGGAATTACCCTTGAAAAAAGTCCCATGCTTATCGAACTATAATGTTTTATAGTCCTATTGTTTTTTATAAGTGTTTTTTGCAAATAAGGCCCATTATTTTATGTCAAATCCTGGTCAGACCAATACAACTCCGCTTGAGAGTAGGGCACAGCTCATTGAAGTGCTTTCAAGAGGCTGCAAACCTGCAAGGGAATGGAAGATTGGGACGGAGCATGAAAAATTTGGCTTCGTATTTTTTGATGCAGCTTCTGCTGAACGTGCACCATATAGCCCGCCACCTTATAAGCCTGAGGGTATAGAAGAGTTACTGACCTCATTCACCACGATGGGGTGGAAGCCTATTTATGATAAGGGTAATCTTATAGGCCTTACAGGCGAAAATATTCATAAAGGAGCCTCACTTTCCCTGGAGCCAGCGGGACAATTTGAGCTTTCGGGCGCACCGCTTAAAACATTGCATGAGACGAAAGAGGAAATGGCGTCTCATTTTGCCCAGGCAAAAGTGCCAGCTTCCCTTTTAGGGTTAGGCTTTGCCCCATTAGGTTTCCATCCCTTATGCAGACGTGATGAAATGCCCTGGATGCCTAAAAGCCGTTATGCGATCATGCGTCGTTATATGCCCAAAGTCGGGAGCCGAGGGCTGGATATGATGACCCGCACCTGCACTGTGCAAGTTAATCTGGATTTTTCTGACGAAAGCGATATGGCACGTAAAATGCGTGTCTCGCTTGCCTTGCAGCCTGTTGCCACAGCCCTTTTTGCCAATTCACCCTTTATAGAGGGGAAGCCAAATGGCTGGCTTTCAAACAGGGCGCGTGTATGGCTTGATACGGATAATGACAGAAGCGGCCAGCCTTCGCTCTTTTTTGATGAAGATTTTGGTTTTGAGAAATATGTTGATTGGGTGTTGGATGTACCCATGTATTTCGTTATGCGTTCCGGTCAGTATCACGATGTTGCAGGATGTTCTTTTCGCAAATGGCTTGAAGGCGAGGATCAACCTTCTTTAAGAGGGTTGACGCCGTGCATCGGAGATTTTGAAGATCACCTGACGACGGTTTTTCCCGATGTGCGTCTGAAGCAGTTTCTTGAAATGAGAGGCGCTGATGCTGGGCGGCCTGATATGATGTTGGCCCAGTCTGCTTTATGGGTTGGCTTGCTTTATGATTCTTCAGTTTTGAGAGAAGTAGAGCAGCTTGTTAAAAAGCACCCTTGGACTATTTATCAGGATCTCAGGGGGGAAGTGCCCCATTTCGGTCTGGATGCTGATTTCCCCGGTGGGCTGAAACATTTTACACGCAAGATACTGGCATTAGCCATAGAGGGGCTGAAGGCGAGAGGTCTTGGAGAAGAAACATATCTTGATCCATTGTTGGAAATTTCAGAGGGTGCACCTCTTCAGGCTCAATATTGGCTGGAACGCTATAAAACAGTCTGGGATGGTAATGTCCGTCCAATTTTTGAGGAAGCCGCGGTCATTTAAGACCGGGCGGCTTGTATATCTATTGAGAGTTTCATTTATGCTGAAAATTCTGACTTTTCTCTGTAGTGTTTTTTGCCTGTTTATGACGGCTCCCGCTTTCTCGGCGGTCTTGTCTCATGCGCAGCAGGGCTGGATCACCCAGATTGAAAACAACCTTGCAGCAACGCATAGCTTTCAGGCAAGATTTCAGCAGATAGCTCCAGATGGAAAAGCAAGCACCGGAACGGTATTTCTTACAAGACCTGGGCGTGTGCGTTTTAATTATGATGCGCCTAGTCCACTTTTGCTCGTTGCAAATGAGGGGAAGGTTGTATTTCAGGATCGTTCTATAGATCAGGTCACCACCTTACCCTTACGGCGCACGCCTTTGGGGCTTCTTCTGCGTCCAGATCCAAAATTCTCTGGTGATGTGACAGTGACTTCCTTTCAGGAAGTAAATGGTGAGATCCAGATTACCGTCATCAGGACGGAGTCTCCCAATGAGGGTACATTGACAATGTTTTTTGCTGAAAAGCCATTTGCCTTCCTTGGGTGGACGGTTCATGATGCCCAAGGTGCGGTGACGCAAATCCGTCTTTCAGACGTAAAGATAAATGTCGCTCTTGCGGCAGATCTCTTTACGTTACCGAAAGCAGAATAAAGTCTGTTATTTCTGTAATAGGCTCAGGGCTTTTTTATAAACGACTTTCCGGGGTAGATTCATACTGCCGGCAATGAGTGTGACGGCATCTTTGAGCGAATGTGTCTCCAAAGCCCTGCCGAGCACTTGTTCCAGAGCCTCCTCTGTTTCTTCTTCCTCTTCAGGTGGAGAAAGGAGGAGAGTAATTTCTCCTCTGGGTGTATGTTCTTTAAAATACTCAATTAGTTCAGAGAGGGGGTTGCGAGCCATTTCTTCGTATAATTTGGTCAATTCGCGGCCGATTGCGGCTTCCCTATTGGGGCCGAAAATATCTGCCAGCATTTCAAGACTTTCAACTAGACGCCGGGGTGACTCATACCAGGCTAATGTGGCCTGAAGGCCTGCCTGCTCAGATGCTTTCAATGTAGCTAGATGTGCTCGGCGGGCTTCGCCTCGTGGCATAAAGCCAAGAAAAAGGAAAGGTGCAGGTGGAAAGCCTGATAAAATCAAGGCTGTGATAGCGGCATTCGGTCCGGGAAGTGCTGTGACTTTAATGGATTGAGAGCGGGCAGCTCTTACGAGGCGATAGCCAGGGTCAGAAAAAACAGGTGTTCCAGCGTCTGAAACGACAGCAAATGTCTTACCTTTTTTCAATTCTGAGAGTAAAAAAGAAAGTTGTTCTTCTTCGTTATGATCATGCAAAGGCAGAAGTGTATTTGTGATACCGTAATGGCGTAAAATCTTACTGGTTACCCTTGTATCTTCACAAAGGAGCGCGTCAGCTTCTTTTAAGGTTTCAAGGGCTCGCAAGGTTATATCGGCTAAATTACCAATAGGTGTTGCTACAAGAATAAGTTGCCCGCTAGAAGCGGTAATTGCATTGCCTTGGAGGGGCTTATATGATTTTTCAGACATTACTTTCCCCAATGAGTCGTCTTGTGCATTATTGCCGTGATCAGGGAGGCTTGCGCAAGAGAAAGAATGGTTCCTGTTTTGCAATGGCTCTTCTGGCTGGTGGGACGATGACTGCGCTTTCGGGGTGTAGTTTCTTTGAGCCAAATCCTGATTTATCTCTCCCTAAAGCGCCTATCATGTCGGGGGGAGAGATTCCGGCTCAGAAGCCGCGTGTAGGGCTTATTTTACCTTTGACAGGTTCTGAGGCTTCTATTGGGCTGCGTCTGCGTGAAGCCGCACTTCTTGCTTTGCCACAGGGGCAAGAACCTCCCCTTGATATATATGACGAGACAGCAGAAGGAGGCGCTACTGGTGCAGCTTACAAAGCCCTCAAAGCGGGTGATAAAATTGTCCTCGGTCCTCTGACGTCCAGCTCCACTGAACAAGTCGCAGATGTTCTTCAGGCATCTGGCGTTCCAGTGCTTGCATTCACTAGTGATAATCAGCAAGCCCGTTCCACTGTATGGATTATGGGTCTGACACCAGAGCAGCAGGTGAAGCGTCTTGTACAGGCCGCTCAGTCAGAGGGTAGGAAATCTTTTGCTGCATTTCTGCCAGATAATGCCTTGGGCCATGCTATGGGGAATGCTCTTGTTTCACTCTGTCAGCAAAATAACCTTGAACCTCCAAAAGTTGCTTATCATACAGAGGATGAAGCTGCTATAGCGACGTCATTTTCTACTTTTCTGGGACAAGGGACACAGGGGCAAGAGGCACAATCGGGGCCGCAGAATGAAACTCAGTTTTCGTCTTCTTCAGAACCATCAGCGATTGACCCTTTAGGAAGTGATAATCCTGTTGCTAATTCTACAGCCGTTATAAATAATACTCCTGTAAAACCTTCATTTGATGCTTTATTGCTGGGCGATACAGGTTTGGCTCTTGGACATGTGATTGACGTAGTACAGAGCTACAAAATTGGCACTCCTCAGATACGTATTCTCGGGCCAATGCTCTGGAAATCTTTCGATGGGAAGTTGGGTGCTCTCAGGGGAGCTTGGTATCCGGCATTTGACGACCGTCTGAGAGAGCGTTATGTCCAGAAATATCAGGCTGTATACCATAGTTTCCCTTCACCAGTGTCTGATTTTGCTTATGATTCAGCTGCTTTAGCAGGATCATTGATACGTAATCACCAGCTTGATAAGGCAAATCTGACCCGGGCTAATGGGTTCTCTGGTTCGAATGGAACTTTCTGGTTGAAAGATAATGGGACTGTTGAGCGGTCTCTTATGATCTATCAGATACAGCCTGGGGGCGGAGCACGCATGGTTGTGCCTGGGAAAGCCCAAAAGGCACGGCAGGCTCAGACAGCTTCAAAGTAATTTCAAAAGCCGGTCTTCTTAAAAGAAGCACGGCTTTTTTTATGGGCCTTCTTTTAATGGATAGGTGGTAAAACGGGTCTGACTTTATTGAGGGCTTTATCAAGAGAGGGAAAGCGCCCCAGTTCCCGTTTGTTAAGATGGTCGTTTAAGACCCACTCTTTTCCTATAGGCATAATGATATAAGCAGGCTCTGCATTTTCTCTTACCCAGATTGTAATCTGTTCTGTATGTGGAGAAAGGGGATCTACTGATGCATCGAGTAGCCCCATGGACAAGCCAGCTTCTAACCATTGAGAAAGATAATCTTTATGGCGAGCTAAAATTTTCTGACGAAAAGGAATGACATTGTTGATGTCTGTTTGAGACACGAAATCATATGAGGACGATTCGCATAAAACAGTTCTTGCCATTGTGGAATTCCCTGGAAACTTATAGTCAGAAACATGGTTCTCACTTATTGCAACACTGTTATGCTTATAACGCATAACATAAAATGCTTTCAAATTATTTTTTGCTCCAGGCATGAGCCGTTACTTATCATGATTAATGTACAGGCTTTTCTCCCATCTGCGGTGAAACCATAGCCATTGTGAGGGATTTTGTTCGATCCAGCTTTGTAATCTGTCATTGAGTTTTTGGGTAAGTGTGCTGATAGCCTCCTGTTGTGAAAAAGAATTTAAAGACGAGGCTGGGTCAAGAGGGGAATCAACCTGAAGGACAAAACGTGTAGGGCCTTCTCGCCATATATGGCCTGTGACAATCAAGGCTTTGTAGCGAAGGGCTAAGGCAGCTGCAGCAGGGGCCGTCATAGCGGGATGACCAAAGAGGGTTGCCTCAATTCCATCATTCATTTTCTGGTCACCCAGAACGCCGAGGTGTCCGCCTTGAGCGAGATGTTTAAGAGCCTGTCTGGCGCCTTTTGCTCCTTTGGGAAACATCTCGACTTGCTGTCCGACAGCTTTTTCTCTCAAGCGACGTAACATACGGTCTAGAAATGGATTATTGGGTTTTCGGTAAAAGGGCGCGAAAGCAAGGCCATAACGCGCTACGATGACAGGGAGTAATTCCCAGTTACCTAAATGTCCTGAAAAAAAAATGACAGGACGCTTGCTTTCGAGCGCTGCTTGAAGATGCTCTTCTCCAATAACGCGCAAGCCGGTCCTGGAAGAAATATTTTGAGAAACTTTATGTAAATGGGGAAATTCTGCGAAAGTGCGTCCTATATTATCCCATGCTCCACAAATGGTATTTATGCGCCATCCAGATCCATATTGAGGGAACGCGATCTGTAGGTTGCGATTAGCTATTTTCGAAAGTCTTAAAGTAGGGCCAATCAGGCGACACAGCGTGCCGCCTATCCATGATGCTACTCTAATGGGCAGGAAAGACAGACAGAGAATAATGAAATTGAGCAGGACGTTCTGAATGAAATAAAGAAAAATCTTCACTTTTTTTGATTAAGTAATTTGTCTAGCCAGTAATCTGCCATTTCAGGCTGGTTCCAATACATATCGATTTTAATAACTGTTACAAGCCTCATAAATTCCGGAGGAAGCTTTACAGCATCTTTTTCTGTTGTAACCAGAACCGTTCCTTCTATGCGTGCCAAAAGAGCAAGGTCAGAAAGTTCAGCATGAGAATATACATGATGATCTGGAAAAGGAATTGTATTCAGTAAAAATAATCCAGACTCACGGAGCATATCAAAAAATTTTTCGGGTCTTCCAATACCGGCAAAAGCAATTAGCTGTTTTCCCTGAAGCGCCCTTATCTCTGGTCTTGGGTAAAAAGAAAGATAAGCAAGAGGGAAAGAAGGCGGGATGTTTTCTGTAAGTTTACGTCGATCCGGGCCGATAATAACAGCACCATGAGCTCTTTTAAAAGCCGAACTGAAAGTTTCCCGAAGGGGACCAGCCGGCATTATACAATTATTTCCAACACCAAATTCGCCATCGAAAACAAGAAGAGACACGTCTTTATAGAGTGATGGGTCCTGAAATCCATCATCTAGAATGAGACAGTCTGCACCATTATTAATGGCGTTCTGGGCGTTGAGGAGGCGGTTTTTACCACACCATGTAGGTGCAGATGCGGCCAGAAGGAGGGCCTCATCGCCCACAGTTATAGCCGTGTCATGACGCAGATCGACCTTGTGGGATAGGTGCGGACGGCCCCCATACCCTCTGGTAATGACATGAGGCTCGTAACCTCTTTCTTTAAGTTTGGCTATAAAATGGAGTGTAAGTGGTGTTTTGCCTGCACCGCCTACTGTAATATTTCCAATACATAAGACAGGCACACTTACCTTGCTGGAAGGAAGATTCTGTCTTCTGTAGTTCAAATATTGTGC
The DNA here is from genome assembly GCF_058107345.1 of Aristophania sp. ESL1142. Taxonomy (NCBI): domain Bacteria; kingdom Pseudomonadati; phylum Pseudomonadota; class Alphaproteobacteria; order Acetobacterales; family Acetobacteraceae; genus Aristophania; species Aristophania sp. ESL1142. Next base: position 1,340,403 of record NZ_JBYLUH010000001.1, read on the forward strand.
AAAATACGCCACTGGAGACAAAAGCCATGCTGGCAGACGTGCTCCTGAACCACTCCAAAACTTCGGTTGGCGTAAATTCTTCATTTTCTGATAGTTACAATAGAATTGTGGTTAGAATTTGGCGCCCAAGGGAAGAAGAAACATTTTTCTTTTCAAAAAGGTTATTCAAAGAGGAATGATTTTTCTCTTCTATAATCCAATGGGCAATTTCATTTTCGTTTTTAAGGATGCTCAAATGGGATTGGAGGCGTTTACAGGCTCCAGTCCAGTTACTCATATAGGGGCCACATGCGGTTCTGCATCCAGCTTTAAGGGGTTCAAACGGGTTATGACCTCCACCAGGTGGACAGAGGGATTTACCAATAAAGGCGGATTGTGAAAGATTCAAGAAAAGACCAACCTCTCCCAATGTATCAATGATCCATAGTAAATCTGATGAAGCTGGTAATTCGCCAAGCGAACGTCTGGGAGCATTATATCGGGCTGCAAGCTGTTTTCCCCGTTCAGGATGGCGGGGAATAATGATACCTAAAAGGGAGGGAGATTTCAGCTGGGCCTGTTTTAAGCCAGTAATAATGATTTCTTCTTCCCCTTCATGGGTAGAGACCGCGATAAACACAGGCCGGCTTCCTATTTTCTGACGTAACGCATTGAGGGTTGCGGGGTCTGCCCTGAGCGGTGGTGCATCTTCTTTCAGCTCTCCCACGGGGGGCAGAGTTATAATGCCGAGTTTCTGGAAATGTTTCTGATCATGAAAGCCACGGGGATTGATCCAGCTGGCGGGAGCGAGAATGGCCTGAAAAATCGTCTTGCAATAAGACCAGTTTTGCGCGGATCTTTCTGATAAACGTGCATTGACCAGCATAAAGGGAATGTTATTACGGGAACATTCTCTCACGATACCGGGCCATATTTCACTTTCAATGAAGACACTTCCTACAGGTTTCCAATGTCTTAGAAACAGGGCACGTGCCAGGGGGATATCATAAGGTAAAAAGGTGTGAATCAGACGGGTATCATAAACAGGGTGCGTGCGCGCAATCTGATAGCCTGTGACGGTCGTGGTGGTCAGGAGAATAACCAGAGACTTATCAAGTTCAAGCAATGCGTCAATCAAAGGGAAAGCGGAAAGTGTTTCTCCAACGCTGGCTGCATGTATCCAGAGTCGTTTTTGTGGTGTCCGGGCTAGAAAATCACGTTGATGAAGGGAGAGCAGGCCAAAACGTTCCTTAAGACGCCCAGGAATTTCCTTTCCATTCTTTTTTCGCCAGAAGCTATAGAGGATCAGAACAGGGAAAAGAAGCCAGCCCGTAATATCCCACAGGATAAAAAGAAAGCGCCATTGCCCGGCTCGGGATTTATTGCTGGACATAAATCAGATTTATTGACGCTTTCCTGAAAAACAGACTTTCATAAATGACCCTAGCGGCTCATCATGATTGTCATATCGCCATTTTCAAGCATATAGCGTGTCACCCCGCCCAAAAGACGTTGCCTCAAACGGGAGTGGGAATAAGCTCCCATACTTAAAAGATCAGCTTTAAGATCGTGAGCTGCTTTCAGAAGTTTTTCACCAATTTGACGTTTACTCCCTTCGATCATTTCACATTTGGCTGTGATGCCGTGCAGTTCAAGATAAGCAAGGGCTTCCACCTCATCAGGGCCGATCCTTTGGTAATTTGGGCTTGTAAGCAGGGTGACTTTTTCTGCCTGCCGCGTCCAGGGGAGTACATTACGAAGGGCAAGAGCTGATTCGGCAGTGCCATTCCAGGCAATGGCAATATGCTGTCCTACGTGAGAGGGCGGTTTGGGAGGCGCGATCACTACAGGCTGACTGCCTTCATAAAGCATGGCATGGAGAATATCCGAAGCGTGAGAGTCTTTATTGGAAACCAGGGGTGGTACCAGGATGATGTCAGCAAGACGAGACTGCCACGTTAGAACATCATCAACCGTCCCTTCCATGAATTTCAGTGTAATCTGGGGAATATTTGTGCCATGAAGTGACGGGAGGTTACTGCTTTCTCCTGCGTCGGAGAGGTCACGCCAGACAATTCTTCCTTCTTGTTGCAGCCTGTCAAGATAGTGACATAATTTATCAAAATTATTTCTTGAATGACTTATGGTCGCTTCAATCATATCAGCCATAGCGACTGTTGCCATTCCTTCACCGGCTATGGCGGCAATGTCCCCCGGACGATCATTAAACAGGATGCAACTGATCCGCGCACGATATCGTTTTGCCAGAAGCAGGCCTGTCTCAAAAACACTTTCCAGAGAATGGATTGATGTCAGAGGGAGAAGGATATTTCTGGTTTCTGCATTCATTGAGAGAGACCTTCCTGGCTTTCTATTACGGATAAAGGCGCTCGACGTTCCAGGTTCTGGCTTCGATCTTTACACCGGAATGGTTCTGGGCTTCCCATCTTGCCCGATCATGCAGGCGATGTGGTTGCTCCTGCCAAAACTCAAATGAATCCGGAATGACACGGTAACCAGACCAGTTTTCCGGACGGGGAATCTGATCGCCCTCTCTATACTGAGCTTCAAGATCAGATAGTTTCTGCTCAAAGATTTCCCTGGTTTCAAGTCTGTGTGACTGGTTTGAAGCAATGGCCCCCAGGCGCGATATGCGGGAACGGCTAGCAAAATAGGCGTCAGCTTCACCTGAGGTAACAGATTCAACACGTCCTTCAATGCGAATCTGACGTCTTAGGCTTTTCCAGTGAAAAAGTAGTGCAGCATAAGGGTTTTGCTCCAGCTCTTCACCTTTTCGACTGTTTTTATTGGTATAGAAAATAAAGCCGCGTCGGCTGACACCCTTTAAGAGCAGGATTCTTACAGAAGGCCGTCCGTCAGCTGTCGCAGTGGCAACACTCATGGCATTGGGATCATTGGGCTCGCTGGCATCAGCTTCTCTCATCCAGGCAGTAAAAAGATCAAAAGGATCGGCGTTGAGATCGAGGAGCATATGTTCTGGAAGGGCTGATATTTTACCTTTAGATACCTTTTTGAACATAAATGTTCTCCTTGATGTAGCGCTCTCTCAAAAAAATTGAGAGGAAGTGTAATATTGTTCTTTTCTGACTTTCAGATAAGATCATGCATTTTTAAACAAACTTACTCTTGCCCGAGCGTAGGACTTATGCAAGCAGAAAAAGCAAAGAGTTGTAGTACTTAACACGATCAGGATTTAAATCATGTCTGAAACAGAAGAGACCACCACTCAAGCTCCTGTCAGCGGAACGCTTATGAAGGGGAAAAGAGGTGTGATTATGGGGGTCGCTAATAAAAGCTCGATCGCTTGGGCTATTGCGACTGCCTGTGCTGCTCAGGGAGCAGAAATTGCTTTCACTTATCAGGGAGAAGCATTAGGTAAACGTGTTTACCCGCTTGCTGAGAGCGTCGGATCAGACATGGTGATTGCCTGTGACGTAAGCGATGATGATGCAATTAATGCAGCTTTTGATGAGATTGAGAAAAAATGGGGCAAAATTGACTTTGTTGTCCATGCAATTGGTTGGGCTGATAAGCAATATTTACGTGGACGTTATGTTGACACGCCACGTCAGGCCTTCCTGCAAGCATTAGATATTTCCTGCTATTCCTTTACAGCAGTTGCACGCCGGGCTGCCGCGATGATGAATCCTGGTGGGTCCATTCTGACGCTGACTTACCTTGGTGCTGAACGTGTCATGCCGCATTATAACGTGATGGGTGTTGCTAAAGCAGCCTTAGAGGCTTCTGTCCGTTATATGGCTGTTGATCTGGGTAAAGAAAATATCCGCGTCAATGGTATTTCTGCCGGACCCATTAAGACATTGGCTGCAAATGGCATTGGGGATTTCCGTTATATTCTGCGCTGGAATCAGTTGAATTCACCTCTAGAACGTAATGTTTCGCTCAAAGATGTCGGTGGTGCAGGGCTTTATATTCTTTCCGATCTGGCATCAGGTGTTACAGGTGAGATTCATCATGTTGATTGCGGTTATAACATCATTGGTATGAAGAATCCCGAGGCACCAGATATCAGTCTGAATTCTGGAGAGTAATTTTTATGTCGGAGAACAGTTTCGGGCGTCTTTTCCGCGTGACAACATGGGGAGAAAGTCATGGGCCTGCAATTGGCTGCGTCATTGATGGCTGTCCACCACGCCTGGAACTCTCCGAAAGTGACATCCAGCCTTGGCTTGATAAACGTAAGCCGGGGCAGTCAAAATATACGACACAAAGGCGAGAGGCAGATCAGGTCAAGATTCTTTCCGGAGTATTTGAGGGAAAAACCACGGGAACACCAATTTCTCTCCTGATTGAAAATACAGACCAGCGCTCAAAGGATTATGGCGATATTGCTCAGTCATATAGACCTGGCCACGCAGATATTGCCTATGATCTGAAATATGGTATCCGCGATTATCGTGGGGGAGGGCGTTCATCGGCACGTGAGACGGCCATGCGTGTTGCTGCTGGGGCTGTTGCCCGATTGATCCTGCGGAAATTTGTCGGGCCGGAAGTGACGATCAGGGGAGCTCTAACGGCAATCGGGGCGAAGCATATTGATCGTGAACAATGGGATTGGGACGAGAGGGAAAGAAACCCCTTCTGGTGTCCTGATGCGCTCTGTGTTGAAAACTGGGTTAAGCAGCTTGAGGATATCCGTAAGGAAGGATCTTCCATAGGGGCGTTAGTTGAGGTCGTGGCAGAAAATCTTCCTGCTGGTCTTGGCGCGCCAATTTATGGCAAGCTTGATGCAGAGATTGCTTCAGCATTAATGGGAATCAATGGTGTCAAAGCTGTTGAAATAGGAGATGGGTTTGACGTTGTGGGGCTGAAAGGCCAGGAAAACGCAGACCCTATCCGCCATGGAACGATTCCTTCAAAACCACATTTCCTCAGCAATCATGCAGGCGGAATTCTGGGAGGTATCTCGACAGGTCAGCCTATCGTTGCACGCATGGCTGTTAAGCCCACAAGTTCCATTCTTGTGCCTGTTCCGAGTATTAATTCAGCAGGACAGGATGTGGAAGTCACGACAAAAGGTCGCCACGATCCATGTATCGGAATCCGAGCTGTCCCGGTTGCTGAAGCAATGATGGCCTGTGTGCTGGCCGATCAGTTTTTACGCAACCGTGCTCAGTGCGGATAGGCTTTCTCCAAAATTACTTGAGAAGAAACATTCAGCCGGTTGATTTTCTCCCGGCTGTTTTGTTTTGGAGTCTGTTTAAAGAAGAAAAGGCCACACATTTTTTTGCGTCGGGGGACTCCTGGAGCATAGATAAAATATTTTTTTAAGATTGGATTGAAAGCGTATTTCTCTGTTTTTTTTCCTGTTTTTCGATTCACAAATCTTCTTCTGAAACGATATATAGTAGTCAAGATCTTACTTTCTATCGATATGTTGCTATGTATGCTGCATCAGCCCCTTTGAGGAAGGAGACTTCCAAGAAAAGGGAGGTTTCAAGATTTCAGTTAAAGGTTCCAGACCATGACCTTCCAGGAAGCACAGATGACGTCTGCTAAAAGTTCAGATGTCGTTGAACCAGACCTTTTTGAGAAGGATATACAACTTCCCAACCATTATGCAGTTCATATTGATTCGTCGCGTGATGCTCTTCTGACCGCTTTCGGCCGGGCAACGCTGGATGATCGTTACCTGCTGGAAGGGGAGACATATCAGGGCCTGTTTGCACGTGTTGCTTCACGATATGGGGCTGACGCAGAGCATACGCAACGCCTTTATGATTATATGTCGCGTCATTGGTTCATGCCGGCAACGCCTATTCTGTCAAATGGCGGAACAAAGCGTGGCTTGCCGATTTCCTGTTTCTTGAATGAAGCTGATGATAGCTTGCAGGGGATTGTTGATCTCTGGAATGAGAATGTCTGGCTTGCCGCTAAAGGAGGCGGGATTGGCTCCTATTGGGGCAATCTGCGTTCCATTGGTGAGCATATTGGCCGTAATGGCCGGACCTCTGGTGTTATTCCGTTTATCCGTGTGATGGACAGTCTGACTCTTGCCATCAGTCAGGGGAGTCTGCGCCGTGGGTCGGCAGCAGTATATCTGCCGATCTGGCATCCCGAAATTGAAGAATTTATTGAAATGCGCCGCCCCACAGGAGGGGATCCTAACCGCAAAGCCCTTAATCTGCATCATGGTGTGCTGATTACGGATGATTTCATGCGTGCCTTGGCCGCTGATGAAGAGTGGCCGCTGGTTTCTCCCAAGGACCATAGCGTCATTCGCAAGGTTTCAGCCCGTGCTCTCTGGATACGCCTTCTGACTGCCCGTATGGAACAGGGTGAGCCTTATATTGTTTATTCCGATACAGTAAACAGAGCACGGCCTGAGCATCATCGTCTAGCAGGGCTTGAGGTCAAAACATCTAATCTCTGTGCTGAAATTACATTGCCAACTGGTGTTGATCATCACGGAAAGCGTCGTACGGCTGTGTGCTGCCTCTCTTCTCTCAATCTGGAATATTGGGATGAGTGGAAAGACAATAAACAGTTTATTAGTGATGTCATGCTGTTCCTTGATAATGTCTTGCAGGATTTTATCGATAATGCGCCAAGCCATATGGACCATGCTCGTTATGCGGCAATGAGAGAGCGCTCGGTTGGGCTGGGAGTCATGGGATTCCATTCTTTCCTTCAGGCCCGCATGATCCCTTTTGGCAGTGTGATGGCTAAAGTCTGGAATAAAAAGATATTTGCCCATATCTCTGAACAGGCTCATCAGGCTTCTCGTGATATTGCTGAGGTGAGGGGAGCATGTCCTGATGCTGAGGATTATGGAATCAAGGAGCGTTTTTCCCATAAGTTGGCGATTGCCCCTACGGCATCTATTTCCATTATTGCCGGGAATGCCAGCCCTGGGATTGACCCTATCAGCGCGAATGTCTTTTTACAGAAAACCCTTTCTGGTTCTTTTACGGTAAGAAACCGTCATCTGGCCAAAGTGCTGGATAAATATGGCAAGAACACTGACGAAATCTGGTCAGCTATTACCCTGAATAAAGGTTCCGTGCAGAATCTTGATTTCTTGACCCAGGATGAAAAAGACGTCTTCAAGACTGCCTTTGAGATTGACCAGCGTTGGGTGATTGAACATGCTGCGGATCGGGCACCTTTCATCTGCCAGTCGCAATCGGTTAATCTTTTCCTGCCTGCTGATGTGCATAAACGTGACCTTGTGCGCGTTCATTATGAAGCCTGGAAAAAAGGGGTAAAATCACTTTATTACTGCCGTTCGCTTTCCATACAGAGAGCGGATGCTGTCTCTAATGTGGCAGTTAAACGTGATATTATGGATGGAGATGATAACCATCTTCCGACAGCGACAGAGCGTACATCTGAGCAAAAAAATAATGAATATGAGGAATGTCTGTCCTGCCAATAAGGCAGGATGATAGAATGTATTAGAGCGATGTGTCAGACAAATAGGAGAGTCCATCCATGACAGAGGCGAAACCCCTTCCAGCTGCTCCAGAAGGGACAGTTGAATCCAACTTGATGGTTGAAAATCCTGTTTACAAGCCTTTTCGTTATCCTTGGGCTTATGACGCATGGTTAACACAACAGCGTTTGCATTGGTTGCCTGAAGAGGTTCCGATGTCTGAAGATGTCAAGGACTGGCACCGTAAGCTAACAGATACTGAGCGTAATCTCGTTACACAGATTTTCCGCTTTTTCACACAAAGTGATGTGGAGGTTAACTCTGCTTATATGAAATATTACAGTCAGGTTTTTAAACCGACTGAAATATTGATGATGCTCTCATGTTTTTCAAATATTGAGACCATTCATATTGCGGCTTATTCTCACCTTCTTGATACAATTGGTATGCCGGAGACAGAATATTCAGCATTTCTGAAATATAAGGAAATGAAGGACAAGTATGATTTCATGCAGTCCTTCAATATTAATAATAAACGCGAGATTGCTAAAACTATGGCGGCTTTTGGAGCGTTTATGGAAGGGTTGCAGCTTTTTGCATCCTTCGCGATTTTGTTGAATTTTCCTCGTTTCAATAAATTGAAAGGGATGGGACAGATTGTTTCATGGTCTGTACGTGATGAAACATTGCACTGCCTTTCCATGATTCGGCTTTTCCGTACGTTTATTCGTGAAAATCCAGAACTCTGGACAGAAGATTTTCAGAATGAGCTGACATCAATCTGCCGTGAAACGGTCGAGCATGAAGATGCCTTTATTGACCTCGCTTTTGAAATGGGGCCAGTAGAGGGGCTTAATGCCGAGCAGGTAAAGCGTTATATACGGTTCATCGCGGATCGTCGTTTAACCCAGCTTGGGCTGGATCCTGTTTATGGCATTGAAGAGAATCCGCTTCCCTGGGTTGATGATATGCTTAACGCAGTTGAGCACACAAATTTCTTCGAAAATCGTGCCACGGAATATTCCCGTGCTTCGACACAGGGAAGCTGGGAAGAGGCTTTTGAAAGCGGTATTTTTAACTAAGTTGTTTAAAAGACTGAAGCGGGGAGGAGAAGGAGCTGGAAATCAGGTTCCTTCTCCTCTTCTTCATAGCTTATAATTTTGCTAGACTTCACATCGTTGATCGACCTCACTTTTTTGTAAGATATCAGTGAGGTTTTAATGTAGTACCCTATTCTGGAAACAGGATATGGATAGTGGAGTTGCAGCCCTTGGTTTCTTTCTCACCGGATCATCAAATAAAAATGAGACCTGACACAGGCGAGGAAAGCGTCAGAAGTGAGGATGCTCTTCATGCTCTCGCAGCTTATCTAGATGAGGATATGCAGGCTTGTAATCACGCTATTTTAGAGCGTATGAAAAGCCCTGTTGCCCTGATTCCCCAGTTGGCTGCGCATCTGATTGCAGCGGGGGGGAAAAGATTACGTCCTTTACTGACACTCGCTTCTGCCAGACTTTGTGGCTATCCTACCGGGCCGGATCATCAGCGTCATGTAGGATTGGCTGCCTGCGTGGAATTTATCCATACGGCAACTCTGCTTCATGATGACGTGGTTGATGAAAGTAAATTAAGACGGGGTCTCGAATCAGCAAATGCCCTTTTCGGTAACAAGGCGTCGGTCCTTGTTGGTGACTTTTTGTTTGCGCGTTCTTTTCAGCTGATGACAGCAGATGGCTCGCTCAAGGTAATGGCGATTCTGTCTGACGCTTCAGCGACGATCGCTGAAGGAGAGGTCCTTCAGATGACAACCCAGAATGATCTTTCCACTTCCATAGATCGTTATCTCGAAGTCATTCATGGCAAGACAGCAGCGCTATTTGCTGCTGCATGTCGTGTAGGTGCCGTTGTGGCTGATAAAAGTGAGGAAGAGGAACTGGCCCTCGAAGCTTATGGCACAAATCTGGGTATGGCTTTTCAGTTAGTTGATGATGCTCTTGATTATGCGGCTGATCAAAAATTATTGGGTAAGACGGTTGGGGATGATTTCCGTGAGGGGAAAATTACACTTCCTGTTTTGACAGCATATGAAATGGGTAATCCAGAAGATAAAATTTTCTGGAAACGCGTGATTGAAGAAAATGAACAGTCTGAAGCTGATCTTGAGCATGCCTTGATGCTGATTGAACAAAGTGACGCAATTAAGGTTACACTGAAAAAAGCTGCTGAATATGCTGAAAAAGCTGTGAAGTCACTTGAAATTTTTCCTCCAAGTGAGCTGAAGACCCTGTTAGTGAATACAGTGCTTTATACCGTCCATCGTGCTCATTAAGAAGCGGCGAAAAGCATATAGTTTTGATAGCCTAGCCATTTGATTTGCTGAAGTAATTTACTTTCATCCTGTGGCGGGGCTGTCATAAAAAAGCGTGGTGCAGGACTGTCATGATCCACTTGCAAGGGGAAAGACCAGTTTTCTCCTAAACGTCTTAAGGTTTGTTGAGCTACCGCAGGAGCTGGGTCCAACCACATAATGTGGGGTGGACCAACCCGTTGAAAACTGGGAAGTAAAAAGCTGTAATGCGTGCATCCCAGACCAATTGTATCAATTTTGTTGCCGTCTTTTTGCTGAAAAAGCTGTTCTAACTCATGTTTAATGGCTGAAGGATCAGGTGTTTCTCCTCGAAAAGCCTGTTCTGCCATATCAGCGAGAGCACGTCCTCCATGTACCAGAAGCCTGCAATCAGAAGCATAATCATGCCAGAGTCTGGTGATATAGGGGCGCCTGGCAGTAGCTGATGTTGCTAAAAGACCGATTGTACGTGTGACTGAAACACGGCCTGCCCATCTTATCGGTGGAACACAGCCAACAATAGGTACTGTAAGTTTTTCGCGTAAGGCCGTTAGGGCCAAGGTGCTGGCTGTATTACAGGCGATGACCAGAAGGTCCGGCTTGAAAGTCTGTTCTGCTTTGGCAAGAAGGGAGACAATCCTGTTTGTCAGAAATTGGTCTTCCTGCTCGCCATATGGGAAGAGAGCAGTATCTGCAAGGTAATCAATGCGTAAAACAGGGGCAAGCTGGCGTAATGCCTGAACTGCTCCCATTCCTCCAATTCCAGAATCAAAAACCAGAATCCTGGGAGCTGTTCTGTGAAGGGATGGGAGAGAATTCATGAATATTCAGCCTTTGTCCTCAGTCTTGAAAGCTAGGGCCTCTTCAACGCTGCCTACACCACCATGTGCTTTTGACCAGCCACAGGGGTCTTCAAGGAAACGGCGGACTTCGGCACTATCTTCGTCAGAGAAATATTTCCCACCTGCGCAGGCTTCAAGAACATCCCACCATGTGCAAAGGGCATGGAGATTAATGCCCATAGCAGATAAGGATTTCTGGGCACCTGGGAAGACGCCATAATAAAAAACAACAAACGTATGGTCGACGATTGCACCAGCTTCACGCAATGCTTTGACAAAACGGATTTTGGAGGCTCCATCAGTGGTGAGGTCTTCTACGAGAAGGGTTCGCATATTCTCAGGGACGTCACCCTCAATCTGTGCATTACGGCCAAACCCCTTAGGTTTTTTACGCACGTAAGCCATTGGAGTCATTAGGCGATCTGCAATCCAGGCGGAGAAAGGTATCCCGGCTGTTTCCCCACCGACAACAGCATCAAGGCTTTCATAACCGATATGTCGTTCAATTTTCTGAACAGCAAGTTCCATGATCTTGGTGCGTGCCCGTGGGAAGAAAATGATTTTACGGCAGTCAATATAAACGGGAGATTTCCAGCCTGAAGTCAGGGTATATGGTTCGTTGGGACGAAAATTAATAGCTTTGATTTCAAGCAGGATACGCGCTGTTGTCAGCGCCGCATCACGGTCCCATTGTGTTGAGCGTGCAGGTGCCGTTGAAAGAGCATCGGCGGTCATGGTTGTCTCCCCAGAACAAATTCTTTCTCAGTAAATTCTTTCACTGACATCTAGCCGTTAGAGACTCATAAGGGTAGAGAAAAGATGTTTATTAATGTGATTAGCTCATAAATAGTTTGTAAGCCGTCACAAGTTCGTGTCTTAATAAGGCTGTCCATTATGGTCGCCTATGATCATGAGAATGTGGAGTCGTGTTTCGGGCAGGCGATTCCTGATGGAGATCGCGCAGATTATGGCTATTGATACGCGTCATATAGGGCGGAAATGCGAAAGAGCGGTTATAACGGCTTATCAGGAGCTTAAGGAAACTGGCCATGATGATATGGAGGCTTTCACGGCCTGTACTTCGTTATACCGTATTTATCATCCGGAATCTTCTCTTCTTGAAGCACGTTTGCTCGTTTCAGAATGGATTGACCATCACCTTGTCAGGAAAAGCAAGGGTGAGACGCGAGGATGTGATTGCTAGAAACTTACTTATGTTTCAGGAACATTGAGGAACAGCATTGTCTGGAATAAGAATTTCCTTATTTCTGTCAGATATCTCTCCCAGATTGGTATGAATGGGGTAACTGGGATGTGACTAGCTGCGTAGCTTTTACGGTTATCACGACGTTATTTGCTCTCTTGTCATGGTATTATGGGCCTTTTCTCTTCCAAAATTTCGTAAACGCAGAGAGTTCATAAGGACAAAAATGCTTGATAATGCCATAGCCCCTGCGGCAAATATCGGGGAGAGTAAGACCCCGGACAAAGGATAAAAAACGCCAGCGGCAAAGGGGATCAGGGCAGTATTATAGGCAAATGCCCAGAACAGATTTTGATGAATTATATGAATTGTGGCGCGTGACAGTGAGATGGCTGTCACAACCTTATCAAGCTGTCCTGAAATAAGCACTATATCGGCTGATTCAATGGCGATATCCGTTCCATTACCTATGGCAAGACCAACATCGGCGCTCGCTAATGCAGGGGCATCGTTGATGCCATCACCAACGTAGGCAATTTTCCCATAGTTTTCCCTTAATTGCTTTATAGCGTCCACTTTTCCTTCCGGAAGGATGTCAGCGATAATTGTGCTGATTCCAAGTTTTTCGGCGATAATTCCAGCGGTTATATGATTATCTCCGGTGATGATTGCTGTTTTGATACCAAGTTTATGAAGCGTGTGGATTGCCTGTGGTGAGGTCTCCTTAATTGGGTCTGCTATAGCGATCATTGCTGCAAGCCTCCCATTAATGGCAACATAAAGAGGGGATTTACCCTCGTGTCCTAATCGCTCTGCTATCGTGGCAAAAGGCGTAAGAATGAGCCCTAGTTCTTTCATATAGCGACTCGCGCCAATCTGGACTGATATCTCGCCAATTTGTGCTTTAATGCCTAACCCTGGCAGTGCTTCAAAAGAAGTTATGGAAGGGAGATGAATCTCTTCACTTTTGGCTTCTGCCATGATCGCATGGGCAATAGGATGCTCAGATTTGCTTTCAGCCGCAGCGATCAGACCCAATACGGTTTTGCGGTCAAAATCCTGCATGGTCTGGAAGTCTGTAAGAGCAGGGTGACCTTCTGTTAGCGTGCCGGTTTTATCAAAGGCGATTATTTTAACATCTTTGAGAAGCTGGAGGGCTTCTCCCTTCCGGAAGAGAATACCTAGTTCAGCGGCCCGTCCAGTCCCAATCATGATGGCTGTTGGTGTTGCAAGCCCCATGGCACAGGGGCAGGCAATAATGAGTACAGAAACTGCATTGACTAAGGCAAAACTCAGGGAAGGCGAAGGACCTAATATTAGCCAGATAAGGAAAGTTAGGGCGGAAATGATAAATATAACGGGGACAAACCACATGGTGATCTTATCGACCAGAGCCTGTATCGGTAATTTTGCGTTCTGGGCCTGCTCAACCATATGCATAATTTGGGCGAGCATTGTGTCCTGCCCAACAGCCGTTGCACGGAAAGTAAGTGCTCCTTGCTGATTAATCGTCCCGCCTACCAGGCTACTTCCCTGGGTTTTCAGATTAGGGATGGGTTCGCCCGTAACCATTGATTCATCAACATAGCTCTGGCCTTCAATGACGTCTCCATCGACGGCAATACGTTCACCTGGGCGTACTTCAATGATATCGCCTGTTACAACGTCATTAATAGGAATTTCCTGCACTTTATTATGGCGGCGTACACGTGCTGTTCTTGCCTGTAATCTCCCCAGTCGTCTGATGGCCTCTGAAGCGTGTCCTTTTGCGCGGGCTTCCAGGTAACGCCCTAGCAGAACGAGAGTTACGATAAAAGCTGCAGCTTCATAATAAACATGCACTGTTCCCATAGGGAGGAGATTGGGAGAAAATGTTGCAATAACGGAATAAATATAAGCTGCTAATGTGCCGACAGCAACCAGTGAGTTCATATCAGGTGCAAGCCGCACTAATGCAGGGATCCCTTTTCTGTAAAAGCGAAATCCCGGGAAAGCGAGCACTAATGTTGTGAGGATAAACTGGGCATATAAGCTAAGCCGGTTCATCTGAAGGGCTGGTATGATATGACTGCCCATTTCAAGGAAAAATACTGGTAAACTTAGAATAGCTGCAATGTAGACACTACGTTTAAGGGCATAGTCCCTAGCTCTTTTATGAATGGCGCTGGATTCATCCTGATCTGTGCTTCTATCAAGTGGGCGTGCCTTGTACCCAGCCTTATTGAGAGTGTTGATAAGGGTTCCTGCACTCTCTGTTCCTGTAATATTGGCGTGATTGGTTGCCAGATTGACCGTGACTTCCATCACGCCAGGAAGATTTTTTAAAGTCCGTTCCACACGACCAACGCAGGAGGCGCAATTCATGCCTTCTATCGTAAGTTCAATATGATTTAACGGAACGGAGAAACCAGCTGTTTCAACTGCTTTAATGAGTGTTTCTTCTGCTGTTTCCGGGCTGGCCTGAATTGTAGCATTTTCTGTAGCGAGGTTCACACTGGCTTTCTGAACGCCTTCAACCCTTGTTAAAACGCGTTCAAGACGTGCGGCACAAGAGGCACAGCTCATGCCTTCTATAGGCAAAGTAATTGTCATATTGCCTTGCCTTTTTGTGCCTGTCATATTGCTCCCCTTTAGCAGCTCATCAGTGAAACATCCTTCATTATGCAACTTCCAACCATTAGAAGGTCAAGGAAAAGAAGTTTTATTTATGATAATCAACTTGTTTATCTTCAAGGAAATATGATCCTGTTTCTCTTCCTCAAGGTTAAAGACTGATCTCGTGTCAGTGTTTAAAAATGGATTTTGAGAGAACCCGTAGCGCCGCTGTCAGTTGAGTGATCTCCATATTGACCAATATAGGACAGGTCCAGGTCCAGTATATCAGTCAGTCGCGCCGTAATCCCTGTATCAATGATTGCTGCATTACTCGAAAGACGGGTTCCTGCAATATCCATATCATTATTGCCACCAGTCATGGCAAACGCTTCGTGTTGACGTGATCCTAGCTCTCCGAAAGCGTGGCGGTAAGCTGCCATGAAGTGGGGCATGAAGAGTGTTTTTCCGAGATTGAACTGGGTAGATGCATGCAGCCCGAAGGTCGCGAAAGTCACACCATTATCAGAACTACGGCCTCTTAATGCGGCTTCGCCATTATGTTCACGGTAGCTATTGGTCTGCATATTAACGTAAGCCACATTCATGAATGGCTCAAATATGCTGTGCCATTGGTACATTTTATAGCCAAGCTCGGCAAAGCTTTGTGCTGTCCCACCAAGATAGTGGCTGGTCAGTTTTTTACCGTAAGAAGCAACTGAAATGTCACGACGTGTATTGATGACATTCCAGCTATAAGCAACACCAAGACGCAGATGTAACTGACCCCAATATGTGCCAGCATAACCACCCACTGTTACGTTATTACTATTACCGGAAGAAGAGCGACCCTGTCCGACATTAAACATGGAATGACCATATGAGAAGAGGCCGCCTACGCGCCAGTTACTGTTACGGATCGGTGTATCGACACCCATGATGAATCCTGTCGTGCGGTCATGCATCGCTGCGGCATTTCCTGTGCCGCTATTATGGCCAAGGCTTCCATATGCCTGCCCCCACATGATGGTGTGTTCGGAAGAACAGGCACCGTTCTTTTGATGGGTTTTCATGTCATAGATACTCTGTCCATTACCGGCATAATCACATTCACTATTAGCCAGACGGTTCAGAGCGGCGTTACGAACAAAAAAGCTGTCCTGGATCAAGGCTGTACGGATCGAAGCGTGAACTTCACCAGAAAGATTATCCAAGGCTTTACGTGCCTGATCTTTGGTCAGGCCCGCCATAGCTTGTGCCAGGGTGCTATTGGAAGAAATATGGTCCAGTCCGTGGCCTGTCTCAATCTGATTACGTGTTTCTCCTGGAGAGGCAAAGCTCTGTTGGCCGCGTGAGAGCACGATATCTACATCGTTAAGATGATATACAAGGGTCGGGTCTAGATAGGCATATTGCGAACCAAGGTTGGTTTGTAGCTTGTCATATGCGCCACTGACACCTTGCGCTGCATTCATGACACGATAGGCTTCTCCATAGGTCAGTCTATCTGGGTTGGAAACATGAAGAGCCAGTGTCCCACCATTCAGGACAGCTTTGCCACTGACGAGGATACGGTCCGATGCAAGTTCATCTGGCTTGTAATTATTTGCTTCATCAAGCTTATTCCCTATTTTGTCAGCCGTACCACGAATATTTAAGATCGAATTTGCATTCATGGTCAGATTTCCTGAGATTTTTAGGGAAGCAGGATTATGGTCTGTGCCTGCAGCGAGAGTTGCCCCGGCATTAATAGTGACATTCCCACCGACAGTGCCATTTCCACGTAATGTGCCATCAATAGATGTCTGACCAGTCGTACTGTTATTGCCCGTGATAATCAGTTCTGCCTCATGTTGGACGGCAGTATTTCCTGTATAAAGGTTATTGCCCGAGAGTGTTTCTGTTCCAGCAGTGATTGTGAGGTCCCCATTACCGGAGAGGGAGCCTGAATAAGTGTCGCCTGCATTATTAAGTGTAAGTGTTCCCTCAAGGGTTCCATTCCCAGCACCGGAGAGGGAGGCAGCAGAAGCATTGTCGCTTGTGACATTGAAACTGCCACTTTGGACGTCGAGCCTGCCGGTGATACGATCACCACTGAGTGCCAGCTGCCCGCCATGATTGACGACATCACCCGTGACATTGTTCCTAGCACCTAACATCATGTTGCCTTCATTGGTGACAGAGGCGAGTGTTCCTCCGGTTGCCTTGAAGGTGGCATTCTGGTTATTGGTGACAGCACCAGCATTGGAGTCAGTTAGTGTGGCTGCTCCGTTACTGTTTGTGACGTCAGACAAAGTAGCATGTTCAGCGGTGAGGGTGCCGCTATTTGTGGAAACACCAGAGACTTTTCCGCCATTTACGTTAGTGATTGCAGCGTTATTTAGCGCCCCGGCGAGAGATCCTGTGAGGTTTAGGGTGCCATTCTGCACATCTGTTTCACCTGTATAAAAATTAGTGCCCGAGAGGGTTGTTGTGCCTGTTCCCTGTTGGACGAAGCTCCCTGTTCCAGAAATAACCTGGGATAATGTGACATCATTACTGTGGTTAATGGCCAATGTTCCGTTGTCAGTAATATTCTGGTCACCCAGTGAGCCTGTTGTGCCACCATTCCCGAGTTGCAGGGTTCCGCCATCAATAATAGTTGGTTTTGCAAAGTTATTGTCGGAAGAGAGGATCAGCTTGCCAGCATCTGTTTTATCAAGAGATGTCCCACCATTGACTTGACTGCCATCAATGACGGAATTGATTTCTGCAGTGATATTCTTTCCTGATGCTGAATTATTTCCTACCTGGATGACCGTGTTAGACTGTGTTGCATAAAGGTTATCACCTTTAATGACGTATGTCTGGCCATCTATATTGCCAAACTGAATGCCAGAGATGCTGACTGATGCATCTGGTTTATCCTGAACCTGAACGATCCCGGCAGAACCTAAGAAGATAGCGGTATTTCCAGAAGTCCAGACGGTATTGGCTGCCCCATCTTGTGAGGTCCAGTTAGGGATTGTACCGGCTTCAGGGGCAGACCAGACACCATCGCCTCCTTCAATACGGCCGTTGCCGTTTCCATTTCCCGCACGGTGACTGGCATTATCGCCATCCCAGAAATTTAGACTGTCTCCACCAATGACAACGTTAACCTGATGGTTAATGGAGGTTTGGAGTATGGGGGTACCAGCTTCCTGTAGACCACTTGCCATAGAGAGTGTTGTTGAAGCGTTTTGATGAAGCGTCCCTTCATAGCCATAAAGATTATAAACACCAGCACCCAGTTTATTGTTGGAGATAGAGGGGCCGTCAGTATTAACCTCAAGGATAATATTTCCTCCAAGGGTTAGGTCTCCGCCGATATTGATATAGTCATTATATTGACCACCTGCCATATTTGCCTGTCCCAGCCGGAATTTCTGAGTGGAATGGTCGTCTAGTATCAGATTTCCTGAGATTTTTAGGGAAGCAGGATTATGGTCTGTGCCTGCAGCGAGAGTTGCCCCGGCATTAATAGTGACATTCCCACCGACAGTGCCATTTCCACGTAATGTGCCATCAATAGATGTCTGACCAGTCGTACTGTTATTGCCCGTGATAATCAGTTCTGCCTCATGTTGGACGGCAGTATTTCCTGTATAAAGGTTATTGCCCGAGAGTGTTTCTGTTCCAGCAGTGATTGTGAGGTCCCCATTACCGGAGAGGGAGCCTGAATAAGTGTCGCCTGCATTATTAAGTGTAAGTGTTCCCTCAAGGGTTCCATTCCCAGCACCGGAGAGGGAGGCAGCAGAAGCATTGTCGCTTGTGACATTGAAACTGCCACTTTGGACGTCGAGCCTGCCGGTGATACGATCACCACTGAGTGCCAGCTGCCCGCCATGATTGACGACATCACCCGTGACATTGTTCCTAGCACCTAACATCATGTTGCCTTCATTGGTGACAGAGGCGAGTGTTCCTCCGGTTGCCTTGAAGGTGGCATTCTGGTTATTGGTGACAGCACCAGCATTGGAGTCAGTTAGTGTGGCTGCTCCGTTACTGTTTGTGACGTCAGACAAAGTGGCATGTTCAGCGGTGAGGGTGCCGCTATTTGTGGAAACACCAGAGACAGAGCCGCCATTTACGTCAGTGATTGCAGCGTTATTGAGTGTACCGGCGATAGACCCTGTGAGGCTCAGGGTGCCATTCTGCACATCTGTTTTACCTGTATAAAAATTAGTGCCGGAGAGTGTTTGTTTTCCTGTACCTACTTTAATGAGATTTCCGCCTGTGCCTCCATTTGCTCCCCCATCCTGGATCGAACCGGCAATTATTTCATCTTTATCTGACGAACCAATTGTTAATTTATTTCCTCCCAGCAGGACTGAAGCTCCCTGCGTTCCAAGAGAGCCGATAGAAAGTCCATTTGGAGATGTTACAGCAGATATGTCCAGACTACCGCCGTGATCGAGTTCAATGGTTGTATTTTGAGTAGCTGTTGAATTCCCTGAAAATGATATATCACCCCAGCCATAAATATTGGCAGAGTCTGCGGAGCTGTTATCTTTGAAATAAACATCGGCAGAACTGTCAGTTCCGATATGGGCCTGTCCCGATTTACTATTTCCGTCAAAGTAAAGTGGAGAATGGGAATGGACAAATATATCTGATTTGTCAGCGTTACTATTATCTGTAAAATGAATTGAGGTTGCTTTGTTATCGGACCAGTTTTCAGTAATATGGGCCTGTCCAGCACTACTATTCCCTTTGAACTGGAGAGAGGTGCCCCCATTTATATTAATTATTGCGCTACCAGCGGTACTGGTATCGAGAAATTGGACCTTGCTGGCATTTTGTCCCCGGCTTGGGGAGTTTACGTCAATGATTGAGTCATTTCCAGCCGAGCTGTTATCAGAAAATTGGAGTAAGCTTGTATCCTGCAAAGTAATATGAGCCTGTCCAGCGGTGCTATTATCGTGAAAGTGGAAGAGATCTGAGTCCTGTAAGGTGATAGTAGCATTACCTGCTGTGCCTGTATTCGTAAATTGGACTGAACTCCGGGAAGCTGAAACATTATGGTATCCGAGAGAGGAGCCGTCATTCATATTTATATCAGCTCCCTCAAACCTGACGTCACCCCCATGATTGCTTGTAGTGGATGTACCAAAGGGGTTTAAGGTATTTGCGTTAACTGTAAGAATATGCGTCTGGTTGGTATCATCATAGCTGGTTTTATGGCCAGTTATTGCCGTATAGCCAGTGTAGGTACTGTTGCTGTTTAGGTTAAGAATTGAGGGGGCATCCCCAGCATCTAGATTGCTAGAGCTTGTATATCTTACACCACCAGGTCCGATGATTGCAGAATTTGCATCAAATCTATGACCATCAATCTGGATGATTGCATTATTTTTTCCGAAAATAATGCTTCTGTTACTCTGATTCCAGTCTCCAGAAAGTTCGAGAATACCCCCATTGATAGCAAGATCTGTATTCGCAGCTCCCAAGTTATTGTCCCGTGATATGATGAGCGTTCCATCAGCAATAACCGTGCCGCCCCTATAGCTATTTATGCCACCAAGTGTGAGGGAACCTTTATCTGTTTTAACCAGTGTTGTAGGATGGTTCACGTCATCAGTAATATTGACATTGATCGTAGCACTATCATTAAAACCAGAACCACTGCCATTACCGACGCGTATGGTGGAAACAAGACCAGATGCGTTATATAAATTCCCTGTTGTTTGCTGATCGCTCTTTGAGCCGTTATGTGTGACACCAAAATCTGTCTCATTATTGGTATATTGGCTGCCATGCAGGGTAAGAGCGCTATCGGAGTTTTCTGAAGCAATTGTGAAAGAAGTGCCGTTAGAGGGATCAAGCTGCATACCTGCGATGTCAATATTACCTTTTACTGTAGCAGTGCCACCTGTATGTTGAAAAATCGCATAATCGCCTGCACTCCAGGACGAATTTGTGTTCCCGTCAATTGTGGTCCAGTTTGAAATTTCACCAGGGTTTTGCGTCCAAAAGCCTATACCTCCATCAACCTGGCCATTTGATGAGGTTTCATTACCATCCCAGAAAGAAAGATGATCAGACCCGTTAGCAAGAGCAACATTAACCTGATTCAAACTTGTTTGCAGGTAGTTCTGCTTATCGGCAATGTTATTGCCATCAATTTCCAGGCTGGCATTTTCTCCAACGAGATTTCCATTATATTTATAGAGATTCTGAATACCAGAGCCTAATGAGCCGGATAGATTTGTAACCTTGATTATGCCATTGAGTGTGAGATCACCATCGACGACAAAGGATCCTTGTTTTAATTTTCCAGAACCTGATGAATCACTTAGGGGAGTAAAATCAGATAGTCCCTCAACATCCAGATTTCCTCCGAATTCCAGATTGACGGAATTACCTGCCGGGAAGGTGATTGTTCCGCCTTGTTCTATGATAGAACTTCCATTGGCAGCACCAATAAAACCTGTTCCGCTTAAAACGCCACCATTTTTGACAGTGACTTGACTGGTGTTTCTGGCATTTCCGTAAACATGAAGTTTACCGCCATTTTCAATAGTTGTTGTTCCGCTATAGTCATTTTCACCATTCAAATCGACACCAATGCTTGTAGAAGAAATGTCGAGACTTAGGCCGTCATGCAAAACACCTGTGATGCCAGAGCCGAATACTTCTTTCGTTCCAGAAACCTTTATAGTACCAGTACCTTTGATAGAACCAACAATGACGCCCTGATTTTCATCATGCCCACCGACTGAATTGGCATTTGTAATGTTAAGGTTTGTTGCCCCTAGGTTAATAGTGCCGCCTGTTATCCCTGGATTAATACTTCCATTTTCATTTTTCTTGAGGTTTGTGTTCAGGTTCGTAATATTTACTGACTGTGTCGCATGTGAAATATCAAGGATCCCGTCACTTGAAACGAATATATTGCTTGATTTTGAAATACGTCCGGTGCCAGAAAGAAATAGTGTTCCATTGATAATATTTGTATCACCAGTATAATTATTTGTACCTGTTAAGGTCTTGTTTCCTCCAGAAAGTGTTATTCCACCATTTCCTGAAATATTTCCAGAATAATTTTGTTGGTTGGTTGCATTTGTCAGGGTTAAAGTCTTATCTCCCAGTATAACTGTGCCAGCGCCATTAAGATCGGTTATTGAAGAACCTTTATCTGTATTACTAATATCGAAACTGGCACTATTGCTAATATTGATAGCTGATGAAGAGGAAATATCTCCAGAGCCGGCAAGGGAGAGGGTTCCCTGTTGTATATTCGTTGCGCCATGATAGTCATTTCTAACAGAGAGTATGGTAGTACCAGGACCATTATGTAGAATTGACGTATCAAAGCCTGTTATAGGCATCGTTATACTTATAGACTGTCCTTGTTCTGGGGAATATGTGACATCAGAATTTTCAGCATAAGCGATGCTCGGAGAGATTGATAAAAGTCCTGTTCCACTGAGTAAAGCGATGACATTGACTGAAATATTGAGATTGTTCAGATGAGTTTTTTTTTCTTTATAATGGGTCTTAGTGGTATTTTTTTTACGGATTTTATTGCCAGTCACAGTTTTCAATCCTTAATTTTCATTCAGGAGTAATACGGTGCTGTTTGTATATGTGGTATATATTAATATATATGAAACAAAAATATTAACTTATCTTAATTAATGTTTCGTATATTATCATATGTATTAATTTTTTATTACTTAATATGTATTTGTTGTCAAAAATAATTAATATTTATATTTTTGAGAATATATTATATTATTACTTTTAATTAATAAAACAATTTAAAATATGTTCTATATAAAATTAATATGTGCAGTAGGTATTATAATAAAAATAGCCCTGTTTGTTTGAAAAACAGGGCTATTTTTGATTTAATCTTTTAATGTGAACTTCAATCCCTGAACTCCTGCGGCGAGGCGGGCTCCACGGTTTGAAGATGTAATTTTCAGGTGTACACCGTTAGTATTGGAGAGTAGTGCACCGCCGACGCCTTCATTTGCTGTTGCTTCGCCTGCGGCAGAGCCATATTCGCCGTCAAAATCATGAAGATGTTTGAGATTGAAGACATCTCCATCAGCATTGATTTTGGAGTAACCTAATGCAGCGATATTTCCGCCATGAATGCTAAATCGGTGTTTTTTTCCACGAAAGGTGAGAGTTCCTTCACCCCATGTATAGCCAACGCCCAAATCAGCAGAACGCGTCGTAAAATGAATGTGACCAACAGGTTTAGCAACTGGTTTCTCAGTCTTTTTGGCTTCATCAGCGAAGGAGGAAGGAGCAGCGACACAAAGCCCCAGAGCTGAAATAAAGGTTAACCCATAAAGAGAATATTTACGCATTGTTTATCCTTCCTGTAAGAGTGATTCCGACAGATGAAGGCGGTTTTATAATAAGGATGAGGAAATAACTTATCCATTTCTTATTATAAAATGCCTCTGATAAATCTAGCATTCTTTCGGTTAATGCGGTCTTATTTTTTATTAATTCATTTTCTTTCTGCCATTGGAATTACATTTCGTGCCTTTTCTCCTATGTATAATTGACGTGGTCTTGCAATGCGTGTGGTTGGATCAGCCATCATCTCCAGCCACTGACTTACCCAGCCTGCTGTCCGCGCAACGGCGAAAAGAGCTGTAAACATAGTTGTAGGGATGCCCAAAGCTTTAAGGATGAGACCTGAATAAAAATCTACATTAGGATAAAGTTTCCTCGTGACAAAATATTCGTCTTCAATGGCAATTTTTTCCAGTTCCTTAGCAAGGTCGAAGAAAGGATCCCTTTTGATATTCAGTGTCTCGATTACTTCGTAATATGTAGCCCGCATCAATTTTGCCCGTGGATCAAAATTACGATAAACACGATGCCCGAAGCCCATGAGTCTTATGCCGGAATGTTTGTCCTTGACCTTTTCCAGAAAAGAAGGAATTTCCTTTTTATTACCAATTTGATCGAACATATTCAGCACGGCTTCGTTAGCGCCTCCATGTGCTGGCCCCCAAAGGGCGGCAATCCCAGCTGATATACAGGCAAATGGATTAGCTCCTGTGGAGCCAACCAGCCGGACTGCCGTAGTGGAGGCATTTTGTTCGTGGTCAGCATGAAGAATAAAAATGCGGTCAAGCGCACGTGCCAGGACAGGGTCTACCTTATAATGCCTGCCAGGACGGCTAAAGAGCATGTTCAGAAAGTTTTCTGAGAAAGAAAGGTCTTCCTCAGGATAAACAAAAGGTTCTCCACGGCTATATTTATAGGCCCATGCAGCGATTGTCGGAACCTTGGAAATAAGTCTCCGAGCTGAACGGTCGCGTTGAGCAGGGTCATTAATATCAAGGCCATCGCTATAAAAGGCAGAGAGAGCAGCAACAGTTCCACATAAAATAGGCATTGGATGCGCATCGCGCCGGAAGCCATTAAAAAAGTTCCGAATCTGTTCATGCAACAGGCGCTGTGTTGCCATATCAGCTGAAAATTTCTCATACTGATCTTTGGTTGGTAATTCTCCATAAAGCAGGAGATAAGAGGTTTCTGTATAATCAGTCTGAAGCGCCAGTTGTTCTATGGGGTAGCCACGATGGAGGAGAATTCCTTTTTCGCCGTCAATATAAGTAATTTTACTTTTACAGGCTGCTGTAGAACCAAAGCCAGGGTCAAACGTAAATAATCCAGCTTCTTGCGGTAAACGTCGATGGTCCAGGACTGAAGGGCCCATAGTTCCGTGGATGACAGGAAAAGTGAAAGAGAGTGTTTCATTTGTTTCATCTGGCATTACGAAAAATTCCTCTCATATTACCGGTAACATGAACTGGTTATAGTAGTTTCGATAAAGAAATGGATAATTGCAAGTAATAAAAAATCATAGATGTAAAAATAATAAAAGGGGCGATAGGAATGAACCTACCGCCCCTTTTATCTTGTAAGAACCTTTTAAGAAAATAAGCTCTTATTTGGTTCCTTCAGGGAGTGCATAGACAACCAGTGCATCAGAAATCGGGGTCATCATGAAGTGGTGACCACCAGCCAGAATAGCAACATATTGGCGTCCGTTAACAGAGTAAGTCATAGGTGTTGCCTGTCCGCCACCTGGCAGGACATCACTCCAGATAACTTTACCTGTTTTCATATCAATCGCACGAATAAGATTATCCGTTGCGGCTGCAATGAAAGCAACGCCACCACCTGTCTGGATTGGTCCACCATTATTTGGTGTGCCAATATTAAGAGGCAGGAATGTTGGAAGACCAAAAGGTCCATTGGCGCGGGCTGTCCCAAGTGGTTTCTGCCATAGAACTTTATGAGCTTTAAGGTCAATTGCAGTAATCATGCCAAAAGGAGGCTTGTTACACATAACCTTTGTAAAGCTGTTCCAGAAAGGACTGACAGAGATACCATAAGGTGTATCACCCATAGCTCCATTACCTTCAGCGCCACCACCATTTGGGTTGTACTGAGGAGAATCTACAGGAATATAGCCGAGTTTATCGCCAGTTTTACGGTCAACCAGCTGGTCATACATGGGCGTGTTGCTCCAGTTAGCCAGAAGGATGCCTGTCTTGGGATCGTAAGAAGCACTACCCCAGTCACTACCACCATTATAGCCAGGATATTCCAGCCATGGACGTTTGATGCTTGGAGGCGTGAACTCACCAACGTAGTCGGCCTTCAGGAATTTGATACGGCAATATAGCTGGTCAAGTGGTGAAACACCCCACATGTCCGCTTCTTTATATTCCGGGAAGCCAAGTCTTGGAACGCCAACTGACCATGGTTGTGTTGGTGAACGGGGATCTTCAGGAATATTCCCTGGAGATGGTGCCGCTTTTTCAACAACAGGGAACCCTGGAAGAGGGGTACCAGTACGACGGTCGAGAATAAATGTCTGACCACGTTTTGTAGGCTGAATTAGAGCTGGGATAACCGTGCCATCATCGGCATGATAGTCGAACAATGTTGGTTGTGAACCGATGTCATAGTCCCAGACGTCTTTATGCACGGTCTGGAATACCCAGCGTTTTTCACCAGTTTTGGCATCAAGTGCGACCACTGCTGAAGACACTTCATTCTCTGCCGGGCTGCGCATGGCGCTGAAGTAATCAGCCCCGGAGTTTCCGGTTGGAACATAGACGAGACCAAGCTTGTTATCGCCTGTCATGCCTGTCCATGAGTTCGGTGTCCCACGACTATATACATGACCTGGTGCAGGCTGGTGATGGTCTGTCGGATTATTGACATCCCAAGCCCAGACAAATTTGCCAGATTCTGCATCATAACCACGAATAACACCAGAAGGCGCCCAACGACGTTGCCCGTCCAGAACTTCGTGATTTACGACGATAACACCATTAACGACAGGTGGTGTTGCCGTCAGAGAAACCTGTCCAGGTACGGCATAGCCAAGCCCCTGCATCAGATTAACTTGACCATTATGGCCGAAGGATTCACAGAGTTTGCCGTCTTTCGCATCAACAGCGATAAGACGCATATCCAGCGTCCCCTCAATGATACGGTTATGGCAAGGCTGTCCTTCAGGCACTGTGGAAGAGGTATAGTAAACAACACCTCGACATGCTGCGGTATAAGGGATGCTTTCATAGGCAACCCCTGCATTATAACGCCAGATTTCCTTACCGTTTGTAGCATCAACGCGCATCATGTCGTTCAAAGCTGAACAGAGGTAAAGGGAATCACCAACTTTAATAGGGGTGGTTTCAGCAGCCCATTTATTGGCTTTTCCTTTAGGAACCAGACTTCCTGTGTGATAGACGAAAACTCTTTGGAGCTTGCCTGCATTTTCAGGAGTAATCTGATTCAGAGGTGAATAGCGGGTCTGATATTCATCTCTTCCGTAAGAGGGCCAATCTTCTGGCTTGGGATTATCGGTCTCCTGTGGAACCATTGCTGGAACCTGATCAGGAGCAATTTCACCAATATCAGGGATCTTGGTAGAATTGATGCCTGCTGGTTGTGGTGCCAGTGGATCAGGAGATGTAAAGACTGACGATTTGGCAGCTTCAGCATATGGCCCACCTTGATAAGGATAGGCCGGATCTCCGTGAAAGGCCTCACCGGCATTGCCTGGTCCTGGAGGCGCATCCGTAGGAGGGACTTGTGCCAGAGCAGGAACGGAGCCTAGCGCGGTGCTCAGGAAGAGCGCCTTGAAAATCGTAGAATTACGCATATTAAGCGCTCCTTTTACGGCCATTCAGCATGAGCAGGCAGATTACGGTCAGAACGGCAATAAGAGTAGGCCCCATAAGGCGAGGTAACCAGCCGATCCAGTTAAAACCGACTTCATAAACCGTCCATGGGAATGTTAATACCCAACCGAGTAGAAAAAGCCAGCACCCCAAAGGACGACGCATCATCATAAGAATGCCACCTGGGGTAAGGAAAAGGACGCCTTCTAGCAGATAATACCAGGAGCCGCCATAAGAGACCAGAACTGCACCTTCAATGATGAAGTAAAGGCCAAAGAGAAAAATTACGAGGCCAACGAGCATGGTGAGTAACCCACCTAGTGTCGAAGGTCTTTGTGACGTGTTTGTAGAAGAGAGCATATGAGCACCTCATAACAGGTGTTAGACCTGTTCCCCCTTTTGAAGGATTTTAGGCTTTCGGAAAAGCCTCTAAAGTGTACACATTTTCGTGCATAAAAACAAAAGATTTAATTTCTACAATATATTTATTGATTATTTTTTTGAGAAATAGAATCTATTGCTTTTTTTATATTTCTATGATTTTGAACAACTTCATCAATTATTGTTCTGAAAATGCGATCGGCAAAATCTGGATTAAGATTCGCATCTTGAGCTAGTGAATATAATCTTTCTGCCTGCTCGGCTTCCCTCTGATTATCAGTAGGGGGGAGTTCATGACTAGCTTTAAACTTCCCTATTTCGTTTGTACATTTAAATCGTTCTGCAAGCATATAAATAATAGCTGCATCAATATTATCAATGCTTTTACGCAGCCGCCATAATGGTTCTAGGTAATCTTTATCTTTGTTGTTGTCAGAAGTCATTAATGTCAATCCATGCTAAGTGTCCGCCCTTGCCAGCACCAAGATCCATGAAGAACGTCCTCCCACCCAGTCTGCCTTCCTTCAGGTGAGGGCGACCATCTGTTGATCTCTGATCGTGGCCAACATAAACAGTCATACCGTGTGGTACTCTATGAATCCAGTTCAGACGTCTTTCAGGATAACCATCTGGTTGTAACTGGTGGGTCGTTTCTCCAAAAAGAGCGCGTGAAATGGGAGCTGATAGCTTGTTTATACCAGTTTCAGGAGGAGGCATGGTAATCATGAGGGTATGAAAACTGGCATGCAGGAAAAAGGTCTGATTGATTCGTTGCCATACAGGTGCTTTGGCAATCATATGATAAACATTATGCTCAAAGTCCTTGTGAGGGGCGGACCTGACCTGATGGAGTGTTGTTTCTAGGGCTTGGTCATAATGCACCTGACGTCCTTCCAAAAGGCGCGCCAGCTTACGGTCATGATTGCCGAGGACAAACATGCCTTTATGCTCATAAAGCATCGTGAGCATTAATTTTAGGACGCCAGCACTGTCAGGCCCATGATCGACAAGATCTCCCAGCTGAATAACGTAGCGTTCGGTCGCTATAGCGTGGCGGAATGCTTCAATGTCTCCATGCACGTCTCCTACCACACGTATACCATGTTTGCGGATACGCTCTAAAATTGTTTCATTCAGGGTAGGGTTAGTGAAAATGGGAATGACCTCTCAAAATTCAGTAAGGCAGTTTCTTATTCTGCGCCCTGAAAGAGAAAAACGTCAACTCCCTATGAATTTGGAACTATCACTAAGATTAACAGATAGTACGCGACTAACGCCACGCTCCTGCATTGTAACGCCGTAAAGCTGGTTCATATGAGCCATCGTTACCTGATGGTGTGTAACAACCAGAAAGCGTGTGTCGGTTTGTTTGTTTATGTCGATAATTAAACGGCAGAACTGTTCGACATTTGCTTCATCCAGGGGAGCATCAATCTCATCAAGGACGCAAATAGGGGCAGGGTTACAGAAAAAAGCAGCAAAGATGAGCGAAAGTGCTGTCAGTGCCTGTTCTCCCCCAGAGAGCAATGAGAGCGTTGAAAGTTTTTTCCCAGGTGGCTGTGCGTAAATTTCCAGTCCTGCTTCCAGAGGGTCATCACTTCCAATCATTGCCAGATGTGCTTTTCCTCCACCAAATATACGGGAAAAAAGTGCCTGGAAATGCTGGTCAACATCTGCAAAGACTGCACTTAAACGTGTCCGTCCTTCACGGTTAATTGTCGAAACAATTTTTTGTTGCTTCTCTATAGCCTCAGTGAGTTCGGCGAGCTCTTTTGTGAGCGCATCGGCTTCATTTGTGGCTTCATCATGTTCTGTTTCTGCCTTCAAATTGACAGTCCCCAACTGATCGCGCTCTTGTTGGAGCCTG
Organism: Aristophania sp. ESL1142; assembly: GCF_058107345.1. Lineage (NCBI taxonomy): Bacteria > Pseudomonadati > Pseudomonadota > Alphaproteobacteria > Acetobacterales > Acetobacteraceae > Aristophania > Aristophania sp. ESL1142. Next base: position 1,369,232 of record NZ_JBYLUH010000001.1, read on the forward strand.
TTAATATCACGGCGTAATGATGTTTCGCTTTTTCCAGAAAGATCGCTTTGAAGAGGTGTATTTTCTATAGGATTAGGAAGAGGTTCTTGCGTGGTTAACTGTTCAAGCTGATTTTGTGCCTGCGTTAAACGCTCAGTCAGGCCACTTGATTTTTCTCTTATTGTCGTATGCAGGTCTTGTAGAGAGGCAAGCTCGTCACGGCTTGTATCAAGGGTTTTTGTCAGTAAAGAAAGTTTCTGATCTGCTTCGTCATAACGGGTTTTCAGGCTTTCATAGGATGATTTCAACGCTTCAACCTGTTCTGACAGCTGAGCCGGATTTTCCTGAGTTTGAAGTGATAATTCAAAAACCTGTTTTTTCTGTTTTAGGTCATGAACTTCCTTTGATAAACGCGTCTTATCATTTTCGCTATTCTGGAGCTTGAGTGTTATAGCTTGTATCTGTTCTGTAATAGAGCGCGTTTTTTGCTCAAGTGCTTCATAAGCGGCACGATTTTCCTGAAAAGAGAATCTGTCTTTTTCGAATTTTATCTGTAAATTCTCAACTGTTTTGGCTCCATCTTCTAGAGAGGGCATTTTCTCGATGGTGGTCAGGGCCTGTTTCAGTTCCTTATCAAGGGAAAGACATAGCTCCTGTTGTGTTTTGGCCTGCTGTCGCAGCGTATCACGTCTGCCTATGGAGGCGGACTGTTCCTGTGTCAGAATATTAAGTTTGTTTTGGGCACGGTCATAATCTGCGCGGAGAGCCTGATAATGCGTCTCCAGCTGTCCTAATGTCGTGAGCCTATCATTGAGTTCTGATTGTTGTTCTGTAAGTCTTTTCTGAGTTTCTCCCAAATCCATTTGGGAAAGCTCAGTTTCAAAACTTTTCTTTTGATCTGAAAGTGTCTGAAAATCGGCTTCGATATGTTTGAGGGTGGCAGAGACATCTTTTAAACGAGACTGTATATTGTCAGATTGTAACTGAATCTGGGTATAATCACGTTCGACAATACTAAAATTTTTATAAGATTCTGCACGTTTGTTATGAGCTTCAATCACAGCTTCGCGTGCTGTAATGGTTTTCTGTTCTTCCAAATGGGTCTCAGTCGGATCATCATTTAGCTCTGCAAGGGTTTCTTTGAGGCCAGTGATGTTATTCTTAACGTCATTCTGGCTTGCAATATATTTGTCCAGCTGAGTCTGGGCGTAATTGAGGCGCTTGTCAGAAAGCTCCTGACTATGTTCCTGTTCCTTAACCTGAAAACGTAAGTGAGAGAGATCACGTTCGAGGGTGATTGCTTCATCACGTCGCGTTTCAATTTTGGCTTGAAGAAGCTTGTTATTATTCTGTTCCTCATCAAGCAGGGCGCTCACTTTTTTCGATGTTTGCTCTAATGAATTGCCCTGGTCGCGTAATTCCCGCAATCTCTGCAGATTCTGTAACTTTCTTGTTTCTGATGGCTGAATATCGGGACTTTGAACATATCCATCCCAGCGCCATAGTGAACCATCACGCGCAATAAGCGATGCACCTGAGACAAGACTAGTCTGTAAGGCAGGGGCCTGTGATGTGTCTTCGATGATATAAACAGCGTTCAGGGCCCTTGATAAGGCAGGAGGAGCTTTGACAAAGTCTGAAAGTGTCTGAAGGCCTTCAAGAGGTGACGGAAGGGGAGGGTGATGCGGAAGCTTACGCCAGGCCCGTTTATAAGGAATCTTTTTCTGGATGGAATCATCACTGATCAATACGGCATTGAGTGCATCACTCAAGGCAACCGCTAGCGCATGAGCATAATCTGGATCAACTTCAAGGGAGGTGAATAAGGAGGGACTGTCATCACCTGAAGAAATTTCAAGAGAATGTTCCAGGCCGGAGGCTTCTCCTTTAATCTGAAGGAGCTGTAATTCCTGCTGATGAAGTTGCCTGCGCGTATCTGAAAGTTTGTTGAAAGAACTTTTTAATGCCTCCTGCCAGGATTTCATATCCTGCAGGGCATTGTCATAAAGTTTTTGCTTATCAGCAAGATTATTACGAATGACGTCCAGATCGCTGTGAGAGTCTTTTTCAGACTGGGCTTCCGAGAGCGCTTTTTGAGCCTGAACAAGATGTTGAGCCGTTGTTTGCTGAAGATGTTCCAGACGCTCAATTTCAAGTTCCAGCAATTTTCGTTTTTGTGTCTTTTCTTTCTGACTAGTCCGGACTTTAAGCCATATTTGTTCCTGTTTATCCTGCGCATCTCGTGCTGTTTTTTCAGCGGCGTCGGCTTCCTCCAGTAATGCGTGTGCTTTGGATAGAGCCTGTTTCTGTGTTTCCAGTGTCTCAGGAGAAATAATGGATGTTTCAAGGGATTTCTGCTCAGATAAGCTTTTCTGATGCCTGACTTCGAGCGTTTTTAGTCTTTCAGAAATCAGGTTACCCTGGGTTGAAAGATGTTTTTGGCGTTGTATGTTAGCTTCAAGAGCAGATTTCGCTTTCTCAACAGAAATTTTCTGTTCCTGGCATAGGTCGCTGTAAGCTGCTTTGTCCTGCTCTGCCTTGATAAGGGTCTGGCGCGCCAGTTCAGCCTGTTCTCCAGCTTGTGTGACGAGAGAGGAATTAGAGCATATCTGCTCATTTTTCTGAAGCTCGACCTGTATCTGATCGAGACTATCCTGACTTTGTTTTAAATGTTGACGAAGAGCATCACATTGGTTTTTAGCCGTTTCATAACGGAGTGTTGCCTGATGATAGTCCTCCTTGGCCTTATCATAGGCAGATTTGCAATCATCAAGATCTTTTTCCTGTCTGTCTATTTTTTGTTTTTCAGAAATCAGGTCGATGGAAGGATCGTAATCCTTGTTTAACGTCGCCAGATTTTCGTTATAAGCTGTTTCCTGCTGACGGAGAGCTGTGAGCTCGTTATTTTTATCATCCAGCGTGTTTTTAAGCTCGTTAAATTGTTCCGAGCGTTCGTCCCATGTTTTTTTGATATGGGACAGATTATTCTGGGCAATCTCCATTTGAAGTTTTTGTTCTTCCAAACGGGGGCGAAGCTGGTCTAATTGCGCCTTCTGAGCGTTTTGCTCCTGCTGTAGCGCTTCAAAAGCAGCTTTTTTCTCATGTAGGGAAGTGGCTGCTTTTTCCAGGGATTCTTTAGCCTGTGAAAGCTCATTTTGAGAGGATTCTACCTTGATACGGGCCTGATTATGCCGCAGATGTAAAAGCTCTGTTTCGGTGCTTCTTATGGATTCTGACAAAGTGCGATAGGCTTTTGCCTGCTCGCTTTGTTCAGAGAGTGTTTTAATCCGGTCATTAAGCTTATCGAGGTGAATCTGCGCCTGTTCCAGATTGGTCTGTGCCTGCTTTAACTTGGTTTCAGCGTCTTTCCGGCGGACATAGAGCCCTTTTATCCCTGCGGCTTCTTCAAGTAAGACGCGTCTTTCTTCAGGCTTAACCTCAATAATCTGACTAACGCGATTTTGACTTATAATTGCAGAGCTACGAGCGCCGGAATCCATATCGGCAAAGAGCATCTGAATGTCTTTGGCCCGTACAACCGTATTATTCAGACGGTAAGTACTATTACTGCCCCGTTCAGCCTGACGTGAAATAACCAGTTCTGCACATTCCTGAAATGGAGATTGTGCCAGACCCTGAGCATCATCAATCTGGACCGAAACCTGTGCAAGATTGCGAGCTGACCGGGCATTTGTGCCAGCAAAGATGAGGTCATCACTATCGCCACCACGCAGAGCCTTGGCAGAGCTTTCTCCCATGACCCAGCGCAGTGCATCGACGATATTGGATTTCCCGCAGCCATTAGGCCCGATAATTCCCGTCAGGCCGGGCAGAATTTCTACCGTTACTTCATCGGCAAAACTTTTGAACCCAGCGATCGTCAGGCGGGTAAAATGGGGTTTGTTACTGGCAGTCATCTAGCTTCTTAAATTATTTTGAAGCTTCTTTGACAAGGTCTGAAAATTTCTCGAATGTTTCAGGGTCCTGTGCATAAGGTGTTTCATTAAAGCGGAAATAGGGTGTTCCCTGAATGTCATATTTTTTCATGTCAGCAGTAATCTGCTCTGACAAAGTCTTGGTAAATTCTTGATCGTTCTGAATTGCGTCAAACTGGGTGCTGGAAACACCAGCCAGGGCGGCCTCCTGGCGGAGATGCTGTAGGGGGTCTCCATCAGCGAAAGCCCATTTCATCTGACGTGAGAATAGTGAGCTGATAAAGGCTTCATAGCGTGATTCAGGCAGAGAACGTGCGATCATTGCGGCCGTCAAGGCAACGCGGTCCATGGGGAAATCATGAAACTGATAGCGGATTTTTCCTGTTTCAATAAGTTCCTTACGGATTTTAGGGAATTCTTCCGTCGCAAAGTGAGCACAATGCGTACATGTGAGGGAAAACCACTCCTGAACAAGGACAGGGGCTTTCGGATCGCCGATAATACGAGAGCCAAGACGTGGATCTGCATTTGTGCCGGCCTTCGCTATTTTTATAAGACTGGCACTGACGGCCAGAGTAGGCGCAGCTTTTAAGAGAGAACGACGAGAAAGAAATAGCTTATTCATATGGCATCCTAACAATAAATTCAGTCAAAGTCTCAAAAAGAAAGCTGGGAAAAACTACATGTCAAGTAACCTGATGGTCATCATCTCCTGTTTTTGTACCATCTTTATGTCTTTCGGTCCAATCATCAGGGATACGCATGCGTAATGCCAGAATATGGCGTGTATCAGCATCCATGACACGGAAGATTAAGCCACTGGGATGGGTTATGACTTCATCACGGGTAGGGACATGTTCAGCCAGTCTGAAGACGAGGCCACCGACTGTTTCTATTTCTGCTTCGCGTTCACTTTCAGTCAGTACAGGGCCGAGTTTTTCTTCCAGTGTTTCAATAGGCAGGCGTGGATCGAGATCAATCGCCCCATCTGCCCTTTCACGCCACGGTGTTGTAACGGGTTCATCATGTTCGTCAGAAATATCGCCAACAATTGTTTCAATTAGGTCTTCAATTGTGACGAGACCGTCAATGCTGCCATATTCGTCAATAACAAGTGCCATATGAGTGCGGCGTTGTCTCATCTGAAGCATAAGATCAAGCACAGGAATTGTTGGGGCAACAAAAAGAGGCTGTCTAAGGAGTTTTCGGAGGTCAAATTCGCTGACAGGGCCATTATATGAAATAAGGTCCTTAAGGTGAATCATGCCCACAATATCATCCAGCTCTTCGTGATAAACAGGAAGACGAGAGTGATTTTCCGTTCTCATAAGTGCCAGGGCATCTTCATAGGTGAGGTCATCAGGCATGGCAACAATATCTGCCCGTGGTACCATGGCATCATCGGCGGTGATGTCTCGTAGATGGAGGACATTAAGAATAAGGGCACGCTCCTGTCGATCAAGCTCAGAGGGGTCTTCAGATGTTTTTGAAAGGGTTGAAGAGTCTTTAACGAGATCTGTAAGAGCCTGACGCACGCTTATTGAACGGGGTTTACGACTGAAAAATTTCAGAAGCTGAGACCGCTCAGAAGGGGACTGTGTCATATGGCTAATCTCCGTCGGGTTCTCCATGGGTCAGCAAAGCCCATTTGCCTCAATATGCGTGTTTCCAGCATTTCCATAGTTCTGGCCTCTCCGGGATGATGGTGATCATACCCGGCAAGGTGCAAAAGTCCATGGACGATGAGATGAGTGCTATGAGCCTTCAAACTCTTTCCTGAATCACGGGATTCCCGTTCTATGGTTTCAAATGCAAGAATGATGCTGCCACCTTCACCAGGGGAAGATGGTTCAAATGTCAGAACATTGGTTGGTTTGTTTTTCCCACGAAACTGGGCATTAAGCTTTTTGATCATATGATCGGTCGCAAAAACGAACTCAGGGTAACATGCAATGAAACTTTCTCCTAAAAGCCTCTGGGTCGCTACCAGGGCCTTGGAAACTAGTTTCTCGGGGCAGTTTCCTGAAAGACGCCATTTTCTGTCATCAATCATTACGGAAATATCCGTAAGAGACTTATCTTCTGATAGAAGATTTCGGGGAATCATGACGAACTCGTGAGTAGGGGTTGTGAGAAGGAGCAGGGGGAAGTTGATCGTAAGCGTCAATAATACGGGCGACAAGTGGGTGACGGATGACATCAGAGGATGTGAGGTGGGAAAAGCCGATTCCAGGGACATTTTTTAGTGTGGAAACAGCTTCCTTAAGTCCTGATGTCATTGCCGGAGGAAGGTCGATCTGGCTCAAATCACCTGTAATAGCCATATGTGTCCCAGTTCCCATACGGGTTAGGAACATTTTCATCTGTGCTGGTGTCGTATTCTGGGCTTCGTCAAGAATGACATAGGCATGAGAAAGTGTGCGGCCTCGCATAAAGGCAAGCGGAGCAACTTCAATCTCACCACTTGCCATGCGTCTGGCAATCTGATCACCGGGCATCATGTCGTGAAGGGCGTCATAAAGTGGGCGCAGATAGGGATCAATTTTTTCACGCATATCGCCAGGGAGGAAGCCTAGCCTTTCTCCCGCTTCGACAGCCGGACGGGACAGGATAATCCGTTCCACCTGCCCTGATAGAAATAATGAGACTGCCTGTGCAACTGCCAGATATGTCTTCCCTGTGCCAGCAGGTCCGAGCCCGAAAACAAGTTCGTTTGCTGCCAGATTGGCCATATAAGCAGCCTGTCCTTGGGAACGGGGCGTAATAACACCACGTTTTGTCTGAAAGCTGGGAAGCTGTTCGAGAACTGGGTCGCTTTTCTTTACAGAGCTGAAAGGGCGTAATGTAGGCATGGAAACAAGCCTTATGATTCCCATAACCTGTTCTGAATCAATGGACTTTTCTTTTTTAGCCAAGGTATGTAGGGCTTCAAAGGCTGCTTCCGCTTGGGAAACCGCTTCGGTGGTTCCCATAATCGCAATGCGGTTTCCCCGACAGGAAAGGCGCACACCCAGCCCTTGTTCTAGCTGAACAAGGTGACGGTCATGCTCCCCGAGAATGCGTTTTAGAATCACGTTATTTTCAAAACGCAATGTGATAGAGTGCTTATCCTCGGAGTAGGTAGAAGAGGATAATGATTGAGAGGATAAATCTTTCAAAAGCTTTTTCTCTCTTCGCCAAGAACGCCTCCGAGGGAATTCGTAAGCTGTTCAGTAATATGGACTTTCACAATTTGCCCAATCAGGGATGGATCTCCCTCGAAATGGACAGGTTGCAGATAGGGCGAGCGTCCACTTAACTGCCCTGCTTTGCGTCCAGTGCCAGTAACCAGAATATCCTGGGTTGTGTTAAGAAGGGAGGCATTAAAAGCATCCTGCTGTTCACGTAAAAGTGCCTGAAGCGCCGCAAGCCTTCTGTCTTTAATCTCTTCATCAACCTGAAAAGGCTGCCCTGCCGCAGGTGTACCAGGACGGGGAGAATATTTAAAGCTATAGGCGCCCGCGAAGGTCACATCGCGGATAAGCTGCATGGTCGCTTCAAAGTCCTCTTCTGTTTCGCCAGGGTGGCCGACAATAAAGTCTGAAGAAAGGGCAATATCAGGTCGGGCCTTGCGTAAATTACGGATAATCTCCCGATATTCGTCAGCAGTATGATTGCGGTTCATGGCTTTGAGAATTCGGTCTGATCCGCTTTGCACAGGCAAATGCAGGAATGGCATCAGAAGGGGATTATCTTTATGAGCGTCAATCAGGCTTTGTTCCATATCACGCGGGTGGGACGTTGTATAACGGATACGTTTCAGGCCGGGGATAGTACTCAATCTTTCTGCGAGGCCAGCAAGATTGATTATTTTATCATTCTCCTGTCCATGAAAGGCATTAACATTCTGCCCCAGAAGGGTAATTTCTTTTACGCCACTCTCAACCAGTCGTGTCGCTTCAGCCATAATAGAGGGAACAGGACGGCTCGTTTCTGCACCACGTGTATAAGGAACAACACAGAATGAACAGAATTTGTCACAGCCTTCCTGGATTGTAAGGAAAGCAGTCAGATTGCCTGAAGTTTGTGGGGCTGAATCTTCAGGCAGGAAATCAAATTTTGTTTCAACAGGGAAATCTGTATCAATAATGGTTTTGCCGGCTCTGGCAACACGGGCAACCATTTCAGGTAAACGATGATAGGTTTGCGGGCCTAATATCAGATCAACATAAGGGGCCCTGGCCAGGATTTCTTCACCTTCAGCCTGCGCGACGCATCCTGCCACAGCGAGGAGGGTCTTGCGTCCTTCTGCCAGGTTGGCCTCGCAAATGAGTCTGAGACGTCCCAGTTCAGAAAAAACTTTTTCAGCTGCACGTTCACGGATATGGCAGGTATTCAGGATGATCATGTCGGCATCTTCGGCACGTTCAACAGGACCATATCCTAATGGACGCAGGACGTCTGCCATGCGGGCGCTGTCATAGACATTCATCTGACACCCCCATGTGATGATATGGAGACCACGAACAGTTTGTGAAGACGCTGCTAGCTGTGACATATAGAACTGAAGTACCATCCCTGAAGGAAAAATCTTTCAATAATAAGAAGCCTGCCTTCAAATCAAGCTTCAAATGAAGGTCATGTTTTACAAAAATCAGCTCTCAAGACGATTTTGCCTAAGGTCTTCAGTCCCCTGAAGGATAATTTCATATGTTTTGTTCGCAAGTAATTTTCGCGAAGTGAAATTATCAGGGTCAAGAGGAGGATGGAAATAAACACTGGCCCGCATTGACCGCCATTTTCCTAATGACCAGAGATGAGGTGCCAGATCCATATCTCCAAACCATGAGAATATAGAGGCACGACGGCTTTTTCCGACAGGAAGCCCCTCTAATCGATCATAGACAACTGAAATAGGCTGAACAAGCAGGGGAGGAGGCAGGGAAGGATCATCATCCGCCTGTCCACGCTTTTTGACAGGTTTAGCAATTGCAAAGAGGGAGGAAAGGAAAGGAAGAACCCTCATCCCATCTGAAGATGTTCCTTCAGGGAAAAGGGCGATATTATAGCCTTCCTTTAATCTATTGGTGACTTCAGTGACTTCATGTCCTGTTCCCAAACGGTTACGACTGATATAAATCGTCCCTCCAAGGCGGGTTAATATACCGATCAAGGGCCAGTTACGGACTTCCTGTTTTGAAATAAACAATGTCGGCAATACGGAACCAAGGACCAGAATATCAAGCCATGACGTGTGATTAGCGATAAACAGCACAGGTTTCCTGCCCTGCTTAAGGTCGTTTTCAGTGTAAATGCCGCCTGCCCGTTTCCCAATAGGGTTAACCTGAATCCCCATGATTTTGCATACAATTTTCCAGAAAAAACAGGGAAATCTGACATGAAGACGGCCCGGTGCCCGAATCAGAAAAGCCTGAAGGCAGCAAGCCAGAAACCCCCATATCAATACGGCTATAAGCCTGGCTGTACATCGTAAGTTACGAGCAATAGATTGTGGCGACGTAGGCTCATCTTTTTCAAAAAGAGCTTCAGGGTCAAAAACAGGACGGGAAGAAACCCCCGCTTTTTGTTTGTTGGGAGGCATATATGGAACGGACATAAAATGATTGATAAGGGGTTTTTAGTATAGAAACAATCTTAATCCACTCTTAGAAGGAAAGAAAACAATAAGCAAATCGGGCGTACAGCCATATCCATCATGCTTGTAGCTGTGTAAAAAGAAACATATCTGGGCAATATGGAAGAGCGGTGGTGTGACCTTCAGGGAGAGATAGTGAAGCCTTTAAGGACATATGGTTTGTGTTTGACGCTTTCGGTTGGCAGTTTTTTTGGAATTCAGCAGGTTTTTGCCGAAACCAGCACGTCAGAACAAAAGGAAATCACATTCTCTTATGAGACGCAGATTAAATCTACGTCTCATGAGGCGGTTGATGATGCCTTAAAAGCTTCTTCCCAGCTCATAATGTTACAAAAAACACATCAGATCGGGGCTTACGCACTCGCCGGACGTATCCGCAGTGATTACGAACGATTAAATGGTGCTTTGCAGTCTCAGGGTTATTATGACGGAAAGCTCAGGATTTCTGTAACAATTAACGGGCATGAGTATGAGGGGCGCGACCCTGCTATGCTAACGGCTCTTGAGCAGGATAAAAGCGGGAAAACGGTCAAAATTTCTGTTTTGGTTATATTAGGACAGATTTTTCATATAGGCTCTATAGACATTCTTTCTTCTCCCCAAAAAGGTCTGGAGACCTCTACACGGAAAGTTTTCCTGACGGAGAAAGAAAAGGCTGCGTTGAATATAAAGGTTGGGGACGAGGCCATTGCCGGGAAGATTCTGGATGCTCAGTCAAAATTAGGCGATTTTCTCCTTGAAGAAGGTTATGGCACGGCCACTGTCTCACGACCACAGGCAATTCTTCATCAGGAACAGCATAACATCACGGTGAGACTGTTTATTGATAAAGGCCCAAAATTGGTTGTAGGCTCCCTTACTTTTAAAGGCTTGAAACATGTTAAGCAGGATTATGTAAAGAAACGGATCCTTTTGCATGAAGGTGAGCTTTATCAACCTTCAGAAATTGAGAAAGCCCGTTTGGATTTAAGTAGTACAGGTCTTTTTTCTTCAATTCAGATCACAAATGCCCCTCCTGTGATTTCAATTTCACCTGAAAAGAGTGAAGTTAGAAATATTCATGAAGCGATGCCGCTTAATCTGGATTTTCAGGAAGGAAAGCGTAGACGTGTCTCTGGTGAGGTTGGATTTTCGACTGATCTTGGGGGACGGCTTGGGGCAAGTTGGTTGCACCGTAATTTTCTGGGGCGGGGAGAGCGTCTGAAAGTTTCAGCACTTGCGACAGGGTTGGGCGGAAGCGCGCAGCAGGGGCTTGGTTATGATGGTTATGTTGATTTCAGCAAACCAGATTTCCTTGATCGCGGGCGTAATCTGAATCTCAGGGTAGAGGCTGTCCGTCAGCTATTATATTCCTATCATCAGACAGCTTTTTTGATGAAAGGCGGTTTTTCCCAGCCTGTTGGTGATGAGTGGAACGTCAATGGGGCGATTGCCCTTGAGCAGGAAAAAATAAGACAGTTTGGCCATTCTCAGGACTATTTTATAGTTTCACTGCCTCTTGGGGCTGATTATGATACGACACACCGTCCTAATGCAATTGAGCCGGCGACACATGGTGTCAAAATATCCATATCTGCGTCTCCTTCTGAATCGATGGAACATAAGACATCATTTTTTGCTATTTTGAATGGTCAGATTTCAACTTATTTTGACCTGCATAATATCGGTCTTTCACGCCCGGGACGGAGTGTCATTGCTTTAAGAGGGACAATAGGCTCCATTCAGGGAGCGAATACGTGGGACATTCCGCCAGACCAGCGCCTTTATGCAGGTGGTCAGGCCACAGTGCGTGGTTATAGATATCAGGGAGTAGGGCCCCAATTCCGGCATAGCAAATATGCGATTGGGGGGAGCTCTATGGATGCGGCAACGGTTGAATACCGCCAGAGACTTTTTAAAAGTTTTGGGGCAGCTTTTTTTGCTGATGCCGGGCAGGTTGGGCGTGGTTCCATGCCTGGTCATGGTAAGGTGCGGGTCGGATATGGAGCTGGCGTGCGCTATTTTACGCCTATTGGCCCTATCCGTGTGGATATGGCCCTTCCAATGCACCGTCCAGAACGGGGCGATAAATGGGAGCTTTATATCGGGCTGGGGGAAACATTCTGATGCGTTTTCATCGCCGTCTTTATTATATAGTCATTCTGGTTCTCGGCCTGATTCTGACAGTGATGGGCATGAGTGTTACAGCCCTTCTTGTAAGTCTTAATCTGCCATCAGTACAGCGTGTTATTGAAGAAAAAATGCCCTCATTAACGGGCAATATGGTGCATCTGGAAGGGATTTCCGGCTTTTTGCCATCTCATCTCTATTTGCAGAAGTTAACCCTTGTTGATGAGAAGGGAGTCTGGCTTGAGCTTGATAAGGCAGATTTAAAATGGTCACCTTTGGCTTTGCTTCATATGAAAGCCAAGGTAAAAACATTTACAGCTGAACGTTTTATTTTTGAGCGCTTGCCCTATTCCAGTGAGCCTTCACCACCATCTGACCCGAATGATAAGCCTTTTAATCTGCCTTTGGCGGTTGATATAAGGTCACTGAATGCGCCTCATATTGAAATAGGCGCTGAATTAACACAGAAGCGTTTGCTTCTTTCCCTTTCTGGCAAGGCGAAAATTTCGAGTATTAATCCCTTTATCCAGGGCGTTAGTGTTAAAAATTTCCCTTCCATAATGATTGACGCTATTGCCCAGCGTTTTGATGAGCCAGCAATACTTTCCGTAAAGCTTGAAAAAAGGAAAAGGCGTGCTGATGGTCAGATAAGATTCAAGGAGGGAGGGCACGGCTTTCTGAGCACAATGCTTCATATCCCAGCCCTTGATCCGCTGACTGTTAATATTAGTTTCAAAGGCCCTTATCGTAAATTCAGAACGAAAATAGATCTGGCTGCCGGGCGGGATATGAAGACGCAGCTTGTACTTCATGAATCCGGGCAGATGAATCTCATCAGAAAAAATGGCAGAATTTCTTTAAACGCTTCGTCCCCTGCGATGAAATTATTGCCAACTCTTGGGTGGGATCATCTTAATATCAAGGCATCACTGGATGGTTCTCTTACGGCCCCTGCGGGAGAAGCGTCAGTCCAGCTTAATAATCTGGCTGCTTTCGGACTTATGGCTCGTTCGATTGATGTCTATTTTACAGGGGATAAGAAAAAGATATTTCATACAAATGGGGAATTGCGCTTAACAGGGTCTGTTGCGGGTTTAAAGATTCCCGGAAAAAAGCCCCTGTTATTTTATTCATCTCCTATAAATCTGACGGGGATTTACCATCCTTTCAGAAAAATTCAGCCTTTTACAGTCAGCTTGCAGCATGAGCTGATCCAGCTTTCTCTTGATGGTGTGGGTAAGCCGGCTCTGAAAGGGAAACTTGATCTGAAATTACCCTCCCTCCAGCCTTTTGCAGAATATGCCAATATTACCCTAGAGGGACGCTCTCATTTGACGGGAGATTTTGCCTTTCCGGTAAGGGAGAAAGGGGTGGTTAAAGCGGGAGTTAAGGGGGAGATTCAGGTTCTGTCTGGTTTGCCACAAGCTGTAGGGCTTATTGGCAAACAAGGCAGTTTTTCTTTGAATATGCAGCGTAACGCCCAGGGACTAATGACTCTGGAAGGGTTGAATATTTCAGGACGTGCTTTGCAGGTCAAAGGGAAAGCTGCCTTAAATCCTGCTGCTCATGGTACCCTAAATTCTGAACTCTTTCTGTCGTTGCCTGAGCTCAGGCAGGTTTCTCCTATAGTGCAGGGACATCTCCAGGCCAATATGACGATGAATGGTCTGTTAGATGATTTGAAAAGCAGTTTGCATATTGAGAGTGTCGCTGGTTTTTCCTCTTCTGCGACCCATATTAGCCCCGGTCCTGTTATAGTGGATATGGCAGTGGAACATCTTCCAGACTTCCCTGAAGGCAAGGTACAGGTGAAAGGGGACCTTGATAAAGCTCCGCTATCGATTGATCTGTCTTTTCATAAGGATCGACAGGGGAATATGGGGGCGACCCTCAGTAATCTTGCGTGGAAGACATTACAAGGACACGGAGATATTAACCTTCCACGGGGAAAGAAGATTCCCCGTGGGGAAATGGATATAACATTATCGAAATTTGAGTCTTTTGCCTCATTGATCGGCCAGCCAGTAAAGGGTTCTCTTTCATTAGGGTTCCATACGCTCAAAGAGCAGGGTGATAAATCCCAGGAGCGTGTTCATCTTGACCTGAAGTCACAATTGAGTATGGCAGATTATGCAATTCGCTCATTATCATTGAGCGGAAATGCTGATCACCTTTCTACCGAGCCAGTTTTTGATTTATCTGCTCAGATAGAGGGTCTTAAAGCAAAAGGCATAAAGGGAGGTGCGCATTTTTCCATTAAGGGGCCGCAAAAAGCCCTTGGGTTAAACCTTTCCGGAAAATTTGAAAACGTGATGCAAGCCCCTGCCAGACTTGATCTGGCAGTGCTGGCAAATCTGCCTGCATCACAATTAGCTATTAATAAGCTGGATGGTTTGATCAAGGGAGAAACAGTACGTCTTCAGTCACCAGCAACACTCAGATATGGGACAATATTAAGTGTTGAACATTTTAAATTATCAGCCACCACCCCTCAGAGCGTGCCTGCAATTCTGGCTGCAAATGGCACGGTTAAGCCTAAACTTGACCTGAGTTTTTCACTCGATCATGTGACCCCTGCTCTGGCAACCCCTTTCATGCCCGGACTAAAAGGCGGGGGGACGTTTAAAGCACAAGGCAGGGTGACAGGCACGCTGGCAGATCCAACAGGCTCAGTAACAGCAGAGGGGCAGAATCTTTATTTAAATACGGAATATGCCGCCTCTCTTCCGCGTTCTTCTTTCTCTGCTAAAGCCAATCTGGCTCATAAGCAGGTACAGTTACAGCTTGATGCACAGGCAGGAGACAGGCTCACAGCTCATGCCAGGGGGACAATTCCACTCTCTAAGGGAGGGGCTTTATCAATTCGCTCAAGTGGTAAATTGAATCTGACTTTGCTTAATGCCGTTCTTGGTGCTTCAGGAATGGGGATAAAGGGTCAGGTAGATATGGATATCACTGCCCAGGGCAAGCTGAATCATCCTGATCTTACGGGAGCTGTTCACCTTGTAGGGGGAGAATTTACGCATTATGCACAAGGTGTCCACCTCTCAGATATAAAGGCTGACCTCATTGCGCAGAATGATGAGTTGAGGGTGAAGAGTTTTAGTCTGAAAGCTGGAAAGGGGACGATGTCCCTTTCCGGGCAGATAGGAGTTTTACGCCCTAATATTCCATTCGATCTGATGTTTTCCATGAATAAGGCTCAGCCAGTCGTCAGTGATCTGCTTATGGAAACCCTGGATTCATCAATCCATATTCATGGTCAGGCACGTTCTGAAATTAATGTTGATGGTTCAATCAGGATTCCAGAAGCGAATATCAATATTCCTGATTCCATGCCGGCTTCGGTACCTCAGCTAGAGGTGATAAAACCGGGGAAAGAGCAGGAGAAAAAACCTCCATCCCCCTTCATCATAAATCTGAATGTGGATGTTCTGTCATCAGGACAGCTTTTTGTTCATGGTCACGGTGTTTTTGCTGAAATGATGGGGAAACTGCACCTGAGGGGTACAAACCTTGCGCCGGAAGTGACAGGAGGGTTTGATTTGAAAAGGGGCAGTTTTAATCTCGCAGGGATCAGTCTCAATTTTACCAAAGGGCGTGTCGCGTTTAATGGGAGTGGTGTCGGGCACAGGCTTGATCCAACACTTGATTTCAGGGCAGATAGAGCGGCAGAGGGGATCGTGGCAAGTCTGCTTGTGTCAGGTTATGCAAGTGATCCAAAGCTGAATTTTATTTCAGCGCCACAGCGACCGAAGGACGAGGTGCTCTCTGTATTGTTATTTGGTAATACGCGCGCGTCATTATCACCGACCCAGCTTGCAGCTTTGGGGGCTGCTGTTGTTCAGATAGGGGGAGGGTCAGCTTTTGACCCTCTTAGTGTCGTCAGGAATGGGTTGGGTCTGGATGAACTTTCTGTCGGTAGTAGCACTGGAAGCAAGGATGGTAAGGAAAAATCTACCCTGGAAGCAGGGAAATATGTGATGAAAGGCGTCTATGTTGGTGCAAAAGAGGGGCTTTCTGGCAATAATACACAGGCAGAAGTACGGGTTGATCTGACAAAACATCTCAAATTTAATACAACAGTCGGCACAGGTGGGCAGATTACCGGTTTCACAACACCGGAAAATGATCCCGGTTCCTCACTTGGGCTGTCTTATGGAATTGACTATTGAGACAGGGCCTTGCTTAGAGCGCGTTCAGTGAGTTCTTGTTTGATTTTCTCAATGACAGGATACCAGTCACCGAAATAGGGCTGACGATAGATGCGGATTGAAGGATACCATCTTGTTTCAGACTGGTTGATGCCCCACCGCCAGCAATTACAAAAACGGTCCATTAAAATGGTTTCTTTTCCGAGTGCACCAGCCAGATGAACAATAGAAGTATCAACTGTTATAACGATGTCCAGAGCTTCAATAAAAGCTGCTGTGTCCTCCATTGTTTTACACTCATCCATATAATCAAGAAGATAGCGGGAATAAGCGGCTTTCTGAACGGCTCTTGGCCCTTTTTGTAGACTGAAATATTGAATGAGAGGATCTCCAAAAAGGCTCTCTAATTCATTTAAATTCATGGAACGATGATAATCAATAAGGCGGGAAGTGCGATCATTTTCATGTATCCCTCCAGACCAGGCCAAACCGACACGCAGAATATGGGGCGGGATTGAACCTAGTTTGTCACGCCATTTCGCTGTTTTTTTAGAAGAGGGGGAGAAATAGGGGGATGAGACGCTGAAAGGCATAGCTGGATAGGCGTTCAGGGCGCGGGGAAGGCTTATAAATGGACAATGATAATCATAATCCGGTCTCGTTCCGCCGACCTGTGAAATGCCGACCCCTTCTATCCTTTTTATAAGAGAGGATAGCTGCTCACTTCCCCAGACATGAATATCGGCACCTGTCTCAGCCAGGAGGGGAATAAAGCGCGAATACATGATGGAATCCCCTAGACCTTCCTCATGAGTGATTAGAATCTTTTTGCCTTTTAAGGATGTTCCCGGCTGCAAGGTTGGCAACAATTTCTGAGGAGGAAGAGATGTATGGAAGGGGAGTTTCAGGCGCCATTCATGTTCCTGCCATCCTTGGGAGAAGCGCCCCATTTTTAAAAGGGCAATAGAATGGTTTAAACGTAAAAGAGGCTCGTGTGAGGCAATGGCGATCGCGCGCCGATAAAGTGTTAGAGCCTCTTCCACAGCATTTGTATTGTTATAGATATAGGCAAGATTATTCATGACATTCCAGTTATGAGGTAACTGGATCATGAGCTTTTGAAGCAGGTTCAGCGCTTCTCCAAAAGCGCCCTGTTCGCAAAGGATTTTGACGAGAACAGTCTTAAGGGAGAAGGCATGGGGAGAAAGATTTAGACTACTTCTCAGAAGTGTCTCGGCTTCATAAAGACGATGAAGCTGTACCAGTGATAATCCTTTTAACCCGATAAGAGCATCAGAACTATTATAGAGCTTTTCGTATGTGTTGAGTAACTGTAAGAAAGATTCTTCTTCCTGCTCTGTCTGCAATTGTTCCTGTAATCTTGAAAAAGGATTTTGTAGTCCACTCTCAATCGTATGTCGTAAATATCGGGCAGACTGGGTGTAATCTCCTATGAGAAAATAGTAACTACCTTTCCAGAAAGAACGTAATTCGTCACTCGGAAGCGTTTTTTCTATGACGGATAGTGCGTCTTGCATCTGGTTATGGCGAAGCAGGGCCAAAGGCTGTAGATCAATAATCGGCCTCATTAAGCCCCCATTATCCTTATTATGCCAGGATAGCTTAAATTATTGAACTGATCTTAAATCCAGATTGAAAATCATGGCCAGACTAAAAATGATCATCAGATCCATTATTGTTAGAAAAATTGTTCTGGTTAATGATATGAATTACGCCATAGATCATTAACCAGAGAGAAGGCTCAGGCCTTTTTCATTGTTTCTGTGAGTGTTTTCAGCACAGTTTCGGAGTCTTTATTCTCCAGAACAGCCAATTCAGCGACGAAGCGTTCCTGTGCGGCTTCAAAGAGTTTGCGTTCTGAAAAACTGCCATCAAGACTATCTACATTACGACGAAGGTCACGCAAAACCTCTGCGATCTGAATCAGATCACCAGAATTGATCTTCTCCTGATAGGCAATTGCACGACGTGCCCACATACCGCGGCTTATATGAGGTTTCCCCTTCACAACCGCCATGGCTTTATCAACAATCTCACGTGTCGCAATCTTGCGAAGGCCTGATTTGCGGGCCTTGGCTAAGGGGATATGCAGTGTCATCTGGTTGCCGGGGAATGAGATCTCAATCATCTCAATCATGGTCCCTACAACTTCGACATTGCCAATATTTTCGACACGACCCACACCGTGGGCTGCATAGACGATTGAATCGCCAACCTGAAAAGGATCATTTTTCAAGCCGGGATCTTTTTGCTGGGCTGTACGCTCAGCGGCATCGCGTGCCATGTCTTCAGTAACACCGCCTCTTTGAGGCATTCTAAAATTGCTGCTCATGCGGCCATAATATCAAAAAAAAATCTCCTTGTCTCTATGTCAGATTGTCATTCCTTATGGCTGTATTCCATCATGAGCGGGAACCATATCATGAGGCGTCATATGTACAGGCTGGAGGAGGTCTCTTTCTATAGTACGCGCCATGGAAAGCATAGGGAGTGCATGAGCGGTGTTGCTAAATGGCTCCTGTAAATCCCGTCCACTACGGTCCAGCATCTGGAATAAGAGTCCTATAATGCTGGATCCTAATGGAGTGATCCATCCTAAAGTCTGTACAGCGGAAAGAGGGAGCATTATGCAGAAGAGGTGGGTTACAATATCAGGAAGGACTGAATATTGTATGGGTAAGGGAGTTTTCTGAATGCGTTCGAGGCCGCCTTGGGCATTGGCGAGATCAGAAAGAATTCGATCTATTGTGCCATGTACGGCACCATCAATTTTATAAAGATCAACTTCTTCACGAACTTTAAGGCCAATTTCATAGAGAAGTGCGTTAGGACGATTGCTACATAAAAAGACATGCTTTTTCCATTCGTCGTCCAAAAGTGAATCGATCTCTGGTCCAACTTCACTATTGCTGAGTGCAGCCTTGAGTAAGTATGGATAAGCAGCCATTGCTTTGGCAAGGTCAGGGCGACCATTCAGTAAAGAGGCTGCCTGTCTTCCAAATGAGCGGCAATTATTTGTAATGCTTCCCCATAAAGTGCGTCCCTCCCACCAGCGGGCATAAGCGGCATTGTTTCGTATTCCTAGAAATAGCGCTAAGGCAGATCCCATAAGTGAGATGGGAAGCGCAGGCTGCTCCATCCATTCCTGGTGATAAATCTGGAACATGATGACGACAACGCAATCCCATAACGCCAGAATCGTTAGAGAAGGTAAGGTTTCTTTAACAAGAATTATAAGGCCTTGTTGTCTTTTAACGATCAATAGTTCTGCTCCCTGTTTCTGAACGTTTTGAAAAATTCTGCTATTTTACACAGAGACGTATTTATTCAATGGTTACAAGTTACATATTGGAAAGGAATAAATCTGATGGACGTTCTTGCTGCATTGGCTTTAGGGGCAGGGAAGCCTCTTGTAATTGATACTGTCCAACTGGAGGGTCCCCGAACAGGAGAAGTCCTTGTAGAAATCAAGGCTACAGGGCTTTGTCATACTGATAAATTTACTCTTTCCGGTCAAGATCCTGAAGGGTTGTTCCCTTCTATTCTTGGTCATGAAGGAGCTGGCATTGTCCGTGAGATTGGGCCTGGTGTTAAAAATCTGAAAGTGGGCGATCACGTTATTCCCCTTTATACGCCAGAATGCCGTGAGTGCCCGTCCTGTCTCTCTCGTAAAACAAATCTCTGCACATCAATCAGAGCCACTCAGGGCAAAGGGCTTATGCCTGATGGGACAACCCGTTTTTCTTATAAGGGCAAGCCAGTCTATCACTATATGGGGTGTTCCACTTTTGCCAATTATACCGTAATGCCTGAAATCGCTTTGGCAAAAATCCGTAAAGACGCACCTTTTGACAAGGTCTGTTACATTGGTTGTGGGGTCACAACGGGTATTGGGGCTGTGCTATTCACAGCAAAAGTCGAGCCTATGTCCAGTGTTGCCGTATTCGGCCTTGGAGGTATTGGCCTGAATGTGGTCCAGGGGGCCAGAATGGCGGGGGCAAAGCGCATTATCGGAATTGATATTAATCCTGAACGTGAAAAAATGGGTCGTCTCTTCGGACTGACTGATTTTGTGAATCCCCGTGATCTAGGCGAAAACGGAGATATTGTAGGCCATCTGATTGAAATGACGGGTGGTGGTCTGGATTATACTTTCGAGTGTGTTGGAAATGTGAAGCTTATGCGACAGGCTCTTGAAAGTGCTCATAGAGGGTGGGGCGTTTCCTGTGTGATCGGTGTTGCTGGAGCTGGTCAGGAAATCAGCACCCGTCCTTTCCAGCTTGTGACGGGAAGGCGTTGGATCGGTTCCGCTTTCGGTGGGGCTAGAGGGCGGACAGATGTTCCTAAAATTGTGGACTGGTATATGGAAGGCCGGATTAATATTGATGACCTCATTACAAACAAGATCAGTCTGGAAGAAATCAATAAAGGCTTTGAGATGATGGAGCGTGGTGAAGTCATTCGCACTGTTGTGGAGTATAAATAATGAGCAATACGCCATTTGAAACAGTGGAATCCCATATCTGTTTTGGAGGAACTTTACGTTTTATTCGTCTTTATTCAGAATCCTTAAAAAGCAAAACGACAATTAGCGTGTATTTGCCTCCTCAACTCAAAGAGGGGGAGAAATACCCCGTCATATATTGCCTCTCTGGTCTGACGTGTAATTACGAGAATTTCATCGTCAAAGCGAACGTGGTCCGTTTTGCAGCAAAATGGGGCTTTGCACTTATCGCTCCTGATACGTCACCACGCGATACAGGAATAAGAGGGGAAATGGATGATCCATATATTGGTGCTGGCGCTGGTTTTTATGTCGATGCCACAGCAATGCCATGGGCAGACCATTATAAAATGGCCAGTTTTACAGGAGAGGAATTGCCGCGCCTGATGGAATCTCTTTTCCCGATTGACCCGGAAAAATGTGGCATTATGGGTCACTCCATGGGAGGGATGGGTGCTTTGGGGATTGCCTTGCGCAACCCACAGAAATGGAAAAGCGTTTCTGCCTTTGCTCCCATAGGTCATCCATCCTCAGTTGAATGGGGATGGAAAGTGACAGACGCCTATTTTGGCGGTGACGTGCAGAAATGGAGAAATTATGATCCCTGTCTGTTGCTTGAAAATGGTCACAAACACCCAACTTCCATCCTGGTTGACCAGGGGCTGGAAGATGAGTTCTGGAATGATCTCAAACCGGATGATTTAGCGGTGTCATTTAAAAGGTCAGGCCAATCGGCAGAATTGCGTCGCCATGCCGGGTATGATCATTCTTATTGGTTTGTACAAAGTTTTATTGAAGACCATATGGCTCATCATGCGACGATTCTGAGAGGTTAGTGATTGCTGTAAAGCACTTCGGGTGTGACAAGAACCTCGCTATTAGGGTGCAAGCCATCAGGCGTAATCTGCTGATAGAAACAGCTTTTACGTCCTGTATGGCAGGCAACACCGTGTTGTTTTACGGTCATTAATAAAGCATCTCCATCGCAATCCAGTGCTGCGGAAAGGAGTTTCTGTTCCTGACCAGATGTTTCCCCCTTACGCCATAATTTTTTCCTGCTACGGGAATAGTAACAGACGCGTCCTGTCAGGAGTGTCTCGGTTAATGCCTCTTTATTCATCCAGGCAAGCATGAGAATGAGCTGATGCTCATCCTGTGCAATGGCGGCAATTAGTCCGTTTTCATCAAATTTAATGCTTTGTATGATCTTTTCCAAAAGATCAGAAGAAGGGGCATGCCAGGTCACGATCAAAGTCCTTATGATGAAAAAGCTTGGATAAAATGCTCAGGACACGCTGTAGTGACAGACATGCCTTCATAAATCAGTTCAGCATTGGTCCATAGAGCTCTGGGAAGCATAATGAATGCTAAATTCTCATAACGGGAAAGAAGCGGCATAGGAGGAGAGGATTCAGAAATCACAGTGCCGCTTTCTGAGGGGAAAAAGCCATTTTGTAAGTGCACAAGAGCGAGACGTTTTCTTATAAGACCACGATAATGTGAACGTGCAGTCACTTCCTGGCCCATATAGCATCCTTTTCTCCAGGAGATTGCCCCGAGGCAGTCCAGATTTGCTTCCAGGGCGATTGTTTTATCAGGGATGATATCATTCATCTCTGGCACACCGGCATGAAGGCGTTGTTTCAACCACTCTTTATCACCAGCGCCAGGAAGGTCGGGAGAGAGCACACTTAAGGCACGCCACCCAGGGATAGACATAGCATCACATTTGGCGACGATCAGTGATTCATAGGAAGGAGAAATTTCCTGTGTTCCGGCATAAACATTTAAATCTGTTATTGACAGTTCAATCTCAGCACGTAGTTTGAACGTGAGTAATTGTTTTAACAAGGAAGGTGCCTGTTCCTGAGAGCAATCAAGATAAAAGGCGTCCTGTGTACGGAAAATATAGAATAAGTAGCGGATTTTTCCTTGTGGACTGAGCATGGCAGATAACTTTATTTCGCCTGGTTTTAGGTCTTTGATATCTGCGGTAATGAGGCCTTGCAGAAAGGGAATACTGTCTGAGCCTTTTAGGCAAAGAACACTGCGGCAGGAAATGTGGTTGTATTTCATAAGGGTTCTTATGATAATCAAATTCGCCTAAAGAACAATTATTTCATTTTTATAGTGTATCCTCGATATGGGGATATTGGGGTTTGTTTATTGTTATTGAAGGGGGATAACGCTCTTGCCAGCAGAGGAAATCGTCAATCCCATGTCCAGTCCGTCTAATCGACGCTGGCGAATCGCTCAGTTCCTGATTCCTATACTGAGTGTAATCCTGGTGATTGGTGCTATTATTATTGTGTCACTGCATAATTTCCGCACAACGCGGGATGGTGCCATAGAGCTTTCAAGAAGCCTGCTTTTGAGTGATCAGCGTTATATCACTCAAGAAGTTACAAATTATCTTTCTCCTGCTCGATCTTCGTCCATAGTGGCAAGGGATATCCTTAATAGTGAGAATATTGATCAAAATGTCGCAAATTTCATGCTTCTGGGGCGGTCAATTTTAAAAAATGTTCCTCAGGTGGCCAGTTTTTATCTGGCTGACGATGAAGGACATTTTTGGATGATGGCAAAGCGTGAGGGGAATTACGAGGAAACGACGTATCAGAGTATCAAAAACCATAATTCGTTTGCACATAATGTCACAGATGTTGAGGGACGCTCTATCAGCAAAGATACTCTTAACACTGATTCCCATTATGATCCTCGTGAACATGATTGGTATCAAGGTGCGATAAAACGAATGAACAAGCCAGGGCAGAAAAATATATTCTGGCGTGAACCATATCCTTATCTTTCAACAAATCAGTTTATTATTACAGCGTCCTCAGCTTTTAAGACCGTAGATGGGCGCCGGATGGTTTTTGCTATCAATATTTCACTCAATGAGCTTACGAATTTTGTTAATGGCTTAAAGGTTGGTAAAAGTGGTCGTGCTATAATTGTGGACGTAAATGGTCATGTTATTGCCGGTCAGAATATGGCGAGAATAGACCAACCTGGATTTGACGCTTCAAAAGTTCAACTGGATGAAGCAACGCAGCCTGTTTTCCTCCGTACGCTAAATATTTTTAGAATTAAGGGCGATGGTGCCGGACTTGTGGAAGTTAAGGGCAAGCGGTTTGTTACAATCGCTTCGGCGATGACTGTTGCTAAGAAGTCATGGGTTTTACTTCTTAATGCCCCTGCAAGCGATTTTTCAAGTTTTGCGCGTAAAGTTCAAAAACAGAATATTTATTTCTCATTTGTTGTTATTATTCTCTCCTGCTTTTTGGCAATAGGATTGATTTATCAGGGCCGCAGGGTAATCCATTATCAGAAGACTCTGAAAAAGGGACGCGAAAAGATAAAGGCAGAAAGTGCGGGACTGCTTAAAATAGCCAACACACCAGCTTTACTGGACCCTGATAAGGAAATACCTGTCATGACTGAGGTGATGACAGAAAGAGGCAGAGCTAAACGAGCAAGTATATGGCGTTTGTTACCTGATGGGGAGCGTCTGATATGCGAGGACATGTTCGACCGCCAACATGATGCACATGGTTCAGGAATGGAGCTTTCAAAACATGTTTATCCTGGTCTTTTTGAATGTCTGCATGATGCGCAGTTAATCGACGTCCCTAATGCAGAGGAAGATGAAAGATTTAAGACCTTACACCGTGTTTTTATGCGTAATATAGACGCAAAACATTTATTTCTGGTTCCTATTTTGGAGCAACATAATCCGGTTGGCGTTATTCTAATCGAAGACCCCACTCAGCACGAAGGTTTGGAACGGATCGTTGCACTAGTTTCTTCCATTGAAGCACTGCGTTTCTTGCAGAGAAATAAAAAGATGGAGGACTCACTTCCTGAAGAAACGCAAAGTTTTGAAGAAGCATCGAAAATAGATATAAAACAAATATTCCAGTCTGAAACAGGATTTTTATTGGATCCAGAACATCAGGAAGATGGACCAATTAAAGATGGGCTTTATCCTTTTGTACCTATTATGGTCCTTGAGTTTCTTGAAACTTATGCAACACAGGAGGAGACAGCTCAGCATAATCTGGATCTCATTAATGAGCTGACAGGACAGATTCAGAGCATTGCCCGGAAAGCTGAGCTGTTTTCGATGCAAGTTGCTGGTAATAGGGTGATTTTTTTGGGAAGTTGCCAGCAGAAGCAGGACATGGCTAGTGTATTGCGTCTGGCTGATGTAGCAATCAATATCCGTGAAATTTGTCTGAATATAATTTCTGGTCTTTCTACAAAGATGATGTTCAGGATCGGAATTGATGTCGGTCCCCTCATGGCGGCGCATATTGGTGATAGTCCTTCAGTATTTAATGTCTGGGGGGCCGCGTTAAATACAGCTGATCTCATGGCTCATAATGCGCCAGATGGGGGACAGATCCAGGTTTCTGAGCAGGCATATGCGATCCTGAGAGGATATTTTCTGTTCAGGCCAAGGGGAGATTTTTATCTTCCTGGCAAAGGTGTTGCGCGTAGTTACATCATGGCAGGTCGTCGATGAGATTTTCTGATAGGTTTTTGCTTGTTCAGCGTTCTCTGGCGACTATTGGGTATTTAGCGCGCAGTCAGCCACGCTTTATGCTGATTATGATTGGATCTGCTTGGGGCGTTCTGTGTCAGGCAGTGCAACCTGTTACCTGGCGTCGTTCTGTTCAGATTGAATTCTGGCGAAATTTACGTCAAATGACGGGAGGCGGGTTTGTTAGTGCTTTAGTCGTTGCTGTTTTGACCGGCTTTGGAATTGTTGCGCAAGCTGTATACTGGCTTGGTTTTGCGGGTATGGCGCAAATGACTGGCAGTATTCTTTCCACGGTGCTGGTTCGTGAGATTGCTCCGGTTTTGGTGGGGATTATTCTTCTTGGGCGCTCAGGTATGCTCATTGTAACGGATTTGGGAAATATGACCCTTCAGAGGCAATTACGTGTTTTGAATGGACAGGGTATAGATCCATTTATAGCGCTTTTATTACCTCGAAGCCTTGCAATGACATTAAGTGGTTTTACGTTGGGTATCGTATTTAGTCTGATTGCCTTGACGATGGGGTATTTTGTATGCTGGGTGGAAAATATCGTTACGATGCCAATCTGGACATTCATGTTTCAGGTTATCAGCTCCGTCCACCCGGAAGATTATATCAGTATTCCTTTAAAGTTCCTTTTAAGTGGCTTTGCCGTTGGTCTTAGCTGTTGTCTCTCAGGGTTGGATATAAACAGCGAGGATGATCTTACGACCATTTTACCTAAGGGATTTTCCAGAGGGATCATGTCCGTTATGGCAATTAATGTCATTTTAGATATGATTTTTTAGGCGCTCACTATGCTTGACAGCTCTTCACTGGTCAAATTCTTCGGTCCTGTACTGGAATTGAACAATGCGCGTCCGATTTACGAAGGAGAAGGACTCTCTTACGGGCGATATAATTTTTCACTTAACGCGGGTGAATGTGCTCTCATTCAATGTAGGGATAAACATCAGGCCGCAGCTTTTACTGATCTCTGTTCAGGACTTGTGCCAATTGGTGAAGGAAGGGCCCGTTGCCTAGGGTTGGATTGGAAGGATCTTGAAGATCGTCGAGCTTCAGCTCTTAGAGGCTATATTGGTCGGATCTATCATGGGGAAGAATGGTTAGAACTTTATTCCATGCAAATGAATATTCTATGGGCAAGGCTTTATCATTCCAGGACCAAGCTTGATACGCTCATTGATGAGGCAGTAAGACTGTCAATGCGTTTTGGTTTGCCGGGTTTACCAACTGAACTGCCCTCACATTTGACACCTATTGATAAGCGCCGTGCCGAATATGTTCGTGCCTTTATAGGACATCCGGCTTTAATGTTGCTGGAAGAACCGGTTCTGTCGGAACCAGACGAACTTTATAATGCCTTTTTGAGTGAGCTGACATCTGCTCGTGAACGGGGATGTGCCATAGTGTGGATATCATCCAATTCATTATCATGGAGGGATTATGAGCAGGATAATATGCAAAAATTTCGCCTGAGTGATAGTGGTCTTATGACAATGAGAGGTATGTAATGCTCCATCTGCGTCGAGAATCTGATACAGCCAGACCTTTATTTCGTAACCGCTATGCTGATGAATGGGTGGGGTTACTCGTCCTTGCCGCCATGGTTTTATTCGCTGCGGCAGTGATTGAAACTGGTCTTTTACGACAATGGCTTTCGCCTTCGTTAAAAATTCATTTTGTTTTGCCTCAGAGTGGTGTGGCTGGCCTGGCTGTTGGAAATGACATTGAAGTAATGGGCGTCCGTGCAGGTGAGATCAGAGCCTTGGAGCTTAATGCCTCCGGGCGGATGTACGCAGAGGGTACCATAGAGCCACAATTTCAGCGCTTTATCCGTAAAGACAGTACGGCAACAATTAGACGGCGTTTTGTGGTAGCCGGAGCCAGCTATATTGAGATGACAAGAGGCTATCATGAAAACCTTGATTGGTCTTATGCTGTTCTTAATGCAAAAGTTGAAGCAAACCCCGCTGATCAGATTACCCAGATTGTTAGTGAGTTAAGGGCGCGTCTTGTTCCTGCCATGACGAATGTTCAGTCTATTACTGAGCAAATTGATGGTTTGGTCAAGGATATGAGAGCTGGAAAGGGAACGCTAGGTGCTTTTGTGACGCAGCGTGAAATTTATGACCGGGCCAATATGCTACTAGGCACATTGAATGACGCCATTAATGATATACAGCCAATCGAACAACAAATACATTCCACTCTCACGGAAGCGCATGGAACTGTGAAGAACATCCATCAGATATCTGGAGAATTAAAAAACTCAACGCCTGATGTGAAAAAAGTCATACATAATACGGCTCTTATGTCTGATGATTTGCCAAGCCTGATTATTGAGGCAGAGGCAAGTGCTACAAGTTTGAGAAAACTTATGGATCAATTACGTTCATTCTGGCTGTTTGGTGGAAGCGGTAAGGAACAGGTTAAACACCGTTTGCCAGCAAAAGAGGTGCGTCCATGAAGCGTATAGTTTTTTTTGGTCTCTCTTTACTTCTTGCTGGTTGTTCGAGTCATAAAACAGTTTGGGAGGACCAAGACTATACCAATGATATGGTGGTCGCGAAAACTGTTATGGGAAATGGTCGGGTAGCTCAGGCGGAGTTTAAATATCGGCAGGCTTTGGATAGAGCGTTTTTGGTAAATGATGCTCAGGCAATTCATGATGCAGGATTTAATCTGGCCACTACGCAGGTGCGGCAGAATCACGTTACCGATGCTCTGAAAACAGTAGATAAGATATTAGGCGCCCTAGAAAATAGAAATTATGCTCAAAATGATGATTTGCATCTGATAAAAGCTGCTGCCTTCTATCGGGTTAAAGATTACAATCATTCATTACAGGAAGCGCGGAAGGCACAATCTTCTCCAGACAGAGATATTTATGAGGAAGCTGTTGCTTTTGAGGGTTATAACGCGGCTTCTTTAAAAGATAATGCTCTTTTGTTGTTGTCTATCCAGAAATTGCAGCATGCTGATAAGGAAAGAAATAAGGCAAACCTTCTGGAATTGGAGACACTCTTGTTCTTGTCTCAAAACCAATGGCAGCCTGCACTGTTAGATGCTCAGAGCCTCGTTATTTCTCGTCGGGAAAATGGCGATAATCCTGCCATGAGGCGTGCTTTGGAGCTGGAAGCACAGGCCTATAGCGGGAATGGAATGAAAATGGATGCTGAGCGTATTCGTCAGCAGATCAAGGACAGCCTTGCTCAGGATGAAGAGATTCAATAATTTTTACTCCCCTCATCGATGATTTGGATTGATGAGGGGAACGTATATTTTATGCCTGTACCTGGCAGGATGGTACTGTGGCCGTCATTCCAAGGAGATCAAGTAGTTTCTGATCCTTGTTTTTAACCGGGTTTGGCGTTGTTAGGAGTTTCTCTCCCCAAAAGATAGAATTGGCACCAGCAAGAAAACAGAGTGCGTGATCTGATTCTGACATACTTTCACGGCCGGCTGCGAGGCGTACATGGCTGGCAGGCATTAAAATGCGTGCGGTGGCAATGACGCGAACAAAGCTAATAATATCAATCGCTTCGTGGTTCTCCAAAGGTGTTCCTTCTACGCGTACAAGAAGATTGATGGGTACGCTTTCAGGATGCTTGGGCAGGTTTGCTAATGTCATTAACAGGCCGACACGGTCAGAATCATCTTCGCCCATACCGATAATGCCACCGCAACAGACATTGATCCCCGAATTTCTTACATGAGAAAGCGTATCTAGACGATCCTGATAAGTGCGGGTTGAGATAATAGAACCGTAAAACTCTTCGGATGTATCAAGATTATGATTGTAATAATCCAGGCCAGCCTCTTTGAGTCGGTCTGATTGGGCCTGTGTTAGCATTCCGATAGTCAGGCAGGTTTCAAGCCCTAAATCCTTGACGGCTTTTACCATTTCACACACTGGATCAAGGTCACGGTCTTTAGGAGCTTTCCAGGCAGCCCCCATGCAGAATCGTTCAGCACCAGAGGCTTTTGCTGCTTTTGCTTCTCTGATAACCCTCTCTAAGGGGAGTAGAGCTTCACGCTCGACGGATTTTTCGTGATGTGCGCTTTGGGGGCAGTAAGCGCAATCTTCTGGGCATCCTCCTGACTTGATTGAAAGCAGTGTGGAAATTTGGATTTTCGTGGGGTCGAAATACTGGCGGTGAATCGTCTGTGCTCTGTAAATCAACTCGGGGAAAGGTAGAGCAAGCAAAGCTGCTACTTCATTGCGCTGCCAGTCATGGCGAAGAGGCGTTTTTGAAGTGGATAAAGCAGGGGAATTGTCAGTCATGAAAAGATTGTCTCCATTTGAGTGCCTACACTTACCCAAAATTGATGTATCATGTCACCCGAAACTCTATGCTAAGAAGAAAAGAGCTGCATCTTTTGTCACTTTAAGCGAGGGCGATATATGAAACACTGGCGTATAGATCAGATGAACTGGGAGGGTTTTGACCCTTCTAAAGTGAATCCAGACATCCTCCCGTTAATCAAAGCGGCCTCTGTGGTAGAGCGTAATGCCCGTGATTATACAGACTATCTCAAACATGTTTTTGTTGGTGATCCCGTATTCAGCCAGATTGCAGAAAATTGGGCAGAAGAGGAAGTGCAGCATGGTGACGCCCTGGGGAAATGGGCCATGCTCGCAGATCCTGAATGGAATTACAAAGAGGCTTTTGAACGCTATCGCGATGCTTACCGGATTGATACCGATGTTTCAGCTTCAATCCGCGGTTCCCGCACAGGTGAACTGATTGCTCGTTGTATGGTGGAAACAGGAACTTCTTCATTTTATACATCCTTAGCTGATGCAACGGATGAGCCGGTTTTAAAAGCGTTATGCAAGCAGATTGCAGCAGATGAATATCGTCACTTTAAATTATTTTATGACCATATGCATCGTTACCTGGAGCGTGAGAAACTCGGCAAGTGGACACGCTTAAAAATTGCCTTAAGTCGTGTAATGGAAAGTGAAGACGACGAGCTAGCTACAGCTTATTATATTACCAATGACGCCTCGACACTTCCTTATGACCATAAGCGCTGTATCGCTTCTTATATGAGCAGGGCAATGAAATTTTATCAGCAAAAACATCTGGATCGCGTTACGGCGATGATTTTCAAGACGTCAGGTATTACGCCTTATTCAAAAGTACAGAAGCTGATTGCACATATCGCTTTTCATCTCATGAAATGGCAACAAAAAGCCTATGCCCGAAAAATTGGTCTTCGTGCCTAAGTAATTCCTTTTATTATTTCGGAGTAATCTGATGAGTTTCTCGCGTTTTATGCGTGGTTTGAAATATAATTGCAGTTTTTTGGCTTTGGGGGCCGGATTTTCACTTTCTGTATCTCTGGCACAGGCTGCAACGAATGGAGCTCAAACGGTGGATATTGTAAAGCCATATCAAAATGGTTGGGGATTTGACCAACATGGTATGAATTTAACGGTGAAACCAGGTGATGATTTTTACCAGTTTGCTAATGGTAATTATGTCGATCATTTAAAGATTCCTGATGATATGAGCAGTTATGGTGCATTCCATATTCTGGCAGAATTATCCTTGGCCCGTCAGAGAACATTATTGGAGCAGATCTCTAAAACAGGCTCTGATGAGCATAGTGAAACGGGAAAGCTTGGGCTTTATTATGCAGGCTTTATAGATCAGGGAACTGTGGACAGGCTTGGAGCAAAACCGCTTCAGAAAGATCTGGATTATTTAAAATCACTCACATCCCAACGTGATATTGCCAAAGTATTTGGCCAGTCTGTACATTCAATGATGTTCAGCACATTCGTTGTTGATATAGAGCAGGATCAACGCGACCCCAGCCGCTATATGTTGCTTGTCGACCAGGGCATGAGCATTGGCGTTAGTGGGGGATTGGGGCTGCCGGATATTTCTTATTATACGGATCCGAAACTTCAGGATAAGAAAAAGGCTTATCAGGAATATATTACCCATATGCTCACTCTTGCTGGATGGGAAAATCCTGCTGCCAGTGCAGATGCTATTGTGGTGCTTGAAACAAATCTTGCGAAGGTGGAGTTGCCTCGCGACCAGACACGTGACCCTCTGAAAACTTTCAACCCAATGACAGTGGGGAAATTAAAACAGCTGGCTCCTGATTTTGATTGGGATATGATGCTGACAGAGATGCATATCCCCGCAAAATATCTTGATATGCGTGAGATTGATGTTCGGGAACCAGAAGCGATTATCGCCATGAGTCGCGTCCTGGCGCATACGGATCTTCCAACACTTAAGGCATGGCTTGCCTTCCATCTGATTGATAATGCGGCCCCTTATCTTTCACAGGATTTTTCAAAAGCCTCCTTCGGGTTTAACGGAAAGACGCTTCTCGGTGTTAAGGAAGAGCCAGCCAGATGGAAAAGGGCCGTAAGGGTTGTCAATCAAGCGATGGGATGGGCTTTAGGGCGCGTTTACGTACAGCATTACTTTCCCGAAGAGGCTAAAACGCAGATTACCTCTCTGGTTGATGATTTGAAAAAAGCTTTCAAAACCCGTCTGGAACAAAATCACTGGATGGATGAAAGCACCAGAAAAGCCGCATTAAACAAGCTCGACCGCTTTAATGTAAAAGTGGGCTACCCTTCAAAATGGTGGGATTATAGTACGCTCATTGTCCAGAAAGATGATGTTTATGGCAATGCGGTAAGAGCTTCAGCCTTTAACTGGAAACATCGTCTTGACCGTCTGGATCGGCCAGTCGACCGTGAAGAATGGGATATGACACCGCAGACAGTCAATGCCTATAATAATCCGACGATGAATGAGGTTGTTTTCCCAGCCGCTATTTTACAGCCGCCATTTTTTGACCCGAAGGGGGATGTGGCCGTTAATTATGGTGCAATCGGGGGCGTTATTGGCCATGAAATGAGTCATGGTTTTGACGATCAGGGTCGTCATTATGACGAGAAAGGTCGTTTGCATGACTGGTGGAGCAAGGCTTCCTCTGATGCTTTTGATCATTTGGCACAGCGTTTGGGAAAAGAATATGCAGAACCTGAAATCTTGCCAGGGCTGCATGTTAATCCGACCATGACAATGGGAGAAAATATTGCTGATTTAGGCGGGCTGAATCTGGCGCTCCAAGCTTATAAGGATTCAGGCCATCAGCATGATGTGGAAATGAAATACGGCTTGACCGGAGTGCAAAGGGTTTTCCTTGGCTGGGCACAGGTCTGGAGAGAGAAGGATCGCCCTGATGCACTTCGTCGCCAGGTGATCTCCAATGAGCACTCTCCTGCTGTAATGCGTGTCAATATACCCGTGCGGAATGTAGGGGACTGGTACACTTCATTTGGTGTCATATCTGGACAGAAACTTTACTTACCGCCGGAAGAACGTGTGACGATCTGGTAACTTTGAAGTGGTATAAAGAGAATGTGAAGCTTATCCGTTACGGTTAAGTGAGCTGAAAAATCACAGGAAGGCTTCACAAAAAGGGACGGGGCGTTTATGGCCTGTTCATTGTTTATTGTTAGGAGAGGCGGCTTTTATGTCCCATCTTTCAATTGGGCATTTATATACGGCCCTTCATGGCGCATGTGCCAGTGCAGTAGCCCGGATTATAGAGGCTCATGGTGTCGATGTATCTTATGTTGATCTGGGAGTAGATGAGCGGAAGGAAGCTTTTGAAACTGCAGAGATAGATTTGCTTGTTTCAGCATGGATGCCACGCGATGAAAATATATTGATTGAGGGATGTGAGGTTATTGGCGATATTTATCGCCCTCAAGCCGTTTTTGCTTCCATAGTGGGGGAAAAAGCTCCCCCCTCCTGCCACGGGAATAATTTTTCCAAAATTATTGCAACTGATGATGTTGAAGATCTAATGCAGTCAGTATGCAGTAAGCGGAGCGATCTGAAGGGGTTGCCACTTGAAATTGTGGGAGAAGCCGCTTTATTCCAGCATATACTGAAAGCAAAGGATATAGGCGACAATCCACTGATCGTTACATGGCAGCCTCATGCGGTCTTTCATACAGATCTGGTACAGATTATAGCCGATGATGAAGGACTTTTGGGAAATGCCCTCAAAGCACAATTTATTCTGCGCCCAGGTTTGCGCGAGGAAATAGATGAAGATCTCTATGACGAACTTGCCGGTATGATGCTGGGTAATCGCGTCATGAATGCGTTGGATTATGCTGTTTCTATCGATGGGAATGATCCAGAGAGTGCTGCTGAGGCATGGCAGAGAGGCCGTTTGATCGGACGTTAGAAGAAATTTTTGTTATTTTAAACTTTTAAGGCAAGGAACTGCATGTCACGTCACGCTTTTGTTTTTCCGGGGCAGGGAAGTCAATTTGTTGGTATGGGATTGGAACTTTACAAAGCCTTTCCTGTTGCCAGAGAAGTCTTTCAAGAAATTGATGATGCACTGGGTCAGAACCTGTCTCATATTATGTTTGAAGGAGATGCTGGGGAGCTGACAGCCACTGAGAATGCCCAGCCTGCACTCTTTGCCATGTCACTTGCGGTTGTCCGTGTGATGGAGTGTGAGGGAAATTTCTCTCTTGCAGATAAGGCAGACTGTGTTGCGGGTCATTCGCTTGGTGAATATTCGGCTCTGGCTGCTGCAGGTGTCTTAAGTCTGGTAGATGGAGCACGTTTGCTTCGTTTGAGAGGTCAGGCCATGCAGCGTGCTGTTCCAGCAGGACAGGGGGGAATGGCAGCGCTGATTGGGGTTGAGCCTGCAAAAGCACGCGAACTTTGCCAGGCAGCTGCATGGGACGGCATCCTTGAACTGGCCAATGATAATGGAGGTGGGCAGATCGTCGTTTCCGGCTCTATGGATGCTATTGATAGAGTGATTATTCTCGCTAAGGACGTAGGTGTAAAACGGGCTGTGAAACTCCCTGTTTCGGCTCCATTCCATTCATCCATGATGGCACCGGCAGCGCAGGAAATGGCGGAGGCTCTCGCTGATACCGTGCTCAATGATGCCCAGATTGATGTGTTCCCAAATGTTACAGTTCGGCCAACACGTGAGGCGGAAGCCTTCCGTAAAAATCTGATTGACCAGGTGACAGGGCAAGTTAGATGGCGTGAAACAGTGTTACATTTTGCAGAATTTGGTATAACACATCAGCATGAATTAGGGGCAGGAAAGGTTTTGACGGGTTTGGGTCGTCGGGTCGCCCCTGATTTGATTGCGGATTTTGCAGGAAATCCTGCAGAAATTGAAGCAATGTTAAAGACACTCTGAGGAATGACGACCATGTTTTCACTTTCCGGTAAACTCGCTCTGGTGACAGGCGCTACAGGAGGTATCGGAGCTGCTATCGCCCGTACATTGCACGCTCAGGGTGCTAGTGTTGTTGTGACGGGGACGAGAGAGTCAGTTTTAGAAGAGCTTGCTCAATCACTTGGTGGTGAGCGTGTTTTTTGTCTGACAGCTAATCTTTCTGAAGCAGAACAGTCTGATAAATTGATTGAACGCGCTGAGGAGCTTGTTGGTCAGCCTCTCGATATTCTGGTTAATAATGCTGGTTTAACGCGTGATACTCTGGCTATTCGCATGAAAGATAAAGATTGGGCGGATGTTATCGCGCTGGATCTTGAAAGCCCTTTCCGTTTGGCACGTTCTGCGCTCAAGGGGATGCTCCGCCGCCGTTCCGGGCGGATTATTTCCATTTCCTCTATTGTTGGTGTGACAGGAAACCCTGGACAGGCAAACTATGTTGCGGCTAAAGCAGGGCTTATTGGTATGAGTAAGGCTTTGGCACAGGAGGCAGGATCAAGGGGTGTGACGGTAAATGTCGTAGCCCCCGGCTTTGTTGAAACACCGATGACGGAAGTCCTTCCTGATTCGGTGAAACAGAAACTTTTAGGTTCAATTCCCCTGGGGCGTATGGGAGCCCCTGAGGATATAGCTTCAGCGGTACTTTATCTTGCTTCAGATGAAGCTGGATGGGTTACCGGTACCACACTCCATGTCAATGGTGGCATGGCGATGGTCTGAAAAACTTGGCTTTGAAGGGCAAAGCATGCTAAGCGCGTGCAGCTTTGTCTGATGGGTCACTTTATTGGTCTGTCACGCAGCGATATGCTATCATTGACAAATCGATAGCGGACAGAGTTTTTCTTAGAGCCCTTTGAGGGTAGAAGGATAAAAGGCAAATGAGCAACGAAATTGCTGATAAAGTTAAGAAAATCGTCGTAGAACATCTCGGCGTAGAAGAAAGTAAAGTTACACCTGAGGCTTCATTCATTGATGACCTTGGTGCAGACAGCCTTGATACCGTTGAACTGGTTATGGCTTTTGAAGAAGCTTTCTCTGTCGAGATTCCTGAAGATGCAGCTGAGAAAATTGCTACAGTTGCCGATGCGATTGATTATATCAGCAAGCAGAAAGCTGCTTGATTTTTAAAGGGGATCGGGGACCTGGTTCCCTTTGAGCTTACCAGCGGAGTCCTCCTTATATAATGGGCTCCGTTATTATTAGATGAGTGAGATGGTGCGTTGATGAGCGGGGCTGATACAAATAAGAAACGTGTTGTTGTCACAGGTATAGGGGTCGTAAGCCCTCTCGCTGTTGGGGCTGAACTTACTTGGAAACGTCTTATTGAGTCTCGTTCGGGTATAGACCGTATTACGCATTTTGATCCTGACAGCCCTTCAGACCTGCCTGCAAAAATTGCAGGACAGGTGCCTGATGGTCCTACAGCTGAAGGTGGTCTGACTCTTTCTGACTGGGTGCCTGTTAAGGATCAGAAAAAGATGGACCGTTTTATCCATCTTGGTCTTGCAGCAGCCATACAAGCTGTTGAGGATTCCGGGTGGAAGCCTGAAGGTGAAGAAGATCGTTGCGCCACTGGCGTCATGATCGGTTCTGGAATTGGCGGCCTGCAAACGATTTATGAAGGATCGCTGACTGTTTCAAGCGGGAAGGCCAGACGTCTTTCGCCATTTTTTATTCCTTCTTCGTTGATTAATTTGATTTCTGGACACTTATCCATCCGTTATGGTTTTAAGGGTCCAAACCATGCTGTTGTAACAGCTTGTGCAACAGGTGTGCATGCTATTGGTGATGCTTCTCGCTTGATACAGCATGGCGACGCCGATGTTATGATTGCCGGTGGTGCTGAGGCAGCGATCTGCGCTTTGGGTATTGCTGGTTTTTGCTCAGCGCGTGCGCTTTCAACAGGTTTCAATGACACACCGCAAAAAGCTTCCCGCCCATGGGATAAAGATCGTGACGGATTTGTCATGGGAGAGGGCGCTGGTGTTGTTGTTCTTGAGGAATATGAGCATGCCCGCAAACGCGGTGCTAAAATTTACGGTGAAATAGGGGGGTATGGCCTCTCTGGTGACGCTTATCACATCACAGCTCCGGCAGAAGGGCACCAAGGTGCTTATAGAGCCATGGTTGCTGCCCTGAAAGATGCGCGCGTCACTCCTGCTGATGTTCAATATGTCAATGCTCATGGTACTTCGACAATGGCCGATGATCTTGAGCTTGAAGCAACTGAGCGTCTTTTTGGTGATAGTGCCCGTAAGCTTGCAATGTCCTCCACAAAATCTGCCATTGGGCATTTATTGGGGGCTGCTGGAGCGGTAGAGGCAATTTTCTGCCTACAGGCAATTCGTGATGGTGTCGCGCCTCCTACATTGAATTTAGATAATCCGCAGACTGAAAGTGTGATTGACCGTGTGGCTCATGAAGCGCAACAGCGCAAGATTGACGTTGCATTATCTAACAGTTTTGGTTTTGGGGGTACGAACGCAAGTATCGTGCTAAAACGTTTCGTTCCTTGAGGTTATTAGAGGCAATGCCAGGAAGGAGGTGTAGCCTGTAATGGTTTCATCACCTTCCCATGAAACTGATACGAACGAAGAATCTCAGAGCAAGCAGGAGGTTCTGGGAAAAAGACGGTCTCTCAGACGGTTTTTGAGGCCGAGCTATGTCCTGTTTGCTTTTGTTTTTTTTATTATCTCTACTCTTATGGCAGGTTATGGGCATTATACTGACCCAGGCCCGTTATCTGAGAGTAAATTTGTCATGATCCCACATGGTGGGGTGAAAAAAGTCGCTACAGTTTTGCAAGAGAATGGGATTCTTAGCTCAGGCAGGATCTCTTCTTTCTTTTTCCAGTTGGTCGTGAAGATCACGGCTCGGGAAGGCGTACTTCAGGCAGCGGAGTTTTCCTTTCCGCAACGTGTTTCTATTGCTCACAGCCTTGAAATCTTACGTCATGGGAAAGCGGTGTCACATAATATCACGATTGCTGAAGGGCTGACAGCGTCTCAGATTGAGAAAGTTTTTCAAGAAACACCTTTTCTGGAAGGGATATTACCCTCAATGACTGAAGGGACGGTCTTTCCGCAGACCTTTTCCTATCAAAGGGGGACAAAGCGCTCCGTTTTGCTGAAACGGATGCAGGATCTTATGTCTGTTACGCTACAGAAAGTCTGGAATAATCGTGACAAGGGAGCTCTTGAAGGACTTGTCAAGACACCTCAGGAGCTGGTTGTTCTGGCATCTTTGATAGAGCGTGAGACCTCAATCGAGGCAGAAAGACCGCGTGTTGCGCGTGTTTTTTTAAATCGTTTGAGAAAGGGGATGAAATTACAGACTGATCCTACTGTTATTTACGCACTGACAGGTGGGAAAAATAATTTAGATCATCCGTTAACTCATGCCGATTTACAGATCGATAATCCCTATAATACGTATCAGATCACAGGACTACCCCCTGGTCCTATTTGTAGCCCTGGTTTGAGCTCGCTTGAAGCTGCAGCCCATCCGGCAGAAGGTGACGAGCTTTATTTCGTCGCGACTGGTCAGGGAGGGCACAATTTTGCCCGAACACTTGGGGAGCAGACACAGCATATTAAAGCATATCGCCGTGTCCTGAATGCATCTCCCCAATAAATTCAAACCTATTTAATATCTTCGCTGGAAATATCATCAGCGTTGGAATCCAGCTTTTTGCCATTTTCCATATGTGTATTATTTTGATTATCCTGAGTGCTGGTTTTACTTTCATCAGGAGCAGAATCGTTTGAGCCTGGATTCATCAAAATACGCCGTAAAGGGTCTGCGGCTGTGTTATTTACGCGCATATTGATGATAATATCTTCAGGCCCGACAATCTGGCCATAATAAGAGTGGTTGGCGGCACTATCGACGGCAAGTT
The DNA here is from genome assembly GCF_058107345.1 of Aristophania sp. ESL1142. NCBI lineage: Bacteria > Pseudomonadati > Pseudomonadota > Alphaproteobacteria > Acetobacterales > Acetobacteraceae > Aristophania > Aristophania sp. ESL1142. The sequence goes on from NZ_JBYLUH010000001.1 coordinate 1,407,283, forward strand.
TACTGCCTCCAAGGGCGGCTCCTGCAAAAACACCATTAGCACTTTGTACTGCATAAATGTCACTATGAGTTGCACTTGTGCCGCCTGCCAGAGCACTACTGCTCAGACTTGTAAATGAGGCGCCAGCATTAGCGTCAAACTTGAACTGATGATCCAGTAAAACCTGAATGCCTTTCTGGGTCATGATAAAGAAGATAATCTGAGAGCTTTGATAACCAAGCTGTAGGCCGAATGAACCTGCACTCAGGCTATAGAATGCAGGATCTGACCATGAATTGCGGGCGTCTTTACTGAGTAAGACGCATTTGCCTCCAGAACCTCCAAAGACCACGGACATATGGACGATGGAAGGACAGATCATAACAGCTTTTGAACGCTTCAGATAAGAATGAATCGCTGATGAGGATTTGGTTTTTCCAAACATGCTCTGGACAGTAACAGTAGCCTGATCAACCAGGATCTGCTGTTGGGCAGCTGTCGTCGTATCTTCTGAGGAAGAGCATGCAGATAAAAGAGGAAGCCCGGCAATAAGAAGGAAAGAGGTTTTTTGAAAACAGGAAAAACGGTCCAAGTTCGTGATCTCCACAGCTGGCATGTCGGCAAATGCCTTTATATTATACAAGTTTAACGTCAAAAGCTTGCGAAAGTTTTTCGGCAATTTCTGGTGCTGAAGCCAGAATCGTTGTTTTCTTTTTCAGTCCTCCCATCTTGATAAAAGGAGAGACGCGTGCCCCTGCTTCCTTGAGAATGATTAATGCTGCTGCAACATCCCAGATAAAAATGACTTTTTCAAGGTAACCATCAGAACGCCCACAGGCAACATCGGCTAGGGCCAACGCACCAGACCCAAGAGAGCGTGGCATAGAGCCAAGGTTTAAAAGGGCAGTCGTTTTTTCTTGCCACCATTCCAGGGGTACAAATGGAGACCAGCCTATTTCGACCATGGATTTATTAAGGTCAGTGCTTCTGGCAGCTTGAATGGGTTGACCATTTAAATAAGCTCCTTTTCCCTCAATGGCTGTAAAGACCTCTTTGAGGGCAGGAGCATTAATAATGCCAGCGACAGGATGCTCATTTTTCATAAGACCGAGGGAGATACACCACCGGTTGCGCCCGCGAGCAAAATTTGAAGTACCATCAATGGGGTCCAATACCCACCTGTAAGTTCCCTGAGCCTGTTCCCCTTGCTCTTCTCCAATAAAGCCATCTTCCGGGAAAATAGCTGCAAGACGTTGTGAAATCATTGCTTCAACTGCACGATCAGCTTCTGTGACATAATCCTGATGCCCTTTTAGAGAAGCAGAAGACTCGCCTGGTAGGGGACGCATGGATAATGCGAGCGCAGCAGCTTCTTCAACGATCGCTTTAGCAGCGTAGAAGCGAAGCGTAATTTCTCCTTCTTCTCTTGATGGGATGTTTTTCATTTATTTTCCGTTTTATTTACTAAAATGTTATAGTCACAGATGAAACTGTTTAGAGTATCATGAAGCTTATAAAGCATTTTGATATTCTCTGAAACGCTCAGCTATGAGGAGCTCTCAATGTCGTTTTATAAAGAAGAGAATTGGCACGCTGCTATCGTTCATGCTCCTATGAAAGAGATTATCTCCGACTATGGGTTTGGCTCTCATAATATTACGCTTTTGCCTTCAATAGATGATGGCTGTACCCTTTCTGATCCGTTTGGAATATGGCGTGATGACAAACTTTTTATATTTGTAAAATCTTATAATAAACAGAGTTTAAAAAGTAATATAAGAGTCCTTTCCTATAATAAACAATTTTCTTTGCTTTCTGATCTGCTTGCTTTGGAGGAAGAATGGGAATTATGCCATCCTTATGTTTTTGAACATAAAGGTGAGGTGTATATGCTACCCGGTGCACCTGAAGCAGATGGTTTATTTCTCTATCGTGCGGCAGAATTTCCGCACAAATGGGAGAGAGTAGAGTCTTTTAATTTTCCTTTAAGTGTTATGAATGGGACAATTTTTCCTTATGGCCGTCGTTGGTGGCTTTTTTGGGCGCCGACTGATTCTGTTCATAAAAAACAGGATACGCTTCATATCGCCGTTGCTGAGGAGCTTACCGGACAATGGGCGGATATGGGGCCATTTCTGACAGATCGTGGTGGGGCTGTCCCCGGAGGGACGCCTTTATCTCTTGATGGCGCTGTTTTTCTTCCTGTTCAGCAAAACCGGCGCACATCAGGAGGCGGCCTGAGGCTTCTTCGTTTTGAAAATTTCGGAACAGGACGGCCGCTGCTTATTGGGGAAAGATCTCTCGACTTTCCCTCCAGTCTGGCGATGAATTACCCCGATGGAATGCGGACGCTTTCTTCAGCAGGGCCAATCAGTCTGGTCGATATCAAGAAAGAAACATTATCATTGACGAAACCGATCAGCCTGTTGAAGAATTTTCTGGAAAATAGTGCTAAAATTTTCTCAGAAGCTGTTCAGCAAGTATCAAATCACTGACCTTATCAACGTCAACGGCGGCACGTCCGTCAGAAAGACAGATAAAACGAGCGGAGGCGCCTGTCAGCTGATAAAGGCGTTCTTCCACTCCTTTAAGGCTGAGACGCTTAATAAGCGCTTTAAAAAGGGTTGTTATTCCCAAGGTCAAAGCCATTTTAAGAGGTTTTTTGCGATTTTGCTGAAGCTTTTTCCAGAGAATAATGACATTGATGGCTTTCGATGAGTCCATCCAGAAAAGATTACATCCTGAAAAAGATATATCTGAAAGAGGGATGTAGGTACGTTTTGTACCAGGAACATCGCGTGTAATTGTTTCAGCAGATGCTATAGCCGCTGTCATATCCGCTTTACTGTCACGGCTTTTCTGTAAAAATTCGTGGATCCATTCTGGCTGTAATAAAGCGTGGTCTGCAGTTGTGATTAAACAGGGATTACCAATCTTCTGGACAGCTTGAAGAACGCTTTCGCTGGGTGTGGAAGCTGCCGGCAGAATTTTAATCCTTTCTCCAAGAAAAGATAGACAAGCTGGATTTTCAATTGAGACCCATAAAGGCCCAAGCCCTTCTGTCTTTTCGAGCGTTTCAACCACGCGCTCTATCATAGGCTTTTCTGCGACTGGAAGTAGCGCCTTGTGAGAAACATGACCATGAAGTGCCAAAGGTTCACGTTCTCCATAACGTGAACCTGCAAGGATAATAACTGGTAATGTCATGCTCTTTTTGAGATTTCTTCTTTGGTAGGTGTACGTGCAGGATCTGGTTTATCCCGAGGCGGCGCACCAGTTTTTTTCATTACCCAGGGATAACGTTCTGCTTCTTCAAGGGTATAACCAAGATTAAAGACAAATGGGCTTTTGGGGCGTTCCTTGGCCTCCCGATAGAATGTGTTGAAAAGGCGATCTAGAAGCAGGTAATTTGTAATACCGAAATTGCCTTTTTCATCGTGAAAATGATGAAGAACATGCAACTGTTTTATATAAACCACCCATTTTGAGCGCGGCTTATAGGCGAGATGCTGAATGCAATGAAAAAACTCATAAATGCAGGTCATGACCAAAGCCGTTGCTAGTGCAGACCAGGCCCCACTCCATCCTGAAATCAGGTACCCAATAGGCATGGTCACAATAGCCATTGTCGGGATCGTATTGAAGGGTGAGCCAAATAAAACCTCAAGAAGATGAGGGTCCTGATGGTGATCAAAATGGATACGTTTCCATAAAGAGGCTGTAACAGGATTACGGTAAAAAAGGCGTCCATGTAAAATGTAACGATGTAGCAGGTACCAGACGATAGGATAGATGAAGACCACCAAAGGAACAGGGATGATAGATAACCAGAAATTGCTCATATAATGAATGCTTAAGAAAGCACTTAAAAGAGTGAGAGCAAAATAGAGCAAAATCGTTGGATAAGTGAGATATGCCGCCCATAGCTGCATGAGGTTCATCTTGCCCAGGTCATAACTTCTTCCTTTGCGAAGTAACGTCGTATTTTGTAGGAAGGTCTTAATCGTATTCATCTTTCCTCCAGGCGCAAAATCCAGGCCAGACTAAAAAGGGTAGCAATTAAAGGTCCTGAACAGACCGCCAGAAAAATTGGCAATGTGCCTGCATTGCCAAGAGCAGAAATCATTCCCTGAAGAATGACGATCCCTAACCCGGAAGCCATAACATAGACTGGAAGAGGGTTTCTTAAACCGGCACGAGGCGGAATATAGGTCACAGGGAACGCAATTAAAAGCATAACAGCCATTTGAAATGGCAAAAAAAGTGTTGAGAAAAACGCCATCAGGTAATTGGAGGGGGGTAAATTACTGGGCGATTTCTGCGTTACAGCATGCCAGAGCTGTTTTGGTGTATAGTAAACGTCTTTCATGGTCATATTTAAGATCTGTTTCGGCGTAGCCAAAAGCGGCACGTCACCATCATAGCTTATAACATGGGCCTCTTTTTGATCATGATCAAGGAAAGTTAATAAACCTTTATCACTAGAGACCCAATGAGCAGTTTTCAATGTCAGATCGGTATAATGTAAGCTATTTAAAAGCGCTCCATCATTTGGGGATCGGCGGTAGATTGTCACGGATTTCAGAAATGTACCGTCCTCAAGGACCTGTTCAATATGTACGATATTGTCATGTTCCCTGTACCATAGGTTAGGAACATCACTGTGTGCTATATCAGTAACATTCCACCATTTATTCAAAGCCTGCTCGCAAGGTGGAACGACCCAGAACTGGGCTATGATTGTCAAAAAACTGACAAGAATAGGGGCTGGCAGGAAATGTTTATACATATCCCATGGGGAAAGTCCTGAAGAACGAAGGATCGCAATCTCATTGGATAATGCCATTTGAAGCAGCGTGAATAAAGCACCAATCATGACTGAAAGAGGCATGATTTCAGTCATCATGGCAGGCATATGTAGAATCAGAAATTTGATTAATCCATGGATTCCCAAATGACGTTCTAAAATGTCAGAAGCTTCTTCAAGTAAAGCCAGGATTTCTAGCAGCGCCGTTAATACGATTGCACAGAGTAAGATCCTTCCCAAAAGAGGCCTCAGAAAGGCGCGCGCGAGTACATAGTGGGGGAAGGAATTGCTCACGCTGTTGTCTTCTTTCTGGAGGTTTTTGGATCCCAGTGGATTAACTGTGATTTAGAAAGCAGGGCCAGGACGCAGCCGGTACAGAAAATCACTTCAGGGAGCCAGAGAGTCAACCAGACTGAAGCAGTTCCTTCAGATGCAAGACTGTGACCGAATAATAGAACTTCATCAAACCCAACCAATATAGCAGCCAGTAAGATCTGCCCTAAGGGAGAGCGTTTTCTTTTTTGCCCTATTGCAAAGGCCGCAGCGATTAAAGGGATAAAAGGAATGGCAAGAGCACGCGTTAGTCTGAAATCAAGTTCTGCACGTAATGTCCTGTGAGAAATTTTGTTGTTCCCATATTTCAGGTCATGGATCAGTTCAAATAATGTCAGTTCACGTTCATCCTGTCCTCTCAAACGGAAGGATTTCAGTTTTTTTGCGCGTTCAATGACCTTAGTCACATGTTCGAAATGGGTAACTGTTACAGGAGAATCAATGGTATCAGAGATCTTAATCGTAGTAATCTGGCCATCCCATAAATCAAGCTCTGTTGATTCCAATGCTTCAGAAATGGTTAATATCCCTTTTTTAGCTGTAATAAGCTGCGTGCTACCGTCATTTTTAAGGTCGCGAATAAAGACATGGTGAAGGTAAGACCCACCATGATCGACTATATCTGCCGTAAGCATTGTTTTATTTGAGGTAACAGCAAACATTTTTGACTGCAGATGAGGTGCCCACCCTGTGTGGCGGGCAAAATAAAAACCCTGACGGTAATCATAGCGCGCTATTGGTTGAATATAACCATATAGAAAGACACTCATGCTTCCGAGAATAATACCAACTTTTATATAAGGGAACGTAATACGTATAAGCGGTATTTGCGAGGCGGCAAGAGCATCGATTTCATTACCTTCACTCATTTTATGAATGGTCAGAAAAACGGCAATACAGAGTGCTGCTGGCAAGGCTAGTCCGATATAATGAGGTAAAAGATCAGTCAGGAGGCTGACTAATGTTGCAAGTGAACTGCCCGCACTTGCCAGATGGTTGAATAAAACCAGGAGCCGCTCCAGAAGAAGCGCAATCAGCATTGTAGCTAGAGCGACAATAAAAGGCGGGATAAGCTGTCGGTAAAGATACCGGTCTAGGCTTGGAAGACGCATCAAAAAGGTAATTCCTGTAACGGAGTGATCAACCTTCGGCTGGTGCTCCATTCATGCTCCCATAAAATATGCCCTGTTTCATCAATGCGGGAAAGATGTATCTTCCAACTTTGAGGGAGGGGTATACATTCAATCTTGTTCCATCCTGCTTTGCGCGAAACTCTCTTATCTTTCATAGAAACTGAACTGCTTCCCAGGAGTGGGACAGAGCAGCCTTCCACGTGGGTGAAGGTTGCCTTATGACTGTGGCCATGAAGAACAAGCTCAGCTCCCTTTTCCTTCAGAACAGTAGAGAACGCTTCAATATCCATTAAGGCCTTCACATCATCCATCAATCCGGTTTTTGGGGGATGGTGAATCATTATAATTCGGCAATAGCCAGCTTTTCCAAGATGCTCAAGAATAAAAGACAGTTTTTTTAGCTGTTCAGGGTCTAAACGGCCATAAGCTTTAAAGAGAGGCGTTGGTACAGCCGAGTTAAGCCCTATAATAGCAACATTTTTAATAAATTTCACAAAAGGAAACTGCGGACCAGTCCAAGGCTCCCAGAGAGCAATAGAATTTTCGAATTGCTCCGGCATCATCGTATCATGATTGCCGGGGACAATAATTGGTTTGATTGAAAAACTTTCCAGCCAGTTCCGGGCAGATTCAAATTCTTCCTTCGTGCCAAAATTAGTCAGATCACCGGTGATCAGGATTGAACTGATTTCTTTATGGTTTTCAATAGAATGAATGATCTTTTGCGTGATTTCAAAAAGATGGTGTTGCCGTCTTTTGCCAAGCCAGAGAGCAAGGCTAAAGGCTCGTTTATTAAAAAATTTTTTTGCATGAATCCTGGGAAAAGGTAGATGAGGATCTGAAATATGTGCCAGATTAACAGTAGTGTTTTCTTGAAAATCAGGAAAACTGTTGGGTGAAATTTCGGACATCATCAGAGATTCATGAACCATTAGGAAAATTTAATCCTCTTAATAAGGATGATCCTTTCTATCCTCTTAGGGCAGGTTATGATAGATCATAATGCCATGCTTTTAGAAATGAGGGAGCTTTGTGGCTCTCTTTCTTATTCGCTTTATAGAAAAAAGATTTGATGCTTCGTGAAGACAGCCTTTATTCATAATCCTAAGAGTCTCAGAAATCGCACTGATGGTGAGAAAATTTTCTCAAAGGCGAAAGCATTTTTTGGGGATTTCTGTATTCGTTCTCATCATGGTGAGCATCTTTTTGATGATATAGAACGCCTCTATAAGAATAATATCTCCACGATTGCCATTAATGGTGGAGATGGCTCAGTCAGTTCCTGCTTGACAGCCATTTCTGCCATTTATCCTAAAGAAGCTCTGCCAGATATCGCTGTCATTCCTTCTGGAAATACAAATCTTATTGCTGGGGATGTTGGTTTTGGAGAGCGGCATATCCGCTCATTACAGAAACTTAGGGAGCCTGAGAAACTTTCTTATAAAAGACGTTCTCCAATACGGCTTTCCTGGCCTGGCGATAAAAAACGTCTTCCTATTCTGGGAATGTTTGGTGGATGTGCAGGTTATGCGAGGGCCGTCAGAATTGCCCATTCTCCCACAGTTTTAAAATTTGCACCGCATGATTTGGCTGTGTTCCTGACGATTTTATCAAGTGTTGCGAGTCTTTGTATGGAAAAGACGCGCCATCAATGGTTAAACGGAGACCAGATGAGCTGGTCTGCCACAACGGCTGGTGGCAGTTTGCAACATGGTGACAGAAATTTTCTTTTTTTAGCAACAGGTTTGGAAAAAATACCGCATAATATCTGGCCCTTCTGGGATTCTGATAATGCGAGCAAGGGATTGCACTTTCTCAGTGTTGACTGTTTTCCAAAAAATTTAACCCGCGCTTTATTAAGCCTGTTACGAGGCAAGGCACCAACCTGGCTGCGGGAACATCCTGATTATATAAGCCAAAGAACAGAGTCGATCAGCATCGTGACTGAGAGTGATTTTGTCCTTGATGGTGAAGTTTTTACACCGCCTTTGGATTCACATTTGCTTTTGGAACAAGGGCCAAGTTTCAGGTTTCTCCATGTATGATTTCCTAAGCGAATGTCTTATTAGTGAGTTAACGTCGCCTGTTGATGATGCTGTAACTGCTTTTGCGGATTTTCTGGCAAGACAACTCCCAAAGGCGCCTTTAGGAATCTTGTTTTATGGTTCTCTTTTGAGGCAGACAGATCCTGATGGCATTCTGGATTTTTATATTATTACAGAAAGCTGCAAGGATTTTTCTGGTCCCTTTATGAGTCGCTTCATGAACAGGGTTCTGCCGCCAAATGTGCGTTACGCAGAGATGGATCATGAGGGAAAGATCTATAGGGCCAAGATCGCGACATTATCGTATCGGCAGTTCCTGTCCCGTGCTTCAATAGAAACGGTTGATACCACGATCTGGGCACGTTTCTGTCAGCCTGTAAGATTGATATGGGTCCGTGACACACATTCAGCCGACCAGGTTCTGGAGGCTGTCAGGCGTTGCGTGATCACAGCTTCAGTTTGGGCTGTTCTTTTGGGGCCGGAACAGGCACCCTCTGAGCATTATTGGCATTCCCTTTTTTCAAAAACATATAAGGCTGAGCTAAGGGTAGAGAAGGCTGGAAGAAGCCGTAATATCTTACAGGGGCAGGAAACCCGTTACACAGAATGCCTTTTGTCAGCATGGAAGGCGGCAGGAATTTCTGTCACATATAGTGATGGTATCCTGTATCCTCATATTACCAGTCAAAACCGTGAAAAAGCGGAGCTACGATGGCAGAGCGTTGAAAAATGGGGAAAACCATTAAATATAATACGCCTGGTTAAAGCAGCTTTTACATTTGAAAATGGTCTATCTTACCTCGTCTGGAAAATAGAGCGTCATACGGGCCACAAACCTTATGTCTCAGAGTTTGAGAAAAAACACCCGATTTTGTCTCTTCCAGTCATTTTATGGCATTTCAGGAGAGTACGCTCTTAGAGCCCATTCTCCTGAAAATAGGTCGTTATTTAATAACACTTAGTTCGCGAGCAACTTCACCGAAAGTCTCTACTGCCTGATCAATTTGCCCATAGCTATGGGCTGCCATGACAGAACAGCGAAGTAATGGACGTTCGTCAGGTGTTGCTGGAGGCAGGGAGAGATTTACATAAACACCTTTTTCTAAAAGCCTGTTCCAGAAAGCAACCCCGGTTGGAACGTCTTCAAGCGTGACGGCGATAACAGGAGAAACGAACTGACTTGTCGGAAGTCCCAACGCCTTAAAGCCAGCATGGAGACGTTTTGCATTATCCTGTAATTGCTGTCTGAGATGAGGGCGCGCCTGTATCTCTTCAAAATTTGCCAATGTTGCTGCAATCACTTCGGGAGGAAGAGACGCGGTAAACATATAAGGACGGCAGCACAGACGGATCAGGTCAATTTCGTCATAATCGGTGACGCAATATCCCCCCACTGTCCCAAGAGCTTTAGAGAAAGTTCCGACGATAAAATCGATGTCTTTCTCGCAATTCTGTAACTCCGCAACGCCTCGTCCATGTTCGCCAACAACGCCATAGGAATGTGCTTCATCAACGAGGATAGGCACGTCATGACGCTTTTTGACTTCTACAAATTCCTTGAGGGGCGCAATATTGCCTGTCATCGAATAAATGCCTTCAACGATGATAAGCTTGGCGCCCGGTGTGTTCTGCGCACGTGTCAGGCGACGGTCAAGGTCAGAAGGATCATTATGACGGAAACGAATAACCTGGGCACCAGAAAGCTTTGCCCCGTCATAGATGCTGGCATGACTGTCAGCATCTAAAAAGAGGGTATCATCTTTATTGACCAGGGCAGAGATTGTACCCAGATTAGCCTGGTACCCGGTTGAAAAGACCATGGCATGACGGCGATGGAAAACTTCTGCAAGTTTTTGCTCAAGTTTCTGATGCAGAGAAAGCGTACCATTAGCAATACGGGAGCCGGTTGTCCCGACCCCCATGGAGCGAACGGTTTCTATCGCAGCTTCTTCAGCTCTTTTCGACTGACTTAGGCCAAGATAATTGTTTGTTCCGAAAAGAAGTGTTTCGCGTCCCTCAATAATGCCTACAGACGCAGAGAGTGGCCGTTCTATGACAACAGAAAACGGATTACGTGGACTTAAAGCCTTCAACCCCTCAAATGAAGCTTTAAGGGTAGCCTGCTTATCAAAAAGTGAAGTCATGTTAGCCAGCTTTGATCTCATATAAACAGGTGGCAAGGTCGTTAATCGTACGAATATCAGCAAGTTTGTCCAAAGGAACCGAGACATCAAGCGTATCTTCGATTTCCATAACAAAATTCATGACAGCAAGACTGTCAAAAGCTAGATCTTCCACAATACGGCTATCACCGTTAATGTCACGAGGAACTTTCGGATTAGCAAGAAGTTTCTGTGTAATCATTTCGGCGATGTCAGAGACAGTTTCTGTCATTTTTAGACCTCTGGTTTCAAAACCTGTTTTGTATCAAACTATAATAAGGCTAATCCTGAAAATCGCCAAATTCACCGTTAAGCAACATCTTTTTTGCTTTAGCCCGGGTCAATTTTCCAGATGACGTTTGGGGAAGAGAACGGGGAGGTACCAGGATGACCTTGCATTCCACTCCATGAAGACGACGGAATAGACTTGTGATCTGGTCTGTAAGCGCCTTGCGCGGCTCTTCTTCAGTCAGACGACATTGTACGAGAGCGACAATTTCTTCATCGCTTCCTGCATGATTAAGTGAGAAAACAGCCACATCGCGAGACCGTAATCCTGCAATTTCATGCTCAGCCGACCATTCAAGATCTTGAGGCCATATGTTACGGCCATTGATGATAATCAGATCTTTAGCGCGACCTGTGACAACAATCTGCCCACGTAAGCTATAGCCGAGATCACCCGTATCAAGCCAGCCATCTTCAGAGAGGACAGCTTTTGTTTCTTCCGGGCGGTTAAAATAACCACACATCAAACTAGGGCCACTGACGAAAATCGTCCCAACTTCGCGTTCAGGCAGCACATTGCCTTCAGAATCACGGACTTCTATCTTGTGCCCTGGCAGTGCCTCGCCGCAAAGAACGAATGTGCGTGATATGTCATTTTCTGAAGAAACAGGGCGCGCCATGTTATTTTCTTCAAGATAGCGAAGATCAACAGTGTCTGTTTCAATGCCTGTATTGAGTGGAGCGAAGCTGATAGCCAAGGTTGTCTCAGCCATGCCGTAACTTGCGACGAAAGCGCGACGATCAAATCCCTTACATTCAAAGCAATCAGCAAATTGCTCAAGAATTTGAGGACGGATCATATCGCCGCCAATACCGGCAACTCTCCATGAAGAAAGGTCTATCTCTTCACGTGCCCCACGTTTTGCACATAGTTCAAAACCGAAGGAGGGGCTGTAAGCGAGTGTACCTTTATTGCGTGAAATTAGTTCGAGCCAGACATGAGGGCGTCGTGCAAATTCACGGGTAGGAAGAAGGTCGACCGATAGCTGACATGTCATAGGTGTAAGGAAGAAGCCAACCAACCCCATATCGTGATAAAGAGGCAGCCAGGAAACGCAGCGGTCATCATGAGGCGAATCAGCTGTAAAGACTTTCAGTCCGTCATGAGCAATACTATGGGCATTTGCCATGCCAGCTTTTTGCGTAACACTAACCCCCATAGGGAAACGTGTGCTCCCTGATGAGAATTGCAGATAAGAAAGATTATCTGTTTCTATGTCAGGAAGAGCAACATCGGCTTCAGAAACTTCAAATAGCTGAGCAGGAGAGCCTCCAAATACCAGGTCAATCCCTGCTATAATATCGCTTGTCCAGCTCCCGATAACATCAGGAACGATCACAGCTTTGGCGCCTGCGCTCGCAATCATGCCGCGCAGGGTCTCTATATAGCCGTCCTTACCACCAAAAGCGACGGGTAATGGAAGCGGAGCAGGGACTAAACCAGCATATTGGCAGCCAAAGAAAATTCGTGCGAAATCGCCATCGCTTTCAGCAATAAGGCATACTCTGTCGCCAGGCCGTAAGCCAAGCCCCAGAAGACGTTTTGCTACTGAATGAGCCTGTTTGCGTAAAAGGCTATAGGGAAGGGCTTCTAGCAAAGTCCCCTTACCGGAATAAATATTGAATCCCGTTTGTCCCTGAGCAGCATAATCTAATGCTTCTGGAAAACTGGCGAAATCCCCATAACGGCGTACCAGCCCTGAACGGCTTGGCGTTGCACAAAGAGGACTGGTGGAAGTTTGCTTAGCCTCTGTCAAACCTTGACTAGCTCCCAATTGAACCACTTGAATGGTGGCTCTCATACTGACTTAACTGACTGGACTTTCACCCTCTGGAGGAAAAAGCCAACAACTCATAAACAACGAAAAGTTTAAATTTCCGACACGTCTCTAATACATAACCCTATCAGACCTCAAGGTAGATTAGACGTTTTTCATATTATAAAGTGATGAATCAGTCGATTTAGTGGCTCTAAAGCTATATAAAAACTTTAACATTTTGCAATGTGCCCGGCATTGAAACACGCATATAAGGAAAAGAATTTATCGTGTCATATGACCTGTCTCCTAGAAAAGGCCTTTTAACAGTTAACCTTGCGGCCATACAGAGCAATTATGACATACTCGCACAGCTCTCTCGAAAGGCAGATTGCGCTCCTGTATTAAAGGCAGATGCTTACGGCCTCGGTCTTGAGTCTATAGCGATAACGCTTTCAGATAAAGGCGCTTCGAGTTTTTTTGTAGCGCTTCCTGAAGAAGGTGAGGCTTTAAGAAAAATTCTTCCTTCAGCACAGATCTTTGTTTTGCATGGCTTCATGCCGGGAGAGGCAGGCTGGCTTGCGCATAAGAAGCTTGTTCCGGTCATCAATACAGTTTTGCAGGCATATGAATGGCTGGAATATTGCCGTGTTACAAAAAGGCCTCATCCTGCGGCGCTCCAGCTTGATACAGGTATGTCTCGTTTTGGGTTGAGCGAAAAGGATATGGAGTGTGACTGGCTGAGAAATCTGCCTCTGTGCCTTATTATAAGCCATCTTGCCTGTGCAGATGAGCCGGATCATCCAGCCAATATGGCGCAATTATCTCTTTTTGAAAAAATGGCAGCACCATTTCAGGGTGTTTTGAGGTCACTCTCAGCTTCTTCAGGAATCTTCCTGGGAGAAAAATATCATTTTGATATGGTTAGGCCCGGTGCCGCTTTATATGGAATTGCGCCACAGAAAAACACTATAAATCCTTTATCTCAGGCAGTTTCTCTAGAAGTTCCAGTTTGTCAGATCCGAGAGATCGAAGCCGACTCTTATATAGGTTATGGCTATAGCTGCCAGGTTACTCGCAAAACGCGTCTTGCAATTGTTAGTTTGGGTTACGCTGACGGGTTTTTCAGGCAGTTAAGCGGGAAGGGGATGCTTTGGTTCAATAATGTGGCGCTACCGGTCATGGGGCGTGTCTCTATGGATAGTGTCAGTGTTGATATTACAGCGCTTGAAGAAGACTCATTAAAAGAAGGAGACTATCTCACCGTAATCGGAGCCAGGCAGTCAGTTGATGAAGTGGCGAAACAGGCAGATACTATCGGTTATGAAATCCTGACCGCTTTAGGTACACGTTATACTCGGCGTTATATAAAGCAATAGAAACGTCATCACGTTATAGTGGGGTGAAATAATCAAACTTGACGCATGATATAAAGCCTTGCTACGCCATGATACATGTTCCGGGGGGAGTCCTAATACAGGGCTGAGATGGCATGGTGCCGAACCCTTTGAACCTGATCCGGGTCAGGCCGGCGAAGGAACGGGAAAGCACAGATAGCGTGGCCTCACGCTGACTGGAATTCTTATAAGATCGTCAACCATTGTGCCGGGTCTTTTACTCACACCAGTGATGCGTGGAGGGAAGATCAATGCAGGAATTTACAATTACCACAGGTCCGATCTGTGGATCTCAGAAAATTTATAGTCAGGCTTTTGGGCGGGAAGATATCCTGGTTCCTTTCAGGGATGTTGCTCTGGAAGATGATGAGCAGCCCTTTCAGCGTTTATATGATACGTCAGGCCCCTATACAGAGATTAATGCCGCTCTCTCTCTTGAGGAAGGTCTGCCTAAAATACGGGGAAAGTGGCTTGAAAAACGTGGTTTTGCAAGCCGTATAGAAGAGACCTCTACTTCATATGAAGAGGTACCTTTCTGTCCAGCCCATCATGTGGTCAGGGCAGGTTTTTCGGGCAAAAACGTTACTCAACTCGATTATGCGCGTGCTGGCATTGTCACTGAAGAAATGATTTACGCGGCATGGCGTGAAAATCTTGGTAGGGAAGAAGCGCAGAAAAACGGGCAAAAAGCGTCTTTGCGTGGCGAACATGTTGGAAAGGCCATGCCTGCTTATATCACGCCTGAATATGTGCGTGATGAGATTGCGGCAGGGCGTGCCATTATTCCAGGAAATATCAATCATCCAGAACTGGAACCCATGGTTATAGGGCGTAATTTTCTGGTAAAGATCAACGCGAATATTGGCAATTCAGCCGTTACATCGGGCGTTGCCTCTGAGGTGGAAAAAATGGTCTGGGCAACCCGTTGGGGAGCCGATACAGTTATGGACCTCTCTACCGGCAAGCATATCAGACAGGTGCGTTCATGGATTTTGAGAAATTCCCCAGTGCCGATTGGGACTGTGCCTATTTATGAAGCACTGGAACGTGTCGGCAATGATCCTCTTGCTCTGAACTGGGAAATTTTTCGTAGTGTTTTGATTCATCAGGCTGAGCAGGGCGTCGATTATTTTACAATCCATGCAGGCTTGCGTCTTGCACATATTCCTCTGACAGCCAGGCGTGTGACAGGGATTGTTAGTCGAGGAGGGTCGATTATGGCGCGCTGGTGTCTTGATGGGCACCGTGAGAGCTTTCTGTATGAGCATTTCGACGAAATCTGTGAAATCTGTCATCGATATGACATCGCCCTTTCCTTGGGGGATGGTTTGCGACCGGGCAGTATTGCAGATGCGAATGATGAGGCACAGTTTGCAGAGCTGAAAACATTGGGAGAATTAACCCATATTGCCTGGAAACATGGTTGTCAGGTCATGATTGAAGGACCAGGCCATGTTCCCATGAATCTCATTCGTGAAAACATGGAGAAACAGATAGAATTCTGTGCAGAAGCACCTTTTTATACTCTAGGGCCGCTTACGACAGATATTGCCCCCGGTTACGACCATATTACCTCTGCGATTGGGGCAGCAATGATCGGGTGGTTTGGTACAGCCATGCTCTGCTACGTTACACCGAAAGAACATCTGGGACTGCCAGATCGTAATGACGTCAAAACAGGTGTTATTACCTATAAATTGGCAGCCCATGCGGCTGATCTCGCCAAAGGTCATCCGGCAGCGCAACAGCATGATAATGCCCTTTCAAGAGCGCGTTTCGCCTTCAGATGGGAAGATCAGTTCAATCTTGCGCTTGATCCAGATACTGCACGGGCATTTCATGATGAGACCATGCCAAAAACTGCTCATAAAACAGCCCATTTCTGCTCTATGTGCGGGCCAAAATTCTGCTCTATGAAAATTTCTCAGGATATTCGTGATGATACGGTCCGGCTGGAGGGGATGAAGGAAAAATCTGAAGAGTTCCGGAAGCAGGGAGGGGCTCTTTATGTCGAAGCTGTATGAAGGATCGCCTTCAATAGGAATTATAGGCGGCGGAGTCGCAGGATTTGTCACGGCATTGAGTCTACAGGATGCCGGTTATGGTTCTGTCCACCTTTATGAAAAGACCGAGGCCCTGGGAAAAGATACCTGTTCCTGGTTTGCCGGAGGGATGATTGCGCCATGGTGTGAGCGTGATGGGGCAGATGACCTTGTTCGAGACAGGGGTGTTGAATCCCTGTCATGGTGGGAACGCCATTATAAAGGTTTGAAACAATGCGGGAGTCTTGTCCTTTCAGCAGCACGGGACAGGAGTGAAATCATTCGTTTTGCACGTCGGACGCAGGCGCATGAATCTGTTGATGAAACAGCGATCGGGCAGTTGGAACCAGCTCTCGCAGGTTGTTTCCGAGAAGGGCTTTTTTATCCTGAAGAGGCGCATCTCGATCCGCGTTTTGCCTTGCCTGCTCTGGAAGAGACTTTCCTGAAAAGCGGTGGGAAGGTGACGCGGGGGCACGCAGTGACAGCAGATGACCTCAAAGAAGAGGTGGTTATTGATTGTCGCGGTTTATCAGCGCGAAACGATCTGCCCCGACTGCGTGGGGTAAGAGGAGAAATGATCCGTATCCACTCGACAGAAATAAATTTTACGCGTCCGATTCGACTTCTTCATCCACGGCAGCCTGTTTATGTGGTTCCGCGGTCTGAAGGGATCATTATGATTGGGGCAACGAGTATTGAAAGTGACAGCCAGGTGCCTGTTACTGTCCGCTCAGCCTATGATATGCTTGAAGCTGTTCAGCGTCTTCACCCGGCATTGGGGGAGGCGGATATCATTGAAATGAGTGCTGGCGTTCGTCCAGCCTACCCAGATAATCTTCCTGAGATTGAGAAAAAAGGCCGTATTATTTACGCCAATGGTTTGTACCGCCATGGCTTCCTCCTTTCTCCCTGGTGTGCCCGGAAAGTCGTGGCATGTGTGGATCAACAGATGGGAAGAACGATATGAACACAATTCTC
Organism: Aristophania sp. ESL1142; assembly: GCF_058107345.1. Classification (NCBI taxonomy): domain Bacteria; kingdom Pseudomonadati; phylum Pseudomonadota; class Alphaproteobacteria; order Acetobacterales; family Acetobacteraceae; genus Aristophania; species Aristophania sp. ESL1142. The sequence continues at coordinate 1,424,204 of NZ_JBYLUH010000001.1, forward strand.
GTCAATGGTGAGCCTTATGCTTTAAGTTCCTCTATCCTCACGCTTCTGGAAGAATTGGAGCTGCGTGATGCTATCGTTGTTACTGCTCTGAATGGTGTTTTTGTACCTGTTACAGAACGGGAAAAAGCTTTTCTGAAAAGAGGGGATGAAGTAGAGATTCTTGCCCCCATGCAGGGAGGATAATATGACGCTAAGCTTGTATGGTGTTGAAGTTTCGTCACGTTTCCTGCTGGGTACAGCCCGGTATCCATCCCCTGCCATGCTGGAAGATGCCATAAAAACTGCAAAGGTCGATATTGTCACGGTTTCATTGAGGCGTGAAAGCCTGGGGCTTAACAACACACCCAAAGGAAGTGGCCAGGCTTTCTGGTCTCTGGTCCGTCAGATGGGAGTACGGGTTTTACCTAATACTGCTGGATGCCAGTCTGTCAGGGAAGCCATTACGACTGCTCATATGGCTCGTGAGATTATGCAGACTGACTGGATCAAGCTTGAGGTCATTGCTGATGATATGGCCTTAAATCCCGATGTGTTCGGACTGGTTGAAGCGGCGCGTATCCTTATAGAAGAGGGATTCTCTGTGTTTCCCTACACTACCTCGGATCTGGGCGTGGGAGAGAAGCTCCTGCAAGCAGGGTGCCAGGTTCTAATGCCTTGGGCAGCGCCGATTGGAAGCGGTCAGGGACTTTCTGACATTAACGCTCTTCAGGCTTATCGCCAGCATTTTTCATCTATACCCTTGATTATTGATGCAGGTATCGGTCGTCCTTCCCAGGCGGTAGAAGCCATGGAGCTTGGTTATGATGCAATATTACTTAATTCAGCTGTAGCACGTGCCGGAAATCCTGTCTTAATGGCACATGCCTTTGCTCAGGCTATTGAAGCAGGGCGGGCTGCTTATAAAGCGGATCCTATAGAGTCTTATTGGGGCGCTGTGCCTTCAAGTCCTCTCGTCGGGAAGGCGTCCCTTTCATGAAAAGAAGTTTGCCGGACACATTTTACCCGATTGCCGGAACGTCTGATGAGGTGGCGGAAGCCGTAAAAGCAGGGGCACGCTTTATCCAGCTGCGTAATAAAAGCAGTGATGAAAATCTGTTGAGAGATGAAATCCGCTCGTCACTGAAAATATGCGCGCGTCACAATGCTGCTCTGGTCGTTAATGACCATTGGGAACTCGCCTTATCGGAAGGTGCTCCTTATATTCACCTTGGTCAGGAAGATATGCTGACAGCTGATATTGCGCTTATTCATCATAAAGGCGTGAAATTAGGGATTAGTACACATGATCACCATGAGCTGGAATGCGCGCGTGCAGTCGAACCTACCTATATTGCTTTAGGCCCTGTATGGGAAACAAGTCTGAAAATAATGCCCTGGGCGCCTCAAGGGTTAAAGCGCGTAAGCGAATGGGCTCGCGTGATTGCACCAATACCTCTTGTTGCAATTGGTGGCATTACAGCAGAACGGGCACTTTCCTGTATTGAAGCGGGGGCTGCTGCTGTTTCTGCTGTAAGTGACATTTTTCTGAAAGGTAATATTTCAGAGCGTGTCAGTGTCTGGCGCAAGGCATTAAACAGCGAGTCCCCTACTCTATGACAGAGCGTTATTCTGCTCAGATATGCCTCCCGGAGATAGGGAAAACGGGGCAGAAGACCTTAGGGGAGGGCTATATTGTCGTTATTGGGGCAGGGGGGTTGGGAGCAACCATTCTTCCTGTTCTCGTCGGAGGGGGAGTCGGGCATATTCATATTCTGGATGACGATGTTGTGGAGGAAGGAAACCTGCATCGTCAGACATTATACCGAATGAGTGATATTGGTTTCAATAAAGCAGAACGCGCCGTACACCATCTCAGGCAGTTAAACCCTGGGGTTTCTTTAATTCCCCATCCTGTGGGGGCACAATATGACGTAATGTTTCCGCTTCTGCGCAGGCTACTGGATGAGGCACCAAAGGAAGGGGGACGCGTTATCGTTCTTGATGCTGCTGATAATTTTGCCACGACATATATGCTGAGTGATTTATGCTGCGACTTCAATATACCGCTTATCAGTGCTTCAGCAATTCGCTGGGGTGGGTATGCAGGCATTTTTTGTGGTAATTTTCCAAGCTATAGGGCTGTTTTTCCTGGTTTTGATAATGGTTTGCAAAACTGCCAGACAGCTGGTGTTCTTGGGCCGGTCGTCGGATTGGTCGGGATGCTTCAGGCGCAGCTTTGTTTCTCCCTTCTTTTGAACATCTCTCCTTCACCGGCGGGGAAGTTGTATCGTTGGGATGCAAAAGAGCTGCGTATGAGCCATTTTTCCTTTATGAAAGCAGAAGAGCCAAAGGATATATGGGCTTTTTTAGCGTATAGTCAATTGAAAAAAGATGATCTTGTAATTGATGTACGTGCTATAGGCGAACAGCCTGAAATTATTCACAAGCATCTTTGCCATATTCCCATTGATGCGCTTTTGGGGCCAACTGATAGGGATTTTCCAAAAGATAATAGGATCGTTCTTTGTTGCCAGAGTGGGGCACGGGCTATGCGTGCGGCATCTTATTTATATGAACAGGGTTATCGCAAATTGGCTATTTTAGCTGTAGGACACCAGAAAATTGTGCATTAGAGCGTGACAATAACAGTTCTGACAATTGCAGGCACGGACCCAACAGGTGGGGCAGGCATTTTAGCTGATGTTAAAACGGTTTCAGCTTTAGGGGGTTATGCTCTTGCAGTGCCAACGGCTGTTATTGCTCAAAATAGCCACCATGTAAGAAAAATTTGGCCTCTTTCAGCCTCTATGATTGCTGTACAGCTTGAATGTGTTGAAGAAGAATTTCCTATTTCAGCCATAAAAATTGGAATGATTCCTGATCTGGAAACCTTACAACCTCTTGTATCTTTTCTTTCCAGGCAAAAAAAATCAGTTCCTATAGTGCTGGATCCGGTCTTAAAAGCCAGTGCAGGGCAGAATTTATGTCCAGACAACCTTGTACCGGCCTTAAAAGAGCAGCTTTTTCCCTATTTAAAAATTATCACACCTAATTTGTCTGAATGTGCAGCTTTCCTTGGAAAATCTATTGCTAAAACACGTCAAGAAATGTGTCTCCAGGCCAAAAATCTTGGGAAAATGGCGAATTTCTGGGTTCTTTTAAAGGGAGGACATCTCGAAAGTGAAGATATGAGTCCAGATTTATTGAGAGGACCTGATGGGGAAGAATACTGGTTCGAAACACCGCGGATTATAACAAAACACGGCCGTGGTACAGGCTGCACATTATCCTCAGCTTTGGCTTTTTATCTTTCTTATTATCCAGTTTATGAAGCTATGGAACATGCGAAAAATTATCTTCAAAAAGCGTTACTGAATGCTGAGAAACTGGCCCTTGTTCAAACACGAGGACCGTTGAATCATTTTGGCTGATCGATCATTTGATAAAAGCCTTTTTTCAGCATTATCAGTTGGCATAATATTTATTATACGACTAATGGACGTAAAGTAGCTTCTGATCAATCATTCAGAAATTAGTCCCCCCCTTCCATGAAAAAAGAAAAAACGAAAAATTTTTCTTGAGAACAATTATTAATTGCACTATTTCTGGTGCCAGGAATTTATTTTTGAAGGTATTTCCATGATCATATGTTCCTGTAACAGCCTTTCTGATCATGATATTGCAGCGGTTATTGATGAAGGCGCTATGCGACTTCCTGAGCTTTATAAGCGTAAAAAATGCCAGATTCAGTGTGGGAATTGCTTAAAAAACGTCAAATGTCTCTTTAAAGAAGAGCTGCAAAAAAGGCGTATTATGGTTGGTAACACGCCCTTAGAGCTTGGTTTACAGTTATTATCTTCAGGAAAATGCGATTAATTCACTCCTGTTCAGGTGCTGGCGCTGAGTTTTTATGGATGTAACGTTCAATGCCGATCTGTTTGATTAAATCGAATTGACGGTCAAGGAAATCTTCGTGTTCTTCTTCGTTTTTAAGGATTGCCAGTAAAAGATCTCTTGAGACGTAATCTCTGACCTGCTCACAATATGCAATGCCTTCACGTAGATCAGCGATAGCTTTTTCTTCTAGCTTGAGATCACATTTTAAGATCTCTTCAACGGACTGGCCAATGAGAATGGAGTTTAAACGCTGTACATTAGGCAATCCACCGAGAAAAAGAATTCTCTCAATCAGCCAGTCAGCATGTTTCATTTCTTCAATAGATTCGGCATATTCTTTTTTGCCAAGAAGCGTCACACCCCAATGTTGCAGCGTGCGAGCGTGAAGAAAATATTGATTGATAGCGGTTAATTCATTGGTCAATTGCGTATTGAGATGTTCAATGACCTTAGGATCTTTGATAGCCATTATCTTTCCTTTATAAAATGATAATTACGACGAAAAGTCATAAAAAAGATTTATTCAAAAATAGGATTCATATCTTCTTTTGTCTACAAAATAATTTTTAATAATATAATAAGACAAGTTAAGAATAATTATCATAATTATTCTTAACTATACTATGTAATTTAGCTGAAAGAATATTTTTATGACACAATCCATTGAAGATGTAGCTCTAGACGAAGAAAATGCTTTTCTTACAGAACAGTCTTTCTTTGGGCATCCTAAAGGATTGTGGGTTCTCGTTCTGACAGAGGCATGGGTAGCTTTTTCCCTTTATGGGATGTTGGCCCTTCTTGTCATATATATGCAGGATTATATTTTACGCCCTGAGCATAGTGTTCATGTCTGGGGTATAACCCCTCTTTTGGCTCTTGTAAAAGGGCTCTATGCACCGACTGGTCTCCCTGCGCTGGCAGCTAGTATTATGGGCTTATTTATGGCCATTGTTGCTGCCTTACCGCTTTTAGGCAGTATTCTTGCTGATCGTTATATCGGACGGACGCGGACAATTATTCTGGGCGCGGTGTTAATGACACTTGGCCATGGATTAATGAGTTTTGAAAGTAGTTTTGTTATAGCGCTTATCTGTCTCTTAATTGGAAATGGATGCAGCGGTAGTATGAAAGCGCAGGTGGGCGCTCTTTATGCTCCCAATGACAAGCGCAGAGCCGACGCCTATCAGCTTTATTCTCTTGGCGTACAGATTGCTGTCATCATATCTCCCCTTCTCTGTTCATTTCTGGGCAAATTAGCATGGCACTGGGGATTTTTATGTGCAGGGACAGGAATGGGATTAGGATTGTTCTGTTATCTTGCTGGCCGGCAATGGCTTCCTCCTGAAGTAGCAAGAACATATCAGAAAAAGCGAAATCCCTTTTCATTAAATGAAAAAAAACGAATCACTCTGCTGATAGGTCTGATTTTTGTGTTTGCTATTGGTGCCCTCCCTAATGAAGAAATCTTTGCTGGTTATCTTCTATGGGGAAAGGAGCATTATCAGTTGACTTTTTGGGGATATGATTTTCCTGTCAGTACATTGCTCTCTCTGGACGGGCTTATAAGCTCAGTGACCGCAGTTGCTGTTTTATGGTTCTGGAGAAAATATGAGAAACATTTCAGATTTGTTCCAGAAATCTGGAAAATTTTCTGGGGAAGTCTGATTGCTGCCTTCGGGCCGGTCTGTCTGGCTTTGGCGCAGCTTTTGTATCCTGTCCTTCACAGCATTAACCTCTGGTGGGGTGTTGCGTTTCATATCATTAATGATATTGGATTTTCCATGGTTTTTGCTGTAGGCATGGCCCTTTATTCACGAATGGCCCCAGCGGCTGTTAATAGTTTACTGGTATCGTTTTTTACGCTTCATCTGGCATTTTCCAATCTTTTGGTTGGAAAAGTGGCGACACTCGTAACCATTCTTCCTGGCACGGAATTCTGGTTACTTCACGCTGGCGCTGCACTTTTCGCCAGTATTCTTTTTCTTTTTTGTGCCTTCTTCTTTCGGCATCTTTTTGTAGAAAATGAAGGGCAGTGAAAGTTTTCTAAGCCACTTCTGTCTGATCCAGATGGGCGGTCGTAATGGTCTTAGCAATTATTTTTCCATTAAGTCTTAAATAATCACGCTGTAATATCTGACGTTTGATGATGGGATAATCTTTCATAAGCTGTTCGAAAACAGGTCGTGGAATCGCCAGAAGATGTGAAAACTGTAAGGAATGTATGGTAGCAGGCATCCTGTTGCCATGAAGCAGGCTTGCTGCGCCGATCAAGTCTCCTGCTCCTAATGTTAATTCTTTTCCATCAAGATGAAATTCCATAAGACCAGCGACCTGGGCATAAATAGTGTTAATTTTTTGTCCTTCTTTAAGCAGAACTTCTCCAGGAGAGAGAAAATTCATTGAAACTTTATCGGCAAGTTTATGTAAAGCCATATCAGGAACACCATTAAAAGCCCGGAAAGCCCTTAATCTTTGTTCGATACCACTTCGTAAGTTAAACCGAAGCGGTGTATCAAGCCGTGCTTTATGACGTTCAATTGACTTATGAAGTTCACGTAGAAGTTCATCAGAGATCAGGCTTTCCTGGGCAAGTGTATTATATTCATCATCTTCAAAACGTAAGGCGACCTGCCTGAGGAGGCGACTTTCCAATGCCTCGGAATAACCGGAATAATGTAATCTCAAAGCTTCAAGGGCATCATCAATCAGCTTTCCCTGCCTGCCTAGAACCTCAGACACGATTTCAGTGATACGCGACCCCAGAATAGGTTCCATCCTTTTATGAACAAAACGGATCAGCGATGTTGAAACCAGATGAGCAATGATAAGCATCTCAAAACGCTCCATCATGCAGTACATCAGGGGACGGTCTATATGAAAATGATGGTGTAGAAACTGTGCTATCTGAAAGCGTAGTGATGGGCTTAGCCGTTTCCTGCGGGCGCGTACATAACCATAACGTCCTTCCAGTCTGGCGCCATCAATCATGGCTTCAGCGGTTCTTAGGAGGGTCTCCATGACACGTCGGCTTGAAAGGCCTTGCATGCGGAAGAAATCTAAAAGAATAGAGCGTTCCTGGTTGGCAATGGTAATCAGGGCAACAGTAACGCGGTTACGGTCACTGAGTGCTGTTTCAAATTCATTGGCCGCCTTCTCTTTCTCAGCGCGTCTTTCAAGCTGACCGATTACACCATTGGTCGTTCTTTTGGGAAAGCCAAGTTCTTTTGAAATTTCCTCAACTTTTTTGGCAACATGTCCCAGCCCAATTCCAATAATCTGATGGCGCATGGCCTCATCAACAGGAGAAAGTTGATCAAGTTTTAGGTATAAAACAAGACGTCTTAACGTCATGCCATTAACCATAAGGGTAAATAAAACGTATCCTGTCGCAACAATCCCGATGAAATGCGTAATGGAACTGTTAATATTGGGATTTTCCGTTACAGCTAAAGCCAGAGCCAGTGTAATAGCCCCTCTCAGCCCTCCCCAGACCATGGTTGTCTTGAAACGTGTTGGTACTGAAGGTGCTAGGTGCGTAAGACTAAGAATGGGAAGAAGGCCAAAAATAACAGCTGCACGTGCTACCAGAGCCGCTGCTGTTACGATCAGGATTAAAACAAAATCCCACCATGTAAGACCAAACATCAGTTTTGGCACCAGCATGGTAGAAAGGATGAACACAAGGGAACTTGCCCAGAAAACAAGCTGCTCCCAAAGTCCTTTAATAAAGGACCATATTTGTGGTCTGAAGGTTGAAGGGCCATAAGCTGAGATGGTCAGACCAGCAGAGGCTGTTGCGACAACGCCAGAGAATCCAAGCATGTCATCACATAATATATACACACCATAAGGCAGAACGATGGTTAATGTCGCTTCTGCTGCGGGGAAACCACTCATGGAGGAAATCAGTAATAATGTCAGGCGGGCGACAGCGACACCAACAATGATTGCACCGATAAACTCGCTTAGAAAATCAAGAATAGCTTCTTCGAAACGAATTTGATGATGAGCTGTAAGAGAGGTTAACAGGATCGAGAATATGGCAATAGCAGCCGCGTCATTTAGCAAAGCCTCCCCTTCAACAAGACGATTTAAGCGTGCAGCGGCCCCGATTTCACGGAAAATACCCGCCACAGCAGATGGGTCAGTCGTTGCGACGATTGCGCCTAGTAGCAGACAGACCGTTATGGACTGTTTTGCAAAGGGATAAAGCGCGAAGCCTATTGTAGCCGTCGAGACGATAACAGCCACGACAGCCAGTAAAAGGACGGTCGCCGTTTCATGAGCGAGGCTGCGCACATCTATATTCATTGCCCCCTGAAATACAAGAAGAGGCAGGAAAATAAGAAGAAAGGCTTCACTATTGATCGGGAAGGAAATGAAAGTTTCTGCGGCTCCTTCAAAAAGATCGAAGCCAAGAGAGTTGACAATAACGGAAGAGACTGTCCCCAGGATAATGCCGATAATGGCAATTAATACCGTGTCAGGTATATGCAGTTTTTTAGCAATAGGCTGAATAAGACTAGCCAAAAAAAGCAGGAAAGCGAGCGTTAAAATGATAGCTGCCAATCCTGTTTCCATTATGCGTTCTCTTTTATAACTGGTTAAGACACGATCCTATCTCCTTATATCATAATCTTTCATTTAAAATGGGTTAGAAAAAATTATCTTTATGTTATTTTTCCAGATATTGGCGTAGAAATTCTATCGGGTGTTGCAATTTAGTCCCCTTCATTCTGCCTGCCTGACAACGACAAGAAAATCCCGTTGCAAGCGTATCTTCCGTAACAAACTGTTCCCAGTTCATGCGAAAGAGCTTTTCAGAAAGAGAAACATTCTGTTTTTCATGTCCAAACAGGCCAGCCATACCGCAACACCCGGTTTGTTTAACGGCTAGTTTCAGGCCAAATGACGCAAAGATTCTTTGCCATTGGGATCCTGTTTCTGGGGTTAATGCCTGGGCTGTGCAATGAGGGATAAGGGTTTTTCCCTGGATATCAGTTTTTTGTTTTCCAAATTGTCGTGGGCAATTATCCAGTTCTTTAAAAAGGAAAGATTCTAGGCTCTGTACGGAATAAGAGTTATCTTTATGGACTTCTCTATATTCTTTCTGAAACATTAACCCTGTTGCAGCATCTAGAAAAAGAACAGGGATTTTATATTCTTCAAAAGGGCGTAAATTCTGGATCATTTTGCGCGCTGTACGTGCAAAAAGTGATCTAAAGCCAAGGACATGGCAGGCTTTACCATTATTCCAGACAGGAGAAAGTCTTACATTATAACCAAGTCTGGTTAAAACAGCATAAGCATCTTCCGCCAATTTTCCATCAAAGCTGCTTGTATAGCTATCCTGTAAAAGCAAAACTTTCTTTTCATCATTGTTTTTCAGCCAATCAGAGGTGAATAAATATGATGAAGGAACATGAACAGGGTCAAAGCGCGGAAGATCAACCAGTCCGATAAAATTGAGGGCATATTTGACAAGGCTCTGATTTAATATCCCATTGATCAAAGAAGGATTAGCACGTCCTAATTTTAGAAAACTTTCCAGAAAGGCGATGCTGTAATCCTTTAGTGGACGGAGCCGGAAGCGGTAAAATTTTTGATAAAAAAGGGACCGTAAATGAGGAATATCAATTTTTATAGGGCATTGCGTTGAACATGCCTTACAGGCCAGACATAAGGAAAGAGAGTGTTTCAGTGTTTTTTCAACTGAACGTAACTTTTGTTTTTTACCCGCATTTTGGGAGATGGATTTTAGACGTAGCCATTCTTTAAGAAGAGCTGTCCTTCCTTTGGGAGAATAAAGCCTGTTTTTTGTCGCCTTATAAGAGGGGCACATAACAGATAATGGTTCCTGGTTAAAGCAGGCGCCATTTCCGTTACATTGAAGCGCTTTGCTGAAGGTTTGTTTCCAGGATGGTTCGATTTGTGCGTCAAGTGATCCACGTAGGGGTATTTCATCAATCTTGATGACTGCATGGCCTTTAAGGGGAACGAGTTTCCCTCTGTTAAAAAGATCATCCGGGTCAAAAGCCGCCTTAATGCGACATAATTCTGGAAAGAGTTTTTCTCCAAAGAATACAGGCAGAAATTCCCCTCTGACCCCTCTTCCATGCTCTCCCCACAAAACACCACCATATTTTTTTGTAAGAGCAACTAGTTTTTCTGTAATAGGCCTTATCAAGGCACGGTCTGATTCCGATTTCATATCCATAAATGGACGGACATGCAGGCACCCCACATCAGCGTGGCCAAACATGCCATAACTTAGATGATAGTTGTCCAGAATAGATCTGAATTCCTGAACATATGCAGGCAATACATCTGGTGGGACAGCAGTATCTTCAATAAAGGGAATAGCCTGTTTTTCACCGACAGGGCGCCCTAGAAGGCCAACCGCAGAAGCACGAAGAGACCAGAGCCTTTCTATGATATTTTCATCTTCTATCAGCTGAAAATCGATCACATCACTTTGTTTCTGGCAGAGTTCCCTGACTTTTTCCATTCCACGCTGAAGTTCAGAGAGGTCGTCCCCAACAAATTCGACAAAATTCAGTCCATTGACTGGTTCTGACGTCGTTCCTCCGAGAACAGGCTCAATGAGACCCCATGATTGATCATCCCGCGCTGTGTTTAAAACGCGGTCATCAAGTATTTCAATCGCAAGGGGGGCGGCAGTCAGGAGCGTATTGATATGGCCAAGTGCTGCTTCAAACTGTTTATAGCGGATGATAACCAGACGTTTGAAACGAGGAAGTTTTTTTACCCGTAATGTTATTTCCTGCGTTAATCCTAATGTCCCTTCTGAGCCTGAGAGCAGACGCATGGGATTGAAAGATCCATCAGGGAAAAGAACATGCTGAAGATTATATCCCGTCAGACCACGATTCATTTTTGGAAAAACGGTCTCAATTTCAGCATCATGCTCCTTGATGACACGTATAATTTCCCGGCATCCCTGCCCTGCCCTGCTTTCCTCGTCTAGAAGTATTTTGGTCTCAGCGGGATTGAAAATTTTTGCCATGAAAATTTCTCCATTAGAGAGAATAATTTTCATAGCCTCCAGATAGTCCGAAGTTTTTCCGTAAAGGCGGGAGCCTTTTCCTGAGGCGTCAGTCCCGACCATTCCACCAATTGTTGCCCTATTTGCGGTTGAAACAGTTGGTGGGAAAAAATAACCTAGTGGCTTCAAATAGGCATTTAGACGAGTCAATATAACACCAGGCTGGACAGTGACAGTTTCCAGCTCTGCATTAAATGAAATAATTTTATCAAGGTAACGGGATACATCGATAATAATATAAGGTGTCAGGGATTGTGCATTGGTTCCAGTGCCCCCTCCACGTGCGGTTAAAGGCAATTTTAATGAGGCGGCAAGCTTAACGATAAGGATGAGGTCATCTTCTGTTTTGGGATAGATAACCGCTTGAGGTTGAAGTTGATAAATGGAGTTATCTGTAGCTGCGATCAAGCGTTCAGCGTAATCAGTGCTGTAATCTCCCTGGAAGCCAGACGCTGCCAGACTTTCAAAAAATTGGGATAACCTGTCACGCACTTTGTTACTCCGTTATCGCTAAACTCGTTAATAGAGTGGAATAAAATAACAAAGAGTTCAATTCTTTTATTTTGTTCGGGTTATCTCATTTGAGAACAGGATACGGACAAAGCCCGCTCAATTCCTAAAGTGGAATCAAGCTGGCTTCGTAAGATTTTATGAGAGGGATTTATCAGAGTTCAGATTTATATTTGGCGATTGCCTCTTTGGCACAGGCTTCATCAATATGACCATCAGGTACCCCTGAAACACCGATGCCACCGATTGTATTGTTCTTCTCATCCTGAAGGATTACACCACCTGGAACAGCGAGCATTTTTGCAATTGTTGTGATCGAACCATCAGCGGGGCCTGTGATTTTGGCATCTAGCAGCTCGCTTGTAGTCTGCTTATGATTGCTCGTGCCCCATGAATAAATTGTATAGGCTTTGCGGAAAGAGACAGGATCTGTATCCATAGGAGCGCCGTCACCACGTAAAAAAGCGATACGTTGTCCAGCGGCGTTTACGACTGATGAGGAAACTGGAAAGCCTCTTTTGGCACAATTCTGTACAGCCTCAGCAACCAGTTTCGTTGCGACAGTAGAGCTGATTGTCGGGACCATTACCACACCGGATGCAGCATAAGCAGACCCCAGGGATGCAGCAGATAGAAGTAAAGCAAAAGCAGTTTTTTTCATATCAATTGTCTCCTTTTTTGCGGTTCCATAATAGAACCACTATAGATATCATTACTATACAAATCGTAGCGAGCACGATGATTAATCGTGCATATTTTACAATCAGGTAATCACTATTTTTTGAAATAGATAGTTTTTTAATATATTTTTCAGTTATCTGTGAATCCTGATTGGAAAATTGAACTCTTACATAATTAGTCAGACTGGCGATCTGTTTATCACTAAGTTTTCCTGAAAAGCCTGGCATGGAGTGCTCTCCATCGACACCTCGATAATGTATTCCTTTGGAGATTACATTGATCAGATTATCAGGCTGCTTCATTCTTACAGTGTCGTTATATAAGAGAGAGGGATGCTCAGCATCCTTGGATCCCTCACCATAAATGCCGTGACAGGCAGCACAGGCCCCCTGGTAAAGCCGCGCACCGTCAAGAGAATGGTCATCAAGGAGCTGTTCCCCTTTGATCTGTGGTTCATCAATGGAGTCAGGATGATCGATTTTTTTGAAAGGACTGCGCTCCAATTTTGAGGAGGGACTGTAGGTAGGAATTACTTTCAGGTAAGCAGTTATGGCGTCTAGATCTTCATTTGTCAGATGAGAAAGACTTTGCTGGACTGCCAGGCCCATTTCACCACCAGCAACGGCATATCGATTATGCCCTTTTGTGAGGAAATCCTTTATGTCCTGCCTACTCCACTCACCAATCCCTTGTTGTGAGGGTGTAATATTAGGCGCACTCCATGGCCAGACGCGCCCTCCTGCAAGATATGAATCATGTTTTTCAGCCAGCATGATGTTGCGCGGTGTATGGCATGTTGAACAATGCTCCAGATGATCAACGAGGTAACGGCCTCGTTCTATCTGTGGAGAATTCGCTTTAATGTCTATTTTATAAGGCTTGTTAAAAAGAAGTTTCCAGATAGGTAGCGTTATCCTGTAAAACGGAAATGGTAGTTCTGTTTTCTCAGTCACATTATCAATGGCTGGAACACCTAACATGAAATAAGAATATAACGCATGGATGTCTTCGTCTGTCAGACCATTATAGGCTGTATAAGGCATAGCCGGGTAAAGTGTGCCCAATGTAGGTGACGTTCCCTTACGCAGAGCATCGGCAAATTGTGTTTCTGTCCATGAGCCGATACCTGTCTTTTTGTCTGGCGTGATATTTGGTGCAAATATATCGCCGGTAGGACTGTGAAGTGCGAGGCCTCCTGCCATCAATCCTTTTTCTTTTGAATCGTGACAGGCTCCACAATCAGCAGCCGTAGCGAGATATTCACCTCGTTTGACAAGTGTGGGGTCTGGAGCAGCTCTGCCAGTTTTGCAGACCGATAAGGTACCCAGGGTGATACTACCTAGAATAATCAGAGAGGATAAGCGGCGCATCTCAAACCTCCCTGGCAATCAAGCGGCCGGCTCTTATGGCTAAAGCCATTCCCATTAAAGTTGGGTTTACAGCTGAAGAGGATGGGAAAACACCAGTTGTCACCAAAAAAAGATTATCATGATCATGAGTGCGTAAATCTTTATTAACAACTGAATCTGCCGGATTATCCCCCATGATGACTGTTCCCATAATGTGGTCTTCTGCGTTCCATATCTCAGGAGGAGATACACGATCAGCATTCATGGCATGCATCATATTGGCATAGTCATTTTCGATCCGGGGTTTCAGGCCTTTGATATAATCATTAAGCCGGTAGCGGATATGTAAGCCTGGCAACCCAAGAGAATCTTTCCAGTCTCTGTTGAGAGAGACACTATTTGATGGTTCAGGCAAATCTTCGGCAAGGCTCTGGATAAAGACATAACGGGAAATGTCATGTCGTATTTTGTTATCAAGAGCGGCGCCAAGCCATTTCTTCTGCTTTAGAATGTTCCCTGTAATATCAGGTGTCCAGTTGATATTCAGGATATCATAGTGAAGAGATGCTATTTTGTTCCTGTCAGACATATTACGCCTGTCCAGAATGGCACCACTAATGAAAGGCCCTCGTCCCTGCCAGAGTTCTTCATCAGCCATAAAACTAAAATTCAGCCCGGGATGGCACATCAGATTACGGCCAACCATCGAAGATCGATTGGCAATTTCATTTAATAATAACAGTTTGGGCGTTTCGTAACCGTGACCAGCAATGACAAACTCTTTTGCCGTAAGTGTTGTTCTTTCTCCCTTCGGTGTTCTGTAAGAAACTGCCTTTATTTTATTGTGTTCACCTTTGATAATCTGATCAACAACAGCATTTGTTATCAGCTTGGCTCCGTGATCCATCGCATCTTTTAAACTCATAATGCCGGAATAGCGGGCCCCGATCGGGCAATTAGGCTGGCACATATTATTTCCAATACAGCCGGGCCGTTCCTTATAAGGTTGTGAAATACGGGCGCAGCTTGCATGTAAGACCCTTATGCCAACAGAGGCCAATCTCGCCTGGAGACGTTGTGTCATATAGCTTTTTGCTTCAGGCGGTAATGGGAAAGGCTTTGAGCGGGGGGGATAATGAAGACGATTGCCACCAGACTGGTCGTCTGAATCTACGCCATTGACACCTATATAATATTCAGCTTCAGTCAGATAAGGTTCTATCTCTTCATAACTGATAGGCCAGTCACGCCCTACACCATAAAGCGTTTTCAATTTCATATCTTCTGGCAAAAAACGCCAGGTTGACCCTGTCCAGTGACGTGACGTCCCTCCTGCAATGCGGAGTGTACCACCGGGAAGATTTGTAACGCCATCTGCATCGGCGGTGAAATAGCCTTTTGTCTGCGAGTTGGGGGCCCAGGATACCTCCCCGAAAGGATCATTCCAATTTCCCTTACGCGGGCTGGAACGGTAATTTTCTGTCACTTTCCAGTCAGCAAGCTTCGGGCCAGCCTCAATTATAACAACGCTTTTCCCGGCTTTTGTAAGTTCCAACGCGACAAATGTCCCTAAGAAACCAGAGCCAACAATAATAACATCTGCATCAAAGTTATTCATGGTCATATTCTATATCAGGAAGGTTTAATTTCGGTTTCGCCAAGGGCATATGCTTTCCACCCTTTATCAGCCGGAACGATCTCTCCATCTGCCCCTGGTTGCTGGACGCTCCAGTCCTTAATGCTTTCGTTCATGGGAGGGGCTTTAAGATCATTAGGCGGATTTATCCACCAGTCACGTGCCTTCGGTGGGTAACCAGGACGTGGTAGTTCATTTTGTACAAGCTCATAGGACTGAGCGTGTAAATATGTCATGAACTCTGCGTCATCATCATTCAGCATATTCCCCTTCGGGGTGCCGACAAAGCCGAGATACCAAGGTTTTGCGATTTCAAAGGCAAATGCAGTTTCTTCCTCTGAAAGCTTTTCCAATAGACTGTTACGATCCATTGATGAGGAAAATATCTTGTTTAGGCGTTCCAGTTTTGAAGAAAAATTATCTATACGTTTCATCAGGGCGCTCTCAATACGCCGTGAAATGGCACTATTAAGATGCCTGTTTCCTGTAATGATCTGACTGATTTTCAGAAATTTATCTGCTTCATCATCTGATATAGAAGCAAAAGAAGGCGCAATAAACATGGCAGAAGGAGCCACAGTTGCTAAGGCAAGAAGCAATTGCCTTCGGGAAACAGACATAGCATTACCTCTGAAATATTATTCACGATATAAAGATGATGTTATTCCTGTTTCTTTAAAAAGTTAATCTATTTTATAAGTTATTTGAGTCTCATTATGTAAAATTATGGTGATATAAACTTAATATATGCAAGAAAATACATGTAATGTATAAATTAAATAATTACGATTAAATAATTAACAAATTATTATTTATAAAAACAGATGCAGGCCAGTATGATTTTCTGAAATATACTGGCCTGCAATATGTTACAGATTATGGCAAAGCGTATGCTATGACGTAATCACCTCGGTTTTTGTTGGTTCCTGTGCGTGTTCCGCCTCCTGCTACAACGATGATATATTGTTTGTTGTCAGCGCCTATATAGCTCACTGGAGAACCCTGAGCCCCTACAGGCAAGCGTGCACGCCATATGACTTTTCCTGTCTGGTTATCAAAAGCACGCAGGTAATAATCCAGAGACCCTTCAAAGAAAGTCAGGCCACCAGCTGTCACCAGAGGTCCACCCATAGTGGGCATACCGACTGGGACATCAAGATTGGGGTGTAGCCCTTTTTTGAAAATCCCGTACATCGTAGCGTCTTTGATACTCCCTATGGGGACACTCCAGAGTTTTTTCTGCGTGTTGAGGTCAATAGCCGTTAAAGAACCATAAGGAGGTTTGAAGCATGGTGCTCCCAGTGGAGAAAGGAACATACGGCGCGCAACACCCCACGGAGTTCCTGTCTGAGTGGAATATTCACCTTCAGTACTAGGGGCAAGGCCTGCATGAGCAGCTTCATCCTGTTTGAGAAAACGACCGACCATGGCCATACGAATATCATTCACATAGAGAATTCCAGTCGTTGGGTCAAAAGCGCCACCGCCCCAGTTTTGTCCACCATAATATCCCGGCCAGATCAGCGTATCTTTCTCTTATCTGAAAGAGGAGTCCATGGCCCTTCCCAGCGAAGATTGTCAAAGGTTGCCCGGCAATAAAGCTGGTCAAAGATTGTCGCGCCCCACATATCCTTACTTTGTAATGGGGTTGTCCCCACTGAAATTGCCGAGAATGGTTGATGATCCGCAACCTGCATCCCAGGCATGACATCGGTCGGAACTGGACGGTTTTCGACAGGAACAACAGGTTCACCTGTACGGCGATCAAGAACAAATACCTCACCTCTTTTTGTCCCCTGGATCAGGACAGGACGTTTTGAACCATCCTGCTGGGGCATATCATAGAGGATAGGTTGTGAGCTGACATCATAGTCAAACTGGTCAATATTTGCTGTACGGAAATGCCAGCGCTCTCTTCCGGTTTTGATGTCAACAGCGACAATCGCATCATTATATTCGTTGGAATATGGATGGCGATTCCCTGTCCAGAAATCTGGTGTCTGGTTTCCTGTAGGGAAATAAGCCAGCCCTAATTTGGGATCATAAGCGGCTGTCCCCCAAAAATTAGGGGATTCTGGTGCGTAATGTTCTCCCGCGGGAAGCGGTGTGCTGTCAGAAGCACCACGGGATGGATCCCATGCCCAGATCAGTTTCCCTGATTGGGCATCATAGCCGCGCACAACGCCGGAAGGCTCACCAACAGATAAATTGTCATTCATCTTTCCGCCAACCATGATGATGCCATCGGCGACGAGTGGTGCAGATGTAACGTAATAAGAACCTTCTTCGGGGGCGTCGTTCAACCCTTCCTTTAGGTCTATAAAGCCTTCATGTCCAAAATCATGACAAAGTTGGCCATTATCTGCGTCAACTTCAAAAAGCCTGCCATCGACTGTCGTGCTGACGATTCTTTTGGAATGACAGTTTGAAGATTGGTTTTCTGACGCAGCCTGAATACTTGTTTCGTTTGAGGAGTTCAGATCCGTATAGCTGACGCCGCGGCATCGCTTCCATGCCTGATTACTTTCAGTAATCTTCACATGCGGGTCATAACGCCACTTTTCCTTTCCTGTTACAGGATCAAGCGCAATGACTTTGTTGAGTGGTGTACAGATATAAAGGGTATTATTGACCTTGATCGGATTAAGTTGATATTCAGAGCCGTCAATAGCCATATCACCTGTTCGATAAGTCCAGGCAATTTTCAGTTTATTGACATTCTCCCGATTGATTTGTGCAAATTTGGCAAATTTGGTACCACTTAATGTGCTTCCCCATGCTGGCCAGTCCTGCCCTGTTTCTTTACCAGCGTCTTTATCCAGGATTTTGGCCTCCTCTCCATTTGAGGAGATTTCCGCATGAGGCTGAAAGACCTCATAAAGCGTTCCGCCAAAAATAACAGCCAGGAAAGCACCTAGCATGCCTGCAATTTTCCCATTAACGACTGGAGTGCCATCTTTTTTTCTCAACCATGGAGAAATAATGACAACGCCAATAGCAATGGCGAGGAAGACGTTAATCCGAGGGAATATCTGCCAGAAATGATTTCCGCCTTCCCAGATAGCCCAGATAACGCTGATGACCAGCAAGATTAACGCAAGGAACAACGTCCAGCTTTTCCGTAATATTGTTCCAATTCCGACGGATATTAAACCTATACCAAGAATTAAATAGGCTACTGTATCCCCATGGCTGATAAGGTAAATCCCTCCGCCAGCCAGGCATAGTCCTGCAACTGTTATAAGAACACCAATAGCACTGATGATAAAAAGGATTGCTTTATTGTCTTTCATATAAATGTCCCTTTTATTCTCTTGTCATTGGTAGAGGGTATAAAGAAAATTATACAAATAAAATTAACGTTCCTGTGTATCACGGGAACGTTATAGAATATGATGAAGAGATTATCCTTTATTAAAAGAACACATATCTCTTTTAAACAGCGTGTTATATTAAAATAAAAAGACCATATTCTCGGTGGTATCGATATGGAAATATGATCTTTTATATCTGTTATGGTTTCAGATTTATTCTACAGTCACGGATTTTGCCAGATTACGTGGCTGATCGACATCTGTCCCTTTTAGTAAGGCAACCTCATAAGCAAGATATTGCACTGGTACAGCGTAAAGAATAGGTGCAACGAACGCATCAACATTAGGCATGATGACAATTTCATCAGCAATTTTTTCCAACATGATTGCGCCTGCTTCATCTGTAAAGGCCAAAATGCGTCCCCCTCTGGCTTTGGCTTCCTGCAGATTTGAAACCATTTTATCAAATAAAATGGTAGAAGGTGCGATTGCAACCACAGGGACAGTATGATCAATCAGACTTATAGGACCGTGCTTTAATTCCCCTGCGGGATAGGCTTCCGCATGGATATAGGTGATCTCTTTTAGCTTTAGGGCACCTTCCTGCGCTATAGGCATACAGCTTCCTCTACCGAGATAAAGGACATCCTTCGCCTGAGCGATATGACGTGCCATCGCTTTGATCGGATTGATATTGGCCAGAACTTCTACAACTTTTGAGGGAAGATCAAGTAGCTGATTGGTGTAATTCTGCTCCTGCTTTTCGGTAATGGTGCCCCGTAAACGTGCAAAAGCTAGTGTCATGGCAGCTATTACAGATAATTGTGCGGTGAAGGCTTTTGTTGAAGCGACTGAAATTTCAGGACCAGCATCCATACCTAATACAACATCACTTTCGCGTCCCATTGTCGATTGCTCAACATTAAGGATTGAAACAATATGTTGTTTCTGTGTTTTCAGTGACCGCAAAACCCCTAGAGTATCTGCTGTTTCCCCGGATTGAGAAATGAGCAGAGCCATGCCCTGGTCAGGCTGTGGCACTTCGCGATAACGCAACTCGGAGGCAACGTCACTATTAACAGGCAGGCGTGCTATGGATTCAAGCCAATAACGCCCGACAAGTCCTGCATAATAGGCTGATCCGCACGCTGTAATTGTAATACGAGGAAGTGTTGCGGGATTGAAAGGTAAAGCCGGGAGGGCAATACGCCTTGTTGCAGGGTTAGTAATGCGTTTTAAAGTCTGACCAATTGCAACAGGGTGTTCATGGAGTTCTTTTTCCATAAAATGGCTGAAGCCATCTTTGCCAATCACACCAGATGAAAGCGCCGCTGTCTGGATGGGACGTTCGACTTTTTTGCCATCATAATCAAAAATTTCGACATTCTTGCGTGTAAGGACACACCAGTCCCCATCATCAAGATAGGTAATTTTACGCGATAAGGGAGCCAGAGCCAGACTGTCTGAGCCAAGAAACATTTCCCCGTCCCCATGCCCAATAGCCAGTGGTGCTCCATGACGCGCCCCTATTAACAGATCATCATATCCTTCAAAAATCATAGCAAGTGCATAGGCCCCTTCCAGTCTTCTCAAAGTCTGAAAAGCTGCTTTACGTGGGTCATGACATTCAGAGAGATAGAGATCCAGAAGGTGAGCGATGACCTCAGAATCAGTTTCAGTAGAAAAATGGCGTCCCTTTTCTTCTAGTTCTTTTTTCAGGGAAGCAAAATTTTCTATAATACCATTATGGACAATAGCAACCTTGCCTGCCTTATGGGGATGCGCATTATTTGTTGTGGGAGAACCATGTGTTGCCCACCTTGTGTGACCGATTGCAAGTGTGCCTTCAAGCGGTGTTTCATTAAGCGCTTTTTCAAGATTATCCAGTTTACCTGCGGCTCTGCAACGCATGATCTGCCCTGATAAGGAAATCGTGGCAATGCCAGCGGAATCATAACCGCGATATTCAAGACGCCTTAATGCCTCAAAAACCAGAGGAGTTGCCTGACGATGTCCGATAACGCCACAAATACCACACATATCAGTTCTTTTCCTTCTTGGTTTTAAGGGCTTGTTTATAAGCCAGACCATGGCCTTTTAATATAATCTGACGGGCACGTCCAAAGGCCATGGCCTCGTCAGGTACATTTTCAGTCAGGACACTTCCGGCAGCTGTGAGACTATTTTCTCCAATTCTGATCGGGGCGATCATAATTGTATTAGAACCTATGAAACTATCGGAACCGATTGAAGTTTTATGTTTAAAGATGCCGTCATAATTACATGTGATGGAGCCGGCACCAATATTTGTATTTTCCCCGATGTCGCAGTCACCGAGGTAAGAGAGATGGTTTGCCTTGCTTCCTTTTCCAAGGGTTGTATTTTTTAATTCCACAAAATTTCCGACATGCGTATTTTCTGCACAAATAGTGCCAGGCCGCAAACGAGCAAAGGGGCCGATAATGGCATTTTTTTCAATAGTACAGCCCTCAAGATGAGAGAAAGCACGAATATGAGCGCCTTCTTTTATAGTAACATTCGGGCCGATAAAAACATGTGGCTCAATGAAAACATCCTGCTCAATTACTGTATCAGCACTCAGATATGTGCTTGAAGGATCCTGAAGCGTCACACCATCATTCATGGCTTTTTGCCGATAGCGGCTTTGAAGAATCTGTTCGGCCTGAGCCAGCTCAGAACGTGAGTTGATCCCGACAAGCTCTTCAGGTGAAGCTTCAAGGCAGAAAACAGGCCCTTCTTTTGCAGCTAGGGCAACAATATCAGTCAGATAAAGCTCATTTTGAGCATTATTGGATGTAAGCTTTTTAAGCCAGACTTTTAAGGAAGACGCTTTAGCACAAAGCATCCCTGCATTACAGAGCGTAATGGCACGCTCTTTTGGAGTGGCATCTTTATACTCAACAATACGTTCAATCGTGCCTGCTTCATTTTTAATGAGACGCCCATAATGTGACGGATCCTGGAGAGTCATCCCCATAACTGTCAAAGGTGCCTGATGCTGGCGTCTCAATGAGACAAGGGCGGTAAGGCTTTCTGATGTCACAAGGGGATTATCGGCATAAAGAATGAGAATATCCCCTTCATCTTTCAGAAATTCAGAAGCAATAAGGGCTGCATGGCCCGTTCCATTTCGCTCTGTTTGAATCACGGTTTTGAAAGGATGCACTTCCTGCGCTAACGCATCCATATCAGGCCCAATGACAACGAGGATATCATCATTTAGGGAACGGGCAGTATTAATCAGATGGGTGACTAGAGGGCGCCCGCCCAGAAGCTGCATGGCTTTAGGACGGGTTGATTTCATACGTGTGCCTTTACCGGCGGCTAAAATAACAGTCGTCAAAGAGGGGGTCATAATATGTATCTTCGAGATATTTTATCATAATATGTGTGAGGCGAGGTCGTTCTACTTATGTGAAGAGTCAGCCTCTTTTTTTGCCGGAAGTTCCATCTCTGCTGTGGCAGGTTCAGACTGCAAGACCATTTCAATATCTCCTGCTTTGGGATGATGAAACTGTATTTTTACCGGCACGATACCATAATCCTTGAGCGTCAAGAACCAGGCTTTTCCGGGTTGTGGCGTGTTTAAAAGCTGCTTGTGGTGTGAATGTACAGGAAAGCCCGCTATTTGATAACCGATAAAATCACAACGCTTGGCCATCTGCCCAGAATAAGAAGAAGCATGCGTTTCAGGGATTTTGTCATCCACAGGGCCTTGAGACTCAATATGGGTCAGGCGTAGTCCGTCATATAATGTACCGGATAGGTCACATTTCCCTGTGACAGCCAGGCTTTGAAATAAGGTGGCAAGTCCGCTGAGAATATCCATAGATGTTTTCAGCTTATCCTCAGGCAGTGGATCACGCTCTTTATCCTTGGGTGTCAAAAGCGTTAGATGAGGACCATCTTGTTCAAATTTTATATGAGCGTGACGTTGTTTCTTGCGGGATAAACCAAAGGAATCATATTCCAGAGGCTGTGTTTTTCCGTTTTCAAAACGTCCCAATGTTTCAGCATGAATATCAAGTGTTAAAAACCAGCTTGCCAGTCCGACAGTATAAAGCCTCGCTTTTCCACCATATCCCCAGGGGCGAAGCACATAAGCGCCTTCAGCATCCAGTATGTGAAGACCATGGACAAACACAGCATAGCGTAACGTAACTGCGCTATCTTTTGTCTTGGCAAAAGACGTGTCAGATGGCTTCTGTGCCTGCTCAGTCGTTGCAGGAACAGAAGCTGCAGACTGCGCAAATGAAAGACCATAACTGCTGGAAAGAAGGAGTGTCGCCGCGCCAAGCCGGAAAAAACGCTTACAGAAAGACGGTGCCTTATACGTCAAGATTAGCGACCTTTAAGGCATTATCGACGATAAACTCACGACGTGGTTCAACAACATCACCCATTAATGTTGAGAAAACCTGCCCAGCTTCTTCAATATCACCAATTTTAACCTGCAAAAGAGTCCTGGTTGCTGGATCAAGCGTTGTATGCCAGAGCTGTTCATCATTCATTTCCCCTAGACCTTTAAAGCGGTTAAAGGTTAGTCCGCGACGCCCTTGAGCTAAAACCTGTGTAATCAGATCTCCAGGACCTGCTACTTGGGTCTCTTTTTCATCCATCGTCAAAATGGCAGGTTTTTCAAAAAGTTCTGCGAGATGTGCACCTTGCGCTGCTAAACGTCTGGCTTCCCCTGAGCGTAGGAGTGAATTTTCAAAGGTATGAATTTCATTCACACCACGCACAGAGCGTGCACATGTCAGGCTATGGGAATCTGTTGTAACTTTCCAGCCACGTTCAGTCTCCTTGGAATGATCATCAAGACGTTTCTGAAATTCCGTCAGATGTGCTTCCCTCTGATCCATATCAGCAGTCAGAACACCAGCATTTGCTGCCTGCTCAACAACCCAGAGCGGGATACGTGAAGAAAGAGCATGAAGATCATGTGAAATTAAAGAAAGACGTTTGACTTCGTCAATCAATGCAGTCCCCGTGAAGCTTTGCCCTGTGCAGAACTGCAAGGAACCCTTAGCAAGAGCCTTATCGAACAGATAATCTTCAAGGGCTGCATCATCTTTAAGATAATGCTCTTCCTGTCCCCTTTTTGCCCTGTAAAGGGGGGGTTGTGCAATATAAAGATAACCTTGTTCAATCAGTTCAGGCATCTGCCGGAAGAAGAAGGTGAGAAGTAATGTCCGGATATGAGAGCCATCAACATCAGCATCAGTCATGATAACGATTTTATGATAACGAAGTTTTTCGGCAGAAAATCCACCTTGTTCAACTTCGCCGCGCCCGATGCCAGTTCCTAATGCTGTGATGAGGGTGCCGATCTCAGCCGAACTGAGCATACGGTCAAAACGGGCACGTTCAACATTCAGAATTTTTCCACGTAATGGAAGAATTGCCTGAAAACGTCTGTCCCGCCCCTGCTTGGCCGTCCCACCTGCTGAGTCACCCTCCACGATGAAGATCTCTGCTTTTGAAGCATCACGTTCCTGACAGTCAGCGAGTTTCCCTGGTAGGGAAGAAACGTCCAAGACTCCTTTGCGTCGTGTTAATTCACGTGCTTTACGGGCAGCTTCCCTGGCACTCGCAGCATCAATAACCTTGGAGATAATATTACGCGCTTCTTTAGGATGCGTCTCCAGCCAATGGCTGATAACATCTGCCACAATAGAATGAACAACAGGCTGGACCTCTGAGGAAACAAGCTTATCTTTTGTTTGAGAGGAGAATTTAGGGTCGGGTACTTTAACGGAAAGGACGGCCGTCATCCCTTCACGCATATCTTCACCCGTCATTGCAGAGGCTTCTTTTTTGAAATTCTCTGAAGCATATTTCCCGATGGCACGTGTCAGGGCCTGACGATATCCTGCCAGATGGGTACCACCATCACGCTGGGGAATATTATTGGTAAAGCAAAGCATTGTTTCATGAAAACTGTCATTCCATGAAAGTGCAAATTCAACCTTGATACCGCTTGTCTCTTCTTCAACCTCACCTGTAATAGGCGGCGTAATCAGAGAATTTTTTGAATTATCGAGCCACTGAACAAAAGCACTTAACCCTCCTTCATAATGGAAAGTCATTTCTTTTGGTTCAGCTCCCCGTTCATCACGGAGAATGATCTTCATTCCGGAATTCAGGAATGCGAGCTCTCTGACACGACGCTCAAGAATGGAAAGTTCAAAATTCGTTTTAGTGAATGTCTCAGAACTTGGCTTGAAAGTCACTAATGTGCCGCGTTCTTCTGTAGAGTCTCCAATGACCTTTAAAGGCGCATCACGTTCACCATGCTGGAAACGGATAAAATGTTCTTTTCCTTGGCGCCAGATGCGAACTTCCATCCATTCCGAAAGGGCATTGACAACAGCGGCCCCAACGCCGTGCAAGCCACCGGAGACTTTATAGGAATTCTGATTGAATTTGCCCCCTGCATGAAGTTTGGTCAAAACGACTTCTGCAGCACTTATACCCTCTTCTTCATGCAGGTCTGTTGGAATGCCGCGTCCGTTATCACGGACAGAGATTGAACCATCGCCATTGAGCGTAAGAATACAATATGTAGCAAAGCCTGCTTGCGCTTCATCAACCGCGTTATCAATGATTTCAAAAACCATATGGTGCAGACCGGAACCATCATCCGTATCGCCGATATACATGCCCGGTCTTTTACGGACGGCATCCAGCCCTTTGAGGACTGATATAGAAGAGGCTCCATAATCTTCAGCATTTTGTGTGTTTGCTGGCTGGTTTTGAGTCTCTGTCATGCCTGCTGATCGCTCCAAATATCGGTCTCGAAAATCTCTCTTAATATAATGACATTATGAATAATGTGCCAGAGCCTAAATCACCCTCTATCTCTTCGTGAAAACGACTCACTTGGGCCGGTAAAAAGATGCTTTTTCGAGTGATCCATCACTGATCGTGAAGAAATCAGCTTTATTGCTCAAAGTGGCAAAATCATTCTGCTCTGTGCCAGTGATAAATATGGAATTCCCAAACTCACCAAGTGTTGTCAGTAAAGCATTACGTTTTTTTGTATCTAGATGAACAAGAGGTTCATCAAGGAGAATAAAAGGTAATTCTCCCCAGGTTTGTGAGACAAGAAAGGCATGATGAAGGATTATTCCCAGGAGCATGATTTTTTGCTGTCCGGAGCTTGATAAATAGGCAGAACGGTTTGTTTTTCTGTCTCTTAAAGAAAAATCACTTTTATGTACGCCTGAAGAAGTAATGGCTTTTTTTGCATCAATAAATCGGGTTTGTTTTAATTTATGCCTAAGCCAGTCTTCAACATAAAGGGCTGGTTTTTTTTGCAGAAGATCAGCTATTTCACAATGAATATCTATATAAGTAGCTGGAAATTCACTATCAAATGAAGAAAGATTATTCATTCTTTCAATAAATGATAAACGCGTTGCTGTTGCTGCCACTGCATGACGACTGATTGATTCTTCGATAGCATCCAGCCAGAGGGGATCATGATGTGGGTCAGATAAAAGACGGTTGCGACTCATGACAGAGCGTTCATGGGCAGCCATTTGAGAAACGTGATCAGGGTAAAGTGTCATTACGAGGCGATCAAAAAAACGCCGTCTACCGGATATACTTTCGGTAAAAAGTTTGTCCATCTGTGGTGTAAGCCAGACACATCGAAAAAGCGATGCCACCACATTCTGACTTCTAACCGGTTCTCCATCTAAAAGGAAAAGTCTTTTTTTTATTTTCTGTGGGGTAGGACCTGGAAGCACTCCTGTTGAAAGGAGGAAGGATTGTTCATGATCTGAAATTTTTCCGGCTATCCCCCATTCTAAAGTGCCGTTGCGGCAGAACTGTTGCAGGGAAGCATTCCGCAATCCACGCCCAGGGGCCAGAAGTGAAACAGCTTCCAGAAGGTTTGTCTTGCCACTGCCATTTTCTCCTGTAAGCACAGCAATGGGAGCCTGTGGCTCCCATATGCAGCGTTCATAATTACGAAAATTAGTCAGGGTAAGACGGGCAAGCCTCAATAGGAAGTCTTACACTCGGATAGGCATCAGAACAAAAAGGGCTGATGGCTCCTGTGTATCCTGTATCAAGGTTGGAGACGCGCTATCGGCAAAAAGAAAATCTGCTTCAGCATCAATCTGGTCTGTAATGTCAGTCAGATAACGGGCCTGGAACCCGATTTCCAGAGGTTCAGCTTCGTAGGTCACACTATTTTCATCAAGCTCTTCCTGCGCCATACCCTGATCTGGACTGGTCGCAGATAAAATCAGATGATTTTGCCCTAAAGCCAGTTTGATAGGACGTGAACGCTCAAGACTGATCGCAGCAACACGTCCGATTGCAATGCCCAGAGCCTGTTTGGATACGCGTAATTTACGTTTATTATTACGTGGAATGACGCGTTCATATTCCGGGAATGTACCGTCAACCAGCTTGGATGTCAGCATCACTGAGCCGATTTTAAATTGAATTCGCGTCTCCGAAAGAGCGACGATAACTTCAGCATCATTTTCGTCAAGGAGCTTACGTAATTCTGCGACGGTCTTGCGGGGGATGATAACACCCGGCATCGCCTTTGCTCCAGAAGGAAGCTCTGTATCAAACAGGGCTAATCTATGTCCATCAGTCGCAACGGAACGTAAGGTCTTTTCCTTATCCTTGGTTCCCACATGGAGATAAATACCATTAAGATAATAGCGTGTTTCCTCATTCGACATTGCGAATTTGGTGCGGTCAATCAAGGCACGCAAAGTTGGTACGGGAAGTGTAAAATTATGTGGCAGGTCCCCTGCAACCATGGCTGGGAAATCGTCAACCGGAAGAACATTCAGTTCTGTTGCAAAACGCCCAGCCTTCAATCCCAGAGGGTTTTCAGGAGCGGTTTGCTCAAATTCAATCGTATCAGCGCCTGCAAGTTTGCGGACAATTTCGTAAAGCACTGATGCAGGAACCGTAACAGAACCAGCCTCTCCTCCAGGTGCACTGATTTCCTCGACAATGGCAATTTCCATGTCGGTCCCGGTTAGTTTCAAGGTTGTACCATCATAATTGAGAAGTACATTGGCAAGGATGGGGATTGTATTACGCTTTTCAGCAACACCATGGATGTGGGCAAGTGCACGTAGCAGGGGTGCCTGTTCAGCCTTAAATCTCATGTCTAGTCCCAAATCCTTACATAAAATAGAGTGTTTGATATTAGCAGAATGTGTTTATGAAGCAAATGCCTCTTAAAACATGAATATTAACTTTCAAGCATACGCTTCAAGAGTTCAACACTTTCAGCGAAAGAAGGATCCTGCTCCATTAGCTCGGCAACACGGGCGACTGCATGCATTACGGTTGTGTGGTCACGATTGCCAAATTTCCGACCAATTTCAGGTAAGCTTCTGCTTGTCAGATTTTTTGCAAGATACATAGCAACCTGCCGTGGCCGGGCAACAGCTCGTGCGCGCCGTGCTGAGGACATATCCGTTAATCTGATATTCCAATGTTCTGCGACTTTGCGTTGTATTTCATCAATCGTTACGCGGCGCTCATGGGCTTTGAGCATATCTTTCAGCACATCCTGAGTCGATTCCAATGTTACAGGACGTCCAACAAGGTCCGCGTGTGCAATAAGACGGTTTAAGGCACCTTCTAGCTCACGTACGTTGGAAGTGATTTTATGTGCCAGATATTCCATGACTTTTGCAGGCACTGGTGTGCCGGATGCACGAGCTTTTGCTTCAAGGATAGATAGACGTAATTCAAAGGTCGTTGCATGAATGTCAGCGACCATACCGCAGCCTAATCTTGTACGCAGTCTGTCCTCCAGCCCGGAAAGGTCGGACGGGCTTTTATCTGCACTGACAATGATTTGTCTTCCTGCATCGACGAGGGCATTAAATGTGTGAAAAAACTCTTCCTGCGTGTTGTCCTTGCCAATCAGAAACTGCAAATCGTCAATCATCAGAACATCGACCGATCGTAGCTGCTCTTTAAATTCCATAGTGGATTGAGAGCGGATTGAGGCAATGAAACGATACATGAATTTTTCTGCTGACATATAGGCAACAGAAACGGTTCCTGTATTGATTAGTTCAGAGCCGATCGCGTGCATAAGATGTGTTTTGCCAAGCCCTACCCCACCATAAAGAAATAGTGGATTAAAACCAGGGCTTGAGGGTTTTTCTGCAACGCGACGTGCGCAGGCATAGGCAAACTCATTGGGTTTGCCAACGACAAAACTGTCAAAAGTAAAACGGGGGTCAAGCGGTGCAGCGAGGTCATTACGACTCTCCTGTACATGCAGAAGCGATGAATCTGCTGCCATATCAGTTGCAGATTCAAGGGCGGGCTCTATGGAAAGATTGTCTTTATCGCTCTGTATTCCATCAGCTTGTGTTGTGGGGGCGCCTTTTCTAACCTGAAGCTCGACGCGTTGAACGATTGGGGTTTCGTGGCGCCATAATGTCTGCAGCCGTTCACCATATTGTTCGCGTACCCAGTCTCTTAAAAAACGGGAGGGCAGATAAAGAACAATCTCGTTTTCATCGAGTGGGCCTAAAATAATCTGCTGAAGCCAGGTTCGGTATTCGACTTCCCCCACTTCGCTTTTGAGTCTGTCACGAACGCGGACCCAGGCAGCCTCTAAAAGAGACTGTGCAGAAGAGGGCATGACTTCCTGTAATTGAGTCTTTTCCACCTTCTGAATCTCCGCTTCTCATGTGATGATGACCGGCAAGCGACTCCCGATTATCGCCCGTTTCATCGTCACTTAAATAATATGAACTCTAACTCTGATGATTGTATGATTAGTCTGTGGCACTATGAGACGCAAGCTATCCCTCTCCCGTTTTTTATAGCGTAAGAAGAAAGTGGGATAAAAAACGCCCCCATGGGAGGGGGCGCAGCAAATCTCAAAAAGCAAGGAAGATTTTAAAATCTTCCTAAACAGTCTTAAGCAGCAAGTTTTTTCACACTCAGAGACAGACGTGAAAGTTTACGGCTTACCGTATTTTTGGAGATCACACCTTTACTGACAGCGCGCTGCATTTCAGGCTGGGCAACACGAAGTGCTTCTGTAGCAGCGGCTTTATCACCAGCAAGGATAGCTTTTTCTACATTTTTGATGAAAGTACGCATGCGGGACAGTCGAGCCGTATTACGCATACGGCGGCGTACGTTCTGACGGATGCGCTTACGAGCCGAAGGGTTATTTGCCATGTGTCTTCCCGGTTCTTTCTACGAAAAATTGAGCTTTAATGATGCTTGCCCTCTACTCTGCAATAAAGGATACGTCAAGTGCTTTGCTTGCAAAATTTACGTTTATCTTTGTTTTCTGGGGCAATAAAAACTTGATCGTCCTGACTGTATGATACGTTCAATACCATGACATCCTGGCGCACCTGGACATGTGGGGCATGCCATTCCTTCTCTTCCGTAAACCTGATGCAGTTTTTGGAAATCCCCTTTCTGACCATCTGTTTTGACATAATCACGTAATGTCGAGCCACCAGCATTAACAGCCTGTTGTAAAATTTCTGGAATAATCCTGCATAACGCGTCTATTTCAGAATAAGTCAGGCTCATTGCCTCTCTTGCTGGGTGAATTGCAGCCCTAAAAAGGGCCTCACAGACGTAGATATTCCCTAACCCTGCAATGATTTTCTGATCAAGAAGAGTAGCCTTTATAGATGTATGTTTTCTGCTGAAAATTTCCTGAAGATAGTCTGCTTGCAGGGCATCTGGGCTCAGAGGTTCAAGCCCTAAATGACTAAGTAATGGAAATATATTTTCTTTATTTGTTTCAAAAAGGCTTATAAGCCCGAATCGTCTGGGATCAACCAGAGATATTTTAACCCCTTTATCAGTAATGACACAGAAATGCTCATGCTTGCGTAATTGGTCAGGTAATGGGAGCACATCAATAAAAATTCGCCCGCTCATTCCCAGATGAATTAATAAGGTCACTTCATTATCAAAATCAGCCAGGATATATTTGGCTCGTCTGCGCAATCTTATGACTTTTTGATGAGATAAAATCTTTTTTAGGCCCACTGGAAAAGGTTTTCGCAGATCTTGGCGATTAACAGAAACATGTTCAAGCTGGCGACCTTCAAGGACTGGAATTAGCCCTTGCATGATGGTTTCGACTTCAGGCAATTCTGGCATAATGTACTAGGATAAGCTAACGATGGTTTTATGACTGATAATGATCATTTGAATTCCTCTTCTTATTCCGGATCTTCACAGGAAGATATGACGGATTTCGGCTTCAGAAATGTCCCTCGTGAGGAGAAAAAGCCTCTCGTAAGGCATGTTTTTGAAAGTGTTGCCAGTAAATATGATATCATGAATGACGCAATGTCTCTTGGTATTCATCGCCTCTGGAAGCGTATTTTTATCACAGAGCTGGCGCCAGGCCCTGATCTGAAGCTGCTGGACTTGGCGGGAGGAACGGGAGATATCACTTTTGGCTGGCTTAAACGTGGCGGCGGATCGGCTATTTTATCAGATATTAATGCTGCTATGCTGGAAGTAGGGCGTGAACGGGCTATCAAAGAAGGCCTGATTGACAGGATCGAGGTCAAAGAAGTCGACGCTGAAGCGCTTCCCTTCTCTGATTGTTCCATGGATCGTGTTTCAATGGCTTTTGGCCTAAGAAACTGCACCGATAAGAATGCTGTTTTGCGCGAAGTCCGGCGTGTCTTAAAACCAGGCGGGCATTTTTGCTGTCTTGAGTTTTCCAAAGTAGCTGTCGCAGCTCTCTCACCTGTTTATGATCTCTGGTCATTCCAGATATTGCCACGTATGGGGCAAATGATTGCCGGAGATTCAGAAAGTTACCAATATCTGGCAGAAAGTATTCGCATGTTCCCTGATCAGGAAACATTGGCTTCAATGATGCGTGAGGCAGGGTTGGAACATGTCACTTACAAAAATCTCTCTGGCGGGATTGTTGCCATTCACTCTGGATGGCGTTTGTAATCCTTTTTTGCATAATAATTATTCGCAAAGATGAGTCAGAAAAATGCCTGTTAATGGTATTGAAAATAAGAAACGGATCATTCTGATCATAGGCGGTGGTATAGCAGCTTTTAAAGCTTTGGAAGTTGCGCGTCTTTTGCGGAAAAAAGGCGCTATTGTCACACCGGTTATGACGCGATCAGCAGAAGAATTTGTTACAAAATTATCGGTTGAAACTTTATGCGGAGAGCCTGTTCGTAACGAACTGCTTTCAGCCAATCAGGAAAGTCAGATCAGTCATATCGCTCTTGCGCGTTCCGCTGATGCCGTGCTCGTTTGCCCTGCTACTGCCAATCTTCTTGCCCGTATGACGCATGGTCTGGCAGATGATCTGGCAACAACGATTCTCCTTGCGACGACAGCACCGATTTACGTAGCGCCTGCGATGAATGTGCGTATGTGGGAACATCCTGCCACTCAAGCCAATAGAACGACCCTCCAGAAAAGGGGGGTACGTTTTATCGGTCCTGTTGAGGGAGAAATGGCTTGTGGTGAATTCGGCATCGGACGTCTTGCATCTCCTGAAGATATTGCCG
The DNA here is from genome assembly GCF_058107345.1 of Aristophania sp. ESL1142. Classification (NCBI taxonomy): domain Bacteria; kingdom Pseudomonadati; phylum Pseudomonadota; class Alphaproteobacteria; order Acetobacterales; family Acetobacteraceae; genus Aristophania; species Aristophania sp. ESL1142. Next base: position 1,456,192 of record NZ_JBYLUH010000001.1, read on the forward strand.
AGGTGCTTTTCACATCTTCAGATGAAAATTCATGCCTGCGTGGACGTAAATTTTTGGTGACAGCCGGTCCTACATGTGAGCCAATCGATCCTGTACGTTATATTTCCAATCATTCCTCAGGGTTACAGGGTTTCGCTATTGCTGAAGTCCTGGCGCAGAGTGGCGCAGAAGTAACTCTTGTAAGTGGTCCTGTCTCATTGCCTACGCCTGCCCATGTAAAACGGGTCAATGTCGTCACCGCCTGTGATATGCTGAAAGAATCCCTGGCGGCATTACCTGTTGACGGGATGATCGCCGTTGCCGCTGTCAGTGACTGGCGTGTTGAAATCCCATCAGGGGAAAAGCTGAAAAAAGGTCTTCATGACCTTTCAACCATGAAGCTGGTTGAAAATCCTGATATTCTGGCGACAATAGGGGCAGATGAAAACCGCCCTGCTCTTGTGATAGGGTTTGCGGCAGAAACAGAGAATCTCATCAATTATGCCTATGAGAAACGCAAGAAAAAAGGCTGTGACTGGCTTTTGGCCAATAATGTAAAAACAGGGGTTTTCGGCAAAGAATATAATCAGGTCTCTTTGCTTGATGATCGGGGGGTTGAAAATTGGCCTGCCGAAAGCAAAAAAGAGATTGCGCGCCGTTTGGTAAAGAAAATTGCAGCCTATTTTAATCAGATATAAGTGAGATAATAATTTTATGACAAACCCTGTGACTGTTAATGTTGTTCAGTTGCCACATTTTGAAGGGCTTGCTCTTCCCTCTTACGCAACAGCAGGGGCTGCTGGAGTGGATTTTGTTGCTGCAATCGAAACGCCTATGGTCATCACGCCAGGGCAACGTGTGATAGTCCCTACAGGGTTGAAAGTCGCTATACCTGAAGGTTATGAATTACAGATTCGTCCACGCTCAGGCCTCGCACTTAAAAATGGTATTACATTACCTAATGCCCCGGGAACCATTGACGAAGATTATCGTGGCGAAATTTGCATCATTATTCTTAATGCGGGAACAGAGACGTTTACGATTGAAAGAGGTATGAGAATAGCGCAAGGTATCCTTGCGCCAGTGACACGTTTAACCTGGCGAAAATGTGTTAGTCTCGACGAAACTGACAGGGGTCATAGTGGCTTTGGTAGTACAGGGCTTCAGTAAAGCCTTTCACGACAAAAGCAAGGTAGGAGAGATGATCGGTCGATTATCCATAAAAAGGGCATGAGACCGTCATTAACTGTGCCCTCTGGTTTCAGGCAGGCTGTTAGCCATTTCTTAAGGAAAGACCGGCTATTGAGGCTCTGCCTTATTCTGGGGGGAATGGTTTGCCTGATTGTGTTTTTCAGCAATGGTTCGTGGTTGTCACGACCCGATCAGGTAAGATCTGCATTCCAGCAGCCTCTATTTTTTCAAGGTGATTTTTGGCGTGATAGTGCTGTTAGTTTTTTTGAAGTCTTAGCAGCTTTTTTTATAACAACTTTATCCGTCTTACTTATTTTTTCCATATCGGCACTTTCTTGCCAGATCCGATCATTTTTACGCTCTCTGATGTCAGTTCTGGGGGTTGTGCCTATGATCACTCTGGCTGGAATCATTAATCTTTTTCTTGATGATTTCTGGTCAGTCAGTTTTCTGGCAGCATCAACGCTAATTGTGCGCTGTGTCAGCCCTGTTTTAAAGATAGATCCCTATATTCCGCCATTGCTGCTTAAGAGTGCCAAGGCGATGAGATTGAAATCATGGCAGCAATTCTGGAAATTACATGTGCCTTTTGCGTACCCTGCTATGATACGTTCAACAGCTCTGGAAATGCCACATTTCTGGATCAGGTTTCTGGGAGCTGAATGGCTTTTCTCCCTGCTAAATCCTGCTACAGGCCATGGGTTGGGCGGATATGTTTTTCTTTGTCTGAAACTACATGATTTCTTCGAGTTCTGCGAAGTTTTTTGCGTAATTGCCCTTTTGATAGCCATCGTCCATATTTTCGGTATAAGACCTTTTTTAAAACGTATTCACCGTTACGATCTCTCCTCCCTCTCTCTGGTTAAAAATATACAGTTTGAAAGATATGAGCTTTGTGCGGGCAGTTTTTTGAAAAATTCGGCCGTTACGATCTTTCTTCTTATCTTGGCTTGCGTTTTCTTCGTTGCAACAAGCTATAATTTTGCTGATCTGTCTATTTCAATCTTCAGGGATGTTCTTCTATGGGGAACTATATCAGGAGCAGCACTGCTTATCTGGATCGTGATTGGCAGTATGACGATAAAAGCTCTCCCCTCTTTTCGTGCTCAGGCTCGCTCCTTGGCATATATAAGTAATATTCTCCCATTTTTTCTCTTATGCCCATTAATAAACTCTCTGTGGGAGGAAGTTTTACTCTTTACGTTTATTATTCAGGGGGCTTACGGCGCGAGTGTCTTTTTTCGTGATGACGATCCGTCCAGAGATGATCTGATGAATGTTGCCTATCGCTTGCGTCTGTCTCATTATCAGATATGGCGACATGTAAAAATCATGCTTCTGGCGCCTTCTCTCGCAAGGGGCGCGTTGCTGGGATCCTATTCCTTATGGGATCTGCTTTTGCTAGGCAATGTCATGATTGCCACGAATATTTCCCAGCAGGGTAGTAATTTGGGGACATTATTTTTGACGTCCCTACAGACGGGTCAGTATATCTTTCAGATAGGGCTGTTCCTTTTGATAACGGCAATATCTTATGGTTTGACGTACCTATTCCTTTTCCCACTTAGCGTAGAAACTCATCGCAAGTACAGGATGCATCCATGACAGATATTCTCAGATTGAGTGACTGTACTCAGGCTGCCCGTAAATCACGACAGCAAAATATTGTCGTTGTTGAAAAAGTCAGCTTCAGCGTTAAGGAAGGAGAGATTTTAGGGCTATTGGGGCGTTCAGGATCAGGAAAATCAAGCCTGCTGGATATTATGAGCGGTCTGGATAAGCCAGTCGAAGGGACAGTTTACTGGGCAGATCATATAGCGACGCCTAGAGATTTTGAAAAAGTCTCCATAGTCCTGCAGGATGACGCTCTATTTCCTTGGCTGACGATCGAAGAAAATATTCGACTTGCTCTTGAATCAAGTGTTTTGAATAAGGCAGAAAAAAATGAACGCGTTATGCGTATTATCGAGATCATGGATCTTGATGGTTATGAAAGCGCCTTTCCGCGGGAATTATCACAGACACTTTGTCAACGCACGGCACTTGCTCGTGCTTTTGTCCGCAATCCTGAACTGTTACTGCTTGATGAGCCTTTTCTCAATCTCGAATTATTGGGTGCAGAAAATTTACGTACGGATCTGATCGAATTATGGATTGATAAAAGACTAAAACCCCTGAAATCTATGGTTCTGGCGACTCATGCGATTGAAGAAGCTGTTCTGATGTGTGACAGGATTTTGCTTTTTTCTTCTTCTCCCGGGAAAATATCATTTGAAATTCCTGTACCATTTCCGCACCCTCGGAATAGAGAGGACAAATCTTTCCGGGCGTTTGTGGACCAGGTCTATTCTCTTATGACCAGAAGAGCACCTTCTATTTCTGAAGCTGATCTTTCAGAGGTTCCGTCAGATGTCGCGGACAAGACAGATGAAGAAGAGAATTTTATCGCCTTACCCGATCTTTCCATTGAGGTTCTGGTAGGATTGATTGAAGTCCTGGGAAGTGACAATTTTTCCGGCCGTGCAGATTTACCTGAACTCGCACAGCGCCTTCAGATGACGCTTGATGACCTCTTTCCATTGGGTGAGACATTACAGCTTCTTGATCTTGCACAGCTTGAAGATGGAGACATTATTCTTACCCCGACTGGACGTATTTTTGTAGAAGGAGATGCGGATGCACGCCGTGATATCATGCGGACCGCCCTCCTACGCGCGCTCCCTCTTTTAAGACTTATTAGAAATAGTCTTGATGAGCGTTCCAATCATAGTGTTAGTGCTGAGGTCATCAGACATGTTCTTGAAAAAACGATGTCGCAGAACTATGCCCAACAGACATTAAACACTGCCATTGCCTGGGCCAGATATGCTGGTCTTTTCATATATGATGAGGAATCGGATAAATTATTGCTCGAAGATGAGGATTAATGCCGAGTATTTTCAGAAGAATCTTTTAAAAAATAGCTCTGATAAAGCTTTCGTGCCTTAATGATTTTTGGGGTTATAACGACTCTGCAATAAGCAGCATTCTGATGTTTTGTATAATAATCATGATGCTCCGCTTCGGCCTCCCAGAAAATGGTCGGTCCTTCAATTGATGTGACGACTGGGTCAGGCCATATACATGCCTCGTCGATCTCTTTTTTAACACTCTGCGCTATTTTCTGTTGGTCTTGATTGCCAAAAATGACAGAGCGATATTGCGTTCCTACATCATTTCCCTGCCGATTGAGCTGTGTCGGGTCGTGGGTTGTAAAGAAAATTCTCAAGAGATCATTGAGTGAAATTTCCTCAGGGTCATAATTGATTTCAACGACTTCAGCATGTCCTGTATGGCCAGCACAAACTTGTTCATATACTGGGTGATGAACTGCCCCGCCAGCATAACCAGGTCTGATTGAAATAACGCCTCTCAGGTCTTTAAAAACAGCTTCTACGCACCAGAAGCACCCACCACCTAATAGAATTGTTTCATACCCTGTCATGGATTATCCTCCTGTTCTTAATAAATACGTTTTCTTTTTATGACTGGAAATTCAAGATTTTTTTTCATATATTACTCAAAAATCTATTTTTAAGTAATTTGTTGCCATAAAAGTCATAACTAAGAGGTTTTTCTCATGCCTGCCTACCGTTCACGTACCAGCACTCATGGTCGCAATATGGCTGGAGCTCGCGCACTTTGGCGAGCGACAGGAATGAAGGAAACTGATTTTGGGAAACCGATTATTGCAATAGCAAATTCTTACACACAATTTGTTCCGGGTCATGTCCATCTTAAAAATATGGGAGATCTAGTTGCTGGTGCGGTGAAGGAAGCTGGTGGCATTGCCCGTGAGTTTGACACGATTGCCATTGATGACGGTATCGCCATGGGGCATGGAGGCATGCTTTATTCCCTGCCTTCTCGTGAGCTTATTGCGGATTCAGTGGAATATATGGTCAATGCCCACTGTGCTGATGCCTTAGTTTGTATTAGCAATTGTGACAAGATCACTCCGGGGATGTTAATGGCTGCCTTGCGTCTGAACATTCCGACAGTTTTTGTCTCAGGTGGTCCTATGGAAGCAGGTCACACAAAGATGGACGGCATTGATAAAGCTGTTGATCTGGTTACCTCCATGGTTGTCGCTGCAGATGACAGGGTCAGTGATGCACAATCTGAACAGATTGAACGTTCAGCCTGCCCGACCTGTGGTTCCTGTTCTGGCATGTTTACAGCAAATTCCATGAATTGTCTGACAGAGGCTCTTGGCCTCTCTCTCCCAGGGAATGGTTCACTCCTTGCAACACATGCTGACCGTCGTTCATTATTTCTGGAAGCGGGGCATCTCTCTGTAGAACTTGCACGCCGTTATTATGAAAAAAATGACGAAACAGTTCTGCCTCGTTCTATTGCAACGAGGGATGCCTTTGAAAATGCCATGGCCCTTGATATTGCCATGGGAGGTTCAACGAACACTGTGCTACATCTCCTTGCTGCTGCTCATGAAGCCGGCGTGGATTTCAAGATGAGTGATATTGACCGTCTCTCTCGTAAGGTGCCAAATCTCTGCAAGGTCTCTCCAGCGAAAGCAGATGTGCATATGGAAGATGTGCACCGTGCTGGTGGAATTCCAGCGATCTTAGGTGAGCTGGACAGAGCTGGACTTCTGCATGGAAATGTCTCTTCCGTTCATAGCAAAAATCTGAAAGAGGCGTTAGATCAGTGGGATATTGTTAATCAGAAGCTCCCTGCTCTTGAACGTTTTAAAGCCGCGCCAGGTGGTGTACGCACGACAGAAGCTTTCTCTCAGGCTAATCGTTATAAAGAGTTGGATACTGATCGCGTGAAAGGTGTTATTCGTGATAAAGAACATGCTTTCTCACGTGATGGTGGCCTGGCTGTACTCTACGGAAATCTTGCTGAAGATGGCGCTATTGTCAAAACAGCAGGGGTCGATGAATCAATTCTGAGTTTTAGAGGGCGTGCACGCGTATTTGATAGTCAGGAAGCCGCTGTATCAGCAATTCTTTCTAAATCTGTCATTGCGAAAGACGTTGTCGTTATCCGCTATGAGGGGCCTAAAGGCGGCCCCGGAATGCAGGAAATGCTTTATCCAACGAGTTACCTGAAGTCTATTGGCCTGGGAGCTGAATGTGCCTTGATAACGGATGGCCGCTTCTCAGGTGGAAGCTCTGGCCTCTCTATAGGTCATATTTCTCCAGAAGCAGCAGAAGGAGGCTTGATCGGGTTGGTTGAGGAAGGTGATATGATTGAGATTGATATCCCCAATCGACGTCTTCATCTCGATGTCAGTGATGATGTGATAAAAGCGCGCCGAGAAATCATGAACCAGAAAGGCAGAGACGGATGGAAGCCTGATAGAGAGCGTCAGGTCTCACGCGCTCTACAGGCCTATGCCGCTTTGACGACAAGCGCTGCTCATGGCGCCGTACGTGACCTTGAACAAATCATCATTCGAAAACGTTAAGTTAAAATGTTGCATCCTTCTCTCTCTCGAGCTTACTCATAGAGAGAGAAGGCAATCACAAAGATTATTCTTAGTTATTCCCGTGATCGGATATGCTGTCCCAGCTCAGGAGCTGCCCTTTCTGGACGGATATATCATCGCCTGATTTGAAATTCAGTACAGAATCCTCCTGCGGCAAAGCTTGGTTAAAAACAAGCTTTTTCCTCAGTTCATGGTCATTCGGCTTAATTTCTATCGGTGCCCAGATATAGGTATCCCCGCTGACGATTGTACTACTTGTTGCAGGCCCCATATCTGTTGCAACTGTCACAAGCGGCATGACAGTGTTCTGTATTTCAAAAACGACGACCCATTTCCCAGCAGGCAGGTTTTTGAAATTATAGACGCAATTTTTCTTCCAGTTCGTATAACGTATTAACGCGTGACCATCTGGAGACAGGCTCCTGAATAACGGATCGCTATCAGTCTGAATCAGAAACTTGGCATATTTTTTTGCATAATCATCATCAGGGATAATCGCTGCTTTGAAACCTTTTTCGAAACAGGGACTCTCTTCCCCATCTGTGAGCATATAGCCTTGCACAGTCAAAGATTTATCACCAGTCTGACGGGCCCATGCTTCTTTCGCAGGATCACATTTCTCGTGAAATTGCGCACATCCACTCAATAAAGCCAAAGAAACCACTGCTGCTAAAGCGCGACGGACCTTTGTGTGAGAGGAGTTCATTCTCATTTTAGTGCCTCATTCATGCAACTTAATGCCTTCCCTGTGAACGAGTATGCGCTTCTTGAAAGGGAAAATACACAAAAAAGTGATTACTGAACAAAAGAAAGTGATTAACGGGCAATAAGGCAGTATTTAAAAAAAACGACTCCTCATTATGAACTGAAATTCATCTTAATAAAGACTGGGAGTGATAAGGTGTCTCCCAGTCTTTATTAAGAATAAGGTCAGGAAAGGCGCTTCAGGGCAGCCTGTTGTTTCGACAGATCAGCCTGGAAGTTTTCCATTCTATTCCTGTTTTCCTGCACGATTTCAGGTTTGGCACGAGCAATAAAATTCTCATTGCCCAATTTGCGTTCAACCTTCTCAATTTCTTCCTCAAGGCGTGTAATTTCTTTTTTTAGCCGTGCTTTTTCGGCATCCAGGTCAATAAGACCTTCCAGAGGAATAAGCACAGTTGCATCTTCAAGAACAATCTGTGCCGCTGCTTGAGGTGGTATGCCCTCTAACGGTTCAATAGAAGAAGCTCTTGCCATGCGGTCTAACGCCTCATGCCATTCTTCTGCCCATGCCAGACATTCTGGCGTGGTATCCTTGAAGAGCAAGGGTGCTTTTTGCGAAGGTGGGATATTCATTTCAGAGCGTACTGTCCTGACATCCGAAATAAGACGGATAATCCAGTTAACCTCTTTATTGGCTCTCTGCGCTTGAGAAAGAGAAGCTGGCACAGGCCATTTTTTTTGCTCAAGATCACCCTCATAACCCAGCTTGATCCAGAGAGTTGATGTAACGAAAGGAATAACTGGGTGCATCATGCGTAAAATGATGCCTAATACATAGGCGCTGACTTTCTGTATCTCTGTGGTTTCATCCCTATTGCCATTCAGAAGTGGTTTGGCAAGTTCAAGGAACCAGTCACAGAATATATTCCATACAAATTGATAGCAGCATCGTGCATATTCATCGAAACGGGATGCTTCCAGCGCTGCATTAGCAGCTTGGGTAGCTAAACGTGCTTCTTCAACAATCCATGCTCCTAATGTGGTTTGAATTGTCTCGGGATCAAAATCATTCCCTACGATAGCCCCATTCATCTGAAGAAAACGCGCAGCGTTCCATAATTTTGTAATAAATGCGCGGTGTTCTTCTACACGTGTCCGGCCAAGCTTAATGTCTCTTCCTGGCCCAGCTCCGGCACAAATTGCCAAACGTGTGGCGTCTGCTCCAAATTCTGAGATCAGGTCAAGTGGGTCTATACCATTACCGCGTGACTTGGACATTTTCTGTCCTTTTTCATCACGAACCAGACCATGGATCAGAACTTTATGAAACGGCACCTCTTTCATGAAGTGCAGTCCCATCATCATCATACGGGAGACCCAGAAGAAAATAATATCAAATCCTGTGACCAGGATGGAGGTTGGATAATAACGCTCCAGCTCTTCTGTTTTCTCAGGCCATCCCAGCGTTGAAAAAGGCCAGAGCGCAGAGCTGAACCATGTATCAAGAACATCTTCATCCTGCGTCAGGACAACTCCAACTCCTGCTTGGGCCTGGGCTTCTTCTTCGGTCTCAGCAACATATGTTTTTCCGTTAGAGCCATACCATGCTGGAATACGGTGCCCCCACCAGAGTTGCCGACTGATGCACCAAGGTTGCAGATCCCGCATCCATGCAAAAAAAGTATTTTCCCACTGCCTTGGCTCAAAGACGATTTTATCCGTTTCTACGGCAGTAATCGCTGGTTTTGCCAATGTGGCTGCATCGCAATACCATTGTAGTGTTAAACGGGGCTCTACAATGGCACCCCCTCTATCTGCTGTGGGAACTTGCAGTGTATGAGGCTCAATTTTTTCAAGCCACTCCAGACGGTCAAGCTCAGCAATAATTTTTTTACGGGCCTCATCACGGTGCAAGCCGGAAAGTGACTTTACAAAATCTGGATCAGCAAGATTTTCAACTTTATGAAGGTCAGCCCTGATTTCATCAAGCCAGATACAGGCACTCTCATCCAGGATCGTAAGGGCTGGCAGGCCATGTCGTTTCCCAACTTCAAAATCATTAAAATCATGAGCTGGGGTAATTTTGACAACCCCAGTTCCTTTCGTCGGGTCAGAATGTTCATCTCCAACAATCGGAATTTCACGGCCAGTCAGAGGTAGGATCACGCTTTGACCAATCAAGTCGCAATAACGCTCATCTTTTGGGTTTACCGCAACAGCAACGTCACCCAGCATGGTTTCGGGACGTGTTGTTGCAATGGTAATGGTCCCTTCTCCACTTTTAAGCGGGTAACGGATATACCACATGGATCCTTTTATCTCGTGATTATTAACTTCAAGATCAGAAATTGCAGAGCGGAATTCAGGATCCCAGTTAACAAGGCGTTTATCGCGATAGATCAGTCCCTCACGAAAAAGCTGGACGAAGACCTTTCGTACAGCATTGGAAAGTCCATCATCCATTGTAAAGCGTTCACGCTCCCAATCAGCTGAAACGCCCAGTTTACGTAATTGCTGGATGATGGTACCGCCATATTCTTTTTTCCACTCCCAGACGCGTTCGGTAAATTTTTCACGTCCCAAGGCCTTGCGGGAAACACCTTCTTTATCAAGGGCACGCTCTACCACCATCTGTGTGGCAATTCCTGCATGATCAGTGCCCGGCTGAAAGAGGACATTTGCCCCCTTTTCGCGCTGCCAGCGAATGAGAATATCCTGAAGGGTAAAGGTCAATGCGTGTCCAAGGTGGAGCGTCCCTGTGACATTTGGCGGTGGAAACATGATAGAAAACGCTTTTCCTTTTTTTGAAGGATCAGCTCTAAAATCGCCCCTTTTCTCACTTAACTGATAAAGTTCTGCTTCATAACTCTGTGGAATGAAGCTTTTTTCAAGTTCTGATTTTTGTAATGAAGGGGACTTCTGCTCTGACATGATCTTCCAATTTTCAGGTCGTGATAATGATTATGAAACTCTCATTAGCGCAGCATTGCGGCAACGCGAAGAGATAGATTTAAAGAAATAAATTAGCGGCCTGGCTGATTGACAGCATAGTCTCCTGTTCCCCAGAGACGACCATTGACTGATTTAAAATAGGCTTTTTCATCATAAAGGGGGACATTAAGCTTGAGATCAAGAGCCGTTAACCGTCCGATGGCGGCCGCTGTTACGTAGGAATTATACACATAAGTTGCGACATTCTGGACCAAGGTCTGTTGTGCCTGTAGCAAGGTCTGCTGTTGTTGCAGAACCTCTAATGTACTGCTAGTGCCTAATATAGCCTCACGCTCAACCCCAGCTAATGCAGCGATATCGGCAGATACAGCGAGTTTGTTACTGCTTATACTTTCTTTAGCGGCAAGCATTTCCTGCCATCCTGCTGAGCCTTTTTGCAGAGCTGTGCGCCGTTGTGTGTTGACCTCATGATGAGCTGCTTCTGCATTCTGCCTTGCCTGTCTGACGGCTGCATATTCAGACCCTCCCTGATAAAGGGGAACCTGGAACGCTAGTTCAGCATATTTATTTTCTGTTTCTGAATGGCTTGCTCCCTGATTTCTTGATCTCTGATAGCCTAATTCAGCCGAAATCTTTGGTAAGATGGCTGCCATCTGAACAGATACGGAATCTTTTTGCTGCGCTTCATCGAAAAGGGCTGCAACAACATCTGGATTATTATGGACAGCCTGATAGATGACCTCTTTTTCATTTTTGACGGGCAAAACCAGTGCCTGGGGTGGTTGTATATTTGGAGGCGCAGGTACACCCACAGCCTGCACATAAGTGGCCTGGCTCTGTTGCAACATGCCTTCTGCTTCCTGTCTCTGGGCCTGAGCGGTTGCCAATGCCCCCTGAGCCTGAGCAACATCTGTCCGACTTAATTCGCCAAGGCGGAAGCGTTTATTGGTCGCATCAAGTTGTTGACGTAGTACCTTTTCGTTATTCAAGCTGATTTGCAGGAGTTGCTCATTCTGGACCAGATTGACATAAGCACTTGTCACAGCAAGCAATACGGTTTGTTCAGTTGAAATTAAACGCGCTCTCTGCGCCATGATCTGGTTGCGGGCCTGTCTTGTTGAAGCAATAGTACGCCCTCCCTGATAAATTGGCTGGGAGACCGTAACACCAACCATATAGCCAGGCGTGGAGTAACTCTGCCCACTATGAATTGGCATTTGGCGTCTATTGCTGCCTGTGCCAAAGGTCTGCATCGAATAATTATCATTGCTGCCGCTATAATAACTGACAGACCCAGATCCCTGAATAGTAGGATGCCACCCGCTTTGTGCCGCTGGGAGCTGTTCATCGACTGATCTTAATTGCGCACGAGCTTCTTTCAGCTGAGGATTGGTCAAATAAGCCGTTGCCATGGCCTGACGAAGTGTATGGGGAATGAACTCAGGTGCTCCCTTCCCGTCATAGGATTGCGCCATGACTGCTGGCGCAATGAGGGCTGAACATAATCCTAACCCAACTTTAAAAGAAACGCCTGTATAGTTTCGTGCGTAATGGTTAATCTTCATAAGACAAAAATCAAACCTTCTTTTCCTACGGTGAGAGGATATCCTATTTCCCTAAAGGGTGGTAGGCGCGTTTTATGCAAAAAAGTAAAATTCATGCTCCTTCCCCCTTGACGGCAGAAATGGAAAAAGCGATACAACGCACGCGTCCTCTTGGTCTGGTGGCAGAATGGTGATGCAGCGGACTGCAAATCCGCGAACGTGGGTTCGATTCCCGCCCAGACCTCCATAAATCCCATATCTTAAGCTTATATTATATTTAATCCGCAGATATTTCATGCGGAAGGTTATAGATGTCAAAAAAGAAGGAGTCTGTCTATGCGCTGTCTGATTAGTGGCGGAGCCGGCTATATTGGCAGCCATGTTGCACAGAACCTTCTTGATAATGGCCATGAAGTTATTGTTCTGGACAACCTTAGTACGGGTTATAAAGCAGCCATCCCCTCAGGGGCGGAATTTCTTGAAATTGACCTCGCGAATAGTACCGCTGTTGATCAATGTCTTTCGAAGGGACCATGGGATGTGGTCATGCATTTTGCAGCCTTATCACTTGTGGGAGCTTCCATGGAGCGTCCCTATGAATATCTCCGTTCGAACACGTTGACATCACTCAATCTTATTGAATCCTGTACAAAATATGATGTGAAGCGTTTTGTTTTTTCATCCACTGCGGCTCTTTTTGGTGGGAAAAATCTTCCCCCTATTATCCCCGATACAGCCCCGGTCGATCCGGCATCTCCATATGGAGAAAGCAAGCTTATAATAGAGCGCGCCCTGAAATGGGCGGATCAGATTTATGGCATGCGTTATGCCTGTTTGAGATATTTTAACGCAGCAGGAGCTGATCCTAAAGGGCGTCTTGGAGAAGATCACCAGCCTGAAACACATCTTATCCCCCTTGCTATTGATGCTCTATTAGGGCGTCGTCCGGCATTGAAAATTTTTGGTAATGATTATCCGACCAAGGATGGCACATGTATCCGTGATTATATTCATGTAACAGATCTTGCTGATGCCCATATCCGGGTTGTAAATAAACTTGAAGAGGGCTCGGTCACCTATAATCTTGGAAATGGCAAGGGATTTAGTAATCTTGAGGTCATAGAAGCCTTGGAGCGCGTTTCTGGTATGAAACTTCCATGGTCGTGGGCACCAAGAAGGATGGGGGATCCTGCGTCTCTTGTTGCTGATTCAAGCCGTTTTCGTGCAGATGTTGGCTGGGCGCCTCTCTACCCTGATATTGATGCAATTGTTGAAACAGCGCTACGTTGGCGTATTGCTCACCCTCATGGTTATAGAAACTGACCTATTTATAATAAGTACGGGAACATTCGTTTCTGTGTTCGATTTTTAGAACAGCGTCTTTTTCATCATCAGAGTCATGGTCCCCACTTTTTTCATCTGCCAAAATACGCTCTACCTGCCAGGCACAGGAACTCTCAGGATGATGGAGGATCACCCAAGTAATATCGTCCACATTTTTCTGTGAAATTCCAGCAGTAATTAAAGTCTTTTTAGCCAGTTGTGGATGATTCCGAAAAAAAGATACAACTTTATCAGCCTGAACGTAAGGCAAAGCTGCTGGAAGTCTTTTATTTAAATGGTTTTTATCACACAGTTTGTGCTCAGTAATCATTGCTACCAACTCATCATTTGTTTCACCTTCTGACTTATTTTTAAAATCAGGGCGCACAAATTTCATATCGTGATAACCAGCCAGATGCATTGCATAAATAGCACAGCTAGATTGCGGTTTATGGGCGATTGCCCAAACAGCTCTGCGCGCCGTCAGAGGACTTAATCCTTTTTTCTCTAAATTTTGCTCATCTTTAAGGCGTCTTGCGTAGCGTTCGTGCGTATAATGCTGGCCTGTTTTTTGGAACTGACGGGTGGAGCCAGCCACTGTATCTTTCGTTACTGAAGGAGCATCAGGCAAAGGAAGAAAAGGCGTTTCAAGAGTGACATTCTTATTGTCAGCATAAGCCATCGGTGACGTAATGGCCACGAGAGCAGTTAAGGCCATTAGGACACAAAAAGATCTCATTAGGTCGTCTTCCTCTATAAACCAATGCACGTACCCTACTTATAAGAAAAAAGGATAATCCTTCAACTATTCCTGATAAAGAGGAATAAAAATATTTTCCTCCATTGCTGAGAAGAAACCTTATAACAGTAATGGGATTACGCAGCTTCAATTTTATGATTAAGCTTGTCCAAAAAACCTATGAGACTTTGACGTTCATTGCTATCCATGGCCCGTAAAACACGTATAAAGGCTCTCTCCTCGTCAGTTAGGGTTATATGAGGATGATTCTTGTTTGTACCCGAAGAATTCCCAATGAGGAAATCTACGGAAACATCATAAAAATTAGCAAGAAGAATGATAGTCTCAAGGCTTAATAGAACATGACCAGATTCCGCAGCTGCTAAATGGGAGCGAGAAATCCCTACTGCCTCAGCCACATCGGCCTGAGTGATTTTCAAATTTTTTTTTATACGTAAATTCCTACGTTCACTGCGTAATCTGTCTTTTATGGCTTCCAATAATTTTTTCTTATTCATGTAATAAATTCTCAAAACTGGGGACTTAGGCTGTCTAATTATATAACGAAAAGAGTTTGAAAGAGAATTTGTTTGTGATACAAACATTTTAGTCTCAACATCGCAAAAGGAGTCATACACCTAAGATGAGTTAAAAATGAATTTCTTATTAAATAATAAAGGATAATTATATGTGTATAAAAAGTATATATGATATTTTTATTATAATAATAATTTCTATTGATTTGATATTTTTTGGATTAATATCAGGAATTTTCTTTGCAACATATAACATATTCGTTCTTGCAATAGCTATAAGTCTACTTTCTACAGGATCTGCATTAACTATTTTAGCAAAAAAAACGAATATATTGTAAATTTACATGGATTATTATGAGACATGTTTACTGGAATCAAAAACGTATAGAACTTTTGCGTTCATTAATAAAAACTGGGCATAAAAAAGCAGATATAGAACGCCTTCTTAAGATTCCGAAAGGCGTATGCGAAGGATATTTGAGTGCCGCTATAAGGCGTTATACCCGCGACAAACCTGGCTCAGATAAAAAAAAATCACACAAAGAAAATATAGAATCAAAAAAATTATCACTTTCTAAAAATGACAATCTCTCTCCCCCTTTGAGACATATTCCTGCAAATCTGAAATTAACAGAACATGAAAAAGAACAGGCACAATCATCTGAACCGCTTCCTGCATTACATCCTTTAACCGGAACAGAAAAGTTTTTTTCTACTTTTGTTACAAATATGTCTAATGAGGAAAAAATATGAGAAAGAAAAAAATATCTATTAAAAAAATAAATACTGAACACATAATGCCGACAAAAGAGCGTACTAATAAATTTGATTATGAAATATTAAATAAAAAAAGAATTAAAATTAACAATTTAAAATTACTTCATGAAAAAGGTGATATTGATGGAAATGCTTTTACATCGGCCCAATGGTGGTTAAATGATTATTTATATGCGTATTTTGGTTATGTAGATTCTTTGAATAATAGTTTTTCTGTTCATAAGGAAAAAGGAGATCTTATTACCTTTAATATGAGTAAAGCTCAAGCAGGATTGAGGATAAAAAAAATACAAAAAACGTTAGGATTTTGTGTTCATGAACGTTTGAGAATTTTCCTTATAGAGGAAGTTTCATTTACAGAGCTGGGGAAAATATTTTATCCCAATAAAGATGAGACATCCGCCAGAAAATCGGCTCAAGCGCAAATGGCACTTATACTAACCCAACTTTCAGAATTTTATTTGGAGGAGCACAAAAATAAGAAACGTGAAAAACTTCTTGCAAAAGCGGGCCGGATAGTGTATAAGGAATCCTAAGATGAATTAATTATAAAGCCGCTGCAATAAAACAGCGGCTTTTTTTATTGCATTGCTAGATATTATAAATACAGTATTTTATTTTCTCTCTATAAATATTTTATATGTTACGATTATTACTATAAATGACGGTTTTGTCATTATGTGGAGTTTTTATGAAAGTCTGGACGAGACAATGGCAAGATAATGGAAAACAAAAATGGGTAGCTGTTACAGGTAATCAAGCAATTGTAGCCTGGGTGCAGAATCTTTTACTGCTTCAAAAAGGAGAATGCTACAAATATCCTGACTTAGGCTACAACATATCATATAATTCCTCTTCTATTATGTCTGATTTGCAGATCAAAAAAATAGAAGAGATGGTTTCACCATATGTACTTTCTATTCGTATAATGAAGGAAAATAAATCTTTAAAGGATAATCTTTCTTATAAAATTATTATAATTTTTCTTAATGGAGAAATATGGAATTCTGGAAAAGATAAATTTAACCAGAGTTTCAGTCAGACCTCTCCATACAGAAATTAATCTTCATTATAACCAATATTTTTTATAAAACTTGATTTTCTAATCTATAAGGTGCAAGGAGTGCAAAATTAATTTATCATATGACATGTTTCATATGATATTAATGTTTATATGAGATATCTGGAAAATTATATGAAAATCACTCCTCTACTACTCTTTTTGGGTGTCTCATCTTTCCTGACTGGCTGTAATGCAAATCAGGCCCATTATGATCGTCCCTATTCGGTCTGGCAGTGGCATGATTTATGGAAGGCTGGAGACATTTATGATGATAGCAATGATAGTTTTGTCGGTATCGTGGATGAGAATGGGTATGTATATGACCGTCTCAGAAATCGTTTAGGGCTTATAGAAACGATTGGTACGATTAAGAAAAACAAAACTGTCATCGGTTATATCCGGAATCACCTTGACGTTTATAATGCTCGGCATGAATGGGTTGGAAATGTTGATAAGCAGGGATATATTCTTGATCGTAATGAAAAATTAAATGGTAAACTGCACGAAGATGATTTTACCACCTCCTCTATAAATTTTTCAGAAAGACCAGGTCTCCGCTTTAAGGGAGCTGCTCATTATGGCACGCTTGAATATAGCGACGAAGTTTATGATTTAAATGAGAAAAAAGTCGGAACAGTCACTTATATTCCACAAGAGACGGATTATCAGGCAATTCCAGTTTCTCATCCTGATGACCGTATGATTACCAGCAGTCGCCCTTACGGCGCTATTTTGCTCCTTGATTATGATAAAGCTGTGGTCCAGCATAAAGCTGAACGTGCTAAATATGCTTATCTTTGCAGCTTTGCTTATACAGAAAATAAGAGAGAAATTTATAATAACCTGCATCAGTTAATTGGTTATATGGATAAACGTGATGGTTTTGATGACCGTAGCGTTTATGATCTGAAGCACAGGCGTGTTGGGTTTGTCAGTTATGGTGGGACGGACCAAAACTATACGGATATCAATTTTTATGATGATGGCGATAGGGCTGTAGGTAAAGTGCCTTATGGCTTCGAAGACTCTGCTGCACGTATGTTACTTGACGGAATTAATAATATGCATGTGCCATGGGATGGCTTTGAAGAATGTGATGGTGGCACACTTGATCAGCATAATATCCTTTATGATGTCGATGAAAATAAAATTGGTCATTTGGATCAGAATATGAATGTGCTTGATCTTCAAGAAAAAATTATCGGTCATATTGGTCCCGAGGGTACGCTTTTCGACGAAAAGAATAAGCTTATTGCTAAACCTTTTGGCCATAAGGGCGATGCAGTTGAAGTTTATAAAGGTAAATTAAGCAAGTTTGAAGAAGCGCATAAAATCCTCAAAACCTATCAGGATCGACAGCGAGAAATAGAAGATCAGAAAATTCGAGAAGAGCATGTTAGAGCTAAAAAGATAGCAGAAGAAAAAGCTAAAGCTGATCAAATTGAAATGAACAAGAGAAAAAAAACAGAGCAGAAACATTCTATAAAAAGTAAATAAAAGAATTAATAAATGTTTTGAGAAAGGATGAAAAAGTGAGATTACCCTTTTTCAGATATCTATGTGTTCTAGCTATCAGTTGTTTATTATTTATATCGTCCGTTAATCCGGGTTATACAGACGAACATAGCTGGCAAAGAGGCACTCTACGAGATGCTCATAATAATATCATAGGTTATATTGATGCTGGCGGCCGCCTATATAGCAAAGACGGCAAACGATATGGCAGCATTGATTCTGATGGTGCGGTAAGAGACCGATTTGGTCAGCTAGTCGGTGACGTTACTATAAATGGATTGATTGATTTAAATGATACACGTGTTGGCCATATTGATCTTGATGGCTCTGTAAGGGGAATAGACGGTACTAAACTGGGAACCATCACTCCAGATGGAAAGGTTTATGAAGAACATCCTGAACGTAAACTTGGCAGTGTTCCACCTGAAGACAAGGCTGTAGGAGCCTTAATGATCTTAAAAGCAAAAGAAAACGAGCATTAGACACGTTATTAATAAAATTATGATAACAATATATTATTTTATTATTTAATAAATATTATTAAAAATATAATTTTACTAATAAAAATACTAAGGGTAATTTTATGAGTATTTCGTCTATTATAGATCAGATAAGACTAACTGTTGGTGAATTATCTTATGTTATAAGTCCTATTTTACTTGAAGGTGGTGTTGTAGAAAAAGTCGGTAAATCTGTGCCCATTATTTTTTATACGGAATCTTTAGATTTTAGAAAAAAATTAATAGGTGGAGATGTCAATGAAATATTAAATATAGCTAACCTTGATAATCTATGGTGTCATTGGAAAATGCCCCCTAATCCTACAGGGGATACGTCAATGAATACATTGCTTGATTTTACACCAGCTATATATTCAATGGGGAATCAGGAAGTTGCATCAAATCATCTGATCTGTAACCCTCTTACAGTTTCTCTGCAAATGATCTGTCCTGCTCGTGGACCGGGAGCAATGCAGACAAAGCAAGATACGTTACAGTCTTTGCAAAATATATTAACTAAACATTCTTTAATGGGTGGATATTTTACTGTAATTACTGCAGGATTTATATATAAACATATGGTACTAAAACAGTTTTCCGATATAACATCAAATAGTGTAACTTTACCATCAAGTCTTTTTCAATTGGATTTTCAAGAAATTATGACGCCTAAATTATCAAAAAGGTATAATAATTTTTAATCTATACAACTCCTAAGTGTCATCATCTTTAATTTTCGTTCTGTTATAATATTTAAAAAATACAGGTAATATGATGCGTTTTTATAAATTAATAATTGGACCTAATCCAATAAAACATGATAGCGATTCATCTGTAGAAAAAACATTAAAAGAAAATGGAGAAGAAGGAAAAACACTTGTTTATACAAGCTATGTTTCAATAGATGAAAATGGGAGTGGTTATACCCCTTCTGGTAATCCTTTTGGTGATTATGACTCTGGCGCATTAGATATAGAATTTAAGATAGACATGGTGCATATAGCCCAGGAGACGCTAGCTTCTATTACTTTATATGGAATTGATATTGATCTGATCAATCAGGCCGCAAATCTGAAAGGGCGTTCTATTGAGTTGCAAGCAGGACTGGGAAAAGGATTTACGATTTGCAATCCTTCATTAGCTGGCTTGATTTTAAGAGGATGTATAAAATCAAGCATAGGCATATGGCAAGAGTCAAAAATGGCTTTGCAACTATACATAAAGCCATATATAGAAGATATAGATAGGCAAGAATTCAATCAAGATAAGAAAAATACTCAGAAATCTACTGAAAAAAAACCCTATATAGTTAGTGTTAAGAAAGGTGGTTTATTGGCGGATGCCTTTAAAAACTGTGTTAGGGAACATTTTCCTGATTATAATATAGTTTTTCGTTCAGCCATGACAAAAAAAGCTCAAAGTGACAAAGAATACCAAAATCATTATAATGATTTTGATACATTCGCAAAATCCATCGGTTTTGATGCTAAAGAAAATAGTCTTTGGTATAAAGTGACAAAGCGTGATCTCTATATCTTTTGCAATGATAAAACAATTTATTTTGCGGATGGAACAGAAGAAAATTCTATAAAACAAATACAGTTCGATGAATTAATTGGACAACCAACTTGGAATATACAAGAAAATTCTCTGACATTCCAATGTCAAATGCGCAGTGACATAATCATTGGGGACAGGATAATGCTTCCTACCTTTAATGTAATAAATTTAAATAATACTATTACAAATACTGTAACAAATAATCCATCTACTAAGCAACAATCTATCTTTAGTGGTATTTTTTTTATTACACAAGTTGAATATAATGGAAAATTCAGGGGTGTAAAAGGACTAGATTGGGCAAGTACATATACAGCTAAGCAGTATGTTCCTCTTCCTTCCAAAAATGGTAACAAAAAAAATTAATATATAAGGATTTATATGAGTTTTTATTCTATTGTAGATAAAATAGAAAATAATATAAATGATATACCTTATATTATTAGCCCAATACTTCTTAAAGATGGTATTGCCAGTAATATGGGTGGGTTAATTCCTATAATTTTATTTACGGAAAAAATTGATCGTCTTGATCAAATGATTTTAGATGGTGTTAATGGAGAACTTAATATTCCTTCAATAGATTCTTTTTGGTGCCACTGGAAACAAGCGATAAATAATAATATAACACAAAACAATATTATACAGAACACACTACCACAGAACTCTTTTACAGATATTACGTCTGCAGGAAACGCTTTTTCAAATAATGTAGCAAAAATTTCTATGCAAATGATGTGTCCTGCCCGTGGTGTTAGAGCTATGGAGACAAAACGAGCAACACTAACAGCTCTACAGAAAGCTCTTACAAAACATAATTGCCTTGGCGGGTGTTATATTATTATAACCCCAAGTGGTCTTTGGACTGATATGATTCTACAAAAAATATCTGATATAACGCCAAATCCAGAAAAATTCCCATCAAGTTTATATCAGTTTGACTTTCAACGACCTATTTTTAATAGAAATATGGCCAATAAGGTTGGGGATAGGCTAAGAATAAAATATGAAAATAAGACAAAAAATATAAATAGTATGTCAAAAAACTGTAATAATCTTGCAGAAAAAATTATGAGTGGAATGGGTATTATCTAATATTTTAGTATGTTATTGAAGTATAATTTAAACTACATTATGTATATTAATTTTTTATACAATTATAAATTCGCAACCAAAATAAGTGGGATAAATTATGTGATACGTGAAGGTCCACATAGGGAATAATGAAATGTAATTTTCTAAATTTTGTTCTTATATTACATAAGGAAACAAAAGAAATTAAATATCTTGCCGTTCAAACAGAACGATTGAGAGAGGTATTTTATGATTAACGTTCAAAGTGAACTAATAAAAACCACTCAAGATTCAAAAAATAATATTTCTTATAATGAAAATACATTAAAAAATATTACTTTTAAAAAATATAAGCGTACAACATTACCATTAGATGGTTATATATTTTGGGTTTCAACCGGAGAAACTATTTCCGTTACAGGAAATTTTTATATCGATTCAGGTATAAAACAGCTTATTTCTGAAAACTATGATAGCGGTCATATTCGCTTCATTTGTAACACAGAAATAAAATCATTTTATGATAAAGATGTATCGTTTATATGGGTTGGAGAGGCTCTAAATACAAAATTTGTAATAGGATCACAATTATCCAGGGATAATGATAATGGATTATTTCATTATTATGGTAAGGTATTAAGACCTATCTTTGAAAATCACTTTATTGACGATTTCACTGAGCTTGATGTTAAGGAAACAATTGTAAGTAATAGTCTTCCGTTCTTTCTTTCATTACCATTGGATAAAAGTCCAGCTCTTACATGGTGCTCATGGCCAGAGCACGTTCCCATTTTTCCTAGTTATTGTGTTCCTGAAAATCAATCCCCTCCTTATATAGTTGTTCATAATGATCCTGACACCATCATAGACACATCATTATCAATGGTTGATAATTATACAGCAAGTGATAGTCAGATTGTAAAGGAAACTGTTAGTCTTCTGCTTTATGGCATGACAAATAAAGAAGTCTCTAATATTAGGAATTTTATTTTACATTGGGCTTTACTTAATCCTGAAAAATTTGGAGTGATTAATAATCCTTTTATTCGTGACGAAAAAGAAATTATGCCAGAAGCTGGTATATTAGCTATGTACAAAAAAATTAATTTTGAAATCATGTATTGTCAGACTGCTGCGCGCAATCAGGCACTACAACTTATAAAATCTGCAAAAATTACTTTAAGGAATTCATAATGCCACAAATTGTTACTATTAATGAAAGCGTCATTCGTGGTGCAGAACCTAGTCTTTTACAAAAAAAAGGCTGTCTTATTTCTCTTGGTGCTACATCCTTATCGGCTGGAGAAACAAGATTTGTAGCAGACTTATCGGAATTGACAGCTCTGATTGATCCGTCGAGTACAGCACAAGTCCAAAGTTTCTCTAATGGACAATCTTCCCTCTTCATTCGAGGTGAGTCTAATAAAAATTTTAGCAATCAAATTATTGATCCACCTGTAGTTGGAAATAACCCTTCATACGAAGTTCCTTTTACAATTAATGATTGTATTTTTAAGAATAAATATTCTATCACAAAAGGCGTAGATACTCAATTTGATATTATTGCTTCATCATCTAAGCAATTACCAGCTACATTTATGCCATCAAGTTTAACTTTTTCTAAATTTCGTAAAGGAGATAGTGATTTTGTTACAAATAAAGTTACATATAAAGAAAAAGATGATAAAGGAAATATTATACTCACAGTATTCTTAGATAGCTCTGTTGATGATGACATTCCTGCCAATACGGAATTTAAACTAGATATTAGTGGTTTTAGTGTAATTGATAATACACAATCTGTTTCCGAATTAATGGCTATGGGAACATCATGGTTTTCCAATAATAATAATGGTTGCTATATTCTAGAACTAGGTATTTTACAGCCGAATATGATGGGGGCATCTTTTTCTGAATGGTATGAACAGAATACGTCATTATATTACGGATATGTATTCCCTAGAAAATCCGCTCTTGATAGTACATTAGCATCATTTTTGTCAGATCAATCAGGGAATAATACCAGAGTTTATTTCTTCTTCTGCGGCGATAAAGATGGTTATAGCCATCTTATTGCCAATTCTGTAGGTCAGAAATCTACTTTTTATGGTGTTGAATATACGGGTTCTGTCGTTTTACCGACAACAACTTCAGCCTCACAGTCGGCTGAGCATCTTGCCGCTGCCGTCTGTGCCCAGTATTGTTCTGCCAGTCCCTCAGCTTTAAATCGTCTGGCTCCTATGAGTTTCAGAGTGTTGAATGGAATTACACCATGGCCAGAAGCCCGAAACAAATCCTATTTTCAGAAATTTAAAACTGACAATGTTGGTTTTGCGGGAACTGCTAATGAAGGTGGAGTTCAGGACAGTATTCTTTTCTGGGGTAATTTCATGAATGGTGATTCCATGTCAGGCTGGTATGGGGCTGACTGGTGTTCCATTAATATGGAGTTACAGCTAGCCAACACAATTATCGAAGGAAGTCAGCCTGGTATTAGTCCTCTTGTATATAATCAATCCGGTATTTCCCGCCTGGCTGCTTGTGCTCAGCAGACACTTAATAGTGCTGTCAGTTGTGGTTGTATTCTTTCAGATTATTCACTTAATGTTACCTCTTTTGAAAATTATCTACGTGATAATCCCTCAGACTATACAGCTGGCATTTATAATGGACTTGCATCAACCGTCGTTCCAGTACGTGGCTTCTTGAGCCTTACATATAATTTAGCTGTAGATTTTTCAGGGCAGACTGTCACAGCAACGACAACACACTAATAAATTGGAGTTTATAAATTATGGATATCAATAACTCAAATCAGCAGGGAATGCTTAACCGTCTCCGAGGATCTGTTATCGTGACCTCTAATGCGGCACTGAATGTTACATCTGATTTTCTTACTTCTGAGGGTATTGAGATTGATCATACATCAGATGTGACTGAAATGATGGAAACGATGACAGGTTATGTTGGTGCACCTCATTCTAAACAGGATACCATTATCACGATCCATCTTAATCGTTCACAGAACTTGGCCAATGAATGGTTTCGTCAGCTAAGTAAAAACACATATATTGGTCAGATTCGTATTGTTAGTGATAGTTCTGCCCAGGATGATCGTACAGTAGAAAATTGTTATATTACAAAGCAACCGAAACAAAAGTTAAACGGGACTCAGGTTGGTTGGGACATAACCATTAAGGGCTATGAAACCATTAATTCCGAGATTTGGAGCCTATCAT
The DNA here is from genome assembly GCF_058107345.1 of Aristophania sp. ESL1142. Lineage (NCBI taxonomy): Bacteria > Pseudomonadati > Pseudomonadota > Alphaproteobacteria > Acetobacterales > Acetobacteraceae > Aristophania > Aristophania sp. ESL1142. The sequence continues at coordinate 1,480,383 of NZ_JBYLUH010000001.1, forward strand.
AAATTATGTATTTATCAGGCGGGTTAATACCGCCTGATAAATTTTATTATGCTAGTAAATTGGATATAGATTGATGAGCATTACGATTAATGAACGACTTAACCTTGTCGTATCATTGGATAGTGAAAAAGCAGTTATTCACTGCCCTCCTCTCAGCCGCGATGCCTTTGCTTTATGCTGGCGTCTTTTAGCACGCACATGGAGCAGCTTAGAAGCTGATGAGCTTGGTATAACAGCAGGTTCTGCTGTTGCTGCTTTAGCATTAAAAGAGCAGGCTGATTTATCGGGTCCAGAAGGAAAAGCTACTTATCAGACGTTATTGGCTGATATTAACCGTAACTCAACTTATATTGGTATGACAGATGAAGGTTTTAATCCTGTTCCACTTTCAAGTGCATTAAAAAAAGGTTGGCTCTCTGAAGAAGAACATGCAGAACTTGAGAATTCTCTTGTTTTTTTTATTGTCGCCTCTGCTCTGCTTTCTCCAAAAAGAAAGAATCTTATCCTGGATATGCTAAACTTGCTCAGACCTGTGGATCTGACCTCCTTAGACGCTATGGCATACAGAGATTCGTTGCAGAGCTCGATCAGAAAAGATGTTACTGGCGAGATGGTGGAGGCATAATCGCAGCTATTTTTGACTGGCTTGCCGATGAGGGGTTTTCCGAATGTATCGGATCTGAGACGGATTATAGCTCACGTGAAGAATATTGCTCCAGATATATAAATCCTACGAAAATCTTGTCTATGTTATCAAGGTAAAGGGGAAAATATGAAAATTAAATCAAAAAAAATTGTCAGGAAGGATCTTTCCCCTACCCTACAAGAATATCAAAATATAATAGATAATTACAAAATAATATTTTTCATAAAAGAAAAAGAATTAAAATTTAATAAAAGTTTAGCAACAATTGGAACTAAATTATCATATATTAAATATATTTCTTTAAGTCCACTAAATAACTTTTCTTTTGTTTTTAGAAATATTAATTTTCACACAAAAGATCTTAGATATTTGCTTATGGTTGATGATCATAAATATTTGTCTAAAAATATATGGAATTTTGAATTTTCTAACAAACAGCTTGAAACAAAATTTTCAAAAGAACGTCATGATGTAAAAATATTACCTGTTATCATAGAGAAAGAAAAACTCAAAGAAAAAAACATTTCTTTTGAAAAAAACTTTTTAGAAAAAAGTAATTTAAAAAGAGTATTAGAATATTTTATTTATAATAAAAAATATTTTTCATTGAAAAATGAACGTATTTCTCAATACATAAAATTTAAAAACAATTTTATAGATGATATATATAAAAGTAATTATTATAAGAAGTTATATTTATTTAAAAATAAAATAAATTATATAAATAATAATGATTATTTACTAAATAGTAATTATAATGATGTAATATTTCAAAAAAATTATCAGAATTTAATTACTAAATTTTATAATACTATATCTTACTTTAATAATAAAACTCATACTTTAATAAACAAAGAATTTTCTCATGAAAAAATAAATTTATCTTATGCTATTCTATATTCTAGTTTTTTATATAAAATAATTAATAAAAAATTTTATAATAAATATGATAAAAATTCTAATATAAATTCTGTGACATGGGCAAAAAAAATTATAAAAAAATATAGAAATATATTTAAGTATGAAAAATATAATTTTATATTTTTTAACGCCAAAAGAGAAAAATTATTTTTTCCACTTCTGCCATTAGCAACGAATAACAGTAAATATATTATAAAAAATCTAGAAAATACTGAGAATGAGCATCATATCAACAAATGTTATACTAATATTTTATTAAGCTCAATTAAAAGAAATTGTGAAATGGTATCACTTGAAGACCAAGAAAAAATAACTGATATTAAAAATATAATTAACACTTATAATAGAAAAAATAATAATAAAGAAAATAATTTTAATAATTTTCAAAGATACATAAATTATTTTAAGACGCAACAAAGTAATAGTAAGAAATATATAAATGAATATCATATTTACAATAATGAATATAGTAATACTATCGATATGATTAGAGCTATAGGAAATTAATTTATATATAAAACTTAATATTATTTTTAAAATTATTAATATATAGACAAAACAATTTCAATCTACTGGAATTTATTTTATGCTTTTTCAATATGCTAACAGGGCTAAAACGCAACTTGCGCGTTCTATAACGACGTCTGATACAGTCATTAATATTATTTCAGGAGATGGTGCTCTTTTTCCGGCCATTCGTCAGGGAGAAGAAGCTTTTCCCATCACGATTGTCTCTATCGCAGACCAGACACAGTTTGAAATCTGTTATGTTATCGCCCGTAACGCAGACACATTTACGCTTCGTAGAGCCCAGGAAAATACCAAAGCTATGAAGTTTGAGAGTGGCGATATCGTATCGCTTAATATGTCTGCTAAGATATTTGATTTATTCCCTCAGGCTGGTTTTCTAGGCATATACGATAATAATATCGCAAAAATGATTGGTGGCTACAAAAAAAATGCGGTTTTAGCCGACCCTCAGACACCTACTCAATTATGGATTAGCTTACAGGATAATAATAAAACACCACCTGACATAGAAGCTACTGAGTGGTGGTCTTCTGTTAATTTCGATGCTTTTGGTGAAAAATTTACAGAGTTTGTTTCTGGACGTATTGGCCTTCGTCCAAATGATATTCAAGGCATCAGCCTATTAACAAATGGTGATACAGGACGCGCCCGTTATAAAGATAATAGGGGAAACTCCTGGGATATCGCTGCACAGGAAGATGTGGATGGCGTTAATTCTGACTTACAGTCCTTAAAAGCAGATGTTGTCAGAGGGCATGGTTTTAGTTCAGGAGATAAACGCATCACTGATATTTGGGGCAATAATAATGAACGGACAAGATTAGAAGCAAATCTGGAAGGCGGCACCGCAATTATATCAGCAAGGCTCGAAGATATACAGGATGAATATAACCGTGCTGTAAGAGCAGAAAATAATATTAATAATGATTTACAGAATTTTAAATCACAAGAAGCTGTTACTAGTGAAGCTTATAGTGATTATGATACACGTATAACACATGCAAGAATTATGCATGATCAGCCCCATCCCCATGTAGCTATACAAGGCTCTGATGGGAAATATGATCACACTTTGGCTAATCTTGATGATATCAATGATACAAACACAGCTCTCAATAATTTTAAACAGGATGCTGTAACAGGTCATGGCTATAGCAATGGTGATAATCGTATTACGAATATCTGGGCTAATAATAACAGCGACAGGCAACGTTTACAGGCTAATGTTCCTGGGAAAAATGATATTATTGCTGCGAGTATTAATGACGTATGGGATGAAAGAGACCGCGCCATTCAGGACGTCACCAACGAAAGAAATCGTGCCCAGAATGTTGAAACTTCGCTCATTTCAGGCCGACTTGGCTTAAACTCAGGCGATAAGGCGGGACGTGGCCTACACACCAATAGCAGGACAGGACGTGCCAATTATTGGGATGAAAACGGAAATAGGGGTGACTTTCCCTGGGCATCAGAATTTGATGCTTTTGTTAATAGATTTCAATTATGGACTGCCAAAGTGAGTAATGGTGATTGGGTATATTTCCCTAGATCGATTGATGGATTTTTAAACGAAAACAATGTTTGTAATGTTTCAATATTTATGGGTGTCATAAACAGCACATATAATTCAGTATGGAATAGGGATAATAATATTTTTCTTTGTAACGTTTCCAGAGATGGCTCTGGAAGGCAAGAAATAGAACATGATAAATTTCGTGTCACTCTTCAACATTATTGGACAGGGAAAAATGATGCCAAAGGTGGCACTGCTGGAAATACATGGATTCAATTTCTAGCCATAAAAACGAGTTAATGATTATGACAGAACTGGATCCCAACACCCTGCCCCTAGCTGTGTCAGGGCAGGCCCTTAACCGTGTGATAGGCACACAGGTTAATGATGAAGGTGTCTCCTCCCTCGCCCTCTTTCCTCTCAAGGTGCTCAGTGCCACAGGTGGCCGTATAGCCAAACTCGCCATTGCCACAAGACCCGCCACTCCAGGAGAAGAACAGCCAGCCACCTTGACTGTCTATACTGATGATGGAGGATCATATCCTGTTAAATTCACCATTCCCCCTGGCGCAAGGGGCTATTCCATTACCGATATTGATTATGACCAGGACGAAGTTAAACCAGGAGAAGCCTGCACCGGCCGACTGACAGTCTCCCTTGAAAACGGAACAAAACTTCCTCCGGTGGAAATCCATCTGCCACCGGGTAAAGACAGCCTGACCATCACTGATACTTCCGTTACTCAGGAGCCTGTCGAAGCTGGAAAACCCAGCAAGGTAACCGTCACAGTTACCCATAGTGATGGGTCAAAGGCTGTTTACTCCTATGAAGCACCTCCTGGTGCTGAAGGTTTCGTCGATGGTGAGCATTTCGTCGCACGCCATGATGGTAAACTAAACTCCCCGACTATCTTCTATGGCCCCAATGAAAGCTACACTCTTACTCCTCAGAGTGATGGCAGTCTTGTCGCCAGGGATGACAAACAGAACATCCTTTTCTCCCTCAGCAAAACAGAAGGCCATATCGGTGATGATAGAATAGCCACAGCTTCAGATCTCAAAAACGAAACCAACAGGGCTATGGCCGCTGAAGCCGAAAAATTATCTCTCTCAGGGGGAAATGTTACGGGCCTCATTAATGCCAATTACACAATTAATGATAAACCCGGTGCAGCTGGAAGTGCGGTGCCAAACACATTCTGGGTCGACCAGAATTATGCCACCAAAACAGCATTGGCAAGCGAGACAGTAAGGGCTCAGGCAGCTGAGGCCACTAAATTACAGACCGTTCCAGCGTCAGATAACGACGACCGGCTCAATAATCTGGTGTGGAATCATACGGGTAACCACCTGTCTGCCCAATTACCTGATAATAGCTGGAGATCCTTCTATCCCACGGATGCGTCCGTTCAGGCACTCGTCTATTCTGATGCTGATGCACGCCCAACCACCATCAGAACCGTGAAAAAAGGCTGGAGAGGACATCGTGAACTGATTATTCAAAATGACGGGTTTGATGATTTTAACGGCCCGTCAACCAATGCTGTTGATGATGCCCTCAATACAAAGCTATCCCTCACGGGAGGCACTATGTCAGGAAATATTTCTCTTAGTGGGTTTCAAGACGATGTAAATGTGTGGTCTGGGATGCTGTACTTCCTGTCTCCTGACGGAATATCCACTTCTGGTGATATCCGACTATGGGGGCCCAAAAACGACCCAACCCTCGCGCTTGGGGTACGTGTTAATAATCAAGACGCCGCGCTTTTTATTCACAGTGATAATAGCGTGACGACGTCGCGCGGCACCTGTCTGCCTGAAATATTGATAGGAAGCAGCTCACCTAGGCGTATGGTGTTTCAGGCATTCAGGATCACAAAAGCTTATGGACAAATGAAAATCAAATTCCCTGTTCCATTTAAAGCCTCTGATCCAGTAGCACAGATTATGTTTTCATCCACTGAAGTGTGCGACGATTTAATTAATCATCTTGAGTCAGCTGTTACATGGGTTTCAAAGACATCCGTAACAAATGACGGTTTTCTAATGAATAATGACGATGCAAATCATATAGGTCGTGAAATGTCATTTATAGTATTAGGGCCAATGTAATGACTGAAAAAAACATGAATAAAATATCAGATTACTACGCAATGCTCGACGACAACAGAAATGTAACCTCTCTTGTTGTTTTTTCTGGTATTGCCACAGCAGATTGTTATTATAATCTCACAAAGGATGATTATGATAAAATTTATGCTATACAATTACAGAACAAATCTGGTGTTAATATATCTCCAGATGGCACAATCACAACCTATATCCTGCCTGAACCACCAAAACCGCCTTTGAAAGACCTTGCCCAGAATACTCTTTCTGACGTACAGTCCCAGGCGCCGATGATGGTAGCTATGGGAGAAAGTTTTGGCCCCAAAACGAAATCTTACGTGCAGGCGTTACAGGCTATCATTAATGGCACTGATACAACCAGCACTGAGTTACCTACCAAGCCGGATAGCCTGACAGACTAGCTAGCAAACAGAATCCTATTTCTATTCCGCCGCCCTTAGAGGCGGTTTTTTGAGAGAGCCATCATGTCTCCCCAGGTGAGCGATGATACGCGCACTGAATTGAGACAAAAGGCGGCATTATAGAATAGTCCGCTTCTTTCCAATCATTTCTTCCACTTTCTAGCCATAAAAACGAGTTAATGATTATGACAGAACTGGATCCCAACATCCTGCCCCTAGCTGTGTCAGGGCAGGCCCTTAATCGTGTGATCGGCACACAGGTTAATGATGAAGGTGTTTCCTCCCTCGCCCTCTTTCCTCTCAAGGTGCTCAGTGCCACAGGTGGCCGTATAGCCAAACTCGCCATTGCCACAAGACCGGCCACCCCAGGAGAAGAACAGCCAGCCACCTTGACTGTCTATACTGATGATGGAGGGTCATATCCTGTTAAATTCACCATTCCCCCTGGCGCAAGGGGCTATTCCATTACCGATATTGGTTATGAGCAGGATGAAGTCAAACCAGGAGAAGCCTGCACCGGCCGACTGACCTTCTCCCTTGAAAACGGAACAAAACTCCCTCCGGTAGAAATCCATCTGCCACCGGGTAAAGACAGCCTGACCATCACTGATACTTCCGTTACTCAGGAACCTGTCGAAGCTGGAAAACCCAGCAAGGTAACCGTCACAGTTACCCATAGTGATGGGTCAAAGGCTGTTTACTCCTATGAAGCACCTCCTGGTGCTGAAGGTTTCGTCGATGGTGAGCATTTCGTTGCACGCCATGATGGTAAACTAAACTCCCCGACTATCTTCTACGGACCCAATGAAAGCTACACTCTTACTCCTCAGAGTGATGGCAGTCTTGTCGCCAGGGATGACAAACAGAACATCCTTTTCTCCCTCAGCAAAACAGAAGGCCATATCGGTGATGATAGAATAGCCACAGCTTCAGATCTCAAAAACGAAACCAACAGGGCTACCGCCGCTGAAGCCGAAAAATTATCTCTCTCAGGGGGGACGACAACAGGTGCTCTTTATACCGATGGTAACTTTATTGACCAGAATGGACAGACACTCTCACAACCAAATGGCAATGCTATCGGTGATAACAGATTTTATAACCAGCTAGCACAGGATAAATCAGGCAATTTATTCGGTCGTCTGATTATGAAGAAAGACAATACATGGACTCACGTCCTTGAATGCACACCTGATGGTAAGCTCACTAATATTAATGGGAAATCTCTTGCTCTCATAGATGATATCACTGCTGAAACAGCTGGATCTCTCCCTCTTTCTGGAGGACACCTCTCAGGAGAGCTCTTCGTCGATGCTTCTTTCCATCAAAATGGGGAAACACTCTCAAAATCCATCGGCACGCAAATCGGCAATAGTCAGTTTTATATGCAGGCCGTCCAGCCAGATAATGTTAACCATCTGCTAGGAAGACTAGCTATCAAAGACCTGGACGGAAATTTCTACAAAGTTTTGGAAGCTGACACGACAGGAACTCTGAAAAATCTGAACGGCGATAATCTTGCGACGATTTCAGACGTACAGGAAGCCGAAGCCCGCTTACTTCCTCTCTCAGGAGGGCACCTCTCAGGAGAGCTGTTCGTCGATGCTTCCTTCCATCAGAATGGGGAAGCACTTTCAAAAACACTCGGCACACAGGTAGGAACTGGTCAGTTCTATATGCAAGCTGTCCAACCTGACGATGTCAAGCATCTGACCGGACGACTGGTAATTAAGGATCTGGATGGAAATTTCTACAGGGTTCTGGAAGCCGATACAAAAGGTAACCTGAAAAATCTCAATGGCAAGATACTGGCAACAACTGATGATGTGCAGGAAGCCAAAGACACCAGATTGCCTCTAACTGGAGGAGCCCTCACTGGAGATATTAGTCTGGAAGGTACTATAAATGGTGATAATCTTTACAGCAGAACACTATATTTAACGACTGCAGGAGATAAAAACCAAGGACAGCTCCAGCTGGTCGGCACAAAAACCAACCCCGCAACTGCTCTTACAACGCTTGCTGCAGATGGTAGAAGCGCTTCTCTGTTCCTGAATGCTGATAATAGTGTTACGACGCCCCATAACTCGTCATTACTGGAGATCATGATGGGAGGAGGCTCAACTGGACGCGTTGTTATGCAGGTCTTTGAGGCGAAATTTATAGCAGCAGGATTACCAACATTAAACTGGATAGATTTTCCAATAGAATTTTCTGAGCCAGCCTTATGCGTCGTCGCAAATGTCAATAACGAATATGGTGGATTGAATGCCAATGCAAATGGGCGAGGCAGATGGGTTGGACTTTGCAATAAACTGGATCAGCAGACTGAGACACTCGATATAACAAAATCGGGTTTCAGGGCATTTATTGCACGTGGAGATGGGTTTGCGCCTCTCCATGCATCAGTATGCGTCATGGCTGTGGGGATTATAAAATAATGAGCGCGACTAACAAAATATCAGACTTTTATGCCGTTCTTGATGACAAGCGTAACGTAACGAATATGGTCATTTTTCCAGGCATTGCCACTGCCAAAAGCTATTATAATCTCTCCTCAGATGATTATAAAAAGATCGAGTATCTCCTCTTTCAGGATGAGTTAGGTGTTAATATTGCCGAGAATGGGATGATCACAACCTATATCCCGCCAGAACCACCAAAACCACCATTGAAAGACCTCGCCCAGAGTGCCCTTTCTGATGTACAATCCCAAGCACCGATGATGGTAGCTATGGGTGAGACGTTCGGCCCCAAAACAAAATCCTATGTGCAGGCACTGCAAGCCATTATTAATGGCACTAATACAACCAGCACTGAGTTACCCACCAAGCCAGATGATCTGACGGATTAACCAGTAAAATAACAGTTCATCTTGTTCTGTCTCTTTTTAAGGCGTTTTTTTTATGTTCAAGAGGATCATTGTACTTGATCAGATGAGCTATGTTATATGCACAGAATTTAAGCAAAATGCTAATGAAATGCGTTTGAACTTTAAATCATTACGAAGAGAAATCAGAAACATGAAGAACTGGTCGGTTGGTACTGTGCTTCTGCTATTGGCTCCAGCAGCCCGATAACATTAATTGAATTATCAATGCTTATTGGTGATTTTGTAGGTTTTTTGAGTGGAAGTATAACACAAAATTTTAGCTATACTCTTTTAGGAGCAATCTTATTATTAATGTTACCAGATAATACAACGGCTAGACGTATGGAGGCAGGCTGCTTTATTGTCGTTGGTAACTATTTTAGCTCAACACGGATTATCTCATTCTTTAGATAATAAAAAAGATAGAATTATAAAAATAATATTTAAAAAGGCTTTATAAAATGACATATACAGAAACCGAACCAAATTCAGAAATTGTTCCTTTAGCAACAAACCTTGTTTCTTCAGGTGAAAATTTATTTAAATCGCTCACCGGACATGACATGAATAATAATCAGCAAAAAATTAGTGACGGCCTTACTAAAATTGTTGATGGCGTCTTGCCAACACTTGAGAAAATGGTTTCATTTGACCTTAAAGACCTTCTTGAGGGGTTGACAGAAACACTCAATGGTCTAACCAAAACAATCAACAGTACAAAATCCATAAATAATCCTAAAATTAACACTTAATATAAATTAATACTATGACTGATACTTATATAAAATTTCCTGAAAATGATACCGAAAGAGAGTCATTTCAATTTCAAACATCCGTAGCAGAAGGGTTAATAACAGTTAAATTTTATTGGAATATTGCCGATCTTAGATGGTACTTCAAAGCAGTGGATAGTAAAAAAAATACATTAACATACCGTCCACTCATTGGATCATCTATGGATAATAATATTAATCTTTTTAGAAATATAAGTCATTCAATTTGTATTTTTAGAGAAAAAAATAATATATTTGAAATAACTTACTAATATTAATTATTGTTATATAATATATTGGAAATTATATATAATGTCTATCTCAAATCTTCCGCTTTCAGTAACATCTTTACTAGAAGACCAATATCCAGGTTTGTTCAGTGTACTGCTTAATAGGGATATTGAACCAATTGATCAGGATGTTTTACAGGAAAAAATAACAACATTAGCAACACAGCTTAGCCCTGGTTTAACAACAAACCTTCCCGCAACATTAATTGAGAATATGAGTACAGTTGCTATGGCGGCGCTGACCCAAATGGACCAATTAAGAGTTTCTGCTGTAAATTCCATAAGCCCTCTTAACGCGCCCTCTGATCTTCTTGATGAGTTCGGTGAAATATATGGTGTCAAACGCGGTTTAGGATCTAATCCTTCAGTTTATGTGAACTTCACAGGAACACCTGGCCTGTTTCTTGCAAAAGGGTTTCAGGTTACTGATTCACAATATCTATTTGAAACACAAGAGAATTTGACGATTCCTAGTAATGGAATCTTAAAAGATGTATATGTTGTCGCAACAACAACTGGCAGTTATATTATTCCCCCTTATTCTGTGACACAAGTTATTAGTTCTATCCAGCCAGATACAGAACTAGAAGTGGAAAATTCACAATATGGTACTATAGGTGACGGACCAGAAAGTGATGTAGACTATAGAGGCAGAATTCTGAGAGCAGGTACAGCGACTTGTCAAGGGACTCCGAATTTTATCAAGACATGCTTACAAAAAATAGATAATGTTATTGATCGTTCTGTTGCGGTAAGTATAGTCAAAAATGAAATAAATAACCCTATTGGTTATAGTGTTCAAGTAGATGGTGGAGATCCTACTGAAATTGCTGGAGCAATTTATCAAAGCTGTTTTGATTTGATAAATCTAAAGAAAAGTATTAATACTATTGGTGGTGTTACTAATGGAAAACCATGTGTTATTACTACTGATCTAACACATGGATTGAAAACTGGACAAAAAATCACTATCAGTAACGCAACAGGAACACCAATGATCAATGGTGATTTTGTTGCTACAGTGATTGATGCCTCTCGATTTTCAATTGATATTGATACTACTTCCTCTCCATTTTATTCTGGTGGGGGTGTGTTAGAGACAAATTCTCGTGATATGTCTGTCACAATTATTGATGGAAAAGACAAATACGTTATCCCCTTTATTAAGCCATTAAAACAAAATGTAAAAATTATTTGTCATTGGCAAACATCTGCAATTAATATTATTGATAACGAATCTGCAACACAACTTTGTTCTTCAAATATTGCTAGTTATATTAACTCAATTGAAAGTGGAGATCCTATAAATCTTTTACAATTGGGAAATGTTTTTGAATCTTCAATTCTGGAATTGCTTCCTGGAAACCTTATTACTGAACTTTATTTTGAAATTTATCTGGATGATATATTAACTTCACCTAACAATAAGAGCAATATTATTAATGGAGATTCTCAAAGTTACTTTGTAACTACATCAGACCAGATTACATTGATTCAAACATAAGGATTTTGTTTAATGTCAAAAAACATTGAAGAATTAATATATCCTTATCATCAGTTTTCTGATGATGAAAATATTATGGCTATATTTAAAGCTTATAATCAGATTTCTGTAGAAATTTTATCATGGCTATATCAGCGTCCATTAGCTTTATATACTAGAGAATCAATAAAAGATGGATTTTTAAATTATCTAACCTATAGCCTGTACGGTCAATTTCGCTATAAAATTAGCTACCAACAATCACAAACTTATAGTGGATCTATTGATGATACTGACATTAATAGAACAGCCTTAGCTGAAGAAACCATTATAAAGAAATATAAAGGCACCTCTCTTAGCGATGACATACATAAACGAATTTTAACATGGAATTTTTATAAAGGTGATGGTTTAAATTTTTCAATCCCATGGCTCAAAAGACGTATTATGCGTTTTTTGACTGGTGACAATGGGCATTGCTGGAAGTTCAATAGCTGTAATGCTGTTAGTCTTACGGTTTCTGGTCGTGATATTATAATTAATATATCTACTGAAGATTGGGATAGTAGTTTAGTTGATACACTAAGAAAAATCATTGGAAATGGCATTCTAAATACGCCACCTATGTTTAATTATATTGTTATAAATAAAAATTCTATTTCAGAATAATTATGGAATTGATAAATGTCTGTTTCAACACGAAATTCCCCTGCCATATTAATGCAAAATGTAGCTGAAAGATCTGCACGTAAATTATCAGGTCTTTTATCAAAAACTATTCCTGTATCGCTCGTTCAAATGAGCGGGCGTATGGCAATAATTAAAATTGAAGCAAACACACCAGTGCCTTTTCCAACAATCACAGTACCTGTACTTGAGAGTGAATATATAAGAGCTCCTTTGCAAAAAGGGTGTAAAGGACTGCTACTCTGCTCAGATATTAACATTGGTCATCTAAGCGGAATGAATACCGACAGACCCAATTTTAATGAAACAATCTCTAATCTCTATTCAGGTATTTTTATCCCATTTTCTCATAAGAACTGGGATAACCTTGATGGTGATTTTCTCCAGTTATATGGTCTGAATGGCGTTCAGATAAATCATAAATTACATGGAAAAGTATCTGTTACACTTTCTGATAATAACGTCATTATAACAAATGGAAGTGCAACTATATCCCTAAACGATGGTGAGATCAAACTCGAGGGCCAGGTTATTATTAATGGACAAAAATATAAAGCACATACACATTCAAATGGCCATGAAGGAGCTCCTACTGGTGGTGTTTTATAATTAATGTAATGTCACAATGAAATTGGATTCATAACCATGAGTAATTCTTGCTTTGTACTTTTAACAATTATATTCAGCATGGGTTCACTCGGTTTGTTAATTTGGTATGCAAATCGGGCTGGATGTAATGCAGCACGTGTCCATGATGAAAAATGATCGTTTAGAAATAACTAAAAAGACAGTCCAGCTAAATCAGGAAATCACCCATGCCCTTGCAGACAGGCCAGTTGACAGTCGCGCTTTATCATCGTTTGGAACAGGGAAATGCATAATGAGAGGTATCATTTATGGGGCTTGTTAGGACTGCTCCTGGTAAGATGTTCATCCCCCGAGCTTCAGACTATTTGCCCGACAATTATAACTTATAATCTTGAAGACCAGAAAACACTTACGAACGAACTTAATAAGACATCTGATAATACTGAAATCATACGTTGGCTGAGTGATTATATTGGTCTAAGAGAACAAGTTAAAAGCTGCCATAAAATTATCTAAAGCTCAGAAGAGATGAGGAGAAAATTATTCCTCCTCATCTTATTTCAATGACTATCTAACTTATTTTTCTCCCATTCCTTCAAATTAATAGAAACAAGTATAATGGGTAATTTAACAAAAGATTTTCCCTGATGAAATTGAGGCAACCGATCTATTTGTGGAACAGGCACCCATAATTTCTTATCTTCTGAAATCATAAGGGCGTCTCCCCAATGCAATAAAGGATCCGTGAAAATTCTAACCGTCTTTCCTGACTCTGACCGCCGATAAATACTATTATCTTTTAAACTGGTGAAATAGAAATTTCCTTTTTCATCCATTGCTGTTCCTCCTATGGGAGGAAGGTCAACCCATGGACGAACAGAAGCAGCAATATCTTTCGCTGATGTTGCTGAGTTATCTATCAGAGCTGTTGGTACTTTTGACCATGGCCCCGCTGCTGGACCGTAATACAGCCATTTTCCATCAGGACTGACCTCTAAGGGATCTACCGCAACACTTAAAGCTTGACCAGGTTTGTCATCTACCTGTTTACCATCAGCAATAATGGGACGTTTCTTTTGCGCAAGCGTCGAAGGGTGTCCTTCAAGAACACGCCAGGCATGGCCATCCTTCGTGTCAAATACGATAACGGCCTCACTGCCTGTGTCAGTAATATAAGCTAGATCATTCTTGGGATTAAAGCGGATATCATTTATATAACTATTATTGTGAATAACATCCGCCCCTAAAAGGTAAACTTTCTGAATATCACCATTTTTAGGATTGATTTTAACAAGCTTAGGACCGTTGGGGACAATCGGCTTACCAAAAGCAGGAGCACCAGAATCAACAACCCACAACGACCCATTTGGACCTAAATGTATGGCATTCACACAAACAAAATAATTTGCGGCATCTTTTTCAGGAGTCCAATCATTCCATTTTTTATCTGGGAATGGGATAACCTCACCTTTTGGATCAATTATTCCGACAGCAGGACCGGGAAAACCAGTCCATCGTGGCCCAGCTACAAATATACGTCCTTGTGAGACAGCAACAGCATTCCAAGCCATAATATCTGTTTTGGCCTCAACCTTAACGATATTAGGAGACTCTGGCTGTATCTGTACAGGATTAGGAGAAGAAAAACCAGCTACTGGAATAGATGCCATTGCTATAGCGCTAGATAAAAGAAGATATTTAGATCTTTTTTTAAATTTATTTTCATTAGACATGATTTATATTCCATCCTTCCACGCACGTAAGGTTTCCAAAATCTAAACATGTTCAAATTTTATGTGTCATTTATACAATAAACTTTTAACTTAATCCACATATTTAATATGTTTTATTAGAAATATGTTTAATTTATTTAATTAATGGCTATGTATTAATAACTTATTGCCGTATTATTTTAAATATATATTTCTATCAGAAAGAAACATAATTCATATATAATTAATAAAAATCAAACGAGTTAATGATTATGACAGAACTGGATCCTAACACCCTGCCCCTGGCTGTGTCAGGGCAGACCCTTAACCGTGTGATCGGCACACAGGTTAATGATGAAGGTGTCTCCTCCCTCGCCCTCTTTCCTCTCAAGGTGCTCACAGCCACAGGTGGCCGTATAGCCAAACTCGCCATTGCCACAAGACCCGCCACCCCAGGAGAAGAACAGCCAGCCACCTTGACTGTCTATACTGATGATGGAGGGTCATATCCTGTTAAATTCACCATTCCCCCTGGCGCAAGGGGCTATTCCATTACCGATATTGATTATGACCAGGACGAAGTTAAACCAGGAGAAGCCTGCACCGGCAGACTGACAGTCTCCCTTGAAAACGGAACAAAACTTCCTCCGGTGGAAATCCATCTGCCACCGGGTAAAGACAGCCTGACCATCACTGATACTTCCGTTACTCAGGAACCTGTCGAAGCTGGAAAACCCAGCAAGGTAACCGTCACAGTTACCCATAGTGATGGGTCAAAGGCTGTTTACTCCTATGAAGCACCTCCTGGTGCTGAAGGTTTCGTCGATGGTGAGCATTTCGTCGCACGCCATGATGGTAAACTAAACTCCCCGACTATCTTCTATGGCCCCAATGAAAGCTACACTCTTACTCCTCAGAGTGATGGCAGTCTTGTCGCCAAAGACGATAAACAGAACATCCTTTTCTCCCTCAGCAAAACAGAAGGCCATATTGGTGATGACAGAATAGCCACAGCTTCAGATCTCAAAAACGAAACCAACAGGGCTACCGCCGCTGAAGCCGAAAAATTATCTCTCTCAGGGGGAAATGTTACGGGCCTCATTAATGCTAATTACACAATTAATGATAAACCCGGTACGGCTGGAAGTGCGGTGCCAAATACATTCTGGGTCGACCAGAATTATGCCACCAAAACAGCATTGGCAAGCGAGACAGTAAGGGCTCAGGCAGCTGAGGCACAGCTTGTTTCCGGGCAAGGTTATGGTGGCAAAGACAAGAATGTCAAACGCTTCTGGCTCGGTGGTGATAATGGCGACCGACCTGTTATTAATGATCCAGAGAATAAACTGACTTATCTGGCAACGGCTCAGTCCCTCAACAATGAAACAGCACGGGCTCAGGCAGCTGAGGCCGTAAAACTACAGACCGTTCCAGCGTCAGATAATGATGACCGGCTCAATAATATGGTGTGGAATCATACGGGTAACCACCTGTCTGCCCAATTACCTGATAATAGTTGGAGATCCTTTTACCCTACGGATGCGTCCGTTCAGGCACTCGTTTATTCTGATGCTGATGCACGCCCAACCACCATCAGAACCGTGAAAAAAGGCTGGAGAGGACATCGTGAACTGATTATTCAGAATGACGGGTTTGATGATTTTAACGGCCCGTCAACCAATGCTGTTGATGATGCCCTCAATACAAAGCTATCCCTCACGGGAGGCACACTCAATGGTGATGTTTTATTTAGTGGGTTTCAGGATGATGTGAATGTGTGGTCTGGGATGTTGCGCTTCCTGTCTCCCGCAGGAATATCCACTTCTGGCGATATCCGACTATGGGGGCCCAAAAACGACCCAACCCTCGCGCTTGGGGTGCATAATAACAATCAAGACGCCGCGCTTTTTATTCACAGCAATAATAGCGTCACGACGTCCCACAATACGTCCCTGCCTGAAATCATGATGGGAGGCGGTTCAACTGGACGCGTTGTTATGCAGGCTTTTCGTGTAACTGTAAGCAACACAGCTCTATTCCAGTGGTTTTCGTTTCCAGAGCCATTTTCACAACCAGCAATAAGTGTTGTCGCGTTGTGTAATGATACTTATGGCGGCAAAAATAACGCCGGAGCCGCAGGTCGTTTTGTTTCACTTTCAAATAAGGCAAATACTGATGGTATGGAATTAGATATAACAGAATATGGGTTTAGAGCCAGCCTCGACCGAGGCACTAGTAACCCACAAGGGCAAGCGGCAACGATTACTGTCTTTGCTGTAGGCGTTAAGGATTAATATTATGACACTTTCTAAAAAAATTAGCAATAATTACGCAATGCTTGACGAAAACAGAAATGTGACCGCCTTGGTTACATTCCCTGGCTATGCAACATCCCCTTATTATTTTAATTTAAATGACTCACAATACGACACAATCAGGGTTTCATTATTTGAACAGAAGTCAGGAATTAATATTGCCCAAGACGGCACAATCACAACCTATATCCTGCCTGAACCACCAAAACCCCCTTTGAAAGATCTTGCTCAAAGTGCTCTTTCGGACGTGCAATCCCAGGCACCTATGATCGTCGCTATGGGAGAAAGCTTTGGCCCCAAAACAAAAGCTTACGCGCAGGCGCTACAGGCCATCATTGATGGCACTGATACAAAAAGCACAGAGTTACCCATCAAGCCAGATAATCTGACAGATTAACTAGCAGACAGCATCCCGTTTTCATTCCGCCGCCCTCTGAGGCGGTTTTTTTATTTTCAGGAGAATTATCGTGCCCAATCCCGATACCTACGTCACCCGTGCCGAATTTGAGGAAAATGCCAGCGAGGTTCGGCGTAACTTCAGGTCACTCCGTGACGAAATCAGGGAGATGAGAAACTGGCGAAACTGGACCGTTGGCATTGCCTCCGCTATCGGCTCTAGTCTCGCCTACGCCATCATCAATCTGCTCCATATTCACAATGGAGGGCATTTCTGATGGAGGACGCCCTTACTCTGGCTCTCTCCTTTGTGAAACGTTTTGAAGGGTGTTGTCTCAAGCCTTATCTCTGCCCGGCAGGTTACTGGACCATAGGCTATGGCAACACGGTTCTGTCCGATGGAAAGCCGGTTACGGACTATACAAGACCAATCACTCAGGATGAAGCTGACGCCCTGTTGCAGCAGACCCTTCAGACGGTTCAAAAACAGGTGCGCAATGTGGTCAAAGTGCCTGTTTCGGCTCAACAGGAGGCTGCCCTTTTATCGCTAACCTATAATATCGGCATCGGCAATCTGGATGGCTCCACTCTCCTCCGCCTTCTGAATAACAGACAATATAAACAGGCCGCAGACCAGTTCCTGCGCTGGAATAAATCCGGCGGCCATGTCCTCAACGGCCTGACACGACGAAGGCAGGCAGAACGTTCCCTCTTCCTGGAGGGGATGAAATGAAAATCCTCTCGCATATACGGCATTGGCTTCAGCAGCCGACAACATTGGGAGGGCTTTCGATGCTGATAGGAGGCGGCGTTGGTCTATGGACTGGAAGCCTGCCGCAAGATCTCGGTTATACCCTCATGGCTGCCTCCCTGCCTCTCCTCGCCCCCGACAACACAACCGCACAACGCATCGGGCAGGCAGCATTATTACCTGTTGTCACGGCTCTCTCACGTCACGGCGCACCTATTATGCCGCCTACGGAAAAACCGCCAGACACGTGACTGACGGTGGTCCCAAACTCAACAACTCAATTCAAAAAGGAATTTATCATGACAAATACTACACTCCCTACCAACCCTGAAGCAACCAATCTAGTTGCCGCTGGTGAAAGCTTCTTCAAAGCTATGACAGGCCGTGAAATGAGTGACAACCAGCAGAAAGTGAGCGACGGCATCACTAAAATCGTTGACGGGCTTCTGCCTTCTCTGGAGAAGATGGTGACGCGCTTCACGCTTTCAGACATGCTGACGGGTCTCACTTTATCTCTCAATGGCGCCACTCTTATGGTTAAGGGAGCAAAAACCCCCAACAAACCGCTAGAAGAGACAACATCCAACACACCAACCTCTTCCATACAGACCACAATCCAGTGAATAGTTGGGAAGGCTTCGGGGCACTCACGCTCATCGTGAGCGCCCTGACCGGCCTGGTCTGGTACGCCAACCGATCCGGCCGGAATGCCGAAAAAGTTTCAGTGAGCAAGGACGCTACCTCTATGGCAGAGCAGACAACCCTTACTGTTCGGGCGATGGCGCAGGCTGAAGCCAACAAGCCAACGACGAAAGACGCGATTATCGCATGTTTAGAGAAAGGGGATGCATAATGAGAAAAATTCTTCTCTGGATCTGGCTCGGTTTACTCCTCGGGGCATGTTCATCCCCCCACCTAAAACCTGTCTGCCCAACACTTGTCTCATATTCCGTGCAGGACCAGAAAGCTCTTGCTACTGAACTGCTACAACCCGGCGAGCGTCCTCAGACCATCCGCTGGATTGGGGACTATATTGGGTTGAGAGATCAGGTTAGAGCGTGCATTTAAAAATATCCTGTATTTTCGCGTTGCTAATCGTCGCTTCATGTTACGATCTGGTGCTAAATACATCGTTGTATAGACATGAGGTCGTGGCGGAGGGGATGGGATTCGAACCCACGGTACGACTTGACATCGTACAACGGTTTAGCAAACCGCCGCCTTCAGCCTCTCGGCCACCCCTCCGCTCTTTACGCAGATAACACGGCGTTTGCAAAAGTGTTCATAAGGGTAAAACGTCTATTCGTCAAACCCTTATGAACATCTTTTTTTACTTTTTATGAATCAAGAAGCTTCTTCAGGAGCTCATTGACCATTGCAGGGTTTGCCTTACCCTTCATTGCTTTCATTGTCTGTCCTACAAAGAAACCGAAAAGCTTGTCTTTCCCCCCTTTATATTCAGCAACCTTGTCTGAATTTTCATCAAGAATCTGCTGAATGGATGCCTCAATCGCTCCGGTGTCCGTAACCTGCTTCAACCCTTTGCGTTCAACAATCTCAGAGGCTGATGCACCGGTTTCTACCATATCTTCAAGCACTTCCTTGGCGATCTTGCCATTAATGGTAGAATCGCTGATCAGTCCTAAAAGTTCACGTAGTCCCTGCGCACTGACAGGACTATCTTCAATAGAGCGGCCTGTACGATTCAGGGCTGCGAAGAAATCCCCCATAATCCAGTTTGTTGCCAATCGTGCATCAGCATTTTTTGCAACCTCTTCATAGAAATCAGCAATGTTCTGCTCAGCTGTCAGCACAGCTGATTCATAAGCAGACAGACCGTAATCTCTTTCCAGACGAGCTCTTTTTTCTTCAGGCAATTCTGGCAAAGCTGCTTTTAGTTCATCAACCCAGCTTTGCTCAATTTCTAGAGGTAGAAGGTCAGGATCTGGGAAGTAGCGATAATCATGCGCATCTTCCTTACTACGCATGGATCTTGTTTCCCCTTTGATATGATCAAAGAGACGCGTTTCCTGATCGACCGTTCCACCAGCTTCCCATATTTCGACCTGACGCTGCGCTTCGACTTCAATAGCCTGCATTACGTAACGTACGGAATTGACATTTTTGATTTCACAGCGCGTACGGTAATCTTCACCCTCTTTACGGACTGAGACATTGACGTCCGCCCGCATTGAGCCTTCTTCCATATTTCCATCACATGTTCCAAGATAACGCAAAATCTGACGGAGTTTACGGACGTAAGCACCAGCTTCTTCAGGAGAGCGCATATCAGGTTCACTGACGATCTCCATCAGAGCAACACCTGCCCGATTAAGGTCAATGAAGGAACGTGCCGGATCATGATCGTGAATGGATTTTCCAGCATCTTGTTCCAGATGAAGGCGCGTAATGCCGATATTGCGTTTTTCACCGTCAGAAAGCTCAATCTCGACAACACCTTTACCGACAATCGGGAACTCAAACTGGCTGATCTGATAGCCCTGTGGCAGGTCTGCGTAAAAATAGTTTTTCCGGTCGAACCGGCTAAAGAGATTGATTTGCGCTTTAAGTCCCAGGCCAGTACGTACAGCCTGAGCCACGCATTCTGCATTCAGTACAGGCAACATACCTGGAAATGCCGCATCGACCAGACTTACCTGCGTATTAGGCTCTGCCCCGAAAGCAGTTGAAGCGCCTGAGAAAAGTTTTGACTGACTGACAACCTGGGCATGAACTTCCAGCCCGATAACGACTTCCCATTCACCGGTCTCGCCTTGAATACGATATGAGCTCATGCTGAAACTCCTGCATGGAGAGAGGGACGATGATTAAATGAGGCTGCCTGTTCCATAACATGCCCAGCTTTAAGGAGCGTTTCCTCATCGAAATAACGGCCAATGAGCTGCAATCCTAAAGGAAGTCCCTCATGACTTAATCCAGCAGGGACTGAAAGTGCTGGCACACCTGCCAGACTTGCCGGTACTGTAAATATGTCATTAAGATAAAGCTGAACGGGATCGGTTGGTTTTTCATCCCATGCAAAAGCTCCAGAGAGCGCAGTAGGAGCCAAAAGCAGATCGCATTTCTCATAAGCATTCAGGAAATCCTGCTTGATGAGTGTCCTGACTTTCTGCGCACGCAGGTAATAGGCATCATAATAGCCTGATGAGAGCACGTAAGTCCCAAGTAATATACGGCGTTTTACTTCCTCACCAAACCCTTTCCCACGGGTTGCTTCATAAAGCTCATCTAACGATTTTCCCGGGACACGTTCACCAAAACGCACACCATCATAACGGGAAAGGTTGGAGGAAGCCTCCGCTAAAGCAGCGATATAATAGGTAGGCAGTCCATATTTCGTATGTGGTAGGGAAATTTCAATAATTTCCGCCCCTGCATCCTTTAACCACGCAATTCCCTGATCCCAAAGGGCCTGAATTTCAGCAGAAAGGCCTTCTGTACGGTATTCCTTTGGGATACCGACACGTAATCCTTTAATACCCTGCCCTAAAGCCGCTTCGTAATGGGGAATAGCCTTTTCAACAGATGTTGAATCCTTAGGGTCAAATCCAGCCATGGATTCCAGCAAAATCGCACAATCCTGAATTGTGCGTGCCATAGGGCCTGCTTGATCCAGAGAGCTTGCAAACGCAATTGTACCAAAGCGAGAGCAGCGACCATATGTTGGCTTAATGCCTGTAATGCCACAGTAAGCAGATGGTTGACGAATGGAACCACCTGTGTCTGTTCCTGTCGCTCCGAGTACCAGCCCTGCTGCAACGGCCGCTGCTGACCCACCGGAAGAACCACCAGGAACCAGACGGGCTTCTGAGTCTTTTTTCTTCCATGGATTTTCAACACCACCGAACGCGGAGGTCAGATTTGTTGACCCCATGGCAAATTCATCCAGATTTAATTTCCCTAAAAATATAGCACCATCACGTAACAGATTGCCTGTCACTGTGCTTTCATAAGGAGGAATAAAATTTTCAAGAATATGACTGGCAGCCGTTGTACGAACATTCTTTGTGGCAAAAAGGTCTTTTACACCGAGAGGAATTCCAGTCAGGGCTTTCCCTTCCCCACGTTGCAGGGCGGCATCTGCTTCTTTGGCTTGTTCGCGGGCCTGATCAAGTGTCCGTGTAATAAAGCTGTTCAGGCGTCCATCAAGGCGCTCAATGGCTTCGCAATGAGCGTTAACCAGCTCGACTGCTGAAATGTCCTTACTCTTCAGGCTATCGCGTGCTTGTGCAAGAGTGAGATCAAAATTATAAGTCATTACTCAACTACCTTTGGCACAGTATAGAAAGGCCCTTCACGGTCAGGGGCATTGGAAAGAACTTTTTCCTGGCAATCACCATCTGTTACACGGTCTTCTCTCAGACGCGCGCGC
The DNA here is from genome assembly GCF_058107345.1 of Aristophania sp. ESL1142. Lineage (NCBI taxonomy): Bacteria > Pseudomonadati > Pseudomonadota > Alphaproteobacteria > Acetobacterales > Acetobacteraceae > Aristophania > Aristophania sp. ESL1142. The sequence continues at coordinate 1,502,784 of NZ_JBYLUH010000001.1, forward strand.
GCGAGGTCAGTTCCAACCATTGGAGGAACATCGATAATATTGACTTCGTTTAGCTGTTCTACCCAACCGAGGATGCCTTGCATTTCTTTTTGGTAGGTTTCAACTTCTTCTGACGAAAGACCCAAACGTGAAAGCCTCGCCATTTTTAAAACTGTTTTTGCATCAAGCGACATGGAATGTCCTAAATAAAAGAGTAAATCGGGCTAGCTTTTAAACATGAAAATAGATCATAACGCTTCTTTATGACGTACTTCAATCCGCATGACCTGCGCCAGCAGATCAAACCTTCGCAACGTATCCTTGGCATTGACCCTGGATCAAAGCAGATCGGCCTTGCTTTGACGGATGTTCAGCTTATGTTGGCATCACCCTTCATGATTTTGAAAAGACAAAAACTTTCTTTTCTCATAAAGGAATTTACCAGTTTTTGTAAGATGCATGATGTAGGAGGCCTCGTTATCGGGCTTCCTCTTTCTCTTGATGGCACTCAGGGGCCGGCAGCTCATGCCGCCAGGGATTGGGGGAAGGACCTGGCACAGGGTTTAAACTTACCCTTTACTCTTTGGGATGAACGACTCTCTTCAAGTGCTGTTAATCGCTTCCTCATTCAGGAAATGGATCTGACACGTAAAAAAAGAGGTGAAGTTGTCGATAAACTAGCTGCTTCTTATATGCTGCAAGGTTGGCTTGATGCCACAAAAGACAAAATCTAGCTCCTCAGGAAATCATCATTTGTTTTTACCTCTGGAAATAGAAACAGAGGGGCAGGAACCTTTTTCTTTCAATGAAGGGAGTGCGGCACCTCTCCTTTTTTCCTCCCCTCATTCCGGTCGTTGCTATCCTGCGTCTTTTTTGAAACAATCCCGGCTGTCAGCCTATGACCTGCAAAGAATGGAAGACAGGTTCGTAGATGATCTGCTCTCTGACCTTCCCCATCTTGGTGTCTCTTTTCTAAAAGCACTCTTTCCTCGCAGCTTCTGTGATGTAAACCGTGACTGGAGAGAGCTTGACGGCAGGATGTTTACGCCTGCCCTTGATGAAAAAGAACTTATAAGATCACAACGTGTTATAGCGGGTTATGGTGTTATCCCCCGATGCACGGCGCCTGGTCATACAATTTACAGCCATACACTTCCTGTAGAAACAGTTGAACAGCGTTTAAATCATTATTGGGCTCCATTTCATCAAAAATTACATAAAACACTGGAAAATATCAGGTTAAAATCAGGTTACGTCATTCTTTTTGATGTCCACTCAATGCCAACACTCTACCAGAGCAAACCTTGTGACATCGTTTTGGGAAACCGTCATAACCGTTCCTGCCCGCCATTCCTGATTAATTATGCACAACAGGTTTTTGAAAAAATGGGCTATAAAGTTCAGCAGAACACGCCTTATGCGGGTGGTTTTATTACCGAACATTATGGAAACCCTGATATTCACGTCCATGTTCTACAAATAGAGATCTCACGCTCTCTCTATCTTAACGAAACAACCCTTGCACCAAACCAGCATTATGAAAAATTCAAAGAAGCGTTAAACCTCTTTGCACAAACCATCGTGCATTGGGTCTCTGATCGTGCCATATATTGTAGGTTTTAGGCCCCATTAGGCAATTTCAAGATGCGCTAGAGCCGGATATAGCAGGCGGTAACGTCGGTAAGCCTTATTATAAGACTGAACAAGCTCTGATGACGGTTCTATAAGAGAAACTCTCTTTGGCGGCTTACAAATATCTTCGCTCTTTTCACCTGTAAATACCAAACGGGCCAGCCGTGCAGCACCAAAGGCACCACCATGCTCTCCATTCTCAATACGGGATAGGGGAAGATTCATGACTGATGCAATGATCTGCGTCCATAAAAGGCTACGTGATCCGCCACCAATTACGTCTGCTTGTGAAGGCATTTCCCCGGTAGCGCGAATGGCCTCAAGGGCATCTCGAAATGAAAATGCAACGCCTTCAAGCACAGCCTGGGTCATATCAGCCCTTGTTGTATCATGTGAAAGCCCGACAAATCCACCTCTTACCCGTCCATCATTATAAGGGGTACGTTCCCCAGATAAATATGGTGCGAACATTACATGAGATGGTCGAGATATCCTCTCCGGCAGTTCAGCTAAAAGAGCTGCTTCAGAAATCTTATTAAGATCCGCCCACCATTTCAAAGATGAGGCGGCTGATAACATGACCCCCATATGATGCCATTTTTCAGGGAGGGCGTGACAAAATGTATGTATTGCGGCCTCTGGATAAGGCTGATAACGGTCAGTTGTCATCCAAAGCACACCTGACGTTCCCAGCGAAATAAACGTGTCACGATGTCTGATCGCGCCAAGCCCGATTGCTCCAGCCGCATTATCTCCTGCACCACCAGCAAAAACAGGAGCTGTTTTCATCCCCCATAGAGAAACATATTCCTCTTTCAAACGTCCTGCCTGATCGGATCCTTCACATAGATCAGGCATATAAGACCGCTTCAAACCTGTTGCCTGAAGAGCCTGTTCTGACCAGCACCTTTTGCCAACATCGAGCCATGATGTGCCTGACGCATCTGACATTTCTTCACACATTAAACCGGTCAGAACATAACGTAGCCAAGCTTTAGGTAATAAAACATGCCTTGTTTTTGCAAAGATTTCAGGCTCATGCCGTGCCACCCAAAGTACTTTTGGCGCCGTAAAACTCGGCATTGTCATAGAACCTGTTATGGCACGAGCATCAGAAAAACGAGATTCAAAGAGCGCGCATTCGGCCTCTGAACGTGTATCATTCCACAAGATGCAGGGACGAAGTATACTCCCCTTTTCATCAAGGAAAACAGCCCCATGCTGTTGGCCGGAAAGTCCGATCGCCCTTACTTCAGATAAAGCCTGAGGATTTTGCTCCTTCAAGTCATTAATAGCCTTGAGTGTTCCTTTTAGCCACTGGACAGGATCCTGCTCAGACCATCTTTCATGCAGTCTTTGTACTGTAAATGAGCATCCACTTACCGCGATAATTTCTTGCCTCTCATTAACGAGAATGGCTTTGACGCTCGACGTACCAAGATCGATTCCAAGAAACATGAATCACGCCCTACTGCTACAATAAAAGCAGACCGAAGCGGCCACGCTAATATAATAAGGCGGAAGCAATCAACCTGCTTTTTTCGGCGAGGGCGTTTCTTTTTTATGATTGAGATTCAGAATTCTTGCCAAACTCTGCTTCTCACGCGCTGTAACTGCCTCTTCTATGTCAATAAGGGATAAAAGGGATTCATCCCCAGCTGAAGCGACAGTTGCATTATCTGAATATCCATCCTCAGAGTCACGACTTTCCTGCCCAGAAATAATTCCTTTATTACGAAGTTTCCCATTGGAGAAAAACCTGTCGGAATAAATATCCTGAGTATCATCAGAAGAGTTTACAGACTTCTGGCGTTTTACAAAAAACTGCGCCCATAAATCAGGCTTGTCTTTCTGAAGATTGCCACCAACTACAGAGCTGACGCTGGGAACGAACTGTTTCTCTACAGCAAAATATTTCTCAAAATCGCTATCAGAATTTGCAGCTTTAAAGTGCCCCCAGGCGGAGGCAAAAGTCCCTGTGATCGCCCCTAGGGTACTGCCCATGAAAAACAAATGATAAGCTGAAGAGATAGCGGCCAGTCTCTGAGAATCTGAAGTGGCACTATTCGCAACTATTCTGGCTGCCATATTAAGCTGGCTTGTCACCTGACTTATGGAGCGTTCCTGCTCCCCTTCCAGATATTGCTGCGCTGTTTCTGAAAGGGTGACAATGTCGCGTTTATCCAGTTTACCTGACTGTTCGAGAAATTTCTGACTGACCATATCGCCATAAGACGCACGGTCTTTACGAAACTGAAGCGCATGGATGCTTGTTTGCATCTCATTAATAGCAGCGGTACCCGGCCACCCTAATTGTGCTGCGATCGTTGTCATCATTCCCTCTTGGGCATCAATGCCTAAACTTCTCTTTATTTATTAAATACAAAATTGGTAACAAAATTATTAATTATCAACTAAAATATTATTCTCTGCACTTGTTTTTGAAATATAAGCGGCAGCTGCACCATAAAGACCAGGTTGAGGGTGAGTAATAATTTTTACTGGAATGTCACTCATCCAGGACTCAAAGCGACCTTTTGCAACAAAACGTTCTGCAAAACCAGAATGGGGCAGTAAATTTGCCAAGCGTAAACCTAGCCCACCTGCAATGACAACACCAGCCGCCTTGTGAGACAAAGCCACGTCACCGGCAAATGCGCCCAAACTCAGACAGAAACGTTCAAGAGCTGCTGAAGCCAGGGTATCTGTTCCCTCAAGTGCTGTCGTCCATAAAACGCGATTATCTTTCAGCCTGATAGGCATATCCTGCAATTCAGCAATAACCTCGTAAATATTGGTCAGACCAGGACCTGAAACAATGCGTTCAACCGAAACACGGCGGAAACGCTCCCTCATAGCTGCTAAAATTCGGTCTTCCAGTGAATCAAGAGGAGCAAAATCAACATGTCCTCCCTCTGTTTCTACGACCTGATAGGAGCCATTTTTCTGGCGTAAAACGCTAGCTGCTCCCAACCCTGTGCCAGGGCCGATAATGCTGATGGTCCCTTCATCAGGTAGATCATTGTTTGGGCCGCAGAGATGTTGCATATATTCCGGTCCGATCTTGGCTACTGCGTGACCAACGGCTCCAAAATCATTAACAATGACGAAATTATCCAGCTTAAGGCGATTGGCTAATTGTGACGGTTGTATGACCCACGGATTATTTGTCATTTTCAGGGTGTCGCCGGACACAGGACAGGCTATAGCCATGCTTGCTTCTTTGGGAATCGGCCTGCCAAGCTCACGTCCATAAGCCTCCCATGCAAGCGCGAGAGAAGCATGTTCAGCACATTTCAATGTAATTTCTTCTGTTAAAGAAATAACCTTCCCCGCATCAATGGTCGCAATAGCAAAACGCGCATGCGTACCACCAATATCCATAACAACGATTTCTCTCACAGTACGGGGGCCCTTTCTCTTAATACCTTCATATATATATAATTACTACTTTATAACTCTTCATTTAACCTGTTTTCTGATCACATATTACTTAATAAAATGTGATCGATCAGTTTGTCGGATGCTGCATGATATCAAGTTTTCTTAAAATTCTATGGGCCAAGGCTCTGGGTAAAATGATCTCAAGCAAACGCGTCAGTTCAAAAATCCAAGGAAATACAAGAGTTGCCTGCCCCCGATTGATAGCGCGCGCTATTTTCCGGGCAGCTACTTCTACTGGAACCAGAAAAGGCTGATCCCCTTCTAGCTTCCGGCTCATGGGAGTGTCGACAAAACCAGGTGCAATAAGAGTGACCTTCACATTATAAGGTTCCATAGCAGCTCTCAGAGCTGTACTGAAACGTCCTACTCCTGCTTTTGAGCCACTATAGACTGTCGCCAATGGCAGATCATGGAAAGAAGCAACAGAACCCATAATACCAATTCTTCCCCCGCCTCGTTCAGACATGAGAGATGCTGCTTTTGTTGCCAATGTCACAGGCGTGGCAAAATTCACCATAGACATTTTCAGGGCGATTTCGGGAGATTCAGTTTTCTGCCCTGCTGGACGGATATCTGACATACCAGCGGAAAGTATAAGAATATCAACAGGATTTTCACGATCTGCAGCGCTGAAAGCCTGTAGGGCTTCTTCCGCGTTTGTGATATCAAGGCTCAATGTCAGGACCGAAGCACCTTTACGACGCACCTGTTCAGCAATTTCTGTCAAGCGTCCCTCATTGCGGCCCCAGAGAGTAATGAGAATTCCTGGTGCGGCATAATGGAGCGCCAAAGCTGCACCTATACCACTTGAGCCCCCTGTAATCAGGATATGATGTCGGTTTGAAGCACCCATGTTATTTTTTTTAGTCATAATTGGCTATTTATCTCCTGATCCCTCTGGTCACTTTTCTTTTGTACGCGTATAGCCACTTTCATGCAACGTGAAGTCCTTCTTAATAACCATCAGAAGATTGAAATCAGGCCTGTTACGTCCCGTCGTGACCTGCGCCTTTTTATCACACTTCCAAGACGTATTTATAACGGACTGAAAGGCTTTGTTCCACCATTTGATATGGAACAATATGCCCTACTCGACCCTAAAAAAGCTGCTATTTTCCGTCATGCAGACATAGAATATTTTCTGGCCTGGCGCGGCAAGCAGCCTGTCGGACGCATAGCAGCCATCTTTGACCAGCAGGCAATGGAATATTGGCAGGAGAGAATCGGGCAGTTCGGCGCTTTTGATTCATTGCCAGACCCTGAAATCACAGAAGCTCTTATCAAGTCTGCTGAAGAATGGCTCATAAAACGCGGAGTCACTCATATTCGTGGTCCTGTCACGTTAAGTGGTAATGGCGAAACTGGTTGCATGATCTGTGGTCAGGACACGCCACCCATGGTTGCCATGCCCTGGCACCCTGTCGGACTAGGGACATTGATTGAACGTGAAGGCTACAGTAAAACTCAGGATCTGCTGAGTTACAGCCTTGAACTGACACCAGACATCGAAGAACGTTTCAAGGTCCCAGCCGGGCTCAAATTTGGTGAAGGGCGGCTGAAATCAATTACTGCTCGATCTCTTTCAAAAAAAGAAATTGTCGCACAAAGTGAAATCTTGAGGCGTCTTTACAATGACGCCTGGGCGCAGAAATATAATTTTGTTCCTATGCAGGATTATGAAATGCGTGCAATGGTCAAAGAGATCAAACCCCTTCTGCGCCCCGAACATTATGTCCAGATTGATCAGGATGGCGAGCCTGTGGCCATGGCTATGGTTATTCCAAATATTTATGACATCACGGCCGATTTGGGAGGAGCACCCTCTTTCACTGGCTGGCTAAAATTCGCCTATCGTCTGGCTAGACACCGCTTTACTTCTGCGCGTGTGATCCTACTTGGTGTTAGTAGTCAGTTGCGGGGGACAATTCTTGGTTCCCTTCTTCCCTCTCTGGCTATCAGAGAATTAATGCAACGTGGGAAGACTCTCCCTTATAAATGGGTAGAGTTAGGCTGGATTCAGGAAAGCGATATTGGCATGAGAAATCTGGCTGAATCCCTTGTTCCTGAACCCCATAAGCGTCACAGGGTTTATGAAAAGGCCCTCAGAAGCTAATTTTACGATTTTCTAGAAATGCTGCCATCCCAGTTTCTCAAAAGAAATTGGCCGGCCGTATTTATCGAGCATTTCAACAGAGCTGCCAGCACTTACCTTACCGATCCTGGTAATTTTTACATTTCTTTCCCGGCAGATTTTTTCAAGCAGTGGGCCTGTTTCGGGTGGACAGGTCATAAGAAGCTGATAATCATCTCCCCCCATAAGACGGATTTCCTCCCATTCATCGGGAACCTGGCGAGCAGCAACTCCAAAAGGCAGACTCGCCGCATTAATGGTGATATGTACACCGGATTCCTCGGCGATATGATCGGCATCCTGCATCACACCATCAGAAATATCCATTGCTGTACTTACAATGCCATAGAGTGGCAGTCCCAGACATGGTTGAGGCAGGAGATAAGCCTGTGTCAGCTCTCCGGTTGGATCTTCCAGCTTTCCTAATCTTGCCTGCAACCCAAGCGCTGCAGCTCCTATTTGACCCGTGACCCATAAATCATCGCCCGGACAAGCCTGATCACGGCGCAATGACTGGCCATAGCGCACGCGTCCAAAAATTGTCAGACTTAATACGAGAGGGCCTTCTATCCCAGTCGTGTCTCCTCCCAGTAAGGAAAGACCATAATGCTTTTGATCTTTCAATAATCCCGTTGAAAACGCTCTGAACCAATCTTCATCATAACGATGATCAAGCGGAACGCTGACATTAAGTGTATACCCCACTGGATCAGCTCCCATTGCTGCAATATCTGAAAGATTGCAGCGAAGCAGTTTACGGGCAACCGTCTCCGGTGGATCAAAAGGAAGAAAGTGGCGATTTTCGACCATTGTATCGCTAGAAATGACAAGTTCATACCCGGCAGGAACGGAAAGAACGGCTCCATCATTTCTTAATTCGAAAGCACCTTCCCCTGCCAAAGGCCGGAAATAGCGATTAATGAAGTCAAACTCACTCATAAGGTCTGATCTGTATCTTCTGCCTTAAAACTATCGAGAACACCATTAACCATCTTGGGCTCATCGCCAGAGAAGAAGCCATGAGCAACATCCAGATACTCATTAATGATAATTTCTTTAGGAGTTCCCTGACGCAGCTCAGAGATCGCCGCACGTAAAAGAGCACGTAATACCGGATCAAGCCGATGAAGCGGCCAGCTTGGCGGCAATAAAGCCTCAATGGCTTTATCAAGCTCAGGACGAGTAGCCACCACATTGCGGACAATCTGTTTAAAGAGGGTTAAATCTGCGCCAGGAATATTCCCCTCAGCAAAATCTGCATTGGAAGATGTTTTACGATAGATTGAGAATTCATTCAGAACAGCTTCAGCCCCACTCATATTATGTTCGCATTGGTAAAGTGCCTGAACCGATGCCACACGAGCGATTGTCCGGCTCCGTTTGCGTGGTGAAGAAGAGTGGTCTTGTGATGACACGTTCATGAAGTTTCCTGAGATGTTTTTTTAAGCGTATTGGTCGGTGACGTCATATCTGCCAGAATTTTTGAAAAAGCTTCAATTTCTCGAAAATCTTCGTAAACACTTGCAAATCGGACATAAGCCACGCTGTCTACCTGACGGAGTGCGTTCATGGCAAGTTTACCGATAAATTGTGAAGAAATTTCTGAAGCACCGGACGATTCTATCGCCTTTACAAGTTCATTCACAAGCCTTTCCTGTCTGACTTCATCAACAGGGCGTTTACGCAAGGCAATACGGATCGAACGCGCCAGCTTATCACGATCAAAAGGAATACGTCGCCCGTCTGCTTTAATGACGCTTAACTCACGGAGCTGAATACGTTCTATTGTCGTAAATCGCTGGCCACATTCAGAGCAAACGCGTCTGCGTCTGATGGCAGCCCCTTCTTCGCATTGGCGACTGTCTTTAACCTGTGTTTCCTGATTCCCGCAGAAAGGACAATACATAATTCAATCCGACATTTCTCAATAAGCTTTTGTGATCTTTCTGTCGTGTAAAATCAATGGTAATACCATGAAAAATTGGACATTCCATCCAAGCTGGTAATAATATAACCGTGTTGGATACTATATAAGGTAAAAATTATCCCCTTTTAAGGATGCTTTTATGAAGAAACTTTTTTGCAATCCAGTTTATGCTTTGCGCGCTTCCTTACTCCTGGCAATGATTTCATCACCTGTTTTGGCCGATACAACACAACAGGATCAATCACATGATCTTGGCCAAAAAATCAAAGTTGAAAAAGGCGTTTTGGTACCTTTCGAACAAAATCCTGGTTTTGGACAAGGCTTCTTCGTCATTGAAAATAAAAGCTCCCACGACTTGCTTCTGCAAGGAATCAGCTCATCTGCGTGCGATCATGTCAGCGCAAATCACAGTGACGATCTGGAGCTGTCAGATCAGACTGGTGGGGATAATATCTTCAAACATCTTGCGATTCCGCGCAAATCAGTCATGGTTTTCCCCAAAGAAGGTTACCACCTTATCTGTTATGGCCTGAAACCCATCAAAAAGGACCAGACAAACATAGCTTTTACCTTTTATTTCCGGGGAGACGTCAAGGTTACAGCAGATTTTACCTATAAAGCCAAAGAAGACACCAATAAGGTTCCCTAATCATTATCAGGATTTGCTATTATAGAAAGGACGTCCTCTCCATAACGTTTTAGCTTGCTTTTGCCCACACCTTTAATGATTTCAAGCTCAGAAAGGCTGATTGGTTTAGTGCGGGCAATATCACGCAGGACGAGATCCTGAAAAATGATATAAGGCGGTATATCCTGTGCAAGTGCTTCTTTTCGGCGCCAGTTTTTTAAAGCTGCAAATAACGTCTGCTCATAAGAGGTCAGGTCTAATTCGGCACGCCCGGCACTTGCTGGACGTTTCATTATCTCTGAAAGAGTATTGTCTTCTTTAAAAGCGATTTCTACTTCTCCACGCAAAAGCGGGCGTGCTTTCTCCCTGTCCAGGGCTAGACCGCCATGCTCATTTCCTAACCTGACTGCTCCATTGGCAATAAGCTGGCGGATAATCATACGCCACCAGATCTCGCTCTTTCCTTTTCCCACACCAAAAACTGATAATTTGTCCAGCCGATATCGTTTTATGACCTCATTTGTCTGCCCCCGCAGAATATTTGCAATCAGAACTGCCCCAAAGCGCTCACCAGAACGATAGATTGCTGACATAACTTTCTGGGCTGCCTCAAGACCGTTAAAGGTTGTAACCGGATGTGTGCAATTATCACAGTGGCCGCATTTATCAGGCATGATTTCCCCAAAGCAGGCCAATATTGTTTTTGTCCTACAATGGGCAGTTTCTGTTAAGGCAATCATTTTCTCAAGACGTGAACGCATGATATGACGTTCACTTTCTGGCGCTGTTGACTGATCCAGCCAGTATCTGGCACGAGCAATATCATTGCCGCCATACAGCAGAAGTGTATGAGCATAATCGCCATCCCGACCCGCCCTGCCTATCTGCTGATAATAGGCCTCAGGGGAATGAGGCATGTCTAGATGTATAACAAGACGGACATCAGGACGGTCAATCCCCATTCCAAAGGCAATAGTAGCCACGATGACAAGGGATTCTCCTGAACGAAACCGTATTAATAATGCTTTCTTTTCAAGCGTTGACAACCCGGCGTGAAAAGGAAGAGCAGTATATCCTTTTGTTGAAAGGGACATAGCAATACGTTCTGTTCTTTGTCGACTTCCACAATAGATAATGGCAGCCCCCTCTTTGAATTTCGCCTCAAGGGTTTTGATAAGCTGCCTTGTTTCTGAATATTTTGGCTTTACTTCTATATAAAGATTGGGACGATGAAAGCTGGCAGTTAGAACCAGCGCCTCAGACATATTCAGGACATCAAGCAGGTCCAGTCTTGTCCGTTCATCAGCAGTCGCTGTCAGCGCGATACGTGGTACACCGGGGAAATGCACCGTTAATGCAGAAAGCTCACGATATTCCGGGCGAAAGTCATGTCCCCAAGCTGAGACGCAATGAGCCTCATCAATTGCAATCAATGATATAGGAACTTTTTTCAGAAATCCGAGCGTTGCCTGAGATAGAAGACCTTCAGGTGAAATAAAAAGAATTTCTATTTCAGAACGTTTTAGTTGGTTCCATAACGTAAGACGCTCTTCATAGGTTAATTCCGAATGAAGCGCAGCTGCTTTTACACCTGCCTGCTTCAGACCTGCAACCTGATCTTCCATCAAGGCAATCAGAGGAGAGATAACCAACCCCATTCCATGACGGCATAGGGCCGGAACCTGATAACACAGACTCTTTCCCCCACCTGTAGGCATAAGCAGGAGAACGTCTTTTCCCTGCATGAGGGCATTAATGGCCTCTTCCTGTAATCCTCTGAAATGGTCAAACCCGAAAACGCTCTTCAGGATCTCCTTTGGAGACGCTATTTCCGTAACCTTATCAAACAACAGGAAAAGACCTTTATAATTTCATATTTTATTTGGCTATCTTGATAGAGACACGTCGATAAGCCAACGCAGAATCCTCTACATCCTTTATGGGAAGCTTATCTTTGGAAATAAGGTTGGGATCAATACCATTTATTTCCAGGAGCTCTACAATTGCCAAAGCCCTTGTTGTTGCCAATTCCCTGATAGCAGCGGGGTCTCCTGCTTTTTCAGCTGAGCCATACACATAAATATGGTGAGCATGCATGGTAAGAGCTGCGTCGGCGGCTTGTTTCACAACTGCCTCTCCTACCTCGTCAAGCTTTACTGAATCATGCTGAAAAAAGACAACATAGCTGTCTCTCGCTGTCGGTGTTGCACATCCCGCCAGCAGGGCAACCGTCGCCAGAGGGATAGCTGACTTCAAGAAACGCTGACGTAATTTATCAAACTGATGAGACATCATAGCCTCCCTAAGTTAAATTATTTCTCTTTAACCTGCCTGTCCTGAAGACGAGGGTCAATCTTTAAATAAAAAAACAGATTATTATACAGGACAAGAACTGAGGGTTTTAGCATCCATTTTTAAAACACGATTTACTTTCTCAAGTCCTGTTATCCTATGTGTGATAATCAGGATTGATACTTTGTTATCAAGGCAATTCAATGTGTTGATAAATTCTTTTTGTGCCTCACGATCAAGCCCTTCTGTCGGTTCATCTAAAATCAGAATCGACGCTTTGCTCATTAAAACACGCGCTAATGCAAGACGACGACCCTGCCCCCCCGATAAAGTGGAACCGTTTTCCCCTATCCAACTATCAAGCCCTTCAGGCAGGGATCTTACAAACTCTGCTAATTGTGCCTTTTCCAAAGCTGCCCAAAGCTCCTGCTCTGCAATATCAGTCCTTCCCAAAAGCAGGTTATTACGGATCGTATCGTCAAAAAGATGACTGGACTGGGAAAGCCAGCCAATTTTTTTTCGTAAGGAATTTGAATCAATTTCAGAAACCGGAATATTCCCTAAAGTGATCTCTCCTTTCCATGGTTTTGCAAGTCCCATCAGAAGTATCGTCAAGCTTGATTTGCCATTTCCTGAGCCACCAAGAAGAAGGACGCGCTCGCCTTCTTTCAGTGTGAATGAAATATCTTCAAAAAGTGGTTTGCTCTCTTCCCAGCCAAAAGTAAGATGTTCTGCTATCAATTCATAAGAAACAGGCGCACCAACTCCTCCATGATCTGAAATCTGTCCCTTACTGTCTAAAGGTTCTGTCACTCTTTGTGCAGCATGAAGGGCCTGACCGGCGAGGAAACCTGCTCGTGGCAAATCCGCAAATTGATCGAAGACAGTCATCACGACAAAGAAAAGTGTCAAGCCTCTGACAATATCAGGCTGATGAAAACAATATCCCCCCGCAAATAATAATGTCAGCAAAACCCCTATACGAGAGAAAAAACCAGCCATATTCTGACAAAAAGCCATCTGGACAGCTTCACGATGCTGTTCTTTATATAAAATCTGCTCTTCTATAAAAAACTTGGAAGCCATACGCTCTTCAGCCTGGAACAGTCGTGCTTCACGAAGACCTGTCGCTATATCAAGTGATTGCGCATAAAGAGAAGAGCGTGCTTTTAATAAACGCGGCCCGATCTGATAGGCATATACCCCCGCAAGGAAGGGGATCCCTATGATCATACATGCTAAAAGAGCGGTAATGATAAAAGCAAACCCTATATTTTCCCGAACACAGAAAAGGAAGAGGAATGGGAGTGCGACAAACCCAACAGTGAGAGGGACGAGAATTCTTATATAAAGATTATCCAGATTCTGGATATCAGCCACTAATTTGGAGAGAAGATCTCCAGAGCGCTTACGCCCGATACCTAAGGATGAAGAACGTGCAAGCTTGCGAAAAAACCAAACGCGCACATCAGAGAGTGCACGAAACAGCGCATCATGTGTGACATATCTTTCACAATAGCGCAGGACCAGCCTTGAGAGACCGGAAAAACGCAGGAGATAAAATCCCGCACCGATGCCTAAGGCAGCCCCAGTTAACCTGGCACCTGCCTGCCCCATTAAAATCAGAGAAGCAACAAATGCCAGAACTGCTAAAACACACCCTAATAAAAGTCTGAGCGTATGAGGACGCCATAAAGAGAGGATCACCAGAACCGATTTCATGGTAACACCTCTTTACCTTTATGCTCTTCCAAGCTGGATAAATGCAGACTTTTTATATTTTCAAACAAGTCAAACTCTTCTGAATGTGTAGCGATAATAACTGTTTTATCTTTAAGAAGAGGCTCTAATGCTGCAATCACCTCTTTTTCCGTTTTCGTATCAAGGTGCGCTGTAGGCTCATCCATTAAAATGATAGATGATTTTCTGAGGTAAGCTCTTGCAATAGCAATACGCTGTATCTGTCCTCCTGAAAGACCATACCCCCCCTCACCAATCACGGTTTCCAGCCCTTCTGGTAATTGAGAGATAAATGTTTCAGCCTGAGCTGCTTTCAAAGCAGCCTGTAATTCTTCCTCTGAAGCTTCAGGATAGGCAAAAAGAATATTTTCTTTCAATGTCCCGTAAAATAAAAGCGGCTTTTGCCCAAGATAACTGATTGATCTTGCAAGAAACTCTGAAGAGAGAGCAGCACTATCCTGCCCGTTGAAATAAATATGCCCTTTTTCCGGCTTGATAAAGCCCAGCACCAATTCCAGCAGGGTTGATTTACCTGCGCCCGAAACACCAGTCAGCAGCAGAACCTCATTAGGACCAATCGTAAAACTGAGATCTTTTAAAACCCATCCCCGCTCTTCGGACCAGCGATAGCTGACCTGATCAAATCTAAGCGTGACAGGACCTGAAATTTCAGAGACATTCTTTTCAGAATGGGAGATTTCGGAAGTAACTGGCAAAGAAAGCGCGATTTCGGCCGTTTCTGTTATTTTTGCACGATCTTGATAAGAGGCAGAGAACGCTCTGAAGGGAGCAAATGCCTCAGGAACAACAAAGACAGCAAATAATGCACTTGCTGCTTGTTCGACATTCCCGCCATGTAGCAGATAATGACTTTCAGTAACGACTATCCCAATAAGAGCCACAATCATCACGAGATCAGTCGATGCCGATGTCAAAAAGGCTATACGCAGGACTTTCATGGTTCTGCGCCGCAACTCATCGGCTGATCTGCTCAATGATTGGGCCTCTTCCTCAGATCTGCCTGCCATAATGATCGTCGAAAGACCCCTAAGCCGGTCAAGAAAACGTCCCTGCAAACGACTGAGTGCCAAGAATTGTTTGCGCGAGGCCCTTCCAGTCGCAATCCCGAAAAATGCCTGAAATACAGGAAGAAAAAAGCAGCATATCCCTAAAATTATACCAGCTTTATGATCTTGCCAGTAAAGAACGAGAACAACAAACCACTGAGCAGGTGCCCATAATTTGGAAAATGGAAGCCAACGGGCAAAATATCCTTCAAGGGACTCAACATGATCGACTAGAAGGGACGCAATTTTGGCGCTATGGTGCCTTCGCAAAAGAGCTGGACCAATGGTAAATATCTTTCCCAGAAACTGGCGCCTGAGTTGTGCTCTTGTTTTCTGACTGGATCGTGAGCCAATAACTTCCTGGAAAAAACCCAGAAGTAAACGCAAAACACAAACACCCAGAAACCAGCATATGAAAGGGAGAAAACCCGTCCTGTCGGAATCGAGGATACAAGCCAGAGCATGGGCCAAAAACCAGGCCTGAAAGCAGCCCAGAATAACATTCAGAAAGCCTAGTGCAGCCAATATGTTGACGGCTTTTTTATGAATTCCGTTTTGACGGCGAACCCAGAGCTTTAATTGTTTCTTATCTACGACCATAGTCTCATCATATAAAAGCTCTGCCTCAGGATAAACAGAGTGAATTTTACCTCTGACGTAAAAATCTTTCCCTCAGCTTCTTGCAAGGATTTCAAGAAAGGCTCATGGAACGAAAAACTTTCTTTCAAGGCTTGAATTTTCCCTGATAAATTGTTCACATTCTCACCTATGTCAGCACCTATTCTTAATTTACAGAACATTTCATATACACTTGGTGGCCGCCCTCTTCTGGTTGATGCCAATCTCGCAATCGAACCGGGGCAACGTCTCTGTCTTGTCGGACGCAATGGAAGTGGCAAATCCACCTTACTGCGTATTGCAGCAGGCGAAATACTTCCCGATCATGGAAAATGCTTCCTTCAGCCTGGGCTAAAAATACGCTACCTCCCCCAAGAGCCTGATTTCAGTCAATGGAAAACAACATTTGAGGCTGTAACACAGGACCTTGCCCTGGAGGATCATTATAAGGCGCGCTCTTTCCTTTCCGAACTTGGTCTCACAGGAGAAGAACATTGCGCAACCCTTTCCGGGGGAGAAGCACGGCGGTGCGCCCTTGCGCAGGCTCTGGTACATGCCCCCGATCTACTACTGCTTGATGAGCCTACAAACCATCTGGACCTCCCTTGTATCATGTGGCTTGAGCGCGAATTATTATCCTCAGAAACAGCGCTTATTATTATCAGCCATGACAGGCGATTCCTTGAAACTCTTTGTCAGTCAGTTGTCTGGCTTCATCAGGGAAGAACATCTCGGCTCGAGGCCAATTTCTCGCAATTTGAAGAATGGCGTGACCAGCAAATGGAGCTGGCAGAGCTTGAAGCACATAAATTATCCCGACAGATTGCCCGTGAAGAAGACTGGATGCGCTATGGTGTCACAGCGAGACGAAAGCGCAATGTCAGGCGCGTTGCAGAGCTCGCCCAGCTTCGTGAACAACGACGTGAGATCAATGCCCAGAAACAGGGAACGCTCAAACTTTCAGCCCAGCAAGCAGATAATACCAGCAAAATTGTCATAGCCGCTGAAGATATATCATGGGCTTATGATGAGCGTCCTGTGGTCAAAGATCTTACACTTAAAATTCTCAAGGGAGACTGTCTCGGCCTCTGTGGAGCGAATGGCACAGGAAAAACCACCCTGCTCAAACTGTTAACGGGTCATCTTGAACCAAAAAACGGCCATGTTACTCTTAGCCCGTCCCTACAGGTCGTTTCACTTGACCAGCAAAGAACCGTGCTTGAGGAAAACCGTTCTGTTGCGGATATCCTCACAGGAGGACATGGCGAAATGGTTCAGATCGGAGACGAAAAGCGCCATGTTATTGGTTATATGAAAGAATTTCTTTTCCGTCCTGAACAGGCAAAAACCCCCGTCAACCACCTTTCCGGGGGAGAACGCGGACGCCTCGCCTTGGCATGTGCTCTTGCCAGACCATCTAACCTTCTAGTTCTGGACGAGCCGACAAATGATCTTGATCTGGAAACACTCGACCTTCTGCAGGAAATGCTCAGTGACTATAAAGGAACGATCCTGCTTGTCAGCCATGATCGCGATTTTATTGATCGTCTTGCAAGCTCTGTGCTCGTTCCTGAAGGGGACGGTTTCTGGATCAATTACGCTGGGGGATATTCCGATATGCTTGCTCAACGCGGCATAGCGGAACAAAAGGAAAAATTACAGAAAAAGGAAGAACGACAAGTACAATCCGCCATAAGTGGAAAGAAAACCTCGCCCTCTGCGCCTTCCCGGTTAAATTATAAAGAACAGCGTGAACTTGAGACACTTCCTGACAAAATTACAGCTTTAGAGTCAGATATAAAAGTCTGTCGGCGCGCTCTTTCTGACCCTGATCTCTATAAGCGTGACCCTATGAAATTCGAGAAGATCACAGTCCTTCTCAACCAAAAGGAGATAGAATTATCATCGGCCGAAGAGCGCTGGCTGGAACTTGAAGCAAGACAAGAAAATTTACAGGCGCTTTAACAACCCTGCCTGAGCCATAAGATCATAAGAGTGATGGATATTCTCTGTCACTCTTAATGCAGCGTCCAGAGCACGGATGCCTGCCTGTATGTCAACGAGCACTGATCTACCATCGAGACATGATGCTACGAATGCTGTATGTTCGGCTGTCAGATTATCGTGATCCGTCCAGCTTATGGACTCTCGCCTGTACCCTCCGCTTCCTGGCAAGGGAAGGCCTTTTTCCTTGTTTAAATAGGTCAAATTCCTTGCCATAAAATCAGCAGAAAGGTACCCTTCTGAAGAGAAAAGACGCATTTTCCTCTCAGTCTTGAGTGAAATACGGCTTGCCGTAATCGTCGCCACACTTCCATTCTCAAACCGCACCCTCGCATTGGCAATATCTTCATAATGGCTTGAGACAGCAGCCCCCAATGCATCAATCGTTAAGATCGGGCTATTGATAAGGGAAAGGATAAAATCAAGGTCATGAATCATCAGGTCTAGAACGACTGAGACATCTGTTCCACGCGTCTTGAAAGGCGCAAGACGTGTTGCCTCGATATAAAGAGGCTTGCTGATACGCTGCGCAATCGCCTCATACTCAGCCGAATAGCGAAGTAAATGGCCTATTTGTACGACAAGATTTTTTTCTTTAGCAATTTTCTCAAGAATGAGGGCTTCTTCTACATTTGAAGAGACAGGTTTCTCAATCAGCAAGTGCTTTCCAGCGATAAGCGCCTGTCTGGCCAGTTCAAAATGTGTTTCAGCAGGCGTTGCAATAATAACCGAGTCAACAGACTCTAATAAAGCTTCATATGACGAAAAAACATGACAGTGAATCTCATGGACCAGTTTCTGGCATGAACGCTCCGAAATATCGTAAATGCCAACAAGGACTTCACGGGGATTCTGTATGGATTTTAACACATGAAAGCGGCCAAAATGACCAGCTCCAATAATACCGACCTTGAGCATTTTATCCTTTTTCATGCTTTCTCTTTAACCTGTTTTTTCAGATTTAGACATTCCCCAGATGAAAGATATCAGACTAATCTTGAGCGGGGCCTTGCATATTAAATCAGGAGAGGGCATTTTCATTTTCGAAATTTTCTGGATCACTTAAGGTTATTCATCCCTTTATGATGTATTATAGTCGCCTGAAAATGTTGGGGGTTGTCGGTGTCTGCCTAGTCGGCCTTCTGCTATGCCTGCCCAATTTCATCAAAAATCCTATTCGAGCCCTTCCCTGGCATCAGGTGCACCTTGGCCTTGATCTGAAAGGTGGGTCTTATCTCCTCCTTCAACTCGATACGGATACGTTGAAACATGATCGGCTCCAGTCCCTAGAAGGACAGATCCGCCAAGGGCTGATCGCTGCGCATCTTGGCTTTATTGGCATTAAACGTGATGATTCAACCAATAGCGTCAGTTTCCTGCCACGTGCTGAAAGTGAACGTGATCCAGCACGTAAGGTTCTTGAAAACATTCCTCAGGCTGCTCCAGATGAATTTATAATCAGTGAGCAAAACCGTCGCCTTACTTTAACCCTTCAGCCGAAGGCCGTTCAGCAACGCGCCAGAGAAGCTGTAACACGTTCTATTGAGATCGTGCGGCGCCGTATTGATAGCACCGGCGCCATAGATCCCAGCATCGCTCGTGAGGGAGAGGACCGGATTGTTCTCGAACTTCCTGGTATCAGTGATCCTGAACGTATTAAAACGCTTCTCGGCACAACTGCCCGAATGACCTTCCATCTATTGGCTCCCAACCCTACCCAGCCCTATCCTAGTGCCACCATGCTGCCAACCCCTGATGGAAATGGGCAACTAGCTGTTATGGACCAGATTGAAGTTGATGGTGCCAATCTTGCTGATGCAGCCGCCACGATGAGTGAAGGGAAATGGGCCGTACATCTAAAGTTTGACAATAAGGGTGCTGATGATTTCGCCCGTATCACAACGGCAAATGTTGGAAAGCCTTTTGCGATCGTTCTGGATGGGAAAATTATTACTGATCCTGTTATTAACGGCCCCATAACAGCCGGATCAGGCGAGATTACAGGTAATTTTACCGCCCGAACAGCCTCTGACCTGGCTTTGCTATTACGAGCCGGAGCACTGCCAGCACCTTTAAGTGTTATCGAGCAGCGTACAATTGGCCCAAGCCTCGGGGTTGCCTCTATTCATGCTGGTATGATCAGCCTTGCCGTAGGCTTTGTATTTGTCGTAATTTTCATGCTACTTTTTTACGGACGTTTCGGTCTTTATGCTGACTGGGCCCTTCTGGCCAACCTCGTCCTTATGCTTGCAGTTCTTTCCTTGTTCCAGGCAACTTTAACGCTTCCAGGCATGGCAGGGATATTGCTGACACTTGGCATGGCCGTCGATGCCAATATCCTTATTAATGAACGCATTCGTGAAGAAGTGAAACGCGGACGCGCTCCCTTGCAGGCACTTCAGGTTGGCTTTGAGCGCGCCACAGGAACAATCATTGATAGTAATGCAACAGCCTTTCTCGCCCATGTAATGCTCTTTGTGTTCGGAAGTGGCGCCGTCAAGAACTTTGCCCTTACAATTACCATTGGCATTGCCACCACCTTATTCACCACACTTGTTTTTTCGCGCTTACTCATCATCAGATGGTATGCTCATACTCGCTCTAAAGAATTGCCGGTCTAAATCCTATGCTTTCTCGTCCACTTTTTCGATTTGTTCGTGATGATCGGAAGATTGACTTCATGCGTGGCCGGCATGCTGGCCTTATCGTATCAGCCATTCTCTCCATCGCTTCTGTCATTCTCTTTTTTACGCCAGGATTAAATCTCGGCCTTGATTTCAGAGGTGGCATTATTGTCGAAACACACGCACCATCGCAGCAGGATCCTGCCCATATCAGGGAAATTCTTGAAAAAGCCCGAATTGATGCAGCCTCCGTGCAAAGTTTTGGCTCTCCTAATGATATTCGTATCGCCATTAACCTGCCTCGTGGTAAAGGAAATGGCGAAGAAAAACAAACGCAGGCTCTGGTCGATCATGTTAAAACAACACTGGTTGATGCTGTGCCGAATATACAAATTCAACGAGCAGATGCTGTAGGAGCTTCAGTTTCCTCTGAGTTATTCAGAAATGGTATGCTGGCTTTATTTTTCAGCTTGGCCATGATCCTAATTTATATATGGGTCCGTTTTGAAAAAGAATTCGCTTTAAGCGCTGTTGTGACACTAATCCTTGACCTTACAAAGACAATCGGATTCCTTGCCTTAACCCGTATTGAATTTGACCTTGTCATGGTCGCTGCTCTTTTGACCATTCTGGGATATTCGACGAATGATAAGGTCGTTGTCTATGACCGCATACGTGAAAATATGCGCAAATACAGGACCATGCCTTTCAAAGAGCTTTTAAATCTCTCAATCAATGAGACATTGAACCGCACTTTGGGCACTTCCATGACTGTTTTCCTGGCAGCCCTTCCTCTTGCCTTATTCGGGGGCAGTACCCTCACAGGCTTTGCTACTGTCATGTTATTTGGAATTGTTGTCGGGACATCATCTTCAGTTTTTATTGCCGCCCCCCTCCTGTTGATCCTTGAGCATCTTAAAGGCCGGGAATAACTCCAGAGGATATTAAGGGTTTCGAATTTCAGACAGGTAACGCGTTAAAACAATATCTGTCTGAAATTCATTCTGTTCCTTTTTATGCCCCATAAGAGCAAGAACTGCTTTACGGGCTTTTTTATCTTCAGATTCCATGGCAGGGAGATCTTTTTTACTTTTCTCTCCTGTTAAAAAAGCGCCCTGTGCGATTCCATTGATCATGAGATAGGTATAAAAACGTGCATTAGGCGAGAGAGGATATTGATTCGGCCTCAGATCCGCCCGCGAATTGCTGCAGCCCATCAGTGAATTCACACCGACAATCATTATCAAAAAAAATGCTGGAAATGTCTTTGTGTAATTCACTGAGAATTGTTTTTTCATTAACGCGACCGAGAAGCGAGTATATCTCTGATTTCAGATAAAAGAACCTCTTCACGACTTGGTGGTGGAGGTTCTACGGTTTTAGTGTCTTCTTTCTCGTTTCGTACCAACTTTCCGACAAGTCTTGTCAGCCAGAAAATACAAAAAGCAATTATTAAGAATTGTATAATGGCATTCAGAAAAACGCCAATATTAAGTGTAACCGCCCCTGCTTTTTGGGCTTCTTCCAAAGTACTTTTAACAGGCCCTTTCAGCGTTATGAATAAATTGGAGAAATCCACACCTCCAATCACAGCCCCCAGAACTGGCGTGAGAAGGTCTTTTACGAGGCTGTTGACGATTGCCGTGAAAGCAGATCCAATAACGACACCAACGGCCAGATCAAGAACATTCCCACGCATAATAAATTTACGGAAATCACTCACCCATTCGGGCATCTGAATTAATTTTGTATCTTTCTTTGGATCCATGACGTTTAGACTCCTCTGGCAAAATATGACACAGAATGAATAACTGTCTGGCTATAATTCTGTATTTATTTAACGGAAAAACTTTCTTTTTTCCAGTAAACTTCTTTTTTAAGATATTTTTCCCAAAGAATTGATAATATTTCCCGGATGAAAAACATTTTTCATATAGCGTGCTTTTATTTTTTCAAAAATTCCTTTATGAGAAGGCGAGTTTTTTGCCCCGGTCGGTATCGAGGCTCCAGATAAGGTTAGAAAATACGATGAAATCCGGTATTCACCCTGATTATCACGAAATTACTGTCATTATGTCTGATGGCAGTGAGTTCAAAACCCGCTCATGCTACGGAGAAGCTGGTGCTTCCCTCCGTCTTGATGTGGACCCCAAAACACATCCAGCCTGGACAGGCGTCCAGCGCATTATGGATACCGGGGGACAGGTTGCCAAATTCAACAAGCGTTTTGCCGGTATTGGGGCAATCAAGAAATAAGCCTCTTTCAAAAGCCAGTCTTAAAAGACTGGCTTTTTTTACTTACTTGAAATTACGTTAATAATACCTATTTATCTTCTAGATGTTCTAATGCCTTTCTGGGTTAGAACAGATGAAACTTCACTTTTGTTTTCGCCATATTGATGGGAAGACGCAAAGTGATCCTGCCGCATTGGAGGATAATTATGGATTATGATTTTGCGCCACTTTTTAGAAGTGCCATTGGTTTTGACCGTATGATAAGGCTTGCCGGCAATGCCGCAAATGCCCAGTCTCCCTCAAGCTATCCCCCCTATAATATCGAGAAAACCAGCGACACGGATTATGCCCTGACAATGGCCATTGCCGGTTTCAGAATTGATGATCTTGAAATTACACTTGAGGATAATAGTCTCATCATCAAAGGAAACACACCTGATAGTGACCGCCAGAAAAACTGGCTATATAGGGGCATTGCAACCCGGGCTTTTGAACGGCGTTTTACCATTGCAGACCATACGGAAGTCCAGGAAGCATGCCTGGAAAATGGGTTGCTGATGATTACGCTAAGACGTTTGATCCCTGAAGCATCAAAACCCAGGCGTATCCCTATTAATAATAACAAGACTTCGGGAGCATCCTTTCACAAAAATACTTGTCCTCAAGGCAACGCAACCTCTCAGGCAGCATAAAACGAACAAAACAGAGGGGTTAGATACGTTTATACGTGTTTAACCTCTTGACCGTAGCAAAGCTCTGTCGCATTTTATAGGGCGTCGCCATGCAGTTTAGCAGGTGCCTTTCCCGGTCAGGACAGGTTAATTTCAGAGTGGCCCAGGTGGTGTCTGCGCTCTGCAAGGCGCTCACTTGATCTGCCGTGAAGGAATAAGCCGACATGACTCTGCCTTTAATGCCCAAAGCGACCGCCGTTTGGTTAATCGAAAAAACAGGCTTAACATTTACACAGATCGCAGAATTCTGCGGCATGCACCCACTTGAAGTCCAGGCAATTGCCGATGGTGAAGTGGCTGGCGGAATTAATGGGTATGACCCGGTCAAAAATAACCAGCTTACGCTCATTGAGATCAAACGTTGTGAAGCTGATCCTAAAGCCAAGTTAAAAATCAAATCATCAGAAAATCCTGTTGCCCGTAGAGCAAAAGGGGCACGTTACACGCCCGTTTCCAAGCGGAATGACCGGCCTGATGCGATTGCGTTCCTGCTTCGTCAATTCCCTCAATTAACAGATACACAAATTGTCCGTCTCTTGGGAACGACGAAAGACACCATCGCCAAAATTCGCGATAAACAGCATTGGAACAGCCCCAATATCAAACCACGTGACCCTGTGATACTGGGGCTCTGCACACAGATGGACCTTAATGCAGCCGTTGCTGAAGCGACAGAACATAACCCTGTTATGGAAGAAACGCCGGAAGATCCATTCGCTGCTGCTGAAAAATTATTTTCTTCCTCACATGGCTCCGAAGCATAAGTTCTGGCGATTTTTATGACATCAGAAAGCCTTTCTCCACGCATTGGTGTAATTATGGGCAGTCAGTCCGATTGGGATACAATGCGTCATGGGTGTGAAAAACTTGACGAGCTTCATATTCCTTATGAAGTGAAAATCGTTTCAGCACATCGCACACCTGACCGTTTGGCACATTATGCTAAATCTGCTGCCGAGCGAGGCCTTCAAGTCATTATTGCTGGTGCTGGGGGCGCTGCTCATCTCCCCGGTATGTGCGCAGCCTGGACACATCTTCCTGTACTAGGTGTTCCGGTTGAAAGCAGAGTCCTTAAAGGACAGGATAGTTTATTATCAATTGTCCAGATGCCTGCCGGAATTCCGGTCGGAACATTGGCTATCGGAAAAGCGGGTGCTGTCAATGCCGCTCTTTTAGGAGCTTCAATTCTGGCTCTTAATGATAAACCTTTAAATGAGCGTCTGCAAAAATTCCGCCAGGCTCAAACTGACAGTGTTGCCGAAAGCCCTGTAAAATGAAACCATTAAGTTCTGGGGGACGGATCGGCATTATCGGGGGTGGGCAACTTGGTCGCATGAGTGCCATAGCAGCTGCTCGTTTGGGCTTTAAGGCACATATCTATACTGATATTGCTCCTTCCCCTGCGGGAGAAGTTTCTGAGCAATGCACAGTAGCCACTTATGATGATGCAGAGGCTCTGAAGGCCTTTGCCATGAACTGTGACGTTATCACATTCGAGTTTGAAAATATAAGCCATGATGGGCTTAAAATCCTTGAAAGCTATTGTCCGGTAGCACCCTCAAGCCGGATTCTTGAGATCAGTCAGAACCGGATTACTGAAAAAGAGATGCTTACCCAGGCGGGCCTGCCTATTGCTCCATGGAAAGCACTTTATAACAAAGCTGACCTACTCACATTAAGTGAGTTTGGTTTCCCTTGCATCATAAAGACTGCCCGAATGGGTTATGACGGAAAGGGGCAATACAGGCTTGCTGATAGAACAGACCTAGAAGACCTGCTGGTTCAAGAGGAGAGTCTCTCCTATCCATTAGTTGCAGAGCGTATGATCCCGTTTGAGCGCGAAATCAGTGTTATGATTGCACGCGATCATGCAGGACATTATCGCTGTTTTGATCCTGCCGAGAATATCCATAAAAACGGCATTTTACGTATTTCCCTTGCGCCGGCGCCTATTATGCCTCAGCTTGCCAAACGTGCTCAGGAACTTGCCATCATGATTGCTGAAAAGTTAAATCTGGTCGGCATTATGGGCATAGAAATGTTTCATGATGAAAATGGAACACTCTTAATTAATGAAATTGCACCACGGCCCCATAATTCTGGCCATTGGACGATGGATGGATGTGCTGTAGATCAATTTGAAATGCATATCAGAGCTGTAGCCAGTCTGCCCCTCCCTTCAACGAGAAGACATTCTGACGTGATCATGCATAATCTAATTGGCCCTGAGGATATGGCTCTGATCCCGCAAATTCTGAAAGAAGATGAAGCATGCCTCCACCTTTACGGAAAAAAGGAAGCAAAAACAGGTCGTAAAATGGGACATGTAAACAGGATATTTCCCAGAGGGAGTCTCCCTGGAAGCCTCGTTCTCTCCCAGCTGACGCCTGCTCTTTTTGACAAACCGTGATTTTATAATAACCCTAGGGCCTTGAAACTAGAGTAAGTGGACCTCGCTATAATATAGTGATCGATGACATTTACCTTGATAAGGGAAAGAGCCTGTTGCACATGTTGTGTCATGATGACATCTGCTTCGGAGGGAATTGCTGCACCACTGGGGTGATTATGTGCCAAAATAACCGCACTAGCCCGTAATTCTCTGCAGCGACGTGTTATTTCTCTTGGGTAAACAGGGGTTTGATTAACAGTTCCCTTTCCTTGGATTTCATCGAGAATAAGGGTGTTTTTCTTATCAAGAAAAAGGACCCGGAATTGCTCAATACGTTCACGAGCCATGCAGCTCATCAGATAATTGATGAGTAATTCCTCATTATGAGTCAAGTCTCCAGAGGGAAGACTAGCCTGGTTAAATCTTCGAGCCGCTTCTCTCAAGAGCTGCATGGCAATGAAAAAATTCTGATCCTTTATCCTGAATGTTTTCCACTCCTGATGGGAGATACATAAAAGATGTGCCAGACTATCATATCTTTCTAATAGAATTGCCTTCAAACCCTCACGCTCTCCTTTGCTCCGGCAGAATAAGGCAATAAGATCTGAGAAGGTAACCTCTCTATCTTCAGGGTTTGAATTATTATTTACAATGTCCTTAGGCATGTTTTCGGTAGACGCATCTTCATTAATCATGTTCATTTAATAACCCTTCCTGATAAAGGGTCATTTTCCAGTTATCACCAATCAGCAAAACATCATAAATCTCAATAGAAAGAGAACGTAAAGCATGACGTAACCCAAGAATCTGCTGGGCAATGACAGTTGCTGGCCTCTGAGGTGCAATATAGATCAGAATAAGAGCCGTTGCATTTACGTCAAGTGCAAGCTCTGCAATAGGACGATGAAACGATACCACGTCGCCTTCTTCGGTTAAAAAATGATCCATCAGAAGTTCGTTACGGTTATTCAGATAAATCACTCTGATACCAGAGGCTGTATTTTTCTGAGTGTATCGCTCAGCGTAACTCATCAGGCGTTCCCAATCTGCAAAACAAAATTGGGTTTGCACATCAGTACTCGCCAGAGAAACTGCTCCCAGACGGATAAAATGTAACATGGAAATTGTTTTCGGATGCAGATCACATTTTTCCAATTCTTCAATGCTGGCCTGACATAATGAGAGCAATGAGCCAAAATGTTTTATCAGTGATTTTGCCAATGGCTTGGTATCGCGTCTTGGAATGACATGAAATAATAACATTTCAAGCAACTCATAATCGGCAAGAGCTGCTGTGCCATGATCCAGAACTTTCTGGCGCATCCTGCGCCTATGACCAGATGCCTCCGTTTTTATTGCCGAAATTGAAGGATAACTCTTGGCCATTAAGGTTGCTCCGCACTATAATTCGGCCTGTGACTAATCATAACATACATACCCCCTCCGCCCTGTTATCGCCAGATTATCTGGCCCGGCTTAACCCAGAACAAAAGCAGGCCGTAGAAACGACAGAAGGCCCATTGCTTATTCTCGCTGGTGCTGGAACAGGAAAAACACGTGTTTTAACAACACGTTTCGCTCATATTCTGCTACAGAATCTTGCCTGGCCAGAGCAGATTCTGGCGGTGACTTTTACAAATAAAGCCGCCAGAGAAATGAAAGAGCGGATCAGTGCTATTTTAGGTCACCCTGTTGAGGGATTATGGTTGGGTACTTTTCACTCACTTTGTGCAAGAATGTTAAGACGTCATGCCACTCTGGCCGGATTAGAACATAATTTTACAATTATTGATACAGACGATCAGCTTCGTCTCCTTAAACAGATTATGGCTGGTTATGGCTGTGATTTAAAACGTACGTCCTCTGCCCAGCTTTTAAACCAGATTCAGGACTGGAAGGATAAAGCACTCCTTCCTAGTGATATCACAGCTGCGCATGAAACAAAGGGCGGAGATGGAAAAGCAGTGGCAATTTATGAGGCTTATCAAAAACGCCTTATAGCCTTGAATGCCTGTGATTTTGGCGATCTCATGCTGCATATGGTGACTATATTCCGCCAACAACCCCAAATTCTGGAGCAATATCACAAGCGCTTTCGTTATATTCTTGTCGATGAATATCAGGACACTAACACAATCCAGTATTTATGGCTGCGTTTGCTAGCCAAACGTACGGGAGAAGAAAGCGCCAATATAGCCTGCGTTGGCGATGACGATCAGTCCATATACTCATGGCGTGGTGCTGATATTGGTAATATCATGCGTTTTGAAAAGGATTTTCCAGGCGCTACCATCATCCGGCTTGAACGTAATTATCGCTCCACACCACGTATCTTAGCGGCTGCTGCCGGTATTATCAGGCATAATGAAGAGCGATTGGGCAAAACATTACAGGCAGCTGGCACAGATGAGCCGGGTGATTATATTGAAGTTTTGAGCCTTTCTGATTCAGACGAAGAAGCCCGCACTATCGCAACACGCATTGGAAAACTACATCAGAATGGTGAATCATTTGCTGAAACTGCCGTTTTGGTCAGAGCAGGCTTTCAGACCCGCCCAATTGAAGAAGCCTTATTGCGGGCAAATATTCCATATCAGGTCATAGGCGGGTTACGCTTCTATGAAAGATCAGAAATAAGAGATGCAATTGCTTATTTACGTGCCTTGCAACAACCTCAGGATGATCTGGCATTTGAACGGATTGTTAACCTACCCAAAAGGGGCTTTGGTACAGTAGCTCTTAACAAATTGCGTCATGAAGCCTCCGAGAAAGGAAGCAGTCTTCAGATAACGCTTAAAGCCCTGCTTGATGATAAAAAAATAAAAGGGAAATCTGCCGACAGCCTGAATGATTTACTTGAAACATTTGATCGCACCCGTGAAACTTTGAACAAAGAAGGTCACGTTGTCGCTACAGAACAATTACTAGAACGCAGCGGTTATTTGCAAATGTGGCGTGAAGATAAGTCCGTCGAAGCACCCGGACGCCTTGATAATATTCACGAACTGATCCGTGCACTTGCCGACTTTCCGACATTGGAAGCGTTTTTGGAACATATTGCCTTGGTTATGGATTCTGATTCTGTTGACCAGAATAAAGAACGTGTCAGCCTTATGACCCTTCATGCCGCCAAGGGGCTTGAATTTAATGTCGTCTTCCTGCCTGGATGGGAAGAAGGTCTCTTTCCGTCACAACGCTCACTCGATGAAGGGGGCAATGCCGCCTTGGAAGAGGAAAGACGACTTGCCTATGTGGGACTGACCCGTGCACGGAAGAAAGCCATTATCGCCCATGCTGCAAGCAGGCGTATATACGCTAACTGGCAGGATTCAATCCCAAGTCGTTTTATTGATGAACTTCCCGATGAGCTTATAAAACGTTCTGCCGTTCCGAAACGCACCTCTTCATTTGGACATACGTCCTGGCAAAACCGTCACTATGGGCAAAAGTCCCTTTCTTTTACAAAATCAACTTTTCCCACTTCCTCTGTAGCCATTCCTATCGGAAGCAAGGTAAAACATCCCCGCTTTGGAGAGGGTATTGTTATTGAAGCGGATGGAGGCAGTTTATTGATTAATTTTGAAACACAGGGTGCCAAACGCATTCTTGCTGATTTTGTGGAGATTCTTAAGTGAAGCCTACCCGTTCCATCGCCCCACGTCATATAGGCTCGCGCCATGCCACTGCATTGGAAACTGTTTCAGTAACAGTAGAAGAAAAATTCACTCCTCTTTTTGAGCAGGCCTTATTAACAGCTTGCGAAACGGTTGGCATCTTCGAAGAAGATGATGAACAGATTTTTTGGCGCTTAGAAGGTGTGAAAGAACGCGGCCAGAAAGATGAGGAGCTTGACTCTGCCCTTGAATTGGCCCGTGCCTTAACGGGAGCCGATGCTGTTCTGACACGTTCTGAAACAGAAGCAGAAGGCTGGCTTGCACGCACGCAGGAAGCTTTCCCTCCTCAGGAAATAGGGCGTTCTTTCTGTATCCGTGGGACACATTTGCAGGATCCTGCCCCTAACAACCGCCTGGCAATTACGCTTGATGCAGGTATTGCCTTTGGCTCTGGTGAGCATGGCTCAACCAGAGGATGTATTCGTGCTCTCGAAAAAATTGCTTATCGTAAGCCTCGTAAGATCCTTGATATGGGATGTGGGTCTGGGATACTGGCAATGGCTGCTGCCAAATTATTGAAACGCCCTGTTCTGGCTGTTGATATCGAGCCCTGGTCTGTCAGAGTTGCGGCCTCTAATGCAAAATTAAATAACATTGGTCCTTTGCTTGATTGCCGGTTTGGAAATGGCTGGCATACAGAAGCTGTACGTAAAAAGGCACCTTATGATCTGGTATTTGCCAATATTTTAGCCCGCCCCCTCTGCCGCATGGCGCGCTCTCTGGCTTTATCACTCGCTCCGGGAGGGACAGTTATTCTGGCAGGCCTGCTTCAGACGCAGGCACGCATGGTCTGTCAGGCTCATCAGCGTCAGGGGCTGGTTCTTGAAGAAATCCTTACTGAAGGACCATGGGCGACCCTTATCATCAGAAAACCCTATAATTTATAGGATTTATTATGGCTGATCCGACTGCATCACTCCTCCATGAACGTGTGCAAAAAACACGCGATATGATTAAAAAAATGGGTGTATCAGGTTTTCTGATTACCCGCGGAGATGAATATCTCGGTGAATATGTCGCCCCTTACGCTGAAAGGCTGGCTTGGCTGACAGGATTTACGGGAAGTGCCGGGTTAGCCATTCTTCTTGAGGATCAGGGTGTTGTCTTTTCTGACGGACGTTATATTGTACAGATGGAGCAACAGGTTCCCCACAAATTATGGGAACGCTACCATATCTGTAAATTTCCACCCCGATCGTGGCTTGAACAGATTGCAAAAAAGAAAAATCAAAAATTAAGAATAGGTTTTGATCCTAAGCTCGTCAGTCAAAACCAGTATGACTCGTGGCAGAATGATCACGTTGAATTTGTTCCTTTAGCTGAAAACCCGATTGACCTAGCATGGGAAGATCAGCCCCTCCCTCCTTCACAAGCAGTCTTACTGCATGAATTACAATATACCGGTGAGAAAAGTCTTTCCAAAAGGCAGAAAATCGCCAGACAGATGAAAGATTCTGGCCAGAAAGCCATGATCATCGCTGATGGTACCTCTTTGGCATGGTTACTGAATATAAGAAGTCATGACGTACCTATGACGCCCGTCGCTCATGCTTATGGTTTATTATATGACGATGCTAGCTTCGATTTTTTTATAAAATCAGACAGAATAGAATCCCCCCTGGATGAACTGGTCAACATAATTCCACCAGAATCTCTCCTAGATAAACTCTCCAGATTGAGAGCAGAGACCGTAAGGATAGATCCGGCAACTACGCCTTTATGGTTTATCCTTACGTTAAGGGCAGCAAAAGCTAATATTGTTTTTGCACAAGATCTATGCACGCTCCCTAAAGCCATTAAAAATCATGTCGAACAGGAAGGCGCCAGAAAAGCACATTTGCAGGATGCCCTTGCCATGGTCCGTTTTCTGCATTGGCTTGAACAGGAGGGTGTAGGAAAAAGTGAAACCGAACTCGCAGCCAGACTAAGGGCATTTCGTGCTCTCTCTCCCGATTACCGGGAAGATAGTTTTGAGACAATTTCTGCTCTTGGGCCTAATGGCGCTTATCCACATTACCGCGCCATAAAAGGTCAGGACAGCTTTGTTTGTGGCAATCAGGTTTATCTTGTCGATAGTGGTGGTCAATATCCCTATGGCACGACCGATCTTACGCGTACAATATGGATTGGTCCTGCTGCCCCTCCCTCTTCCTTATGCATAGCCTATACAAATGTTCTGAAAGGACATATCGCCTTGGCACAGGCACGTTTTCCACGCGCTATGCCTGGCTACAGGTTAGACAGTCTTGCACGCCAGTATCTCTGGCAGGTAGGGCTGGATTATGATCATGGCACGGGACATGGAATTGGGTCCTATCTTTCAGTCCATGAAGGCCCTCAGTCAATCTCCCCCGCCCCTCGCCCAGCGGGACTGGAAGCTGGCATGATCCTGTCAAACGAGCCAGGCTATTATAAAGAAGGCCATTATGGCATCAGGATTGAAAACCTGCTTTTAATCAGAGAAAGCACCATTGACAGTGCAGAAGGTAACTTCCTTGAATTTGAAATCCTGAGCTATACACCCATTGATAAGAGAATGATTGATCTGAGTCTTCTGACGCCTTCAGAACGTGATTGGCTGAATAACTATCACGCTAAGGTTCAGGAAATGGTCCTACCCTCTCTGGATCAATCACTTCATTCCTGGCTGATGGAAAGCTGTGCACCCATTATGTGAGTGCACAACCAGACTATCTTTAAGCCTCTGGCAGATCTTCTTCCAACACAGTGATGTTGATGGCATACGAAACTTCGCCTTCATCCTCATCACGATAGACAGTGCCAATGACTTCGCCATCAACAGCGACTTCCACACTCATTCCTTTGCGTGGAGGTTTGACAACGGTCAATTTGGGCGACCCTAACAAGCGTTTTAATGCCTGCTGTAATCGGGCCATTTCAGAAGATGACATCTCAGCCATAAATATCTCTCTTATATAAACACAATACTTACTCTTTCTATCGCATAGTCACTTTTTACGAAACCCATTCTTCAGAGGCGATCCTTTCTGTGAGGCTCTTTTTATGATATTGGGCGACTTCATCTTTGAGATTTAAACAATGTCAGGCCGAAATTTTGAAACGCTCTGATTTTACGAAAATCGCTTCATCGCTCCTCTTTTCCTTTCTATTGGAAGGATGTGGCTATTTTGATGCCCGTGAGGCACATCGTGCTCAATATGAGATGATAGGGATGACAAGCTATGACCTCCAGGCTTGTGCAGGTACTCCCAAAAGTAGCAAAAAACTTAATGATACAACTGAACTCTGGCAGTACGAAGTCTCTCGTAAAGTCTCGGTTCCTCAAGATTCATCTTTAATCCCTATCGGTGGGGTTATTGAGCTTTATCAGGCATTCTCTGGCCCTCCCGGCTCTAACTGCCTCATGATAGTAAGGCTTGATCATGAACGTGTCTCGGAAATTCATTATGCTGGTGATGATGATGAATATATCGGCACAGATGGTATTTGCTCCATGATTACACGAGGATGCGCACGTCAGATTGAGGCAACGATGCATGAAGTGAAAGCAACCTGGCCTTTTGGACCAATTTCCGCTTTCCATCCTGGCAGAACTCCTCCCCAGAGTTCTACTGCTACCTATTCCGACCAATCAGGAAAGTATGTACCATATTTTGATAAAGATCTTACCAAGCCGCTTATCAGACCAGCACAAACGGAAAAAAAACCGGTCTCTTTACAAAATCCATAATTATATGAGCAAGTCCTTCATATGACGGACAGAGTTTTCCAGACCCGTAAAGAGAGCCTGACAGATAAGAAAGTGCCCTATATTAAGTTCTGCCAGTCCTGAGAGCATTGTGATGGGTGTAACATTATCGTAAGTCAGTCCATGCCCTGCATGAATTTCGAGACCTTTTTCCTGTCCCTTTGAAGCAGCTTTTTGTAGTCTTTCCAGCTCACCCTTTTTCCCCTGGGCATAAGCCCCTGTATGAAGTTCAATGACAGGGACTCCTAGACGACAGGCTGTTTCAATCTGTACCAGATCAGGGTCTATAAACAAGGAGACACGAATACCGGACTTTTTCAGGCGTTCTATTTTAGGACGAAGATCACTTTCAAGCTCATTAATATTCAGCCCCCCTTCAGTTGTAAGTTCCTCTCTCTTTTCTGGAACCAGACAGCAGGCATGAGGTTTAACCTCACAGGCTATGGAAACCATTTCTTCCGTCGCTGCCATTTCAAAATTCAACGGAACCGGAAGCTGGCGCAAACGCTTAATATCCTCATCACGAATGTGCCGACGATCCTCACGCAAATGCGCTGTTATGCCATCAGCCCCCCCTTTAATAGCGTAACGTGCTGCCTCTACAGGGTCAGGATAGGATTCACCACGGGCATTTCTTAATGTCGCAACATGATCAATATTAACACCTAGACGAATCATTTTTTCCTCCTGAAATCCTGTCTTTTCCGGCTCATTTCATCAGCCATTTGCACTGCTGCATATAAACTTTCTGGACTGATCTGATCGATCTTATGAGTCCTGACAAGATCAAAGGCTGTCCCATGATCTGGAGACGTACGTATAAGAGGAAGCCCGAGGGTCACATTCACCCCTCTGATCATATCAAGTGTTTTGACAGGAATCAGACCTTGATCATGATAATGGCAAACCGCCACGTCATAGCGAGGTCTCATCACAGCGCTAAATAAGGTGTCAGGAGGGAAAGGACCAGAAACATCAAGACCTTTATCACGAAGGCTTTTCACTGCTGGTTCTATAATAAGCATTTCCTCATCGCCCATTAGCCCCTTCTC
Source organism: Aristophania sp. ESL1142 (assembly GCF_058107345.1). Classification (NCBI taxonomy): domain Bacteria; kingdom Pseudomonadati; phylum Pseudomonadota; class Alphaproteobacteria; order Acetobacterales; family Acetobacteraceae; genus Aristophania; species Aristophania sp. ESL1142. The sequence goes on from NZ_JBYLUH010000001.1 coordinate 1,536,684, forward strand.
TCCAGCGTGAGGATTAATCCCGGCTATGGCAATCCGTGGAGAATGAATACCAAAATCACACTGCAAACTCTCATAAGTCCGCAAAGCCACTTCAATGATATGGTCCTGATTTAACCCCTCCAGCGCCCGGCGTAAGGAAACATGCACACTTGTCAGGACAACTTTCAGATCAGGGCAGGCCAGCATCATGATTTCCTGACCTGAAACACCGCAAAGATGTGCCAGATACTCCGTATGACCAGGATATTTGAACCCGGTCTCTGCCAGAATATGTTTTGCAATAGGATTGGTTACAACCGCACCTGCCTGTCCCTTCTGGACAGCCTGTACAGCATAGTCAATGCTCGAGATAACTGCCTCAGCATTCCTGGAATCTGGCTGCCCTGGCCTGACCCCAACACGACAGGAGAGAGCTATAACGGGCAAAAACTCGTCAAATAAGACCGTAGCCTGCTCCGGCGAATCAATAACTTTAACAGGGACATCTTTGCCTATTAAAGAGGGGTCACCTACCCAGAAAAAAACCGTCCCTGTTTTTCTAAAATGCTTCCAGGCCTTTCCTGCCAGAAATGGTCCTATCCCTGCCGGGTCTCCCATCGTCATGGCAAGAGGAAGAGGTATGTCTACAGCCTTCATCTCTGGGACAGTTTATCAAGAATACGCACCCATGACCTTATCCCCTTGCGAAATGACTCAAGACCATATTGCTCGTTCGGTGAATGAATCCGGTCATCATTTTGTGCAAACCCAATCATTAAACTATCTATTGAGAGGGCCTCTCTCATATCACCAGCCACCGGAATGGAACCACCTGATCCAACCTCCACAGCTTCATGCTCCCATTCTTCACTCAATGCCTCAAGTGCCTGTGGGAGAAAGCCTTTATTATCAGAAAAGGCAAACCCCGGTGAGGCGCCGTGAGATATAAAGACAATTTCAGTATCCTCTGGCAGATGATCTTTTATAAATTTACGGAACTTCTCACGCAGAACTTCAGGATTTTGCCCGGGTACAAGGCGAAATGAAATTTTCGCAGATGCTTCAGCGGGGATAACGGTTTTAAAACCTTCTCCTTCATAGCCACCTGAAATACCATTAATTTCGAAGCTCGGTCGCGCCCAGACCTGCTCAATTGCACTATATCCCTTCTCTCCCGCAGCATGTGCAAGACCGACCTCATCTAATAAAGAAAGATCATCCGGGAAAAGAGCAGACCATTGTTTGCGTTTATATTCCGACGGTTCTTCAACCCCATCATAAAAGCCAGGGATCATGATACGGCCGTTTTCATCACGGATTTTTGCAAATAAATTACATAAAACCTCAATAGGATTACGTGCGGCATTACCATATATGCCCGAATGCAAATCCTGTGCTGCACATTTAACGATGATTTCTTCAGCCAATAAACCCCGCAAGGACGTCGTAATGGCTGGCGTGGTGCGATCAGCCATTGAAGTGTCACAGATCAGCGCAACATCTGCTTTGAGCCGCTCTTTATGGGCTTCAAGAAACGGCCGCAAATTCCCGCCGCCACATTCTTCTTCACCTTCCAATATGACCGTGACATCAACAGGCAGATGCCCTGTAACATCTTTCCAGGCACGGCAGGCTTCGAGAAAAGTCATTAACTGACCTTTATCATCACTAGCTCCTCTGGCAACAATGACCTTGCGTCCGTTTACATCCTGAAGCACGGGCTCAAAAGGAGGCGATAGCCATAAATTTTCCGGATCTACAGGCTGTACATCATAATGACCGTAAAACAGCACATGCGTCTTGAAAGGGAAACGGGCATGCTGCACCCCAACAACCATTGGATGACCAGGAGCTGCCCATGTAACTGGCTCCACAGATGACTTAAACCCTGAAATCGCAAGCTCACTTTTAAGCCATTCTGCAGCTTTCAGGCAGTGTTCTTTATGTATAGGTTGGGTAGAAATACTCGGTATCCGTAAAAGAGACCATAACCGTTCCAGCGCCCCTTCAAGAGTCTGATCCACATGATTCAAAACTTCGGAAAGTTTGTTTATCTCTTTCATAATAGGCCTTCTTTTATGTCTCTAATGTAACACCAAGTTTAATATCTGGCTCACGTTCATCGATCTCTTCGACCTCCACCTCAATTTCACTAGAAGCTAGAACCAGAGGCGCTGGCTGGAAATACCGCTTTCGGCGTAAAGGCTCAGCTTTTAGAGGAACATCCTGAAAAATAACGTCATCAAGTTGCCTCAACAAAGCCGTAATAGCGTCTTTGAAACAGTTTTTACTAAAATTTCTGCTCACCTTCTCTGACGCTGCCTGAGCAAGCCTATTCCAAACAGACTCATTATTATAAAGTTCGGCAATAGCTAGCGCAAAGGTTTCAGGGTCATTAAAACCGCCCTCCATTCCTTCTTCCGCGTTAAACCCTATCCCTTCCATGACTGGCAAACTCATAACAGCTGGCAGGGCAGCACCCATCACATCCATAATTTCCGGCGTAACTGTCGTTGCAATCCGGGTAGGAATAACAGCAAGGCGGCATTGAGCCATTTTTTCTTCTAAGGAAAGAGAGTCTGTAATACCTTTTATCGGTGTAAATCTCTCATAAAACCTCAGATCCACAGCAGGATGATGGTAACTACTAATCCATAAAGGAAGCTCTTCTGGTATGATGTCCCTAAGAATAGGCGTTACTTTTAGGCAAAACCACTCCAACCCATCATGTGCAGGATCGCCCATTTTATAAATTGGGAGTGGAAACAGCAAACCTGTCCGCTCTTTCATCTGTGGAGCGAAATCCAACGGACGAAAAGAGTTTGGAATTACGAGGACATTAAAACATTCAGCCATCCTTATATAATTAGCTTCCTGCTCATTATCGGTAACGATAGCCCGGCAAAGCCAGCTTTCTGAAAGCTCTTCTTTTATTTCCTCAATTAAAAGAGCCAGATCATTCTCTCCCGTAAGAGAGCGCCTCAAAAAGGCTTCTGTAGAACGTAATCCACTTCCTTCCTGATCCGTAATATCCAAAATAAAATCCTGTGAAGACCTTATTGATGGTTTTAAAAACCCTAAAAGCTGACGTGCAACTGACGAGCTATTCACCCACACAAGATCAAATTCTGTTGTCTTTTGGCAGAAAAAATCCTGCAGATAATGTTCTCCCACAAACCACTTAACACTAAGAGGATATGACTGCCGTAACAGGAGCCTGTCTTCAGAACCTTCATGCAGGGCAAGTAACGTGATGTCCCATCCTTCTTCGTCAAATATCTCCAGCAAATCAAAAGCACGACGTGCCAGACCACCTTCTATTTTAAGAGGAAGGTGCTGATAGACAAACAGAACAGTCTTTTTCTTTTGTTTGTATAAAGGTAAGGCCTGATCTGATGGGAGAGGTCTAGCTGCTAAATATAGGGGAAAATTCTGCTTTAAGCGCTCAGAAACGGAAGAAGGCGGCGTGAAGCTCTGCATCGTTTCCAGGTCAGTCATAACTAGTTCAGGGCAGTAAAGAAGCTTTTTCCCGAGAGCACTTAATAAAGTTGTGAGCCGCAAGAAGCCTGTTTCATTATCAAAGGTCATCAACTCTGCCAAAACAGGCTGTACAACATCTTTCCGGGCAAAAAATGCGCCTCTTTGAAAACCTTCAACCTGCCGGATAAATGAAATAGGAGCAGAAAAGGCTTTATCACCCTGCCCATAAATTTTCAGTGACCCATCACGGAAAACATGAACACCTGCTTCAAGAACTTTCTGATTGGCAGCTATAACCTGACCACCACCTCCTGATATGGTTTCATCAGCCAAGCATGATGAAATAACTGAAAATGCATTGTGGTGAAGCGTCGTACCTGCATAAATGAACAATAATTTTTCACTACGTGCTTTTTGGACGCCTTCAAGGAATAATGCGCTCTCTGTCTTCCACTCAGAAAAAGATATCACTGAGATATTCCTGAAGGTCAGTTTCAGGCGCCCCTGTTCATGAAGGCTCCCTCTGGTAATAATGATAATTTCCTGATCCGAAAATCCTTGCTCGTATAACGAAAGTAACGTTGCAGTAACTGAAAGATAATCACCCTGGGAAAAAAGAATGACACTTAATTCTGGCTCGGCTACTGGCTCAAAAACAAGCGGTTTCCGGTAAAGAGCTGGTAAATGCGCTTCCAGCCGCATGATCGCAAGCTTGCGCGCAGCTTCAACTGAACATGTCAGGTTGGTTAATGGAAAATTTTCCTCTTTCTGCCTGACAAAAAGAGCAAACGCATCCCTGACATTATGGTCAATCAGAAGATGGGCCTTATCCCCTTTCATCACGTCCAGATCGAGCTCTATTGAGGCCTGAGGGTGTCGCCCTTCATAAAGGCCTGCTGATAAAAAATGTTCATAACCATTGCGGTAACGCCCATCTTCTATGGCCCTTTCAATATCTGGATATTGGGCGAGGTAATAAGCTTCCTTAAAATAAGGGTTCGGGTCAAAACGTGTCGGCTCGTGATTGCAGAGATAATGCTCAAGCGGCAGAGCATAACGCCCTGTTCTGAGCAGTTCTTCAACTTCTGGATAACGTTTAAGATACCATTGCGGGTCAAAATACCACGAAGTACGCAAAAACCCACATTGAGTATTTTCCAGAGACAGGAAAATACTCAATGGCCCTAAGGTGCTATCAATATCTAGCCCTTCACGAATTGCCTGGCTGACAAACAGTTCCGGCTGAAAATACAGGCTGACCTGCCTGCCTTCCCGGTCCCCAATACGGATATAATGGTCATATCCATTAACAAAACCATCAGATAATAAGGCCCTGTAGCTTAAATCGGGATTTTTCCTGAAATAATCTTCTTCCCGAAAAAGCCAGTGAGGCGAACATCCGCCAAAACCTATCTCTTCATAATGCTGGAAACCTGTCTCAAAAATGCTTCCTGCACGGATTACACGACCGATATCACTATTATAAGAGAGATACCATTCTTCATCAAAGAACCGGTTTGGAGAGCGTCCGGCCCTGCTTGTCGTCTCACGCCATATTTCTTCAAGTCTGGTGGGATCGGCTTGTTTTTCTTCCTCGCTTAAAACTGACTGATAACGCCTGCAATACCATTCAGCGTCAAACTTCTTCCATTCTGGCATAGGTGATGGTTTTTCAGTCGAGGGAACAATATTTTTATCATCTGCCAGATCTACCACGAACATTCTCTTTTAAAATGATTTTATGCTTACATATTAAAAATAAGTTCCAAAATTTTATAAATCAGGACATCATTTTTTACAAAAATAAAAATCATTCCTCCCTATAATACCGGCTTGCCTAACCTTTATCGGACACGCTAGGAAGAAACTATGATAAGACTTGTAATTATTGTATGCCTTCTGGCACTACTCACCGTTTTTTCTCTGTCTAATCCCGCCCCTTCAGAGATGTGGGTTATTTCCAAAGGCTTTCATATGTCTGTAGGACTGCTAGCTTTCGGGCTTTCAGTCTTTTTTCTCCTTATCGGGCTTCTTATCGGTTGGGCCGGAGAGCTTAAACAGAGAAGCCGCGCTCGTCGTGCAGAGAATCAGTCACGCACATACGAAAAACAAATTGCTGAGCTCCAGCAACAGATAAACTCTCAAAAAGCACTACGACCATCTGTTACTGAAACGCCCGCACCTGTTCAAACCTCTATTATTCCGGAACAAAGCCCCTCTTCATGACCACCCGCCGTACCAAACTGATTGCCGCTCTCGATACTGCCGACAAAAATCAGGCCCATCATTGGGTTTCTACTCTTCAGGGAGCAGTTGACGCTTTCAAATTAGGATTAGAATTTACCTATAGTTGCGGCTTGAATGCTGTAAAAGAGGTAACAGACGGTCAGACATTGTTTCTTGATCTGAAACTTCATGATATTCCCAATACGGTAGCATCCGGTCTGCGGTCTCTCCTTTCCTCGCTTACACCAGAATTAATGACAATCCATGCTCTTGGTGGGCCGGAAATGATCTCCCGCTCTCGTGAAGCGCTGGAACAGGTCACTCCCTCTGCGACCCGACCAAAGCTCCTTGCTGTCACTGTCCTGACCAGCATGAATGAGCAGTCACTCCAGGCTATCGGAATTAATGACACGCCCTTGAATGAAGTCATACGTCTCGGGAAAATGGCTATAAATTCTGGCGCTGATGGTCTTGTTTGCTCTGCTCACGAGATCAGTGCCTTACGTGATGCTTTGGGGGAAGAGCCTGTTCTCGTCGTACCTGGTATACGTCCGGCGGGCTCTCATTCCAATGATCAGAAGCGTGTTATGACACCTCATCAGGCAGCCCATGCTGGCGCTGACTGGATTGTTGTAGGGCGCCCTATTACAACAGCGCCTGACCCTCTTCAGGTCGCCAAGGCAATCCAGTCAGAACTGGAAGGCTGATGATTGACGTCAAAATTTGTGGTTTGAAACACCCAGAAGAGATGCAGCTATGCTCTATCCTGGGCGTAAAATGGGTAGGATTTGTCTTTTATCCACCCTCTCCCCGCTTTATTACAGCGCAGCATGCTCTTGCACTCCACCAGGCAACAGCTTCTTCTCAAGCAGGAGGACCACAAAGGGTGGGACTGTTCGTCAACCCGAGCTTTAATGAAATTGAAGCAACTCTTCGCGTGCTCCCTCTCGATATATTGCAGTTATATGGCCCAATAGAACAAGTCCTGGCGATCAAACAGCATTTTCACTGCCCTGTTTGGCAGGCAAGGGGCATAAAAAGCACCGTAGATCTTCCTTCAGAGGTAAATAACCTCGATGGATACGTCCTAGAAGCCCCGGCAGACACACATGAATCGCAACCGGGTGGTCTGGGAAAAAGCTTCGACTGGAGCCTGACCAAAAACTGGACACCTCCTGCCCCATGGCTCCTCGCAGGTGGACTTACGCCGGATAATGTGGCCTATGCCATTCAAACAAGCGGGGCGCCTGCTGTAGATGTTTCGTCTGGTGTAGAAGAAAGCCGTGGTATTAAATCATTAGAAAAAATAGAAAAATTTGTGCTTAATGCGCAGAATGGGGTTGCAAGAAATTTAAACCCTGCTATGTTCCCCAAGCCTTAAACGGAGAGATGGCCGAGCGGCTTAAGGCGCACGCTTGGAAAGCGTGTGTACGTTAATAGCGTACCGAGGGTTCGAATCCCTCTCTCTCCGCCACGGAATTCCAGACACATTGATGAACCGCCATTTTTTAGGTGATGTTTTACTCTTCGCATCCGCTCAACGGCCTCTCTAGCAAGGCATTTCTGATCGAAGGAACGAGTATAAAGTTCGACTTCTACCAACCGTAAATGCCCTATGATCGCCTTTCCAGGCTTGCTCAGCTATACATCTTCTGCCTCATTCCCAGCATTATACTGTCTAACATCGTTCACATATTCTCAAGCAGAACAGAAAGTAATTGCCCGTCAACGTGTTGAACTTTAACTGATCTCATTCTATTTAAGGTTCAATCACGATTTGATCATAGAAATCGTTCAAAAAATTTGGCCTTTATGACGACTGCTAACTAGCTGATAGAAACAAAGACCGTTACTGCCTACAAAATTAGATATGGTTTTTATCAAAGAGCATACAAAGAGCTGCTAGCTGAGCAGTTTCTTACACTCACAACCTACGCAGATGGACGCAATATCTACTATTATTTAGACCCGAAATATAAAGTGGACAAAAAAACTCTCTTAAATATTTATATGTACGGCCTAATATCAGAGTAAAATAGCACAAAAACTTTGGATATAAATACAGAAAAGAGGTTAATTACCGTTTATACAACTCCATATGTTGGCTTAATTTTTTACTATACTAAATTTTTACTTATACTTGTTATAATATTAGAAGAAAATTTCTGGTTTAATTGCTCTAACCTTTCTCCACTCCCTTCAAAAGATCAACACCACTTCCGCAGGTAATTGTCTATCATGAATCTTATTAGGCATATATGACCACTTATGCTTTTATATGCACAGATATTTAACCTACTTTCTTAAATTTATTTTAAAGTAATAGATTTTTATATTTAAAAATAGCAACCATGAAGAGTAATTAATTTAAAATAATATCGATGATTTAATTATAATATATTATTATAAATTAATATTGTTTATTTTAACATATAAATATACAATTTGTATTAACAATTATTATATGACAGTGATAAAATAAGTCTAAAAAGTATTAATTTATATTTTTCATAAAATTATAAATGATTTATAAATATATTTTTTACTATTTATTTACTTATGTGAATGTATATAATGATCTAAATTTAATATGAATTTTAGCAATCGTCAGTTTTTATTCGGGCCTCCTATGCTTTCTAACGAGCCTATAATTGCCTGTTGGGGTATCTCTTGGTGGAAACAGAAACGCATTCGTTCTTTCCTGGAGCGAAGAATGCCCGTACGTTTTTTCCTATCGCCAGAGCGAGCCCTTTCATATGCCTATAAAAAAGAAGGAGCATTGGGGGTGTGGGCAAGTCATGTAACACCTGAACTACAAAAAAAAGCAAAAAATCTTGGTGTGCCCCTCTATTTTATAGAGGATGGTTTTATTCGCTCTATAGGACTTGGTAGTGGTTTCCTTCCCCCTTCCTCGATCATTGTGGATCGTCGGGGTGCTTATGTTGACCCGTCCCATCCTAGCGACTTGGAAACTATGCTTTCCACGGTTCATATATCAGCTAGCTTGCATAAGCGCGCGGAAAAACTTATCGACCTCCTACGCACATTACATATCTCTAAATATGCAGCTACGGCAGAACATGGAATGCTGATAAACGCACCTTCTCACTCTCGAATTCTTTTAGTTCCGGGACAAGTTGCGGGTGACCTTTCTGTCATAAAAGGAGGGGGAGAAATTACTGATAATTTTTCGTTACTCCGCGAAGTCCGCGCAAAAAATCCAGATTCGTGGATTATTTACCGTCCACATCCCGACGTGGAAGCGGGACATCGGTCAGGTAGTCTATCCGATAGTGTTATTTATAAATATGCGAATATGATCCATCGCGGTGGGAATATGAGCACTCTTCTTGAGCAGGTTCATGAAGTTCATACTCTGACTTCCCTTACAGGATTTGAAGCCTTATTACGTGGCAAGAAAGTAATAACATACGGCGCCCCTTTTTATGCCGGCTGGGGACTGACAACACATCTTGGCCCCCCATTACCACGACGTGGAAGGTTACGGAATATTATCGATCTCGCTGCCATCACACTTATTCTCTATCCCCGTTATTTTAACCCGGAAACACAACGATGTTGTGAAGTTGAGGAACTAATTGCCTGCTTTGGTAAAGCAGAACTCTGGCGCCCCACTCTGGCGATGCGCTTGCGTGAAAAGCAGGGGCAGATACGCCGCTTTTTTACGCGTCTTTTCGCTCATTATCGGGCACCTCAAGCCTAGATAATTCATGATATTCTGACTTATTGAAACCATTTTATGTCTATTTCATCTAAAACATCTCCATTTGAAAATCCTGCTTTAACAGAAACAGATACAATTATACCTGCCTCTTTAACAGGCAAAACTAAAACACCGCGGCGTTTTCTGCTCTTGCAAGGTTTAATGGGGCCTTTTTTCCAAAATATCGGTCGTGCCTTAAAAAAAAGGGGACATAAAGTTTGGAAAATCAATTTTAATGGTGGTGATGAACTTTTCTGGCGTTTAAATGGTGGCATTGCATTCCGAAGTAATTATGGGACATGGCCAGCATTTTTAGGACAAGTTTTAAAACGTCACTCAATTTCAGATGTTATCTTATTTGGTGATTGCCGTGAGCTTCATCGTCAGGCTATTCTCATATGTCGTGAGATGAATATTGCCGTTCACGTGTTTGAAGAAGGCTATATCCGCCCTGATTGGGTTACATTAGAACTTGGCGGGGTGAATGGGAATTCTTCACTCCCCAAAGATCCTGAATGGTATTTGAAAAGGGCTGAAGCACTTCCACCAGCAGCGCCCCATGAATCCGTACCATCTTCTTTTAAACGTCGTGCCTTGGAAGGGATTGCTTATAATAGCGCCACTATATTATTGAAATGGCGTTTCCCTTACTGGACCGATTATCGCCCCTGGCCCCCTCTCGTCGAAGGTATAGGCTGGCTTCGACGCCTTCTGCGCCGTAAAAAAGCTCAGAAAAGAAGTAAGGCTTTAACTAAATGGCTTACCGTTGGTCCCAAGCCTTATATGCTTCTCCCATTGCAGCTAGATGCAGATGCCCAGTTACGCTTACATTCTTCCTATTCGGGCGTTGCTGAGGTCATCACAGAAGTTTTGGTCTCATTTGCTCGACACGCCCCTTTGGATTTGCGCCTCGTTATTAAAGAACATCCCCTCGATAATGGCGTCCAGGACTGGAAAAGCCTTGTAAAGCGCCTGGCTGCCGCTCATGGTGTTAGTAACCGTGTCGATTATATGGAACTTGGTGATATCGCCCTACTCGTCCGGCATGCGCGCGGCGTAGTAACGGTTAATAGCACAACAGGGACACTTGCTTTGGCTTGTAATGTACCTACGAAAACATTAGGTCATGCCATTTATAATATGCCAGGTCTTACTGACCAATCTACACTCGAAAAATTCTGGCAATCACCGCAACCACCAGATGCCATCACCTTCGCAGCTTTTCGCCGTGTTTTAATTGACCAATGTTTGATTCCCGGCGGATTTTTCTCAGAAGAAGGATTAGAAAAACTTACCAAAAGTGCCATTATACGCCTTGAAAATTATCAAAAGCAGGATAGAATATGAGCCAGAAATCCCCCCGCTTTATCCTTGATATATCACGCCTGCTTTCGCGTGCTGGACAAACTGTGCCTACCGGCATTGACCGTGTGGAGTTAGCTTATGCTGAGCATTTGCTTGGCTATTATCCCCATCAAATCCAATTTACAGCTCTATCCTTGGCCGGTTGGATGGGGGCTTTGCCTATGCACAAAGCCCGCTTATTTATCAATGCATTATCAGAGGTATGGAATTCAGGCCATATAGAAAGCCTATCCACCGTTAGGACAATAGCACGACAACTCAAAGGACTTTTGTTTCTTGGTCGGAGAATCCCAAAATGGGAAGGACCATCTTATTATCTACTATTATCACACCATCATTTAATGAATATAGATCTTATTCATCGGTTCTTAAAACAAACAGGTGCAAAATTTGTGCCCATGGTGCATGATCTGATACCCATTGATTATCCAGAATATGCCACTCCGCGCGAGCCAAATCGTCATAAAGCACGTATTAAGACCGTAACCGCATTAGCAGATGCCGTGATCGTTCCAACTTATGCCGTACGTAACTCTCTGGCACCTCACTTTGAGTATGCTCAACGTACGAATGTCCCTATTTGGACAATTTCTCATGGCGTAAATGATTACGCCATAAATAATGATGTCGCTTCTACTGTAGGTCACCAACGAAACGATTTCCACCCCTATTTTGTATGTTTAAGCACAATCGAACCTCGCAAGAACCACCTCCTCCTGCTTCAATTATGGCGTAGGATGGTCGAAGAGCGCGAAAAAGAAAACGTCCCGCGCCTTATTCTCGTTGGAAAACGTGGATGGGAAAACGAAAACATATTAGACCTTCTGGAACGTTCTCTCTCTTTGAAAGAGACTGTCCTGGAAAAAAATCATCTTTCTGATGAAGAAGTTACTTCATTATTAAAGCACTCTAATGGACTAGTTTTTCCCAGTTTCGTGGAAGGATACGGTTTACCTTTAATAGAAGCTATGAGCTTAGGCATACCAAGTATTTGTGCCGATATTCCGGTTTTAAGAGAAGTAGGAGGAACAATCCCCCATTATTGCGATCCGTTAGATGCGCCAGCATGGCAAAGAGCCGTCGATGATTTTACTATCCATGGTCCCCTTTGGCAAAAACAAAAAAATGCTCTGGAAAACTGGCAACCTTATCTTTGGAAAGAGAGCGTTACCTCTGCCTTAAGCCATTGCTGTAATTTATAATGAGTTTTCCAATGAATATTATTAACGATCCAGATTATATTAAAAAAAATATTTCGATCGTAATACAAGGCCCTGTGATACAAAGTAATATTTCCAACATTGCCAATCATTGTTTTCATTGGCGTCAAATACTACCTGAAGCAGAAATAATACTCTCAATATCTACGACAGACTGTTTGATTTTCAATAATATAAATAACGAAAATCACTTGATAAAATCAATTAATAATGTTTTTATTGTTGACTTTACATTATCTAATCCTATAAATATTATAAAAAAAACGTGCAATATCATTATCTTTGATGAATTTTCTCTTGTGAATTCATTGCCGCCAATTAAAGATGATACAACAGAAAGTAATAATATAAATTTTTTAATTAAAAGTTCTCAGGACGGTCTTTCTGTTGTTAGTAATCCTTATGTCTTACGTATTCGTAATGATGCTGTTTTTTTGAATACAAATTTTATTGATTTATATTGTAAAAATTATGCATACCCTCGTAAAGAGGCTAGTTTAGTCTTTAAGCAGCGTGTTCTAGTATCCTGGATCTACACTCTCAACCCTTATTCTGAAGAACGCTTTCCTTTACATATAAGCGACTGGCTGAATTTCGGCTTAACTGAAGATGTGAAAAAAATTTGGGACATCCCGTTCTATACCTTCAAAGACGCCGTTTATTACGAAGAGTATAAACGTGATGATGTTAACTTTTATGAAAGAAAATTCAATCTACGTTTAGCAGTTGAACAATATATTTATTCAACTGTGTTTAAAAAATTAGGAAAAAAATTTCATCTTGATTATATTAACGATAAACGTTCTGTAGATTATTGTATGGATCTATTAGTAGATAATTTTTATATTAGTGGTAATAAATTTCTTTCACTGAGAATTAATAAAGACTATCAAAAGGAGCTTGCCAATCCATATAAACGATCACTGTGCATATCAGAAGATGCGTGGCGCTTTATGCTACTTAATCGCGAAATTTCATATAAAGATATTCTAAAAGGAAATGTAGATAATAATATTAAAAAACTTTCAAAAAATACTTTTTTATTAGAAAAAAATTTACCAAACAAATCCCCGCTACACTATGGGAACGGAAAATTTAGAAAAATAATATTCTCTTTTTACTCTATAATACTTTCAGATAAAATGAAAAGTAAATTTATTTTTTCTCCTGATAAATTTTTTAATGATTCACGATCTTTAATTACAAAAAAAATTGGTTATTATTACTTAAAAAATAAAGTAAAATAAATTATCGAGTGATATTAATCAAAATTATATCGTTAAATTCTTTATTTAAAATCACTCAAAATTAAAATAAGTAAAGTTTACAGAACTTATAAATATGGATGGTAAAATTACCAAGAAAGGAATTATTATCTCTATTTAAAATAAAATTCGCCAAATTTTCTTAATAATCCAAACCTAGAATCACGGAAAAAATTTACCGGGTCATTAATGAGTTTTCTTTTTCTATTGTTATCGTTGATTTTTAAAAGTAAATAAAAAATAATTTTACATATTAATGGTTTGAAATAAACCGAATTACTCATAAATATGTTAGACTCAGAATATTTCTTCCAAGCGTGATCTTTATTTCGTTGTGATAAAGGTGGGATTCCAGTTAAATTACTTTCTTTGACAATTAATTTTTTATTAACAAATTTATTGCTTTTTCCCCAAAAAGAAATCACATAGTTGTCATCTTGTTTAAAGAAAAATTTTTTCGCATCATGATAATAATTAAACACTCCCTCAAATGTAAAAGGAATTGCACTCCATACAAAAAAATTTTTCTTAAACTGATTTACAGTAACAGATGGATTGTTATCATCAATAACGATTTCTAGCCAACTCTGGCTGAAAAAATTTTTTTTATATAATATAAAACAAACATTAGGAAAATTTTCGAGCATTATTGTTTCCATAGATTTTTCTTTCTCAAGAAAATATTCTGTTAAATCGCATGCAACTGGTAAATTATCAGTCTTAGACCACCATACATGTTCTTGATGATCTAAGACTCTATTAATCTCTCTAATGCGCATGGGAAGTTCACGCATTAGCGCATAAGGAATATCGACTAAAACAGGTTTAATATTATTTGTTAATATATTCTTTAACAAGATATATTCTGGGTTAAAGAAAAGAGTTCTAATATTTTCTTTAATAAATGAAAAAGTAGAAAAATATATTTTCATAGATGACACGTGACCAATAGCTATCTGATCATTTATGCCTTTTGAATGAAAATTTTGGGGCACATATATAGAGTTATTTATATAATCACCAATATCCGTTATTTTCACTAATATCTCTTTTAATGAAATATCAGGATAAATATCGGGTCTAATTCTTACTACAAAATCGTAATCATCAATATTATCTTCAAGAAGTTTGAAAGTCTTCTCTAAACTATAAAACATAGACAATGATCCATTATCACGTCCCGGCTTAATGTTTGGTTCCTTATAGGTTATCATATAGACTAATTCCGAAAAATCTTTTCGTTCTTCAAAAAGATATTTTTTCGGTTTTAACTCATTAATAATTAATGCCTCAGAAGTAGAACGCCAACCATGAATAAAAATATCACATTCAACACCAGATAAAAAAGATTTAATCATCCTTACCTGCTGTTCAGGAACGCGGTGAATTATGTGCCTAAATTCTCCAGATATACATACTGCAATTTTCTTCCTTAACCAGTTTGCATGATGCGAGGAAATCGTTGCAATCAAATATGGTAGATCTTTTAATTGGGTGAAATACTGTGAACTAAAAAAAGGAGGTTCTAATCGTAAAAAAGGTAATTTAAATTTCTTTAAAAACGGCGTTAATTCTTTGACCTCATCTGGTGTAACTATATTTAATAGGTAATCGTTCCCAAAAAGAGAAAATGGAAGCTCATTTAAAATGAAGCGTCCGGCGATTTTTTTAGGAAGTAATTTATCAAGCTCATCTTTTAAATTATAGAATGTATACTCATTACTATAGTTTTTCCATAAAAACCCATAATATAAAATATTTTCAAAAAAATCTACATGTCTTCCTTCATATAAAAAACTCTTATAATTTTTTCTTTTTCCTATGACATAGGAATAAAAGATAGATTTTTTACATTGTTTCAACAATTCATTTACTTTTTTTGTTTCATAAAACCAATGAAAACATTCCATAAACCAACGAGAGGAAATATCAAATTGTAATACTTGGGTAGTATTTTTATTAACTTGATGTGCTAATGAGTTTAACCACAAATCACCACGAGGTTTGGTATCAGTATATATGACATATTTACATCCCAGATAATCTTTTAAAACGTTCTTTATAGAAAATTCTTTTAAGAAAAGTCCTTCACTATCAAGAACTATAGACCAATCTGTCTTTATATACTTAAATACTCCTAGTTTTTTAACTGTTTGAAAAGTAAATTTCCCAACACGCTTTAAAAAGGCTGAAGGTTGTTCGTTAACATTAAAATCGGATAAAATTGTCTCTGTTTCAATAATCCTAAAATTCTTTATATTTTTATCATTAAATTTTTTCTTAAATAATTCATAATTATTCCGCTCAACAATAACAACAAATTCTATAACATCAAAATCTATACAATATTTTTTAATACTCTCAAGCATATCAAAATATTGCTCAACATGTTTTTCATAGCTTGGAGTTATTATAGTAATATGATCATTAAGCATTATTTTGTCTCACTTTTCCATTTTTTTACATAATACCACAGGATATCATCTAGTCAAAATTGATAATTTTATAATCAATAATTCCTAATTTTCGAATTTCATTTTCTATAAACTGAATTGTATTTTGAACATCCCTTGCAATAAAAAGAAATTTTTCTTTCTTAAAATAATGAGAGAAGCTCATAATTGAGCGCCGAAAAACAGAATGTCCCGCTAAGGGTAACATATATTTTGGTTTATCATAACAAGCTTTCGCGAAACGACTAGAAAGACCAGCCATCGGTATTACTATCATAAGATTTAACCTTTTATTTCTGCATAAAGTCTAATGGCATTTGCAAGAAAAGCTTTTTGTCTATCTGGACGGTCCGCATGTAGTGGCAACATAGATATAAATAGTAAAGCAGTAATAGCCTGTATCTCATTGCTTGATACATTTATACCAGCAATATTAATTTTCGAAAATTCATGCTTTAACCAATCCCGAATTGGCGCAGGCTCAAATGTAAGATTCATATCATAGGGTGAAGAATTGTGTAAAACATAACGCCCAGCAATAATTAAATCGTAAAACCCATTAATAGAATGTGAGAGCTTAGCAATATCGTATCGTAGATCTCCATATATTTCAGCATTAGATGCAAAAACATATCCTCTTGGATCAATTACAGAAATACGTTGATTCCTTGAATTATATAAAATATTGCTAAAACAAAAATCCCCATGCATAACCGTTGAAATGATATCATTATCGGTAGTTACGTAACTTTGTAATTTTTTAATAATTTCTCGCATGCTGGGCAATAGAATACCATTAAATCTCAATGAATGATCAATGTTAAAATCAGAGTATTTAATATATTGATTTATTCGTTCATTAGTTTTTTCATCAACTAATTTAGATAAATAATAATCTCTATTCTTATTTCCCTTATATTTTGCACATATTTTTAGAAAATCAACACACGATTCTAATATTTTCTTCCATGTTAAACGCCCAACTTTAGAAAATACAAAAAGCTCCGCTAAATTAGGCGCGTATTGATAGTCTGTTGAGTAGCAAGTTTTAGAACAATCATCAGTAACACCGTGATCAAAGACACGAACACTATAAGGTTGTAAACTATTAGGTATATTTTCTAACCAGTGTACCTCAGCATTCATCTTAAAATGGTCCGATGAAGATTTCTCAACAGTAAATTTTGTAATCTTCATCGAATTAAAAGAACGCACCGTTGTAACCAGACGACGAGAACGAAAATAATTTTGCAAATGCCCAAAGTCATACCAACGGCTAACCATAATTATTAACATTTTATTAATATCATTATATAAATTTAAAGCATTAACAAAATCGTACTTTGATATAATGAGGCAACGTATTAAAGAAATAGAATCGGAAAAACTAAAAAAACCGCATGCAACAAGTGATGTAACAGCTTCTTCTGATGAAGGTTTTGTTTGAAAGAAACTCTCTACGTTACCGTCTTTGTGCTTAACACCAGCCCAAGCATAATCATCGAAATCTACGTCTGTAATGACACAATCCATATTGACAGGCAATTCATCAAACATAGTGTCGCCATTTAAAATTCGTACTGACACACTCCTATTAGTTAGCATGTTTACGGCATAGATAATTGCTTCACCTAGGGTTTTATCGTCTGGGACAAATAGCAAAGACACATTTTTTTCGCGTAATATATTTAGATCATATTGAGACGCTTCAAAAGATTCTGGCAATGTTAGGTAAATTTTTTCATTAGAATCTAATATTTTTTTATATAACTCAATCTGCAAATCATAAAGCCGCCCAACACCAACAGGTAAGAATGCTGGAGGAAGCATACCAAATTCAGCGGTAAGCTCCTGTCCTACATAAGCGCCTGACATAATCAAATTAAGTGAGGACATCAAACTTATCTTCCTTTATCTAACGAGCCATTATTATCTTCCTTTATTTAATAAATCGTTAATTTTCATAGCAGAAAGCTTTTCAAATTCAGAAAGTCGTACAACTCTATCATCAACATAAAATCTTTCTCTACCAAACTACTGCTTGCAGATATAAATTTTGCCATCAATAACTATATGATTTATTGGTATAACTTCGGGTATTAAAAAAATATTTTTGTTCTCGTCATCTAGTTACAATTCTGTGTTTTTTAATTCGATGATGATTACAAAGTAAGGTATATTATGTTTATCGATCTAATGAATAATACTAGGTAAAGTGTACACGTTAAATTTGCCTATATTACCATCATAAATTTCCATATTCTGGAAAGTATGAATCGCAATTTTAAAACCTTGATTTTTATATTCCATTAAACGCTGAACAGTCACAGGATTGACTTCTTTTGCAGAATAACTATCGCTTAAATTTATGTATCGTCACTGTGTTATCTAAATCAATAATAATAAATTTCATATATAATCCATCTACAATCATATCTTACAATATTTCTATTAACGAATCTTAGTGATGGGATTAATAAAACCTTTATAAATTATGATAACGATCAATACCCTCTTCAACAGAAGAACATTCATGTATTTTCTTATCATGTATCAAAATAGATCTGTTACATGTATTTCTAATAAATTCCATACTATGTGAGACAATAATTAAAGTTCTATCTGCTCTTTTGCCAAATAACTCATCCTCACAACGCGCAGCAAATCGTGCATCACCAACCATAATTACTTCATCTATTAAATAACAATCAAACTCTATTGCCAATGACAAGGCAAATGCAAGACGCGCATGCATGCCCGATGAATAAGTTTTAACGGGATGATAAAATTGTTTCCCTAATTGAGCAAATCCTTCGACATAGTCTAATGTTTCTTTATAATCCAAGTCATAAACTCTACAAACAAACCGCAGGTTATCATGACCTGAAAGACTACCTTGAAAGGCACCACCAAACGCTAAAGGCCATGAAACTGTCATACCTCTAACAATTTTACCGGATGTAGGATACTCAACGCCCCCAATAAGCTTGATAAGTGTTGATTTTCCTGCACCATTTCTTCCTAATATACCTAACTTATCTCCTTTATTAACTGTTAAATTTACGCTATCAAGAATCAGATGTTTTTCTTTATTAACGTGAAATGTTTTACTTAAATTAATGCATTGCAATGTTTCTGACATAAATACTTTACCCCATCTTAATATAAGGGCGAATTTTTTTAGAACAATACAAACCCAAAGTTAATTGTATCGTACAAAATGAAAACAAATACTCTATAGAATAATGTGGAACGACCTGTATTCCAAACTCTCCTCCTCTTATCATCTCAATGGCATTTGCCAAAGGAGAAGCTTCTAAAATAAACCTATACCTTGGTGGTAGCCAGTCCGTCATTGCAAAGGCTCCCGTCAAAGGAAGGGATAAATACGAGAAAATAGAAAGTGCCTTTTCAAGAAACTCTGAACGCTCAGTTCCTGCTGCGAGTAATAACCCCCAACCATAACAAAAATATATTACAAAACCCATTCCAGCGTAAACCAGTCCCCAATTTTCTGGTGTACGCATATACCCCAAAGATACTGAACCAAAAACCACAAGGAATCCAGCCAATAAAGTTCCAAAAATTTCCAAGGTAGAACGTGCAATCACAATATCAAAAGGAGTCACCAGCCTATGGTACAAAAGACTTGAATTAACTGAATAAGCCATTGCTGATCGCATCATAACATGCCGCCACATGGTTAAAGGAATATAGCCCGTTACAACCATTGCTGTCATTTGCAAGCCGTGTTCATGCGAAGGTCGTATTGCCGTCCACACAATAGCAACACCAGCGCAAAACAAAATTGGCTCACCTATGACCCATAAAAATCCGATATTTTCTCGCCCATATCGCGTATGTATTTCGCGCATAATAAGAGCATGAATCACGCGTATCTGCGTTATGACAGCCTGGTGTAACGTTGGATCAACATGCCGCGAAGCATTGTATCTATGATGTTTGTGCTTCATAATACCATTATCATTGGAGCGCATGTTCACGTGCCCCTGAAACTAAAAGAGCGCCAGTTGCATAAACTATCAGCATCGTGGAAAAAGTAATAATTATGAAAATCGTATCATATGGGTATTCTGGATAATCGGGCAAACTTGGTTTCGCTACGACCGTTACATATAGCATTTGTCTATCTGCTTGCGCTTTAGCCATCTCAAGAGCCGTCGTCTCAGCGGCAAGCCGCCTTTCAAGGATAGTGCGTTTTACCTCAAGCTCATCATATCCAAGCAATTTCGGTACCAGGGAGTTTGAATTTCCATCTTTTCCAGTTATATGCGCATGCGCCTGTTGAATTTGAGCTTGAATAGAAGCAATCCTCTGAGCATAAACTTTTCTCAAAGGACTATGAGGCGCAGAGCTATCAAGCTGTTTCTTTTCCTCCTGCATCATTGACAATGTTGTCTCTAATGACAAAGCCGTCCCGACCATTGGGATTGCCTGTTTCATTGGATCAATAATGGCATTTTCATAGCGATAGGCAGCTAATTGCATTTCCGTATCATGCAAATCCTTCAGACTAGCATCTAATTCAGCTTTAGCGGCATGCAAGGTATTATAACGTTGTCTGTCATTTATGTCATTGACAAGCCTCTCACCTGCATCCAATAACGCCTGGGCGACACGTTGTGAATCATGAGCAGAAAATGTACGCACTTTAAGATGTGAAATACCTGTTTCTTCGTCAATCTGGGCCTTCACATGGCGTTGATAATATTTATAAAAACTTTCAAAATCTTTTCTGGTAAAAATAGACGGAAAATGTGCAAAAAAATCAGCGTAGGGACGATTATAAATATTTTTTATATTAACTTTTTGTTCAAGCATATGCAAAGCATCACGGGATTTCATGTAATCCTGCACAGCATATGTATCAAGACTTCCACCGTGACTTGATTCTAACAAACTACTTAGGCCACCTATGGATGCATTACCAGGAGATTTTCCGCGTACCAGGAAATGAGTCTCTGATATATATTGTGGTGCAGCAATAACCCAAAGATAAAAGGCTACAACAAAAGTGGGTAACAACACGACAAGCGAGAATATCCATTGACGACGCAACCATTGCGTTATCTTTAAAAGATACTTGCTTAAAATATTATAAAATTGAGAATATCCTCTCATATTCCTTTCAGGGAAAACATGATTTTCACTTCCGTTAGAAGAGTCCCTTAATTCCTGTTGTTCATTATATTTTGGAGAGAAGTGTTCCAAACTATGCTCCTTATGCTCCCTAGGCTGTAGAATTATCTTTCTACTTTGCTAGACATGGTCTTATCAAGGTGAAATATTTCTTGCAAGATAGTCTTTTATTAACCTATTTGTGGAATTTTAAAGTCAAAATCTCTCTCTATAAAACTTGCTTTTCATTAGAAAGATATATACGAAAATCGCTAAATTAAAGTTAGCACATAACAGGATAAAGTGATGTTTGACTCTTTTTCTCATAGAAAAAATGATTCTCGTGAGATGGTTACATCTAAAATTATACTGAAAAGCGCTTTTACACTCACAGCTCTTTTAATGGCGGGCTGTAGCTGGGTTCCTCGCTCCAGTCCAACACAAAAACAGGTGCATAATTATACTAAATCAAAGCATAATAGAATGGCTATAGATTATAAATTATTTGCACTAACTCCTGAGATAGCTGATATTCTTGCGTCCGAAATAAAACCAATGATTTCAACGCTAGATAAAAAAAATCTCAGAACAACACTAAACGACCGTATTGGAGCAGGAGATATTCTGGGAATTACCATTTTCGAACTAGGAAATGGCTTGTTCTCGGCATCAGACAGAAGTATCAGCGGCACTAACGTAAGTGGTGGTGGTGCACTAGGTGGGACCCCGCGTATTACTGCTCAAAATCTTCCTCCAACACAGGTCGAAGGTGATGGTAGCATAATGGTACCTTATGTAGGGCGCCTTAATGTACTTGGTAAGACGCCAAACCAAGTAGCGACCCTCATCCAAAATAATCTCAAAGGAAAGTCTCAAGATCCACAGGTCATGGTACGTATTCAAAATGACATTGGAAACACCGTAATTGTTTCTGGAGAGATTAATCGACCAGGACGCGTTGTTCTTTCCTTAGCTGATGAGAATCTTTCTGATGTTATTGCTATCGCTGGTGGTGCAAAATATCCCCCGAAAGATTCCCAGGTCGAACTAGTCCGCAATGGCAAGATAGCCGCAACTGACTTGGCTACGTTAGAAAACCACCCTGAAGAAGATATCCGTGCCGATCCAGGAGACCGTATTCGTGTCATCTATCAACCCCGGACATTTACCGCATTTGGTGCTGTAGGACAGACTCAACAACGCAATGAGGTTAAATTTAGTACAGCAAATTTAACGCTTGCTAGTGCTCTTTCCCGAATTGGCGGCCCCGCTGATAACCGGGCAGATGGGAATGCTGTTTATCTAATTCGTTACGAAGATGCTGATATATGTAAACGACTCGGCGTTCCTGTAAAACAGGGGGCACGCAATGCCCCTGTTGTCTATGAAATTGATATGTTGAATCCTACCCAATATTTTCTTGCACAAAAAGTCCCTATGAAGGATCATGATGTCATCCTGATCGCAGATGCTGCTACGGATGCTATTTATAAAATTGACATGCTGATCGGAACATTTATGGGGCAAGCAGCAACCATTGGTCTTTATGGAGTCCGGTAATGCCTATGTTTGATTTCTGTGCTCAATTAAATCCAATAGCAAGGGATAATAATGCTCTCTTTTGAAGCATAAGATATCAGAGAGCACTAGCAGTTACGCAGTACTCTGAGAAATTATCCTCATTACTTTGTAGCTAACTCCTTAAGGCGCGTTGCTGTTATGCTTGATTCACCTTCACGGCTTATAAGAACATCTGATCCTACACAGCCTACAGCGCCACATCATAGAATTTCCGGTCAACAGCCTCCTGTCAGAATTTTTCAGAAAAATTGGCAGGAGGCCTTTACCTTAATTTCGTTTAGAACATTTCTTATATTTTCTTTTATCTTTGAGGTTATTATTTTAGCTGTATCTATATGTTACAAAAAATCATTATCTTCTATGTGTATATATTTTACCCTAGGAATTCCTATATGGCTTCTGACAGAATACGTAATGCACCGCTTCATCTTCCACTTTGCTAGTGAGAAACCTCGTATTCAGAGACTTGTTTATATTTTCCATGGCAACCACCACATACAACCCAACCATCCTTACCGGACGTTAATGCCTCTTATCGTCACTCTACCAACGGGAATGTTGCTATGGGGCCTTAGTATTTCTATTTTAGGTATAGGATTAGGAAGTATTTTATTTTGCGGCTTCTTCACTGGTTATGTATGCTATGACACAATTCATTACGCCACCCATAATTTTAAAATGAAGGTCTTTCCTCTATCACTTTTGAAACGCCATCATTTATTACATCATTATGGAAATGAAGAGCACAACTACGCTATCTCATTTCCCTGGATGGATATTTTATTCAAGACAAAATATAAGTAAAATATATTTATACAATTAACATAGCAACCCACTCCTTAAGAGAAGGTCGCTATGTTAATGATAATCACTTCTTCAGCCAGTATTTATAATCCACTCTACGTTTATATTGGTGAGCGTGTTTGGTAACTGGAGCGAAACCCAGGATTTCAAGAAGATCTCTTGCAGCATCAATGTGCCAGTTCTGAATTTCAGTCAGCCTTAAATTCGGGAAAATCATACCAACGACTGCATGAGCGAATACTGCACCATCTCCTACTGCTTCCAAAGCGCTCATAATTTTCCCAAATTGTGAATTAGGCACGGCATAAGCGGGATCATAAGCTTTAGCTAAAGCATCTCTGTTATATTTCATTGCAGACATTTTTTATAATTACTCCACAGTTGAAAAATACTTAATGGTATATAGCTAACTCGTAAGGAAAAATACAGCATTCTGATTGTGTATATAATAAGATTTTATCATATATCCACATTTCTTAGATTCGAAAATATTTATCTTTCTTTTAAATAAATACATGATAACCTATTAGAATTGTTCAGAATTATGAGGATAAACTCCGTGGCTGACAAAATTACAGACCCTTTTTATCAGGAAGTTAAAGACGCACTCGAGAAAGTCCGTAAAAATAACGATGATAAAGTCTCACGCTGGTTTCATGAGAACGCTGCTTCTATCCGTGAAAAAATTGACGCCAAGCTCCGTGAAATCATTGAAGCTGATTTTTTATCCAGCAAAGCAGAAGTTGCTTTTCGGGCTGGTAAAATCGAAAAGCCTAAAAAACTTGAAGTGTTACTCTCGCAAAAAGAACGTGAAAGCAAACAAAAGCATCCAGACTTCAAAAGCCCTGATGTTATTTTCGCCATTTTAGGCACAGAATCGCAGTCCCCTCTCTTCATGGCTTGGGACACATTAAAACATGAAGTCGCTGTTCAGTCTAAACACGTGCTCCACCACGACTAAGCGTCATAATACAGCACTTGATACAGACTATAAATGGCCCCTTTTCATATGGGATAGGGGCTGTTTTAACATCTAGACATTTCCTGATAAATCAAAGATAAACTTGCACTCCTTGCAGCTGAGACAGGTTTATGATGATTGGCATAGATCATAGTGACTCAACATCAAAAACCCAGCTCAAAGGAGCTTCACTAGTTCTATGTTCACTCATCATCCAAAATATTGGTGCAAGTTGCGCTAAACATCTGTTTGTAATCGTTGGAGCCTCTGGGGTTGCTGCTTTACGCATAGGACTGGCGGCCTTTATCCTTCTGATGATCAGGCGCCCATGGAAACGGGGATTTCCTCTAACCTGCTGGCGCCCCCTGATCTTTTATGGAGCGGGCCTTGGTTTTATGAACCTTATGTTTTATCAGGCTTTTTCCCGTATTCCGATTGGTCTTGCCATCGCAATTGAGGTTGCCGGACCCGTCCTGATTTCCCTTTTCGGTTCCCGCACAATAAAAGATTTTTTCTGGATAGGGGTTATTATAATCGGGCTTCTGTTCCTCCTGCCCGTTCATACAAAAAACAATCTTGACCCCATCGGGATCCTGTTCGCTGCCGGAGCAGGCTTATGCTGGGTTTTATACGTCCTCTTCGGCAAGTCGGTTTCATCACGTTTGGGCATGGATGCCCCTGCCTGGGGAATGAGTATTGCAACGCTCTTAATCGTTCCCATTGGTATCCACTCCGCTGGTACAAGCCTTTTCCTTCCTTGGATCCTCTTTCAGGGATTGATTGTTGCGATACTTTCCAGCGCCCTCCCTTATTCTATTGAGATCAAGGCCCTCCATCTTCTTCCTGCTTCTTTGTTTAGTACTTTTTTAAGCACCTCTCCAGCTATTGGATCACTGGCAGGATTTTTCATCCTGGGAGAACATCTGACCCTCCAGCAAATCAGTGCAATTTTTTGTATTACACTCGCTGCTGTTGGGAGTAGTTTGACTATAAACAACATCAAAAAAACATAAAAATACATTTAAATAATTTTAAAAAATATATAATTGAATCTTAAATATACCAAATACTTATAATAGTAATATATTCTACATATTTACATTATTACTTTAATATAATATTTTTACTCGTTAAAAAACTATATTTACAAACTTAATCTTTCGTAATATATAACGTTTCCATTCATGTTTATCTCATGTCTGAAGAAGAAAGGGTTCGAGCACTCTCGTAGGACCCTGTAACGACGCATTCTGCACTTTCGTCCCACAATGAGGTGGGAGGTTGCAAGTCCGAAATGCGCTTTAATTGCTGGAGAGACAGTTAATGTCCATCGTGACGACTGAAAAAACAGCCCTGATTGAACGCCTGGGCATCCCCGCCCCTCTTCTATGGGCCTTTATCGGCCTCCTTTTATTCATGATCGGTGATGGTGTCGAAGCTGGTTATCTCGACACCTATATGCTTCATAATGGTCACTCACAAAATTTTGTGAACCAGCTTTTCACCTTTTATGGCGTAACCGTCATGATCTCGGCCTGGTTTTCCGGCCCTTTATCGGATCTCTGGGGTCCTAAGAAGGTCATGTGGATGGGTCTCATTTTATGGACCCTGATTGAAAGCTGCTTTCTGATCTTTGGCCTTGGTCCCAATAATGGACCACTCATCATGTTATTTTATACACTCAGAGGCTTTGCTTACCCCCTCTTCGCCTATGGATTTCTCGTCTGGATTGCAGCGGCAACACCGCCGCGTTTGCTAGGCTCGGCTGCTGGCTGGTTCTGGTTTTCATTTTCTGCAGGATTACCTACATTAGGCTCACAATTTGCCCGTTATGCCATACCGGAAATTGGTGAATTAAATACGTTCTGGTCTTCTCTCGGGTTAGTTCTTCTCGGAGGATTGATTGCCCTTCTTTTCACTAACGAACCTACAGGAAAAAAACGCCTGCTTCCCGCACATATCCCTACAAGACAAATATTTTTCGGCTCCCTCTCTATCATGTGGCGTGAGCCTAAAACATTGATTGCAGGCATTGTCAGAACAATTGACACCTCGTCTGAATATGCCTTTCTGGCAATTATGCCTGCATTTTTTGTCGATCATCTGGGTTTTTCCCTGGGCGACTGGCTTAACCTGCTTTCAATCATTTTTTTAAGCAATATTATTTTTAATCTGGTTTCGGGAATGGTTGCCCACCGCTTTGGCTATCGTCATATAGTCGCCATATTCGGAGGGATTGGTGGCTTTATTACAATTCCACTCTTCTATTACGTGCCATTATGGTTCCCTGGGAATTTCTGGGCCGCAGCCGGCGTTGGCGTTCTCTATGGTGCGTCAATAGCAGCTTTTGTCCCACTTTCAGGATTAATGCCACAAATCTGTCCTAAAGAAAAAGCGGCAGCGCTCTCAGTGCTAGGACTTGGGGCTGGAGCTTCCACATGGTTTGGGCCAGCAATTGTTACAGCCTGTAGTGCTCTGTTTGGCTCTAGCCTAACTTATGTAATCTGGGCCTTTGCCATCCTCTATCTGATCTCTGCCGGTTTAACGATGATGCTGACCATTTCACCAGAAGCACGGCATATCATGCAGACAGCCCATAACAACAAGAGAAGAGCAGCTCAGCAAACAGCCTGACAGAAACTCATTTTTACAGAACAAAAAGCCACGTTTATAATATGACGTGGCTTTTCAAGACTGCATTCATCGTCAATTTACAGACGATCCAGCTTCAATACAGCTTTGGCAATCGAATCAGTCGTAGCGAGCGTTGTAATTGTCCCTGTCCTTAAAGCTGCTAGGATGGAAACAAGCTTGGAACTTTCACTCGCAATGGCAGCAACATTGGGAATGCGACGCAGATCTTCCAAAGAAAGACCAATAACACGCCCCTGAGTCGGCACGTTAGCAGGTTTACCTTCCAGTGTAATAAAATCATAGCCCATCATGTCGCCGACAGTTCCAGCCAACTTTGATTCTGCTATTTCCTGCGGTGTAAACCACCCCATCCTTACCATGTTGCTATCTTCATTAACATCACCAATCCCGATCAGGGCAATATCAGCACGCCGCGCACGGTGAAGTGTGCTCTGCACAGCATCATTTTCCATCAGAGCACGACGCAACTCGGCATCCGCGACCAGGGCCGGAGCATATAAAGTCTCACTCACACCACCAAAACGTGCAGCCAATTTTCGGCAAATATGATCTGAACTAATGGAATCTCCTGCTCGCGGAGAGCCTCCAATTGCTGATACAAATGTAATAGAGCGCCCCCCACAGCCTACGCCAATCTGTTCAGCAATGGCGGCAATGTTACGCCCCATTCCAACGGCAACCACCATATTATCACGTAAAATACTTCCCAGATAATCCGCCATCAAAGCAGCAACCCCCAGACGTTGCGCCTCTGGTTGGCGTTGTTCAACGGCTGTCAAAAGTCGAGAAAGACCAAAGCGCTTCTGAAATTCCTGCTCAAGCTCCTGCGCTGATTCAGGGCGTGTCAGAACACGTATCTCGACAATCCCTTCTTCTCGGGCACGTTTCAGTAACTTACTAATGGATGGGCGAGATAGGGCAAAGCGTTTGGACAATTCCTCCTGCGTCACCTGCTCCAGATAATAAAGAGCAGCAAGCTCGGTCAATTGATCTGGCTGAAGGTCAATCCGGTTACGCCGCTTATCGCCCCCTATTGCCTTTTCATCATCATCAGGAGAGGAAAAAAAAGACTGTGTTCCTTCTGAAACCACCCCTCTTACTCACGCGCCAATTTTTCATAATATTGGATGCGCTCAACTTTCTGAGTGGAATTTCCACCACTAAATTCTGAAGAAAGATAAGCTTTCACAATAAATTTAGCGAGTTCTGGACCGATCACGCGCGCACCAAGTGTGATGATCTGGGCATTATTGCTCTTCATGGCACGCTCTGCTGAAAATGTGTCATGCGTCTGGGCCGCCCTGATTCCAAGAACCTTGTTTGCGCTAATCGCCATGCCAATCCCCGTGCCGCAAAGCAGAATACCACGCTCATGCTTGCCATCCATGATCGCTCTGGCAACAGACACAGCAATATCAGGATATAAAACAGGCTCATTATCATGTGTGCCATAATCGGTTACTTCATGACCGGCTGCCTCAACCTCCTTTTTTATAATCTCCTTTAAACCGGTAGCAGCTTCATCACATCCAATGGCTATTCTCATTTTTCAACCCTTTTACGTTAGAACCCTCACAAGAGTACCTCGTTAAACGTCTGATAACTTAGTCACCAGACTCCCTCTTTGTTACTTTGATCTCTATCTTGAACAAAAGCAAACTATTTGGAACATTAAGAAATAATAGAAATGATAAGATAGTAATCATTTTTTTATAAATCACGCTTTAGTGAAGTGAAGATTGCCAATTTCTATGCTTAAAATTCCAAAGAAGATTTTTTTCTTTGAAAAGTTGTTAACTCATAATGCCAAAATTTCCGAAGGGATTCTGCCCCATCGTGACTGATTCAGAATGCAAGCGGACAAACGGTAATCGATAAAAATAAAAAGGGTTCATGATATGACGGATGATAAAAAACGCTCCATTCACAAACTGGATCGCATTTATAATAATCCCGATTACATCGTCGAAGATGGAGTACGCGGCTACCTGCTTGCCCACCCGAATATTCTTGCTCCAACAGATAATCCACGCGTTATCAAACGCAAGGAAGGAAGCGTTGTAAGAAAAGTAGGTGTCATTACCGGAGGCGGGTCAGGTCATGAACCGGCCTTCTTGGGCTATGTCGGCTCCGGGATGCTTGATTCAGTCGCTATTGGTGAAATTTTCTCCTCCCCTACAGCTGCAAGCTTCCTGGATGCCATGCGTGCGGCAGATATGGGGGCCGGCGTTGCCTGCCTCTTTGGTAATTATGCCGGAGACATCATGAATGTACGTCTGGCTGTCAGTGACGCTGAGAAGGAAGGGATCACAGTTGGGACAGTCGTTGCCAATGATGATGTTGCCTCTGCCCCGAAAGAGGATGCAGCCCGCAGGAGAGGCGTAGCAGGCGAAATCCTTATGTGGAAAGCCGGTGGCGCACGCGCCGAAGAAGGCGGCTCGCTTGAAGAAGTACTCGCAGCCGCCCAGAAAGCGATAGATAATACGCGCTCTATTGGTGTAGGACTTTCTCCTTGTACGATTGTCGCTAATGGTCATGCCAATTTCACCATTGAGCCAGGGACAATGGAAGTCGGGATCGGCCATCATGGAGAGCCAGGGGTAGAAGTCCGCCCTCTGGAAAGCTCACGTAACATTGCCATAATGATGGCTGATTACGTTCTCAAGGATCTTCCTTTCCAACAGGGTGATAACGTCGCAATCCTGCTCTCGGGACTTGGTGCGACACCAGTTATTGAGCTTTACGTCCTTTTTGCCGATCTTTCGGATATCTTCGCTGAAAAAGGAATCACGATCCAGCACAGCTTTGTCGGTAACTATTTCACCTCACTGGAAATGAAAGGAGCGACACTGACTGTTATGCGGCTGGATGAAGAACTTGACCGTCTGATGTCCCACCCTACCCATACAGTCGGATTGACCCGTGTTGGCTCTTTCTATCCGAACTCCCATAAAACAGCCCCCGCCATTGCCAAGGTCCTGCATTCAGGCAAGACCGATAAAAAATTTGTCACTTCTTACAGGGCAAGCAGTGGGATTCCCTTAAAAAACACTACAACTATAGTTCCAGCCCTGGTCGCAACCATTATTGAAGCCCGTGACTGGCTCAGTGAAATTGACGGGAAAATCGGCGATGGTGACCATGGGATCAATATGGCCAAAGGCTTTGAACGGTGTGGAGAAGCTTTAGGCAAAAATCCACCCCCTTTAAAGGAAGCCCTTGAAGTTCTTTCAGACTCTCTTCTTGCCGGTATCGGTGGGTCTATGGGGCCACTTTATGGCCGGTTCTTCTCTGGAATGGCAGATGCACTGGCGGGAAATGACTATATTGACGCCAAATTATTTGGCCTCATGATGGATGGTGCTGAGGCAGGAATACGTTCACTAGGCAATGCTGATGTTGGCGATAAAACCCTTATGGACACACTGGTTCCGTCTGTCAGAGCGGCTCACGCTACTGAAAAAGACGGGCTAAAAGCAAGTCTGGCAGCCGTTATAGAGGCCGCTGAAAAAGGGCGTGATTCCACCATTGATCTTGTTGCCCGTATCGGGCGCGCCAGCCGCCTGGGAGAGCGCTCAAGAGGCGTCATGGATGCAGGGGCAACATCCTGTTGTCTTATCCTTCAAACAATGGCCCGTAAATTAATGACCCTGGAACAATGAACCATATAATGCATTAACTGGATTCCCCAGATATCTGGCAAGGCCTGGAGGGGAAACCCGCAAATTGGGTGATATTATGACCGAAACAGCCCGCTTTAACCCGTCTCAACCAGAGGCAATAATTCCTTCTTCAGAAGTAACTCATGGCGCCTGGGAACGCTTCCTTACAAAAATAGGAATTCCGCCGGCATTGTTCTGGGGATTTGTCGGTCTTTTGATCTTCATGTCAGGTGACGGTGCAGAGAGTGGCTATCTGGCTTCCTATCTCGTTACTCACGGACAGGCAGAACATAATGTCGCCCTTCTTTTTACAGTTTACGGTATAAGCGCTGCCATCTCATCATGGTTGTCAGGCGCTTTATCTGATGTATGGGGGCCACGCCGTGTCATGACAGTGGGTCTCATGATCTGGGTTATCCTACAGGTTTGCTTTCTAGGAATGGCTATTCCCTCTCATTCCCTCCTGTTAATGACATTATTTTACGGCATAAGAGGATTTGGTTACCCGCTTTTTGCCTTTGGCTTTCTTGTATGGGTTGTGACCACTGTCACACCTACAAAGCTTGGTTCCGCTGTTGGATGGTTCTGGTTCTGCTTTGCTACGGGCCTGCCAACACTAGGTGCCGTTTTCGCACGCTATATGATCCCCTGGATCGGCTCAGTTTACACATTATGGGCGGCCCTGGGTCTTGTAATTGCCGGAGGCACTCTGGCACTTTGCGGCATTAAGGATAAACATGGTTCTGTCAATAATCCTGGAAGTGATAAAGACATTTTCAAAACGCTGTTTTCATCACTTTCCATCGCATGGAAACGCCCCAAAGTGGGGATCGGCAGCATTGTAAGGGCAATTGATACATCGGCTGAATTCGGATTTCTCGTTTGCTTACCTATCTATTTTACACGCGATCTTCACTTCACATTAAATCAATGGCTTTTGATCTTGCAGGCGCTCGCTTTATCAAATGTGATCTGGAATCTTCTTTTCGGAATCCTCAGTGATAAATTAAGCTGGCGTGGCACAGTCATGATTTGCGGTGGTTTTGGATCTACCATCACAACATTACTCCTTTACTGGACCCCTACTTATTTTGGTCCTGACCATATTGTACCAACTCTGATCGTCGGAGCACTTTACGGAATGACACTTGCAGCTTATGCTCCCCTTTCAGCCTTGATGCCATATCTGGCACCGGAAGATAAACCCGCTGCAATGTCGCTTTTAAACCTGGGCGCTGGTGCAAGTGTATGGATTGGCCCAGCTATTGTTTATCTTGTTCAACCTTTCTTCGGGGTTCTGGGCGTTATAATAACGTTTGCCATCATTTATTTTATCAGTGGCATTCTAACTTATTTCCTTACTCTTGATCCAGACGTGCAAGCAGAGATCGACCAATTAAAAAAGGAAAAAAAATCAGCTCTTTCCTCACCCGAAAAGATTGATGAACAACCAATCGTCTAACTTTTATAATTATAAGGATTTTGAAAATGACACCTTTTTCCACTCTTATGTCTCTTAAAGGCCGTACAGCTCTCGTAACAGGTGGCGCTTCTGGAATTGGTTTTGCAATCGCCCAAAGACTGGCAGAACAGGGAGCTCGTCTTTGTCTGGTTGATCTCAGCTCCTCTGTTTCAGAAGCTGCGGGGAAATTAGGTCCTGATCATATAGGGATTCAGGCAGATGTGACCGATGAAGAGGCCGTAAAACGTTCCTGTAGTGAAGCACTGAAAGCTTTTGGAAAAATTGATATTCTTGTTAATAATGCCGGGATCGCCCTCATAGCTCCCGCTGGGGACTTAACAACCAAAGCATGGGATACAACACTTTCCATCAATCTGCGCGCGCCCTTCCTCTTTGCGCGTGAGCTTGGTCCTCATATGTGCAGGAATGGCTATGGACGTATCATTAACATGGCATCACAAGCGGCGCTTGTCGCACTGGATGGTCACATTGCCTATACAGCCAGTAAGGCCGGCATCCTTGGCATGACAAAAGTCCTTGCTTATGAATGGGGACCTCTTGGCGTGACAACCAATGCCATTTCCCCAACTGTAGTAGAAACAGAACTTGGCAAAAAAGTCTGGGCTGGACCAGTTGGAGATGCGTTCAGAGCCCAGGTTCCGACCGGCCGCTTTGCTCAGCCTGACGAAATCGCCTGTGCCGCGACATATCTGGCGAGTGACGCAGCAGCGATGGTTAACGGTGAAAACTTTGTTGTCGATGGTGGCTATACAATCCGCTAATAGCTTGAACAAACTCCAGAAAGCCACCTCCTCCTTTTAAAAGAGAAGGTGGCTGACGGACATAAGCTCTCTTTTCTTATTGCCAGAAAGACTAGTAAAAATTTTGACTAAAAACACGTAAATATTAAGTGATTAAAGTCAGTAATTTAACTATTAAAGTTTGTTATTTATTCATAGAAAACAAATTGTTAATTCATCCTTCTACTCACAAACCATTTCTTAAACATATTCACATTAATCATAATATCCTGTCGTATAACTCATGAAAGCGTATTTCTATCACGCCTCATAATCACCAGACTGACGATCGTTAAACCAGAGATCATTATCAAAGCGATCAGACCTTCAATCCATGTAGAAGGTTCAAAAGGAATGGCCAGGAACAGCCCTCCCATAATCAACACTGATAATGCTGCCAGAAAAGTAATATATGGCCGGGAGTTCTGTTTGCGCACACGCAAACATGAAAGAGACGCCATAAAATAGCAGAATAAAATCAAATTTCCTGAAGCCCCCAATAAAATACTATAACCTTTTGAAGGTGACCATGATGCTAACAGAACAATGATCACCTCAAGAACTGTCGTGAATATGACAGCAATCAGTGGGACACCATTGGAGGTTTTACGACCTAGCTGAGGAGGCGCACATCCTAATTCAGAAAGCTCACGCGCTATACGGGAAACCAGATAATTCGCAGAATTCAAACAGGACATGACGGCCAATAAGGTCATAATGACCACAATTTTTTCTGCAAAAGGTATGTTAAGAAAATGCATCGCAAGCAGAAAAGGCGAATGACCCGGTACAATATCCGTCCAGGGGCGTATGAGCAGAATGACAAATACCGATCCCAGGTAAAAAAATAATACAAAAAACGGCAGACGCGTCACAGCTCTCCTGATATTCTTCTGTGGATCATAACTTTCAGCTGAAGCGACAAAAGCAATTTCACATCCTGTAAAAGTCTGCATGATCATGGGAATCACACCCAAAGCTGCCCAGGCCCCTAAAGGAAGCAGACCTCCATGCCCTGTCAGATTATGATAGGCCTGTTCAAATGCACCTGGCGTAAAACATAACCACAAAATTCCAACGCCAATAAATAGTGATAACGTCAAAAGCTTCAGAAATGAAAGAAGTGATTCACTTTTCCCATATATATGGACAGGCAGTGCATTTAAAAGAAGTGCCATGATAATCAGGATTGCAGAGCCTAATAAAGGCGGCAAACTAAAGAGGTCATTTAAGATCATTCCACCAGCAACAGCTTGGGCCCCGCCTGTCACAACCCAAAGTTGAATGTAACACCAACCTGTTATGAAACCGCTCCGACGCCCCATTGCCCTTGTTATATCAGCAATAAAAGATCCCCTGGCATCATATTGGCTGCTTAATTCTCCTAGAACCATCATAACAAACCAGACAAGA
This sequence comes from Aristophania sp. ESL1142, assembly GCF_058107345.1. Lineage (NCBI taxonomy): Bacteria > Pseudomonadati > Pseudomonadota > Alphaproteobacteria > Acetobacterales > Acetobacteraceae > Aristophania > Aristophania sp. ESL1142. The sequence continues at coordinate 1,570,873 of NZ_JBYLUH010000001.1, forward strand.
AGGCCAGCTGCCATATAGGAAAATAATACAGCTGGCCCCGCTGCTGAGATTGTTGCCGACGTACCGACAAATAATCCAGCACCAATAATACCACCAACCGAAATCATAGAGACATGCCAGTTGGCTAATCTATTTTTCCTATAGGTATTCGTGACGCAATTTTGTTCTATTTCACATTCTTTGGTAGGTATCGTCACAAGGATATGCTTTCTAATGGACCAAGAGATTTATCCCCCATAATCGTGCCACGATTCATAATACGACGATGAGGGTGAGAATTATCTACAGCATAATGCTGTGTAATGCGATGATCCCAAAAAGCAAGATCTCCTTCTTCCAAACGCAACGGCAAAATCCTTTTGCTGGCAGGCATTATGTTCTGGGCACACATAAACACTACCTGAGCGACAGCTTTAACGCTTCCTTTGTGTCTATTGATAAAGGATGGCTTATATCCATTCCATAAATCACAGCTCCAATATGGGAGGGAAAGCTTTTCCACCTTCCAGCTCTGTATATCATAGCGATATGATCTCAAATCACTATGATAATATGTTGTCTCTTCTCTAGTAGAAAGAAACACGGATAATCCCTATAGAAAGCGCCAAAAACACTCCGGCGTTAACCGTAACACCAAGGAGCAAAGTCAATATTTAACCATATATAATAGCTGTTTTTATTATAACTATATAAATTAGTTAAATATATCTCTAACCTTTATCGCAAAAAAACAAGAAAGGAGAGATTATGGTTGAGCTGATGCTTCAAAATCCTGCAAAGCAGCCTGATTTGTACGTTCAAACTGCAAAGGAGAGACCGTGATATAATTTTGTGCAATATTATATGTCTCAGAGGCTCTGTCCTGATCTGCATGAAACTTGTTTTCTGAATGCAATAGCCGAACCCAGTAATAATCCTGATTTCGGGGATCTGTTTCAGCCTGCACCGCCGCTCCGTTCAAAACCCCCTTTCCCTGGGTTGTCCATTTTATTCCTTGCACAGAATCAGGAGCACAATCCGGGAAATTGACATTAAAGCAGACATGATGCGACGTTTTATGAGCCATTATTTTTCTGATAACAGATTCTGCATAATATTCTGACACATCCCAGGAAATTGATGCAAAGTCTGAAAATGACTGACTCAGGGCAATGGAGGGTATATCAAGCAACATTCCCGTCATAGCCCCTCCTACCGTACCAGAAAACAGGGTCTCTACACCAAGATTTGCCCCGGAATTAATTCCAGATAAAATAATATCCGGTTTATAGCCACTCATGAAATGCTTTACCCCCATAACAACGCAATCAGCAGGCGTCCCCGTCACTGCGTATTCAAACAGGGATTTTTGCCTGGCTCTCAGTGGGTTATGCAAACTGATACTATGGGACACACCACTCTGGTCATTAGCCGGTGCTACCACCCAGACTTCCCGTGCAAGAGAACGTGCAACCTTTTTAAGAACCTCGATACCAGGAGCCCCATAACCATCATCATTTGTAATCAGGACACGATCGAATAGGTATTCTGATTTTGTCATGGCGGGACTCCCTTCTTTACAAGACTTGACTCTTATAGCCTCTTTTTATTCATTCTCAAAAAGATTGAAAAACCTCATGAAAAGCATTCTGCCTTTACCCATTCAGGACAAGAAGAACCCGCCATGAACTGACGGACCATTTTGGGCATTATGTTCGTATATATCTCCCTGTAATCACGTATAACTCACAGAATTTAAAGGATTTTATCGTGATTTTTCAAAATTCATAAAGATTTTTATACCAGAACGCATATTTTTTAATTTTTGCCCTTGTCAGACCGCTCAAGCTTATATAAACAGTGCCTCACCAGATGGCGAGGGCGCATAGCTCAGCGGTAGAGCACTACCTTGACATGGTAGGGGTCACAGGTTCAATCCCTGTTGCGCCCACCATCTGGATTTCCAGAAAATGGCTGTATCTTGCGCTTTAGAGCGGGATTATTGTCAACTTCTTTCATCTCCCTTGCTCCAGACTACCAATTAATGTTCCGTCAGGGTTCAACCATGCGGGATGATCACTTGTAACGACATTATCATTAGGGTTTTGCTGGTTGGGAGTAAAGCCCTGGTCTTTGCCGATGTCGCTGTTGCCGTTTTGATCGGGAGGCGTGCCGCTGACGATGTTGTCGCCTTTTTGTGATGTCTGGATTGGCGTGCTGACGATGTTGTGGTCAGGGTTTTGTTCCTGTATGGGGGTGCTGACGACGTTATCTTCTTTTTTCGGTGGAACAGCCATCATTTGCGTGCTGTTTGCTTCATTTTCTTCTATCAGGTGATAGACTTCCACAGCACCACCCAAGATGACGGCGCCAGCTATCACTGCTATATCTGCTGGCGCTAATTCCGATCCCGCAATACCAGCTACAGCTCCACTTTCAGCCGCTGCTGCAAGAATTCTTCCTGCATTAGACAGGGCTTTGCCTGTCGCTCCACTGCCGTTCCAGTTATATTGTTCCAGCGTCGAGCCAATCTGCATTCCGTTGGCAGCGCCAACGCTGCCCCCTAGCGTTTTCTGCTGCTACAATAGCGTAATAAAAATCACTCTTTATCTAACGCATAATATCTTAAGGATATTCAGAAATATCCTTGTCTTCAAATAATGGAAAATCCTTATCTATATTTTGAAATATATAATATATACTTCTTTCCTCATTATTGTATTTTTTAGAGTCAATAGGAACTTCTATTGATGAATCTTCAAAAAATACTAAAAAATCATATGGAACCTCATCGGATAATATTTTGTTAGCGTTTATTACAAAAACAAAAATCTTTTTAGGCGGCATCCAGTCTAAATCTCGTATACATTCATATAATGAATCAGTACCTCCATTGTAATAATACGGAAATTGCAACACAGCAGAAACTTCATCTGAGAAACATTCCCATGTTCTCATTTTTTCTCCTCTGCATACCAAAAATATTGCATCATTGTATTCCGTATTAAACCTCCGACAAAAACCAGAAATTTCTGCACTTGTTTTATGTGTTTTAAGCAATTTTTGATATTCCTGCATTATTTTCTCACCCTTGGAATATGGTTACGCATTTTATTAAAGGTGTGATAATGATCGTTCGTATAATATGCTGAACCATCACTACCCGTTATAATACGTTCGCTGTTTCTATTAATTCCAGAACTCTTAGATGGAACAGGATCTACATCCCATTCCTGATAAGTAATCGGATTACCATCAACGTCATGTGTCGGAAGTTTTTGTGCCCCAGGTAACGGATCATTTCTATACCTTCCACCCCCCTTATAACCATTCATAGGGCTACCTTTATTCTCTGCCTGTTGTAACACATCTTCAGCCTTCTGGGGTATATCTACCGTATTTTGTGACGCATCCGTCGGGGCTTGGGGGTTATTCCCTGAAGATGTTGTTTCAATGGTTGTTCCATTTTCTTCAACAGTATTTTCAATTGTGTGAAGAAGCTGCTCTCCTTTCTCTCCAATTTTATCTTCCGTTTTATATACAAGATCATTAACAATCTCGACCGCCTCATCAAGATCAAGCTTCTCGCTATATTTGATCGCTGTCTTGTTTTTCGAGGCCTGCGCTGCTGCCTGGATCGCCTTGATCGCTCCTTTAACCAGTTTCTCGGCAAGGTCATCTCCTCCTCCGTTATACTGGTTAATCGCTGATGAAATGGCCGCCCCATTCATCGCTCCTGAGCCGCCTCCAACTGCCGCTCCGGCCGCCGCCCCAGCTCCCGCTGATACTATATCCAGACCTATATTCGTTATAGCTATTGCGCTATTCTTATCATCCTCCCCGGCTATCGCCACAGCACCTTCAGCTATGTAATGCCCAAGACCAGATGTCGCTATATTACCCGCAATCGTGCTGGCTACCGCTGCTCCAACATTCCCGCCCAGCTTCAAGAGTTTCAGTCAGTAAACACCACTAATAGATACATCTAACTAATTATATCTTTATTTTAAGGAATCATTTTCCTTTAAGAGAAAAACTCCTAAGAAAAATCCATACACAAATAGGCATTAAAACAAATGAATAAAACCAGAAAAATATATTTATATTAAATAACCATTTACCTGAAATGAAATTTATCCCGTAAAATTTATCTAGAGAAACATCAACAAACATAATAGAAAATGGAAATAATAACATAAAACCATAATAACTTACAAAATATTTTACGAAAAAAACAAAAATACTTAATAAGCATACATAAAAATCAATAAGAAAATATGATATAAGCAACTTTTTACTAAAATTGTAATTATTTTTTTTTATTAAAAAAAATAAAAAAATGGAAAATAGAAATAGAAATAGAAATAGAAATTTTTCAACGTAAATAATTACCACGCATCCATATCTATTGCAAAAGCTGTCATTTATAATAAATGCACTACATGAATATACATAGAGAGAAATTACATTAATAATAAATTTTACCATAACCATATTTTTTGTATTGATTTGATAAAATTTATTATTAAACATAATTATCTCCTTTTTAAATACATTATCGTTTTGGGTGAAGCATATTAATCACTTTATCCTTTTGCCCATAATAGGCCTGATCTGCTGATGGTTCTGCTCCTGTATTATTCATATGATATTTTATCCCATCAGGATAACTTGACGGAATCCCTGTAACCCCAGGTGAACTTACAACTGTTACACCATGTTCAGAGTCATTAACAGGGGGGCCTGGTATGGTCGGAAGTCCACCACCAATATTTGTCAAACCAGAAGCTGCTCCAGTAACCTTATTCAAAATATGCTCTGTTTCCCATAACCCTTCACCCTTTACATGACCCTGAATCTGCTGGAATGCCAAATCATTATGCGGCATATTATTCGGATGGACCGATGCTGTATTATAACCTAATACAGGCATACCCGCATGAGAGCCTACAGCTATAGCTAATCCTCCCCCTAGAGACTCCCCGCCTACCATCGGTTGTGATCCCTTCCAATCCTTGCTTATAAATAGCTGATGTAAACGATCCCCAAATGCCGCCGCAGCCTGGTAATCAGAAGGATTAAATCCTGATGCTTGCGCTATATCAATACGTCCATCATGAGAACCTTTCGTCCCTTGTATAGTAAATAAAGGAGGGGTATTGGGGTTTGTAGGGTCATTAGGTACATATAAGGCGCCTACCATATCCGTCTGATTTCCATTGGCATCTTTCGGACGATCCAATAAAGCACTCAACCCTTTATACCCATCTATTCCATAATCATTTCTTAACTCATCTTCTGATGGAATGTGGTACTCCGGTGGTGGTACATTATTTTTATTCACCGTCTTATCTGCATTATAATAACCCGTCCCATCATCTTTAAATGCCGCTCCATAAGACTGTGTTAAATGCGAAAGCAGTTCCTTATTCCTCAAATCCTGGGCTGCTTCTGCATGCCCTTCTTTGATCGCTTCAATCATGACGCCTCGGGCTGTGTCATTATATTGCTCAATAATCGAAGCAACATTCGCACCATTAAAGGCTCCTTCACTACCGCCAACTGCAGCTCCTATCGCCGCTCCTGCTCCTGTCGTAATGGCATTTTGCAGCACGTTGCCGGCGGTTTCAGTAAACGCATTATCCCCAAAGTGCTGCCCAATAAACTTCCCGATCGGATCTGCTACTATGGAGCCTGCAATATTTCCGGCTACGACACTCGCTGCGGCTGCACCGGCATTTCCGCCTGTTGCTGCGGCTACAATCGCGGCACCACCGCCTTCTAGTGCGTCACGGCCCATATTACCTATAACGGAATGGGGATCAAACCCAGCAACTTTATTTGCCTCCAGCACATCAGAGACCTGACCGAGGACTTCGCCGACGAGTTGCATGCCGACCTGGCTGTTTTGGAGTTGGTTGCTCAGTTTCTGCGCGTCGAATTTGTTTTCCAGGTGGCCGTTCGCTTTACTCGTGTCGGTCAGGTAGCTCCCTTCGGTTCCGTTAATCGCGTTGACGTGGATATTCCCGCTGATCGCTGAATAGCTCGTGCTTGTTTCGTCGTGTTTCCGTTCCCCACCCGTCAGCAGCCCGGAATTGCCCATCAGGTTAGACCCTAGTGACCCAAGAGCTCCTTTCACGTTGCTCATCATTCCGGTACCGATACTGATGCTGCCGCCTTTCGACTTCGCTTTCCATTTCGAGAGATTATCTTCGCTCTCTGCTATCAGTTTCCCTGTATTAAAATGGTTCTTGCCTGCATCTGCCGTGCTATCAATCACACCTGCTACAAGGTGGGTATCTCCTGCAACGCTGATATCAACACCATCCTCACCCGCATAGATCCCGCTCAGTTTCTTCCCGGTCGTCTGATAATTATCCTTGATCTTCTGCTGCTGGAAGCTGCCGCCAACGCTCGTGCTCGCTCCCGGTACCGCGCCGACCTTGAAGTTCACACCTGCTGATGTCGTTTTACTTTTATAGCTCGAGCTATCTTGCGGGCTGGTAATTTCAAGTTTCCCGCTATTGACAACAACCTGCTCGCCGCTGACTTCCGCACCATTGAGTTTCGTCTCGCCAGGTGATGTAATCGTCAGCTTGTTCGTCGCATTAACTGTCGTATCAACAGCTGTCGCGCTTTTGCCGTTCCCTTTGAACTTATTCATCTGCGCTGAACCGGTTACACCAAAATCAACGCCATCTCCGCTGATCCCGATATCAACCCCGAGGGAGGCCCCCATGCTTTTACTTTTCTGGATCTGGCTGGTCGTATCCCAACCAGCCTGCAGGGTCACGTCTTTCCCTGTCAGTGTTACATCCTTACCGGCAAGCTGGGCTGCTGTCGCAAGTAACTGACCGTTCTGGCTGTCTGCTTTATTATCCCCTCGTGCAACAACTGTCAGGTTATTCCCGGCAACCGCGCTGGAACCTACAACATCGCTTTCATTACGTTCAGAATAGGTTTTCTGTTTCTGGAAGCCTATTGACGCTTCAATCCCTATCCCCTCGGGAGGCTGGTCTGCGTCTTTGCTGTCGCTACCCTTGGCTCCTGCTGCACCAGCTGCTCCTGATGTGCTGGACGCTCCTGCCGCGCCGGCGTTTCCTGTCGTGCCCGTTGCTGGTTGTGAGGTGGTGGATTGAGGTGCCTTCGCGTTGATCGCGGTGTAAAATCCTTTCCCTGCCATATAGGCGCCCTGCATGGAATTTAGGATCTTCCCGGTCCCGCTTCCCTTGCCTGACATTTCTTCTGCTGCCAGGGCTGCGTTCATCGCCTGACCCAGCATTGAGTTACCGCTCAACCCAACGCTTACGCCTATAAAGGACGAGGACGTTTTATGGATCTCGCGGCTTTTATTTGCCAGTGCGTCAAAACTCACTGAGGAGCCGCTTATAGTCAGGTCATGGCCTGCTGAAAGATCCGTCCCTGCAAAATGGGACGCTGCTCCTGAGGTGATGCTCAGGTCGCCTTTCTCTGCTCCAATCTCTGTCGTCGTGACTGTATTATTATCATAAATATCAGTCTGTTTCTGTTTCCCAAATCCAACTGATATCTTCCCACCGCTAAAGCTCGTCGCTAGCCCGGATTTCTTCTTGCGGTAATAATGATGATAGGTGTTATTTAAACCCGTAGTCTCTATCTTGTCGCCTGCACTCAGGCTGACGTTATTTCCCCCACTGATCGTTCCAGCTACAGACAGGTCATGTCCCGCTGACACAACCACATCTTTCTTTGCTCCAACAAGACTGCCTATCTCCGTGCTTGTACTCGTCTCGTTCGTGATTACCTTCTTGCTCAGGAAACCTGTCTTTTTCTTTTTCGTATATTGGTATGTATGATCCAGCACACTACTGAGCTTCACATATCCCTTCGCGGCCAGGGTCGCACTCCCCTCTGACATAATACCAGAGCCTGCAAGGCTCAGATCTCCTCCGAGGGCTGCTGCCGTGACATCCCCTCCTGCCGTGATTGAAGAGCCTATATTATGCGTTCCATTCTGTTTCTCGGTGTAATGATGCATATGTTCATACATCGACGCATTCGTTCCCACCGCATCAAGCGAGATGCCCTCTCCAGCAACAAGGCTCGCCTTTCCTCCAGAAGTAAGATCAGCCCCTGAGAACTCTATGTTCTTCCCAGCTGAAATAATCGCATCATTCTTCGCTACGATTTGGCCTGTCGCACTGATATCCTGCTGTGTCCCTCCATGAATCTGGTATGTGCTTAACTGGTCTTCATTGACGACTGATCCTTTCAGCGCGTCCAATGTCACATCACCACCAGATAACGTCCCTCCTGCATTATCGATATCGCCTGTCGTGCTGACAATATTCAGTGCCTTGTCGGCTTTAATCGCGCCGCCATTGTAAACAGACCCACCTTGCAGGCTGACGTTCTTCCCGGAAATCGTCGCTCCATCCGTTAGGACCGCCTGGCCGGATGCATAATAAACCTTCGGTGCCAGTACTGTCTTGCCATCAACCTCAACAGGGACATACCAGACTATATTTTCCGTCAGACCAGCCTGTTGTTCTGCTGTCAGCTCCTTGCCAAACGTCAGCCCTAATTTCCCGGCCTCATCTGACGCATTGTTCAGAAGACCCTGCATCTGATCATTCGCATTCTGATAGCTTCCGCCGAGAAATGTCTGCCCCGTGGCGCTGACTATCTGCTGTTGCACATAATGCGTATCAAACCCATTATCACCTAAAAACTGGTAATCCGCCTTGTTATCACTCAGCTTATCTAGCAAATATTTCGAGCCATACAGACCCTGTAAGGAACTGTATTTCGGGTTCGTCTCAATCACATAATGCGCACTCGGATCAGGAGATGGAAGATAGATTGCTTTACCACCAGGAATCGAATTTACGATATCACTTATCTCTGCACTCGGCAGGCTGACTGTGACTGGAGATGAGAGGCCGCCTCCAGCTGAATTGGCTGGTTTGTGTGGTACAATAGCTGCTTCACCAGTAGAAGAGGAGGAACCATTTGCTCCATCTCCTGTTACAGAACCTGTTCCTCCTCCTGAACCCTGAACGATTTTATCAGGAAGCTTTCCTTGCTGTACCCCTGCCGACGAACCACCAAGTTGAACAAGCGATGTCTGATTGAAGCCAGGGAGTTTCAGAGACTCTTTCTGGGCTGCTTCAGATGCATGAATGGAAGGAAGACCACCCCCTTGATAGCCAAGTTCAGGTATCTGAATATCAGATGCACTCGCCTCTGCCGCTATCTGGTCACTCGCGGCAACCGCACTTAAAGAAGTATGATCTTTCCCAGTATATGAAGTCTCGGCGCCTGGTTTTGTCTTAGGTTTGATAACTGAATTACCAACAGCCCCCGTAAAGTTACCGGTAATATTGCCACCAGCTATAATGGTGCCACTTGCATCTGAGGCTGAATATATGGTTGGCCCCCATTGATGTAGCGGGGGAGTGTAACTATGGCTGCCATGGCCATAATCAATAGTAATAAAAGAACCGTCAGCATAACTTGGCCTCAAGCTCGTATTTTCCGTGTGCCAATTACACCCTCTATGATCAAGGCACTGCAATGTATAATACCTGTTATCCTCATAACCAATATTATCAACATTGCCTCCAGTTAAATTTATATTATTACCTGCTGATAAATGACTTGCATCATTGACTATATCATTTTTTACGGTGACATTAAGATCATGACCTGAGCTAATCAGTGAAGATGTTCCGTTAAGGTGCCATTTCTGTTCTAATATACCAGTTTGTATTGAAGCTCTATTATGATAGTGATTATTATGTCTTTCACTGGCAGTAATATAACCTGTGACCTGATGACCCTCTTCATCCAGAAGTCCAATCGGAGCATTTAGGTGTTCTCCCATATGTCCTGGTGGGACGGTTTGTATGACTTGAAAATGTCTCTCATCATCTTGCTTTACCGTTCCATCATGAATATTCTGCAGGAAGGTAGCATTGATTGTCAGATCGCTTTGTGCGCCATTAGCAGAAATTTCAGCGCCTTTATTAATAACACCGCCCGCTGCTGATCCATTAAGCCCTGTAATATTCAGCGATCCATTCTGGGCTTCAATCACTGCTTCCAGATTATTTAAATTACCTGGCAAAGTCAAAGATACAGACTGGCCTGTTATGAGACCATTATTGGTAATATCACCTCCTGAATGCACAGAAAGCATGCCCCCTTCGGCCATAAGGGCACCGTTATTTTCAACAGAAGTGGCTTCAATCGTTGCTTTTCCACCGGCCAGAACCCCAGCACCAGCAGCGACGTTATAGGCTCCGTCAGAGTGAAGTATTGTATCACGTCCTGATTGGAAAAGAATATCACCCGCAATCCCTTCCTCAACATTCAGTGTCAAATCACGGCCAGCTATAAGAGCGGCTGCAATGGCGTCAAGATTATGAAGTGACAATGTTAAATCACCTCCAGCCTGCATCGTACCACCTGAATTTTCGATGGAGATTGCTCCGCCATTGCCATTTGTCAGGGTAAGGCCACCTTCTCCTCCCAGCTGCAAGAGCTTACCATTACTATTATCAAGATTATCTGCCAAAATCTTCAGATCATTCTGTGCCTGGATTGTCCCGGCTGTGTTGAGAACCTGCATTAAAGACTGACTATTCTGATCTTCAGCCTCAATCAGGACATTTCCTGCCACCGCATTGATCAATCCATTATGGTTATCAAGAGTGTTTCCAAGCAGTTTCGTATTACTTCCAGACTGGAGAACTCCCTCGTTATTATTAATAACCGCAGAAGATATACTTAATTCACCATTTCGGGACAGGACCTTACCACCATTATTCTGGAAAGAATTGCCACTTAAAATGACATTACGCTCCCCTTGTAAAATACCATTTTTATTAAGCAAATCACCATTAAGCGTGACAGCAAGATCATGCTGGTCTGAAAGGATTGTTCCTGCTTCGTTCTCCAGACTATTACCTTTGAGGGTCAGATTACCTTTACCCTTAATCTGACCATTACGATTATTAATCTCGCTCCCTGTCAGAGTTATCGCCCCCTCACTGATAATCTGACCCTGATTATCCAGATCATGGGCAAGTACCAGCCTTGCATCATCCTGACCAGACAGACTGCCTTTATTGGTCATATTCTGGGCTGTGACGTCTATATTCCCCCCCAAAGCAGCAATCTGCCCAGAATTATCAATATCCTGCACGACTGACAGAGTAGCACTGCCTTGGGAAAGGAGTGTACCTGTATTCCTCAAGTTACCCCCACTTGTTACACTGAGGAACGATTTATTGGGATTGTTTTCTTGCTCAAGAGCTTCAATTGTTCCCTTATTGACAAGGTCATCTTGCCCTGTGGTTACGATGGATAGATCACCTTGTTCTGTAGCAATGAGAGACCCGGTTTCATTTTCCAGAGATACTGTTTGAAGATTTAATCCTGTTCCACCAATCAAGGTACCATGATTATCGAAGTCACCAGCAACCAGAACAGCCAGCCCCTGCCCCGCACTAACAGCAGACTGTGCATCATCCTGCCATTTCCCAGTCTCAACCCTTATATTCCGCCCTGATTTTATGGAACCATCCTGATTGAGAATTTCTGAATGAAACGCCTGCGTAAAATTATCATTAATGGTAGCATCACCATTAATCCCCAGAAGCTGGCCTTTGCTGTTATCTAAGAGGAATGTTGTAAGTTTTAAGGATTTTCCGGCCTGAATAATCCCCATCCTGTTATCAAGCTTTGATATCCCTTCTCCAATATTCGTCCCTTCAAGGACTATATCCCCATCAGAAACTACAATACCTTGCCCATTAGAAAACTGCTCTCCTTTAAAACCAATTTCTCCTGATGACTGTGTAAGGGGACATATTGATAATACAATTATCTAACCGGGATCATATGGGATTAGCCGGGATTTTTCGAGATAATTTCTTTGAAATCCTGCGGAGTGCAGAAATTGCAATAGAGGGAAATGAGTTTTTTCGTTTTGAATGTTAGACAAATTTTTTATATTCATCAGGGTCTTTCTTTCTGTTTTATAGACAGATTGATTAAACCCTCATAGGAATTTGAAAAACTGTTTGAGCGTGTTTGAAACGCGTTTTAAAAGATGATGCGTTCAGTTGCTATTTATCCAAATGGATGTGGCCTGCCACCTTACCAATAATTCTTACGGCTACGTTAGGCATGGCATCTCCCCAGCAGACATCGTTCATAAATACATCAAAGCTGTTATATTCCTTGTTATCACTGATAATTTCGTATGTCTTGGGATCTTTAAAATCCAGACGTTTCACTACTATCGTATCGTTTACAGCCATAACATAAATGCCAGGTCTTAGATCATTACTGGGCGTGTAATTAACAATCAGAACGTCTTGTGACTGTATTGTGGGTTGCATACTGTCCCCATGAGCGCGCATTAACAGGACGTTCTTGGGGACGTAACCAAAGATAGAGCGCAGAAACCCTTTTGAAACATGGATTTCTTCGGCCTCTTCCCAATTTTGTGCGACAATTCCTGTGCCGGCTGAGGCCTCAGTCTGGAAAAACGGGATAGCAATCGTGTCGTCGTTATTCCGACGCCTGTCTACAGTAAGGGATGGCGATGGTGGGGAAGATAACGCTTCTGTTTCTTCGTTGCCTTCAGCAAGCCAATCAAGAGAAACATTGCATGCCTTAGCCAAGACGATGGCAGTTTCAATTTTCATACTGCTACGTCCCGATATATAGCCATTCAGAGTTCCTAACGGAATCCCAGTCTGGTCGGAAATTAGCTTATTGCCACCAGCTTTGCGAATAGACTCCCTAAGACGTTCAGCTCGACTTCTAATTTCAAACTCACTTTCATTAGTTTGAAATTTAACATCATTTTGACTTGAAACCATATTTTATCTCACTACCCTAGAAAAATAGCCAAAAAATGACCTAAATTTCAAACATTACAAAATATTTATGTTTGAAATTGAATATTTCAATTTTCAAATTCAAACTATGATGTAATATCCGAGAGAACAAACCGGGATGATGTTCCGGCTCTTGGACGAAAAAATAAGGTCAGGATGACCTGGCCTTAAAAAAAGAGAGTTATCATGAATCATAAACGATCCGGTATGGATGTTGAAGATATCAAAGCAGAGTTACGAAAAAATTATGGACCGTTAGTTCATATTTCAAAGAACATCGGGTTAAGCAGAAATGCGATAAGTGCGACGCTAGGTGACCCTCAACATTCGATTAAAACAGAAATTCGTATAGCCAAATTATTAGAAAAAAGCCCCTACGAAGTTTGGGGAGCACAGAGATTTAATCAAGATGGAACCCCTGTAAAACGTTCTATTCGAAAAAATCCTATAAAAAATATTCCCTCAAACTTCTGTAAAAAAACAGAGTTATCATCATGCTAAATTATGAGTTTGCCACTCTTCAGGAAATTGCAAACCTAGGTTTGCCTTATATTCCTGGCATGAGAATGCTTCACATTAGAGCATCAGAGGGTCATTGGTCCCGTCCTGAATGGGAAGGGAAATATTGGCGTCCACGTCAGGGTATAGGCGGTGGAGTTGAATATTCCTACAAACTTCTTCCTAAACCTGCCCAGCTAGAATGGGTGCGGCGTTTTCTTGATTGCAGCCAATCCGAAAATATTGACCCTGCCAATCATGCGCAAGCTTGGGCAGCTTATCAGGCAGCGGCACAGAGCCAGAAACAGGCAGCCATGCGAGCTTTGCAAATTTTGGAGTCTGTAAAACAGCTCACAGATGCTGGCTGGACGATTGATGAAGCCATTGAAGCACTAAAAGAAGACAACAGACTCACCCGTCCTTCTGTTATGCGCTGGAGACGGCTTGTCAGAAACGTCCCTCGTGAACATTGGCTGGCTTATCTGGTCCCGAGCAAAACAGGCCCTAAATCTGCACGCTTCCGTTGTTCTGAAGAGGCATGGGAGTTCATCAAGGCTGATTGGCTTCGCCCTGAAAAACCAACTCTCTCGGCCTGTTATCGCCGGCTCTGTCAGGCATCGGCCCAGAATGGCTGGACGATTCCTTCAGAGAAGACCTTCTCACGCTGGCTTGCTGATTTACCCGTGGAAATCGTGACCCTAGCCCGCGAAGGACGGGACGCGGTTAAAAACCTTGTTCCTGTTCAGGAACGCGACCGCACGCACCTTCATGCTCTGCAAGCCGTCAATGCTGACGGCCATAAATGGGACGTACGTGTTGAATGGCCAGATGGCACGATCGGACGGCCTCTGATGGTGGCATGGCAGGACCTATACTCAAACATGATCCTGTCCTGGCGCGTAGATCGCTCCGAAAATACCGATGTCATCCAGCTCGCTTTAGGAGATCTGATTGAGAAATATGGCATCCCATCCAAAGCATACCTGGATAATGGACGCGCCTTTGCCTCCAAACGCATGACAGGCGGCACTAAAACACGCTTTCGTTTCAAGGTGCGTGAGGGCGATGCTGCGGGCGTCATGACCATTCTGGGCATAGAGACCGTTTTTGTTACGCCCTATAGTGGTCAATCAAAGCCAATTGAACGCGCATTTCGTGATCTGGCAGGCGATCTTGCCAAACACCCGGAATTTGCTGGGGCTTATACAGGGAATAACACCGTTAACAAGCCGAGTAATTACGGTGAAAAAGCGATTCCCCTTGAGAAATTCCTTGCTGTTATCTCGGCTGGAATTGAGGAGCATAATAACCGAATAGGCCGCCGCACAGGAGTGTGCCGGGGTGTGAAATCCTTTCGACAGGTGTTTGAGGAGAGTTTGAGCCAGGTTGCTGTGAGAAAACCAACGGTTGAGCAACGCCATCTCTGGTTGCGTGCCGCTGAGAATGTTATGGCCTCCAAACGTGACGGGTCATTCCGCTTTCTGGGCAACCGCTACTGGGCAGAGTTTCTCAGGGACCATATGGGTGAGCCGATTGTGGTTCGCTTTGACCCACAGGCTCTTCATGAACCCATGCATGTTTACAGCAATTCAGGTGAATTTCTGGGAGACGCCCCGGTTATTGAGAAAACAGGCTTCGATAATACCGCAGCGGCTGCCGAGAAAAAACGTGCTGAAAAGCAGCTCCTCAAGGCTGCAAAAATGCAGCTTGATGCTGAACGCACATTATCCGTTTCAGACCTGGCGAAATTGCTGCCGATGCCAGAAGACGATGGTGAAAAACTGGTTGAACAAAAGGTGGTTTCGCCATTCCGGCCTCAGCCTGTTGTGACAACAGGGCCAAAAACCACAATTCTCACCCAAGAAGACGATGAAGATCACGTTACGGCCAGTATCCTGAACTTCATGCGTCACAGTGCATAAGGAAAGAAAAATGAACAACGAAACCAATAATGCCTATAGCGATCTGATCGCTAAAATCAAGAAAATTCAGGAAGAGAAAGCCCTGACACTGACGCAGATCAGCCGTGAATCAGGCTGCCCGAAATCGACGATCAGTCAGTTTCTGAACGGCCAATATTGCGGGAATAACGAGAAAGTCTCTGAACAATTACAGCGTTGGTTTGATACCTGTACAGCGCGCCGACAGGTGAGCAAACAGATGAAAACAGCGCCTAACTTTCTTATGCTGCCTTCCTCTGCCAGCTGGCTTCAGGTGTTTGAATATGCCCAGCTTGCAAGCGATATCGGGGTCGTGACAGGCGCTCCTGGCACCAGTAAAACATGGACGGCGGAATATTATTGTAATACCAATAGCAATGCTTGGTTGATTACCGCTGACAGCTCACTGCGGTCTCCCCGCGCGCTCCTCCAGGAAATTGCTGAAGTTGTGGACTGTCCCGTGAAAACAGGCTCACGACTTATGCGTGAATTGGTCAAACGCCTCAGAGATACGGGTGGCTTGCTGATTATTGACGAAGCTCAGCATCTCACAACTGAAGCACTGGACCAGCTCCGAGCTTTGAATGATCTGGCCGGTATAGGTTTGGCATGGATCGGCAATGAACCTTTGCGAGGCCGTATTGAAGGCATGGGCCAGCAGGCCGCTAATGCCCAGATATTCAGTCGCGTGGGTATGTGGAAGTCGCGTTCTCAACCCACCGCTAAAGACATTGATCAGCTGGTTTCCGCCTGGGGCATTTCCAATCCCGAAATTGAAAAGCTTTTGCGCTGGATTGGCTCACGTGAGGGAGGCTTGAGAGAACTCAATAAAACCCTGAAATTTGCCTTTTACATTGCAGGCACCACAGGGCGCGATGAGTTGGAAATCGCAGATGTTGAAGCCGGATGGAACCAGCGCAAACCAACAATTTTACGCAGCCGTGATTGTAAGGGAGCTTAATCATGACACACGCATTAACGGAACGTTTGTCTCATGTGTTGGCTCTTTCTGAAGATGTGGCTCTTACGCGGTCGGAGATTATTGAATGCCTGGGCGGGATCAGCCCTGTCTTTGGCACGGTTGGGATTTTGAGAGACGCCTTGATTTCTCAACAGGATGTGCGGGGATTGCCGCATCATTCGAGGCTTTGGAGCATTCTGGTCTTCTACCTCGAAACTCTGCCCCGCAAGCTGAGCATTTCTGCCCTTTGTGAAGAGTTGAAGCGGGAGGCGCGGCCGCCTGTGCTCTCAGAGCTGTTTGAGCAGGATGCGAGGGAGACCTTCTGGCCTCACCGGAAATTACGCTTCTGGCGGGCTGCCTATCGGGCGCGGCAGCGGGAGAGTGTCGGCGGTGCGCACTGACGAAAGCAATGATCTGGTGGTGCCCAAAGGGCACCCCGTCCCCGGGCAATATGAAATTTTTGGACAGACAATCATGAATGACATGAAGAAAAAGCATTTTATGGAACGTGCTTTCACAAAAGGACGGGAAATCTCCCATTTTGGTCGCCTTAAACCAGTGGAAAGCTTTAAGCCTCGTGACGTGCTGATCCATGACTGGGTGCATGAGCGGGTTGCTGCTGCAACGTTGCTACAGACTCATATGCAGGAGGCCAAAAAAAGAGACTTTGAAGAGTTTGACCTTATTCAGGAGCTGATCCTTGAGGAATTCGGCGCCCGCATTTCAGGCACACGCGGCGGTGGTGAATTTGAAACTCTGGATGGGCTGATGAAAGTGCAGGTCACCAACTGTGACCAGAAATATGTCGGCAGCGCTATTACTGCGGCAGAGGAGCTTGTACGTGAGGTTATGGATGACCTCATGAATGGCACATCAGCGGATCTGCAACAAATTGTTGACCGAGCTTTTGTGCGCAACCGCCTGACCGGCAAAATCTCGACGACGCGGATAGCCGGCCTGGTTAATCTGGACATCACCCACCCTAAATGGCCAGCTGCCCAGGCCGCTCTGCGCGAAGCCCTCAGATCAGGCGGGACACGTAGATACATGCGGTTTTATCGCCGCAAAACGATACACCACGCGTGGCACCAGATTGACCTCAATTATTCATCGCTGGAGGGGTAATCATGACGAACTTGGAAAATATGACAATTCATAATCTTAAAATAGACAATCTCCAATACGAGGCTTTACGCAGTGGAGAGAAAACCTGCGAGATCAGGTTCAATGACGGTGATTATCAGGTCGGTGATATTATTCTGTTTGGGGAACAGATCGTTGAAGAGGAACTTTATTGGAGAATTACCCATGTAGACCATTTTCCTGACGGGTTAAAGGATGGCTATGTCGTTCTTTCATTAGAAGGGCCAATGATGACAACGACCGAGTATTTCCAGCGACAAGGAACAATGCTCAATTACGAAAGAATAATCTCCGCGAAAGATGCTGAAATTGCGCGATTAAGAGCCATGAAGGAACAGAATAATGGTTGAGGAATTTATTGATAAAGAGTCTCAAAAAATAGTCTCTATACTTAAATGTGCGCTAAAGAAGTTTTATAAAGATAAAGCTATAGCTGATCATGTTGATTGGATAGGTAAGGGCTATATTCTCGGTGCAGCTTCTTATGCTGTAGTAACACTCGATATAATGCTGACAGTGAAAGAAAAAGACACAATGATAAAGGCTGTTATCGACAAGACAATTGAGCTCCTGGAACAAGATAATATCGTCAGCAAAGTTGGTTCTTCAAAAAAAGTGAGGCCGCCATCTCAGCGTAAAGTGAGAAGAAAATAATGAGCAATGCTGATAACCGCCGTAAATTATTGGCGCAACTGCATATTGCTCAAAAAGCACTAGCATTGGAGGAGGAGAGCTACCGAGCTCTTCTCCACCGGGTAACAGGTAAAGAGTCCGCAAAAGACATGACAGAAAGCCAGATGCAGGACGTTCTGGCAGAGTTTAAGCGGCTAGGCTGGAAATCAGAGCAACAATACCGTCCAGCTCTCTCCGTTCACCCGGACGTGCGAAAAGTATTTGCCATCTGGAAAAGCCTGTCAGCTCACCTTGAGTGCAAGGGGTCAAGAAGCGGTTTAAGGGCGTTTGTTAAACGTTTAGCTGGCGTTTCAGACCCAAATTTCCTGACAGGACCGCAGGCACAAAAAGTCATTGAAGCGCTGAAGGCAATGCAGAACCGTTATGGGGGAATTGAATTAATGGGAGGTGCAAAATGACGCCGGAACATTCTGGTGATTTATTGATGGCAGTCGCTACGGCTGTGGTGGGGGTGATTTGGATTATGGGGATGCTTATTCTCGATTATAGAAAAGAGCTGTGAGAGATAAAATCGACTATATCCCTTTCTTCTGCTTTGAAAACAGGTAACGTGGTGGCGGGACAGATAATTGAAATTATAGAGCTAAAATTTGAGGGGCCATTCATCTATTTCCCGGATCGCGATACTGAGGAGTATGCGTATTTATCACCATACACTAGAGCAGAGTGGTACCATCCAGTGTATTATGGTAAAATGTTTCGCGTTAGAACAAGTGATTTTACAACCTTTGTTTATACTCCTTCTACCCGCAAATTGGTAAAATGAAAGGGGAGTTATTGTCCCATCTTGAAAGATAAAGGGTCAAGAAGCGGTTTAGGGGCGTCTTGCGGGACGCCCCTTTCTTTATTTGGTGAAAGGACAATAGCGTGTTCGACGATAACGAAAATAGTTTCATACCTATAAAAGGTCGGATTAAACAACCTGCGACAATATCTATTTCTATCCCTGAGGAAAATTTAATAGCTGTGGAAGAACCACAGAGAATGCCTAGCGTTAGCGAGATAACAGATAAAGCAATTAAATCTATCGAAGAAAATGATTCTAATACCCTCAAAGAGATTTTTGATAATTACAGTTCGCCATATAGTATGATCAATAACAAAGATTTTAACAATATATCTAATACTATAAAATGGTGGTCAGAATTTTCCGATAGAGCTCTTTCCCTCTCTTGCCCTCTAACCATTAATATTAAAATGGTTTTTGCAGATCATTGGGTACGATTTGGTGGTTTCATAAGAAATACGCTTCGTAATGACAAAAAACTTATCACAGTTCTTAAAAAATTCCTCCCTTCATTCTGGGGACCATGGAATAACATGACTCTTTATAGGGGCGAGAATATTACAAGATTAAATGAAGGTTTTCTCGGTATAGGCTGGACCCCCTATAAGGAACGAGCCATCATGTTCGCAGAGGGGCTAAATGCAGACGGAAATGAAGGTGGTGTTTTATTGGAGATAACGTCCTCTTTTGAAGACATTATCTCAAATCCTGTGAACTCATCTGCAACCTCAGAAGAAGAACAGGAATTTATTATTGATCCTCAAATAGCTCTTCCTAAAATGCAAAAAATAGCGACTTATCAACCTTGGGATGAAAGACGGAAACAAAATAATTTATTATTAGATACGAGGTTTTCTCCCAAGGATATGAGGATTACTCTAGAAGAAATGTATGACTAAACAGAAATGAGAGTAGAAGGTTAATCTGAGTTCTCACTTCTATTATCTTAGAAGTGAGAACTATTTCTGATTTATTTATTGAGTATCATCATCCCAGCCAATGCCGGCATGTTCCTGATCTCGGTCGCGTTTGACATCAAAATCAATCATTTTGACATTCACAAGGTGAACGCTGTTAGCGTGTATTCTGTGTTTGATTTCATTAATTCGCTTATGCACTGAGGGTGTTGAGGCTGATAGGTGCGGAGGTTCCACAGAGTCTGGATGTGCAGGAGAGGTGCAAATATATTTTAGATAATCACGATCTGTTGGGCGAATATATTTTGAGTGAGAATCAATGGCGACATTTTCCCATGCACAGGCTTCCACCTGGTTAGCGGAAATATATTTATTATCTTCTGGCTCTGGTCCCTTCCAAAGGTTATAGGCCGTGTCCTTCTGGGCATTATAATCGCCGGCATAGGCGTTCTGATATTCCTCGGTAAAGCGCTTTTGATCTTCTTCACAAACAGAAGGATCATGGGCATTGTTACAGAACATTTCATAATTTTCTGCTTCATCAACGGCGTCTGCATTGGTGAATGGTTTTGCTTGAGCTGAAGCAGAGAGTGACATGGCGATGCCTGTTAATAAAGCGATCTTTAAAAACTTCATTTTAATTAACCCTTTCTAAAACTTTGGTCACATACTCATAATGTGGTTAATTATTTGTGTATAACTTCTTTAATATGAACGGATTGAAGTCACTTAATTCATTTGTACGTTTCCCCCTCTTTTGCTAAAATTACTTGAGAAATCATGGAAAAATTGGGGTTGTTGTGGGTGAGTTTATTATTCCTGTGCCTGTCGAGATTGGATGGATGGCGGACGCTGTTGGTGAGGAGCTGACGTTTAATTTTATTGAGTCCATGGCGGGGCAGAAAATCTGGATACCCCGTTTGCGGGTTGAGCAGTCCAGTCTGGCACAGAGCTGGGGTGTGCCTATGGCGCAATGTCTCAAAGAACAGTTTGGCGGGGAACGTTGGGAAGTGCCGATGCTCAAGGCGTGGCGCATTAGGCGGCTGGCCTTTCTGGGGCTTTCCAATAACGAGATCATTGCCCGGGTGGGAATAACCCGCCGTTATCTGCAACGCACTCTTTATAATATCAAGGATGAAGTGAGGCGCGTGCAGCCTGTGTCAGATGAACGCCAATTGAGTTTGTTTTAAACAGGGTATAAAGAAGTTTCAAACACCGTTTTAACCCTGATTTAACGCCATTTTTTAGTGGGGGGAGGTTTCCCCCCTGACCTCAAAAGAGCCTGTTTTTTACTCTGGCTCTATGAGACAAAACCTTGAACCTTCCCTGAATTTTACCCTCCATTCTGAAGGAGGCTATCAGTGCCTCCGTTCGGATCCCGGCAACTGGACGGGAGGACGTGTTGGTTCCGGCCAGCTTGTCGGCACTAAATATGGGATATCTGCCTCTTTAATCGCACATGATGCGGCTGACCTGACGCCGCGCAAGATGCGGATGCTGACGGAAGATGACTTCAGACGGATTGCTTTAGAGCAGTTCTGGACCCCGCTTCATTGTGACGCGCTACCGTTAGGGCTGGACCTTCTGGTTTTTGATCATGGCTTTAATACAGGCCTGAAGATTTCGGTTCGGCTGCTACAGCATATTGCGGGGACACGTGATGATGGTGTGATGGGGCCTGCGACCTTGCAGGCCATAGGAAACGCAACGGCGGTTCAGCTGATCCCCTATCTCAATCACGACATGATTGTGTTGCTTCAGCGTGAGATGATGCTCGATGAGACAGGCAGTATCAGCACCGATATGCGGGCGAAGCTGAATTGCCTGAAATGGCGGTCCTCTCTCTGGTGCTGTGCGCTCGCCTCCATGCAGGAGGTGGATTATCGCCAGAAACGTAATTTCAGCATTTTTGGCAAGGGATGGCTCTCCCGGCTCCGGCAACGTGTTTCAAAAGCTCTGGAACTTTGCCGTGAAGCCAGACTTTCATCAGAAAAGGCACCTTCAAAAATTGCCTGACAGTTTCCACCTGTCGGGCGCGGCGGGCTGGGTAATTTGAGCGCAGACGCAGCGCATTGTGAGGAACTATGAAACTACTTGAATGGCTGGAAAAATTGCTTCCCGCTTTTAATACAGCCCTGACACCTGTGATTGAGGGAACCCTCTCCAAATATTACGACGCAGCCAAGACCGCCGTCCGTTCTGCCCTGACCAAAATTGACGGCGGAGCAGACCACTTACTGGCGGTTTACCGTAAATATGAGAGTGACCACCCGTTGGTGCAGGAAGCGATTGATGAAGCCTGCAAGCTGCTGAAAGTGGCCGGGATTGATGTGCCCAATGCTGATGTTGTGGAGACGCACGTCAAGGCGGCGATCCATGATCTGGCATCTGTCTTTGTGCCGCCTGAAACAACCACATCAGGCACGCCTTCTGACACAACCACACCGGCAGCCTGATTGTGAGTGAGATGGTGCCCTGGAGTGTTTTTATCAGCGTTGGGGGCGCGCTTCTTTTGACGCTGTGCCTCCTTCTGGTGGCGTTTGCACTCTGGGCGCGCCGTCTCGACGGGCAAATACAGAGCCAGACTGAAGAAATGAAGCACCTCCGTGAGTTGGTCATGACCGTCATAAGGAGCCACCTTGATGCAAAACGTTGACCTCTTTCTTTGTATTTTAGTGATCGTTTCCATTGCCTTCATCATCGGTGTTTTGAGTAACGATCATCATCCGCATTGGTAAATTATAAAATGTCACTTGTTCAAAAACTGATTGAAGAGCGTCGCTGGCGGATCTTGTCTTTTCTGGCGGATGTTCCTGCCCGTAGCCTGAATGAAGATGTGCTGCTGCTCTGCTTCCGTGAGATCGGCTTCCCGATTGATATTACGGAACTCAGGCATGATCTGGACTATCTGGAACGGCTGGGATGCCTGCGTCTGACGCAATATCGGCTTGAACAGGCCAGGCATTTGCTGGTGGCGCAACTCACCGCTGAGGGGCTGAAAACATGGCATTGTGAGCGTGCGGTCCCCGGTGTTGCTGGCAGAAGGCCGCTTTGAGATGTCGCGCCCGTCTTCTGTCTCCCGTCTGCCTTTGCCTGTCCGCGAAAAAATCGGCCAGCTTCGAGATGCCGGTCACACGATTGATGAAATTCTTGAGGCTTTGTCTCACGTAGGTGACGGCGTTGAGGTGAGTCGCTCTGCCTTGGGCAGGCATATCAAACAACGGGATAGACTAGGCGTAGAGCTGCGGAGATCGCGGGAAATAGCTGAGTCCCTCGTCACACAATTAGGCAATCAGACACCGGGGCGACAACAGGCGCTTCTGATTGAATTATTCCATAGCGCTATGTTGGACCTCTTCCTTAATGCAGAGGATGGAACGGTCAATAAAGATGGTCTTTCTGCCCTGAAAGGAAACCCGAAAGGTTTGGCGGCATTAGCAGACGCCGTTCATTCCCTGGCACGGGCGAACCGACTGGATGTGGATGTCCGGGCTGATCTGGAAGAGAAAGCCCGGTTAAAAGCGGAACATGATGCGAAAAACGCCGTAGTTACGGCTGCGAAAAAACAGGGACTTTCTCCCGAAACAGTTGAGCAGATCATGGCGGGAGCTTTTGGGGTCAAATCATGAGCTGCGCTGTTTTCCTGCCCTATCAGACAGAGTTGATGGAATCAGTCAGAAACCACCAGGTCACGGTTATTGAAAAGTCCCGTCGCACAGGGATTAGCTGGGCGGCTTCTTTCATAGCGGATTTGACGGCTGCTGCCTCCAAGGAAGCTTGCGGGATGGATGTTTTCTATCTGGGCTATAACCTCGAAATGGCGCGGGAGTTTATTGATTACTGTGCGGACCATGCCAAGCTCATGCAGCATGTCTCAATGCAGGTGCATGAAAGCTTCTGGAAAGACCCAGATAAGGAAGAAGCAAACGTCAAGGTCTTTCGGGTGGATTTTGGGAGTGGTCATAAGGTACTGGCATTGCCTTCCAGACCACGAGCACTGCGCGGGATGCAGGGACTGGCTATTATTGATGAGGCTGCCTTCCACGACAATCTCGATGAACTACTAAAGGCAGCGATGGCCTTGTTGATGTGGGGTGGCAAGGTTCTGATTATCAGCACTCATAATGGCGACCAGAACCCCTTTAACACTTTAGTTAATGATGTGCGTTCAGGCCGCAAACCCTATCATCTGCTTAGGCTTACCCTCGATGATGCTCTTGAAGACGGGCTTTACCGCAAGATTTGTGAACAGACGGGCCAAAAATGGAGTGCTGAAGATCAGTCGAGGTGGCGAGCAGAATTAATTGCCAATTATGGTGCTGCCTCTGATGAAGAGCTTTTCTGTATTCCCTCTTCAGGAAGTGGGGCTTATCTGCCCCTTGCCCTGATTGAGGCACGCTCTGACGCCAATGTGCCTGTCATCCGTTGGGGATGTGCTGACGGGTTTGTCCTGCTGTCAGAAGCGTTGAGAACGCAAGAAACAGACGATTTTATTCAGTCTGAACTGACCGGCATATTGGAGCGACTGGATCATAAGACCCCTCATATGTTCGGGGTGGATTTTGGCCGTTCGGGAGATTTAACCGTCATATGGGTGCTGGCTCTGGAAAGCGACATGACCCGCCGCACCGCTTTGGTGATTGAGCTGCGGAACGTCCCTTTTGAGCAGCAGAAGCAGATCCTGCATCACGTTCTTGACCATCTGCCACGGCTTCGTGCCGGGGCGCTGGATGGACGTGGGAATGGCCAGTATCTGGCGGAAGTGACCATGCAGAAATATGGCACCCACATTGAGGCCGTCATGCTGTCTGAAAGCTGGTATCGCGACCATATGCCTGCGCTGAAAGCCGGGTTTGAAGACGGGTTGGTGACCCTCCCGCAAGACAGGGAAATCACGGATGATCTGCGCGCCCTCACATTAGTGCGTGGTGTAGCGCGTATCCCTGAAAAACGAACGACTGGTGCTACGGGCAAGCGCCATGGTGATGCAGCGATTGCGTTGGCCTTGGCTTATGCGGCCAGCCGGTCAGAGGTGGTGGAATATGGCTATGTTCCTGTGCCTCTCCCCTGGGCTGATCGGGGTAACGCAACCCATGGCGTGCTCACCGCCCAAGAGGAAGAAGAACGTGACCGGCTGGGGAGTGTCAATGAATTTGGCGTTATTGGAAAGGTGATGTTGTGAAAGAAGTTTTGTCACTCGTGGTTCTTGCTTTGGTCTCATTAGTGGGGTTGGTCTGGCTGTCCTGGCGTGCCAGCAAAACAGGCGCTGCGGAAAAAAATACCGATACAGCGCAGCAAACAACCGCACTTGTACAACAAGCGGCGCAGGCCGCCACCAATAGCTGCACTACAGATGACGCACTGGAGGAGGCTCTGAAAAATGGCTCTTTCTAAAATAGCGACTGTTCTGCTTCTGGGACTGGTTCTGACAGGCTGTGCCAGCCCTGAAATCGTGGGGATTTGCCCGGCCTATGTGGATTACAGCAAGGATGATCAAAAAGCCTTGCTGGCGGAGTTGCAGGCTGGGAAAGAGGCCGCTGTGCCGCAAACCCAGACGTATCGCTTCATCAAGGATTACGGAAAGCAGCGGGCAGCCCTCAAAGTGATCTGTCAGGGGAAATAACGATGAAACTCCTTGATCAATTCGGGAATGCCCTGCCAGCTTCTGCACAGCGTGAGACAATGGGAGCCTCTGTTCTTGGCTCTCGTCCTGCACTCTCGGACCCGATTGCGACGCTCGGTCTCAATCCTGCTGATGTGGGGGCGCTTCTTCATGCGGCAGCACATGGGAATTCCAGCGATTGGCAGACGCTTTGTGAATTGATTGAGGAACGTGACCTTCATTATCTGGGGGTTATTGGCACGCGTAAACGCTCTGTAGCGCAGCTCCCTGTCACAGTCGAAGCGGCAGGCAGCTCGCCGGCCCAGAAGAAACACGCAGAGTTTGTGCAGAACTGGCTTGATAGCGGCCTCTTTCAGCGGGCGGCGTTTGATATATTGGACGCCATTGCCAAAGGGTTTTCAGTCCATGAAATGGTCTGGCATTGCGAGGCTGGGAATTATTACCCGGAACGTCTGATTTACCGCCCCCAGCGCTGGTTTGAGATTTCCTATCAGGATGGAGAAACGATCTGGCTCCGTGATGATGCGGCCTCTGCCACACCTGAAATTGCTGGGGCCGTGGCTGAAGACGGCATGAAAGCACTCGACCCTGCCAAGGCGTTGGTTCATAAGCACCCTTCCTGGTCTGGCCTGACCATCCGGGCGGGGCTGACCCGTTCAATCGTGTTTAATACGCTGTTCAAACTCTTTTCAAACCGTGATTGGGGCGTGTTTGTGCAGTCTTTTGGCATTCCCATCCGGGTTGGGAAATTTGACCAGGCGAGCACGCAGGAGGACCGTAACACGTTATGGCGTGCTGTTTCTGACGTGGCGGGGTCGCTTGGCTGTCTCATTCCCAAATCCATGGAGCTTGACTTTGTTGAGCCTAAAAGTGGCGCAGGGTCTAATGACACCCATGAGCGCCGTATTAAGTGGCTGGATGAACAGACCTCCAAGGCCGTTCTAGGCCAGACTGGCACGACGGATGCCCGGCAAGGAACGCATGCCGCTGCCGCGGTGCACCGCCTGGTGCAGGAGGATATTGAGCGTTCAGATGCCTCACTCCTGGCCTTCACAATTAATAGCCAGATCATCAAGCCAATGATTGATTACAGTTTTGGCCCGCCATCTGACGGGAAATATCCCACGATTGCCATCGGGCGGCCCGATGAAGCCCCAGTGGAGGTTCTGATTGATGCCGTGCAAAAATTGGGTCCGCAAGGGTTTAAGGTGAAGGCCAGCGAGCTATGGACGCGCCTTAATCTTGAAGCTCCCCTTGAGAGGGATGAAACGGTTGGCGTGCAGGTGCAGCCTCAAAACCCCGTGCCGGCCTCTGCTCTGCCTGCTCGGGAGGAGCCTGCTAAACTGATTGCCTCCCATATTCCCACACCAACCGACAGAAACAAGCCTGTGCAGCAGACACTGCACGCCGTCCCTGTTCAGATAGAGCCACCGGTTAATACCCCGTCTATTATTGCAGCCCTGACCGACAATATAGCCCATGAGGCGACGTCTGGTCTGGAGCGTATGACGGCGGAAATCAGGCATGAAATTGGACAGGCGAGCTCTCTGGAGGATTTAAGCAGTCGCCTGGATAAACTGAATTTGTCTGATGATGAGTTTGCGGAGGCTATGGAACGTGGTTTGCTCTTGAGTGAACTGGCTGGAGAGGCCGCCATGCTTGAGACTTTTAAACATGCCTGACGATGTCGTCCTCTCTCATGTAAAACTGGCCCCTAGTGAGGCAATTAGCTATTTCCGGCAGAAACTCAACGTGCCGACCCAGAAATGGGGCGAGCTGGAAGCAGCGGCTCATGCCAGGGCATTTGCCGTGGCGGGAGCAACCTCGAAGGCGCTTTTGAATGATTTCAAGGCAGCTGTTGGTCGTGCTCTTAGTGAGGGTCGGACGCTTCAAGACTTTCGCAAGGATTTTGACCGCATCGTCAAAAAACATGGCTGGGCGCATAATGGTAGCGCGGGGTGGCGGGCAAAGATCATTTATGACACCAATTTAACCTCTGCTTATGCCGCGGGTCGTTACCGGCAGATGACGACCCCTACAGCGCGGGAGCTGTATCCTTATTGGCGTTATGTCCATCATGCCTGTCAGCACCCACGCCCACAACATGAGGCATGGGACGGGATTGTGCTACGTAATGATGACCCGTGGTGGTCAACGCATTACCCGCCGAATGGATGGCGCTGTCATTGCACGGTGGAGCCTGTCTCCGAGGGACGTTTGCAACGTGAGGAACTACAGATTTCCGAGGCTCCTCCCCTGGCTGAAAAAGAGTGGCGTAACCCGGCTACCGGAAAGATTGAAATGGTTCCTCACGGGATTGATCCAGGGTTCCAGAGCAATCAGGGTGCTGAATGGTTAAAGGCTGAAAAAGAGCGGACCGCTGGCGCCATGAAGCCTCTGACGCATGTTGAAGGCAGACCGGTTTCTGAACTGCCTATTCAAGAGCGTCAGGCTGTACAGAAAGAGCAGATCAAGAAATTTATTGAGATGTCTCCTCCATCTGGTGAAGTGGAGGCTGGGACCATGCCCGAGCTGTTACAGAAGCAACTTGGCAGCCAAACAAGGCAGGTTCTTTTATCGGGTGAAACCTTGATGAAGAACCAGATGCATCATCCTGAATTATCTCAAAAGGATTATGCTTCCTTGCCTTCACTGATTGCGGAACCTGATTATGTCCTGCAAGAAAATCAGCCTGAACGTCTGACCTTTATTGCTGGAGAAGGCATTGCTTACAGGGTTTCGGTTAAACGAACACAAGACGGTCAGAAAAATTATATTCTTTCCGTCATCTTCATGGATGGCAAGAAGGTCGAACGCCTGCTTAAGAAGCAGAAAATTCTTTACAAAAGGAACAATTCTAAAGAGAAATGAGCAGCGCATGAGTGGGGCCTGCCGATAACCCCACAATAGCGCGATCCCCGTTTCCGGGTTGCCCAGGCCGGCAGAATATCACCTGATCACCATACGCTGCTTGAAATTATGATAGGACACATTATGGCGTTAATCAAGATTAATGGTGATGCGACTTCCATAACGGGCGCTCTGAAGAGACTGGAAAATCTGGGGCGACAGCCACAAAACTTTCTGGCTGATATAGGGCAGGAAATGCTCACCCAGACCAGCCGCCGCATTGAACAAGGGGTTACACCTTCCGGGAATCCCTTTGCTCCCCT
Organism: Aristophania sp. ESL1142; assembly: GCF_058107345.1. Taxonomy (NCBI): domain Bacteria; kingdom Pseudomonadati; phylum Pseudomonadota; class Alphaproteobacteria; order Acetobacterales; family Acetobacteraceae; genus Aristophania; species Aristophania sp. ESL1142. The sequence goes on from NZ_JBYLUH010000001.1 coordinate 1,599,480, forward strand.
TAACCCACTATACGCGACCGAGAAGACAACGGGCATTTTAATCAAAAGCCATGCCCTTCAGAATAGATTGGTAACGACACTTAGTGGAAATACATTAATCTGGGGGTCTAATCAGGTTTATGCAGCCGTGCATCAGTTTGGAGCGATTATTAAGCCTAAGAAAGCTTCTGCTTTAAAATTCAAGATGGGTGGAATGTACTTCCAAAAACAGTCCGTCACAATCCCCGCACGGCCTTATCTTGGGTTTAATGAGGATGACAAGGCGGCGGTTATGGATACGTTGGATGTGTTTTTCAGGACTTGTCTGAAGGGGTAGCAGGAGACGCTGATTGAGCCAGTTGCCGCAGGACGATCCTGAGTTCATCCGGGTTACCGTCCTTAAGGATGGCGGTCAGAAGCTCGGCAGTGTAAGCGGGGTCTTTACGAAAGAGTTCGGCCATGGCTGTGTCGTGGGGTCTGTCTTTCATGGTTTAACCTCTGGCTTGTTTATCCGATATGTCTGGGTAGGTAACAAGAAGAAAGTCCCCTTGTTACCCTGATTTATTACTGGGGTTTATTATTGGGCGTTCTGTTCGTTTGTATCAGATACGGTTTGATCAACCGTATTTTTGATGGCCCTGAGAATAGTATTGAGGCCATAGACGGCTTCATTCCCCAGTTCCAGATTATTATGATCAGCGACACCTTCAAGCAAAAAAGCGATGACACCGGATACTTCGATGAGGGAGAAATCAAGCATGGTTTGATCCTTTCTCATTCAGGTCAAAAAGGCTTCTGCTTTCTGGCAGGAGGTTCATTTCTTTTAGCGGGTTGATGCCCCAGTGTTTTTCAACCCCCATCCCGGCGCGCTCAGCGGCCTGTCTTGGTGTGCAGCCACAGATCAGGGCAACCTGCATCATCTGCCGGAACGCACTGCTCATATTGCGAAAGCGTGGCATGTCTGATGCAGTGGATGTGACGGTAACTTCGTCCTTATTCTGCATCATGGCATCAAAGGCACGGATGACCGTCAGGTTGAAAGCCGGGCTGATCCACATGGCATAAGCATAAACCAGCTCACGCACGGCGTAAGTGCCTTGGCAAACGCCACCCTTCACGACATTCACAGGAGCGATCCTCAGATCTGAGGATCGGATCAATTCGTCGATAAGCATTCTTGCCGTCGTAAGTCGTGAGAAATTTGACGGCTGTTTTGATCTATCGCTATCAGAGACACGATGAATATCATTGAGGCAAAAACGCCCTTCTTTATCTCGTCTTATCCCTGTTCCTCTAAGGATAAGAACGCTATAACTATTATTAGCCATATCGAAAGTCCTTTTTTCGTTTTGGTTAGGCCCATGAAGAAAGTTCCAGTTTCTTCGTGGGCTGTTAGATTATGATTTTGGGGAGCTAGTTTCGTCAGCTCTTCTTTTCTCATCCAAAATCATCAAAAGCTTGGCATTTGCAGAACAAAAACTTTTTTGTGCTTCTTGTTGCAACCATTCTTTCAAGTCTTTTGGAATACGGATGTGCATTTGTTCGTCTTTTTTGTTCATGCGTCTCCTTACCTGTTTGGTATAATTTGTGTATATAATGCGCCGCAAGTAAGATCAATCAGAAAGTGTAAAAAATTTTGTCCAAGACTCTTTGGTTACATTCGTTTTCATCTTGTCTTATAACTTTATGACACAAAACGAGTGTGCTAGAGTGTAAGCTATCTTTAGGCATGAAATTACTGCTTTCATGTTTAGGGTTAAGCACAAAGAGAGACGGCAATCTTTCTTTGTGCTGTCGGTTTACGGACTGGTGTAAAAAATTTTGTCCAAGGACATTCATAATATGCCCTCTCAATCCTCGTCAAGAATAAATGATAACATAAAAAAGGGAAGAGGCCGGCCTGCTACAGGTACCAATCCCCTTATTGGCGCAAGGTTAGATAGCTTTTTGCTTGAGAAGTTGGACAAATGGGCAGAAATTAATAAGATCAATAGGGCTGAAGCGATCAGACAACTTATTCAGAGAGGCTTGGAATATGAGGGGAATTTGTCCCAGTTTCCCACAAAAGAGTGATTTCATTGAAAGGTAAGTCCAGATTGGGACTCACCTTTCTGGTTTCTATCATACTATTTTGGGCAGCTTATTATGCCTGGTCATTATACTGCTGAGTGCATGTTTCATTTTCAAACGGTTTTCAAACGGTTTCGAACGGGGTAGCGTGCGTTTTTAGGCGTGATATGATGCGTGACAGCGTTGAGGGGATTAAACGCGCTGTGCGGGCAAATATGATGGTCTTTTAAATGGGCTATAAGGGGGGGAGATTTTCCCCCTGCTTCGGTGGGGTATTCCCCCGCATTCTGTCTCGCATGAGCGAGATGACTTCAATTCCCCTACCTGAACAGACTGACGGTGTACCTGAATGGGTGCATGTGCTGCCATCAGGGGCATTCCCGGCGGTGGGTGGGTCCAGGACGCTACGGGCTGACAATCTTTCTTCCATTATTAACGCCTCTCTTCGGGGTGGCAAGATCGTGCTGGATGAAAATCACAGCACGGACCTTGCCGCACCAAAAGGGAAATCGGCCCCGGCCATGGGGTGGATTGTTGAAATGCAAACCCGGCCTGACGGGATTTGGGGGCGGGTTGAATGGACACGGCGTGGCAAGGCTGCGATGGCAGACCGGGCCTATAGGGCCATTTCTCCCGTCCTGAAAAGCACTGGGGGTGTTGTGACGCAGATCCTGCGGGCAGCGCTGACCAATAATCCTGATCTTTCGCTCACAACCCTTCATTCACAACAGACACAGGAGGATGCGTTGACGTATCCACTTTCTGCGCTGCGTTCACGCCTTGGCCTGTCGGCTGATGCTGATGAAACGGCGATTAATACAGCGCTCGATGCAGCGAAAGGCCACGTTACCCTTCATGCCCAGCTGGCTCATCTTGCAGGGCTGGATCAGACGGCGACTGATGAGACCCTTCTTGCGACACTGAAAAAACAGCAGGAACAGGTCACACTTCATTCCGCTGCTGAGCAAACGCTTCAAGCACAGATCAATGAGCTGAAAGCCAATAACGCCAGAATGGCTGGTGAGCGCTTTATTGAGGAAGCCGGACGGAAAAAGCTCATAAGTGATGAGCTGAAAGCCCAGCTTGTGACACTTCATGCCAACAATCCTGCGCTGGCGCAAAATATTGTTGCCAGCCTGCCAGATGCTCCTGCCGCTGGTGTAACGACGTTGCATGGTGCTGTGGTTGGCCATGCCCCCTCTGGAATTGAGAACAAATCCATGAAGGTTGTTGATAACGCGCTTGGCCTAACAGAGGCCGATCTGAAAGCAGGAGGGTTGATCTAATGCTGAAAGCTGATCGCATCCTTTCTGAAAAGATCGTGCCTCATGCGCCTGAATTTGGTCACTCTGTGGCTGAGGGGTTCCGGGTTTATCGCGGATCACTCGTTGCGGTGTGTGAGGATGGGACGATTGTCCCCGCTGGTTCGACCAATACGCCGTCACCGCTCGTGTCCATTGTGGGCATTGCCCGCTCTGCTCAGGTGGGGGCATCCGTTCCTGTCTGGGTGAAAAAGGGCTGTTACGCCTTGCCTTTTGATAGCGTGCCTGGGTGGGTAGCAGTCGGGCAGGATGTTTACGCGCTCGATGATGAGACCGTTACCCTTGGTAATGGCGCGGCTCCCTCTGATGACCCGCAGATTCATAACCCTGCAACGCGGCTGAAGGTGGGCATTCTTGCTGGTCTTGAGTCCGGCGTTCCCTACGTGCTGATTTCCTGAGAGGTTTATCATGGACATTAATATTGGAACGATTAATGCGCTGACCGCGCGTGTTAATCTGGCGTTTGATAAATATATCCAGACGGTTGAGACGCATTATAAGCCCTTTACGCTGGATGTCCCTTCTTCCGCAGGAGAAGAGGTTTACCCCCGTCTGCTGGAACTTCCCGGCTTTCGGGAATGGTTCGGTCAGCGCATTGTGCACCGCATTGGTGAAGCGGGGCGCATGACCATCCGCAACAAGACCTTTGAGCAGACATTCTCGATCCGCCGTGAGGATATTGAGGACGATCAGCTTGGCTTCCTGACGCCCATTACCCAGCAACTGGCTGCGGACGCAGGAAGTCTGCCGGATAAGTTGGTCTTTGAGCTTCTGGAAAATGGCCATAAGCAGAAGGGCATGGACGGGCAATATTTCTTTGATACCGACCATCAGGCTTATGACCAGAATGGCAAGGAGAGTGTTTTCTCTAACATTCAGCGTCCTAGCGGGAGTGTTGGGGCAGTGCCGGCCTGGTATCTGTTCAACACAAAACAGCCTTTAAAACCCCTGATTTTCCAGCGTCGCCGTCCCTTTACCGTTCAGGCGCGCACGCAGCTGACACAAGGAAATGTCTTTAATGGCAATGAGTTTGTGTGGGGGGCTGATGGGCGTTGTGCTGCTGGTTATGGGCTGCATAATTTTGCCTTCCGCTCCACGGCACCCTTAACGGCCGAGAATATTGGCGCAGCGATTGCGCAGATGCAGGCGCAGTTCAGGCGGGATGGCACGCCCTATAACACCCGGCCGGACATTCTGTACGTCCCGACCTCACTGGAAGGGCCTGCGCGGCAGCTGGTGGAAAAGGACTTCCTACCCACGCTAGCACCCGACAACAAGACGTACGTCACGGGGTCCAACCCCTGGGCTGGCACGGTCAAGCTCGTTGTGTGCCCTTACCTCAACACTTTGGCGGTGAATGACTGATGAGCAAGACTGACGAAAAAACTGAAATGAAGGCTGTCATGCTGACGCCGTCAGGAAAGCACCCCTTGCCCTCAGGCTCTGTTCTGGTGATGTGTGCGACCCCTGGCTTCAGGCGGGCAGGTATTACGCATGAGCGGGTCAAAATCTGGTCCCGCCGTGAACTGTCTGATGAGCAGATTGAGACAATGCGACGTGAACCTGAACTGACGCTGGTTGAGGTTGTGTAACAATGGCTTATGCGACGCTGGATGATCTGACTTCACGTTACGGCCGTGATGAAATTGCGGCCACGACGACTGATCTGGACGCGCCCCGTGGCACGCTGGATGAAGTGCGTGTGAAACAGGTTTTAAACGATGTTTCAGCCGTGATGGATAGCTATCTCCAGCGTCGTTACCAATTGCCTGTAAACCCGGTGACGCCGGTTCTGGTGCGTGTTTGCTGTCAACTGGCACGGTTTGATCTGGCGACGGGGGGTGACAACATTCCCTCTGAACAGATCAAAGCCGGCCAGCAGGCCGCCATGAGTTGGTTGCGTGATGTTGCTTCTGGAAAAGCCACGCTTGATGCCCAGGTCGTAAATGAAACAAGCCAGAGCTGGTCCCGTATCACTTCACGGCAAGCTGGAATGAGTGCGGGGGCGTTATGGTGAAAGACATAACCCCTAAAGGCTATCCTGAAGCGATTTTGAAGGGTGATGTTCTGGCCGAACTCTTTGAGGCCGTATGTGCTCGTTTGAGGGGATTATTGCCTGAAGCCTCATTCGCTCACACGATTTTACCGCCCCACCCGACACAGGGGACATGGCAGAAAATCATCAAGAACGGGGCCACGGTAGCGGTAGGTTTCGGTGGCTGGCGGGGGAATGACCGTGCGGGGGCATCATTTACCGGCACGGTTTCCTTTCCGGTCGGCATTTTACTGACGCAGGTGAAAAGTGAGGCCCTTTATCAGGGCACAGGTCAACTCCGTGGCATGGGCATTATGGGTGTGATGGCCGCGATTGCGGGCGGGATGCATAACTGGACGGTGCCGGGCATTGGCACGTGCTGTGTGCGTAATCTGAACATCCCGGAAACAGCGGAGTGGTTTAACGAACGCAGTGCGTTGATCGTCGCAGAACTGGTTTTTGACAATGTTGAGCTGGGCAATAGCGAAACACTCGCCCTGCTGGACGATTTCATCAAACAGACCAACCAGATTGAGACGTTAGCAGAACAGGAGAAAAAGAATGGATGAAACAATTCTGGTGAAAGCCGGAGAGAAACGGCGCGTGCTTACGCCACAGGGACAGGATGTGCCGGGTGAGCCGTTCAAGGTGAAAAAGAACGACCCCTATTGGGCGCGAGCGTTGCGGGCGGGTGATCTGGTGCTGGTCGATGAAAAAACACTCACGAAACCAGTAGCGACAAAACCTGTCACAGCGGCCCCGGCTCCTTCTAAAAAGGAAGATAAATCATGAGTGTTGATTTTCAGGAAATCCCGGGTGAATGGGCCGTCCCTGGCTCTTATACAGAGGTCAGCTATGTGCCGGCCCCCGGCTCATTGGCGGGGATGCCGCTGCGCATTGTGATTATCGGTCAGACCAGCAACAAAAATGCAGCTGGTGTGCTGCATGAATATATCACGACAGGTCAGGCCGAGCAGCTCTATGGGGCGGGGTCTGTGCTGGCGCAGACGGTTCGTGGGTTTTTGAATGAAAAACCCACATTGAGTGTGGATGTTATTGGCGTTGCCTTACCTGATGACGCTGCCCCCGCCAGTGGGGCCATCACCTTTGCAGGCACAGCCGCTTCAGCCACGACGGCGGCGGTTATTCTGGCCGGCGTGCGGGTCAGCTGGAGTGTGGCGGTTGGGGCGAGTTCTGGTGACATTGCCTCTGGGCTGGTCAAGGCTGCAGGAGCCAGTGCCGCGCTGCGTTTGACAGGGCTGTCCGTGGCTCTGGGCAATGACGATAAAAGCACGGTGACTATTACGGCTGGTGAAGGTGGCTCCCTAACCAACGACATTGATATTCGCTATTCCAGCGCGGTTAGTGACCAGATTGCCGGTGTGTCCGTTACCGTCAAGGCTATGGCGGGCGGCACGGGGGACATTGATATTGCCCCGGCTTTACTGGCTCTGGGTGAAACCTGGTATACAGACGTCATACTCTGCCAGACGGATGTCACGGCAATTTCTGCGGCTGTGGCTGAAGCAAAACGACGTAATGATGCCATGGTCGCCAAGGATATGCGCGTTTTTGTTGGTCTGCGTGCCACACAGGGCCAGGCTCTGGCTGTGCAACAGAATTTCATGACCTCTGAAGAGCTGATCATGCTGCCGCTCCAGAACCCCCGTTGCAGCTCCTGGCAGATTGCTGCGGCTTTGGGCGCACAGGTGGCACAGTCTCTGAATAATGACCCCGCCCGTCAGTTGCGGACCTTGCCGCTCAATACATTGAGTGATCTAGGACCGGAAACAGCGAACCAGTTCTCTGACACGCAGCGTTCGGTTCTGCTTCAGAATGGCTGTTCAACTGTTAAAGTCCAACGTGACGGCACAATGGCGCTTGAGCGTGTGGTGACTACCCGTACCTCTGACCCCAAAACGGGGCAATCTATGGGAGTGTGGGACGTTATGATTCCTTCCATTGGGGCGCGTGTCCGCTATGAGTGGAACACTTACGTAAATGAGACCTATGCCCGTTCAAAGCTCGCTGATGATGACAGTCCACTGGCTAATGCGGAAGGGGTGGTCACACCCAAAACCTTGAAGGCTTCATGGGTTGCCCAGTGCCTGCTTTATCAAAATCAGGGCTGGATTGATGATGTGGCGACGACTGGGGCACAGGCACAGTTTGAGCGCAATGGGGAAGACCGCTCACGTGTTGATTCCTCTCTTCCAATCAAGCCTATGGGCAGTCTGGTTGTCCTGGCGAACTCACTGCAATTACAGGTATAAAAATGGCACAGACACTTGGTATTATCCGCTTTTTCTGGCGCGGCAAACAGTACGACACTGATAAAAGCTCTTCCATCAAACTCAGTGGCGTCAAGAATAATGACGTTCACGCCAATTTCCGCACGCTCCGTTCCTCTGAATATCAGGGCGGGCAGGTCAAGGTGAACGTCAATATGACGAGCGACATGTCGCTTAATGATTTTGACCCATCCCTTGGCGAAGGCGAACTTCAGCTCCAGACCGACCTTGGCACGACCATTGTGGTGTCTGACGCCTGGGTGCGTGAGCAGCCGGAATGGGCTGGTGGCGGCAAGCCAGCCACCGTGACCTTTACCTTCAATACGTATCAGGAGACTAAATAATGACCGAAGAGCATAAATCAGAAGAACTCCCCAAAGGGGCTGAGCTGTTGGAAGATGGTTCCATCCGTTACACATTGACCCGCCCTGTATCCCTTGAATTTCAGGGTGGCGACAGGAAAGAGCTTTCAGAGCTTGTTTTCCGTGAACTGACAGCTGGTGATCTGATTGATAGCAGCACGGGGGGTGTTAATGCCAAGACCTCTCTCGATATGTTGCAGCGCTGCACCGGCAATAAGGGGATTGTGGGGGAAAAGCTCCTTCGCGCCATGAGTGGACGTGATTATGTGCGCTGCCAGAAAATCATGTCCGGTTTTTTGGACGATGGGGAGATGACTGGCCCGTAAGGCTGGCCTCTCTCGCCAATACGCTGCGGTTTAACCGCAGCGACCTTCGGGCCTTGACGTTTCAGGAACTCAATTTCTGGACCGCTGCCCAGAACGACTATAGCGAGCGCCTCAAATCAGAGGTTGGATATTAACACGCTGGATTAACGGAGGCCTTTGTGGCTGGAGAACTGACGGCTCAATTTGAATTGCAGTTGCTCGACCAGATGAGCTCTCCCCTGCAAAAAATTCTCCAGCGTATTGAGGATTTAACCGCACGGCTTGAGGGAATTGCCGAAGCGACCACAGGCAGTGAGGCCGCGAACCGTTCCCTTACTGAAATGGAACGGACAACTGGGCACCTCACAGAAACCATGCAAAGTGCTGTGGGGGTTTCAGGGGAATTAAGTGAGGCCTTGGGAGCTACGGCAGGAGCTGGTGAAGCGGCCTCTGGGGGTCTCGGAGCGGCTATAGGGGAAATGGCGGTTCTAGATGAGCGGGCCAGTGCCTCTATTGGGGTATTAGGGCGGCTGAAATCGGCCCTGTCAGGGGTTGGTGAGTCTGGTCATGGGAGCCGGTTTGGCGGGGCTTTACACAGCTTTCATGAAAATTGGGAAAAAACGCAGTCCCGTGGGTTTGGCGCGCTCATGGGCGGGTTCGAGCTTTTGGAACCGGCTAAGGAGGCGGCGGAGTATGACAATACAATAAGGCACGTCGGGATTGGGCTGGAAATTCATGGGGCTGATCTCGATAAATATGTTGCGGCTGAGAAAATAAGAATCAATGAGCTGGCACGAAATACAGGCCAGAGCGGTGGGGAGCTTGCAGAAGCGTTAGGGTTTTTCTCACGTGAAGGATTTCGTGGACAGGAACTGGAAAGCTCTCTGGCTACAACGGCAAAGATTGCCACAGCCTATAATGCCAAGCCGGAAGCCGTGGCCAAGACGGCTTTTGCTCTCAAAGAGAATTTAGGCATTGACGACAAACACTTACAGGGTGCTTTGGCATCACTCGCGATTGACGGGAAAAATGCAGACCTGCCTTTTGAAAAAGTTGCACCACTCTTACCAGAATTGGCAGCGGCAGCAGGAAGTCTGGGTATCAAAGGGCGATCAGGTGTTGATGATCTGGCTGCGGCTATCGGGGTTATTAGAAAATCAACCGGTAATGATGGTGAGGCGTTCACCAGAGGTATGGCATTTTTGCAGACGGTAACGTCAAGGCATGGATTACAGCATTGGGGACGGGTGTTTAAAGGGGAAAATCTGTTTGATTTTGAGGACAAGGCCCGAAAAAATGGTATCGACCCAATGGTAGCCGTTATTAACAAAATCAAATTTGCTGTCGATCATGCCCGCAATAAAGAAATTGTTCTCTCGAACCTGTTTGGCAACCAATATGACACAGGGGCTATCCGGGCGATTTTGGATCACTGGCCACAATTCAGCAAAATTCGTAAAAAAGTGGCAGGGGCTGACCAACAGGTGATTGACCGTGATTATGCAGACGGGAAAAAGTCCGGTCTGATTTCCGTGCAAAAATTTGAGGAATCCCTGATGGAGTTGCTCAAACGCATCGGGGATGATTTTACGCCCATTCTCAATGGTCTGACGGTGGCTGTCAATTTTGTTAATGAATGTCTTGAGTGGATGGACAAGCATTGTCATGGTCTTACGGTTGTTTTGATTGGCCTTGTAGGTTTGGTCATTGCGGCGGTTACGGTGATCACGGGACTGGGGGCTGTCATCGGGCTGGCCAGTGTGGCTTTTGGGGCCATGGGCGTTATTTTGGGGCTGGTCTCATGGCCTGTGGTTCTGGTGATTGTGGGGTTGCTGGCATTAGTGGTGGTGCTGGTTCTGCTCTGGAAAAATTCTGACAAGGTTAAGCAATTTTTCCAGGATTTGGGGGACCAGATCAGTGCGTTTATTGACCGCCTGAAGCATATGTGGCCAAGAAACCTGCATGATTTTTTATCGGGACGTGATGATCACTCCCATTATGACCCTGTGAATACGCTGCAAACCCAAAAGGAAAAAGACCAACAAGTTCAGGGTTTTCAGTCATGGTATGCAGAGCAAATCAGGCATTTCAATAAAAGAAGGGCGCTGGGAAGTGTGAATGCCAAACTTCTCAAAACATATGATCATCAACATCCGAAACATCATTCTTCGGTGATCTCAAAGACAAAACATTATCATCATCACCATGTTTTGGCGCATCATGCTCAGCCTTCGGGACATAGGACAGAGCCAAAAGAACGCACTGTCAAAATCAGGATTGAAGCAGAGAAAGGGCTAAAGGTCTCGGCCCGTTCTGACCACTCCTCTATTCAGGTCGATCATGGGCCGATGATGGTGAGGCCCTGATGTCGCTTATTGACACACAGGGCCTTGGTGGCCTCGCTGGTTCCGAGATTGCGCAGCTGGGCAGTGGTCTGGCGGGGGGGCTTTTTGCCCGCCTGACGCAGCAGAGCACGCTTGCAGGTGTTTCCTTCTCCATTATTGACTCACGTGAACAAGCCGGGCGGCGTATTCACCGGGTTTTGTTCCCTAATCAGGACCCTGACAAGCAGCTCTTTCAGGATTTTGGTGCAATCGATACCCCACTTTCCATAAGTGGTGTGATTGTTGGGGATGATTATATTACCCGTTCCAAACGGATGCGCACGGCTTTGATGAAGACCGGCAAGGTGACGCTGGTGCATCCATGGTGGGGGAACCTCAAGGTCCGGCTGGTTTCTCCTGCGACCTTTCAGTTCCGTGAAAATGCCATTCGTTGCACAACCTTTCAGGTAGAGCTTGTCCGGGACCCTGATCCACCGGCAAAGAAGGGGTTGTTTGGGCGTATTAATGACACCATCAATAATATTCTGGAAACAGCTGACCAATTAATGGACCAGGCCCAGAGCCTGATTTCTGATGTGTTGTCTGTCGCAACGTTGCCCCTTGCGCTAATTAATGGGGTGAGTTCTCTCGTCTCCCAATGTCAGGGCATTTTTGACTCTCTGACCGCTAGTGCACCAGAGCCTATTAAAAGTGCGGCTTCACCTGTTCTGGTGCAGGCTGCAAAGGGCGTGTCCCCCTCCCAGCCTGATTATGGCGGACAGGTTGTGGATGTCCTGGCCGGGCTGCCCGCGTCGGTAGCTGCGGCCATTACGGAACCGGATCAATCGGTGATTGCCAGCCCGTCTGTCACGCCTCAAGGGGAGCAGGTTACAGGGCAGACGGTAACGAAGCTCTTATTAAATGCAGCTCAGCAGATCAAACAGGCGGGTGCTGATCTCGCCTCCCAAAATACTGACCCGGGCACGATGCTGGCGCTCAGCGTGGCGGCGCAGGCTTTTGTGGTGAGTCAGCTTGTCTCTGGCTGGGCGGCGTCAGACTTTGTGAGCAATCAGGAGGCAGAGGATGCGCGGGACCAGATTGTGGCGGCCATTAATGATTTGGGTACGTCCATTGAGAACGCGGCTTCTTCCCAATCCTCACAGTCTTTAGGAGGACTTTATACTGGTGCTCAGGCCCTCAAGGCAGGACTGATTGCTGATGCCAATTCCCGCATTGGCAGTTTGCCGCAGGTTCTGGAAGTGCCGGTGGCGGCGCGGTCCTCGCTCTGGTCCCTCTGCTATGCGATGGGAGGCGATAATAGCGCGAATGTGCAGACCATGTTTGATGATGCGGTTTCCCGCAATCACGTTCGACACCCAGCACTTATTCCCTCTGGTCTGGTTGAAATGTTGGAGATGACTCATGACCATTGAAAAGCTGGACCGTAATGCGTTGCTGGTGATTGAGGGGCAGCTTATCGACCATTGGACCAGCCTTGAGGTGGGCATGGATTTGGCAAATCTAGCAGGGATTTTCCGTGTTGAGCTGGCTTTGTCCTTTCCCCCACAAATTGGAGAATATCCTCGATTAGGGGCGTCAGTGCAGATATATGTTGCCAATTTCCCCGTGCTTAAGGGATGGGTTGAGGCGATTAATTCCCGTGGTGATGAACATTCCTTATTCGTTACGATTTCGGGGCGCGATCTGGCGGGTGACATTGTCGATTGCACCGCCCAGCCTGAAGGGCCGGGACGGATGGACCATGTGCGACTGGAAACGGTTGTGGGGTCTCTCGCTACCCCCTATGGCTTAAGTGTCAAAAGGGTTGTGGATACGGGGGCGCCCTTTGAGGTTGTTGCCTTTGAGGCGGGTTCCTCTGTGTTGGATGCGATTGAAAAGCAGAGCCGCCAGCGAGGCGTGCTGGTTACGTCTGACGGATTAGGAAATATTTTACTAACAAAGCCCGGGACGACGCGCGCTGATGAGGATCTGGTCTTTCCCGGGGGTAATGTGCAGCGATTTGAAGAACGTTTAAATCAGAGTTTTTCGGACCATATTGTCAAAGCACAAGGCACGTCTGTTCATAGGGGTAAGAAAAGCGCGTTTTCAGTGTTGGAAGCTGCCGGCGCTGCCCTTTTGACAAAGGGGCATATTGCGCATGAAAAGCAGGCGGCCTGCGCGTTTGGCTATTGTTATGATGAGAAGGTCGGGCGTTACCGGCCGAAGGTTTATGTGGCGGGAACGACGAGCCAGGGGCAGCAGCAGGTTTCTCATAGTGGGGCAGAACTGGCGTCGATCCTGCAAAAATCACAAATTTCGCCCCGTGCGGGTTGGAACAGGACAGACCCTCCCAAACAGGCGGCCACACCGTCACGTCAGGCCGGGCAGCCTTTTACTCTGGACGATCAGGCTGCCTGGCGTATGCGCACGACCCGTGCTCAGGGTTCTGCTCGGGTATATACCGTGCCCCGATTACTGACTAGTAAGAAAACCCTCTGGAAACCCAACCAGATCGTGAAGGTTAAAGACGATGTTTGTGGTGTGAATGGGGACATGCTGATTGGCGCGGTAACATGGATGATTTCAGGGGATCAGTGTGAGACACGGATTTCGGTCGTGCCGCCGGATGCCTATGATTTAACAGGCGGTGCTGACCATACTCCCACCAAAGGACAGATTACCCGCAAGCATGGCAAGACGTGGCGGCGTGATGAAGCGGATAAATCATGAATATCATTGATATTTATCATGCGATCCGCATCTCCGCTCTCAAATTGCCCGTGCTGTTGTGGGCGCTGTTTATGATGACGGGCCTGAGCAGCTGGTGGATCTCAATGTTCATGCGGGGCAAGTCAGGACCAAAATCCCGGTTCATCAACCGTTCGGCTTTTCTTCTCACGTACCTATTGATGGGGCGGTTACCCATATTGTTAGCACGGGGGCTGACCCTGCTGATCTTGTGGCGTTACCGCCGTCCAATCCCGCGGCGGCACGCATGGGAAATTTAAAAGAAGGCGAAACGGTTCTTTATGATGCAGCGGGACAGAGGCTTATCTTCCGCAACGGTCTGATTGCCGAGGTTGATGTCGTCAGTTCCTTTGTTATACACGTGAAAGGGACAGAAATATTAAAGCTGGACCAGAGTGGTGTCACTATAACAGGTAATCTTACGGTCTCTGGTAATATTCATGCCGGTAAAGATGTGACCGCCAAAGTTTCTCTCAACAACCACACTCATAGTGGTGTGCAGGCTGGTGGGGCTAGCACAGCTAAACCTCAGTAACAGATTATATGGGGGGAGGTTTTCCCCCTGATGGTTTTAGGGTGGCAGTTTGTATCAGTAGGATATGAGCATTGGCACCCTTCATATTGGCCCCGACCATCATGGGCAGACTGATCTTGTCATTACCAGAACCGGTGAAGGACGCGGACAGATCAGTTTTGATCTCACGTTGGCTTCAGCGTTGATTATTGCGCTTGGTTCGCACCGTCGTGCAGACCCTGATGACGTCATTCCCTCTTTATTGACTGAGCCTGATGGCACGATGATCCCACTGGGCGGAAAGCGCGGTTGGGTTGGTGATATTTTGCAGGAGGAAGGGCAACGGCTTGGCTCCAAGCTCTGGCTGTTGGAGCGTGCCAAAAGAAGTGAGGCTACGCGCATTACGGCGGAAGATTACGCACAGGCAGCCGTGGACCCGATTGGGGCCTATCATGGGCAGGAGATGTCTGTTTCAGCAGGGTGGAAAGACCGCGCTTTAACTGTAACGGTTAAAAATGCCGGCACGTCTGTCACCCAGCGTGTGGAGACGTTATGAGCGCGCGCATTCCCACCCCTTCCGATATTGCTCAGCGTTATATGGCAAGCTTCGCTCAGGCAACATTCAGGGCGGATGATGGGAGTATGGTTACGCTTGACCCGACCGCACCCTCCACCTTTGAGCAGGTGCTGGTCTCAGCCATGGCACTCTCTGATTATGAGACTTACCTTTATATCCGGGATCGTTTTCTTGAGCTTTTACCGACAACGGCGACGGTGGGTTCAGACGGCCTTTTGCCACAGCATGGACAAATCTGGGGTGTGCCTCGTTTGGCCCCGCAATCAGCAGTGGGTAAGGTGATCATCAAGGCCGTGAGTGACGTGTCCCTGCCGCAAGGAAGTGTGCTGACCAAAGATGGTTCTGTGCAATGGGAATTAAGCCAGCCTGTTACACTTTCCCCGGGAGAGAGCAAAAGCGCTTCTGTATCCTGTCAAACCACAGGAACGACGGGGAACATTCCGGCCGATAATGTCCTTTCATTGGTTAGTCCTGTTGCTGGAATTGATACGATCACGGTGGATCAGGACGGTCTGGCTGGTGGTGCTGATATTGAAGGCGTTGAGGACTGGAGGGGACGCATTATTGATGCCATTCGCAACCCCTATAATGGCGGAGATGCTGAGGATTACCGCAAATGGGCGAGTAATGCCGGGGCTAAATTCGTCAATGTCGTGCCTTCTTATACGGGGCCTGGCACCGTTGGGGTGATTATCGGTTTTGCGGGGCCGCGTGTGCCGACGCAAGAAGAGATCGTGCGGGTGCAGGATTATATTGAAGCACGCAGGCCCATTGTGGGCCATGCGACCGTCTATCCTGTTGAGCTGGTGCATGAAACGCCCATTGTCAGGCTGGGGCTGGATAATCAGGTCAATCGTGACAAGGTTATGGCCGCGTTTCAGTCAGTCTATAACGGTGTCAGCATAGGTGGAACGCGCTATCTTGAAGCGTTACAGGCGGCTTTGTTTAATGCCGTTGGCGGGGTGTCCTCGGTGATCTCTCCCCTTCATGACACCGTCTATAATGTGAATCAGCTACCCGTTATGGACGGCATTACGTGGCAGGCGATAAAGAAATGACGTTTGTTTCTGCTCCACGTTCTGCTGATGAAATTGCCCATGAGTGGAGTGAGGGTCTCCTCCCGGCTGGCACTGCCCTGAACGGCTCTAATGTCAGGGTGCTTATGCGTGCGCTCGCAGGCCCGCGGGAAGAACTTGAGCGGGATGGCGCTGCAATTGTGCGGGAGATTTGCCCTGGTTCATCGGATCTTCTGCTTGATGATTATCGTACATTGCTGGGGCCTGATCCGCTGGGACGGGATCAGGGGGATCTGACTGAGCGTGAGTGGCGTTACATTCTGCAACAGAGATGGACGGCCCGAGGCAACCAGACCCCGGCTTTTTATATCGCTTTGGCCGAGAGTTACGGCGTCAGCATATCCATTACAGAGCCGGAAGCAGCGATTTGCGGGGCTGTTACGTGTGGTGATGGTTCTGAAGTGAGTGATGTCACGCTGCGTTTTATGTGGATTGTGGAACTGCCAAATGGCTCTCTGGAAGCCGTTTGCGGGCTGGCTGTGTCTGGCATGATGGACGCGGCGCAGGACGATAAGAGTGGTTTTGCAGAGCTGATGCGGGTTTTTCAACTTCTGAAACCGGCCCATAGCGAAGTTTATTTCAGACATGATGGAGTGTGGGTAAATGACTAACCCCAAATGGCCCCAATTTATGGGCGTGCCTAATATGACGGTGGATGATAAGGGGCGTCCTTCTGTCCTTGATCTTGTGCCTGGCAAGCAGGAAGGGACGCCGCTTAATCAGGCGCTCATCAACCCCATCATTCACACACTCTGTGATGTAAGTGATGCCCAAAGCGGGTATCTGCCCCTGAGTGGTGGCGATATTACAGGCAGCCTAACCATTCAGGGAAAGTCCGTTGCCACAAGCGAGGATATTGCCGCTGAGACCAGACGCGCCAAGAGTATTGAGGCGGGCCTTCTGCCTCTGAGCGGAGGCACTCTTTCGGGGAAGCTGTCTGTAGGCGGACAGTTCTCCCAAAATGGGGAAACGCTATCAAATCCCCTCGGCACACAAGTAGGGACCGGGCGGTTTTATATGCAGGCTGTTCAGCCTGATAATGTAAGCCACATCACCGGGCGCCTGCTTATCAATGATCTGGACGGAACTTATTATAAGGTTCTGGAAGCTACGACTGATGGCACCCTGAAAAATGTCCGTGGAAAGGCCCTGGCTACGGTGGATGATGTGCAGGCCGAAGCTACACGCGCCAGAAATGCTGAGGACGGGCTACTGCCTGTTTCCGGTGGGACACTTTCGGGGGCGTTACTGGTTGGAGGGGCATTTGCCCAGAAGGGAGAAACCCTGTCCCAGACACTCGGCGCCCAGGTGGGGAACGGCCAGTTTTACTTGCAGGCCATCCAGCCAGACGGGAGCAATCACATTACAGGCCGGCTGGTGATCAAGGATCTGGACGGGAATTTTTACCGCGTTCTGGAAGCTACAACGGATGGCACCCTGAAAAATGCCGGTGGCGAGACTTTGGCTACGACGAATGATGTGCAGGCCGAGGCTGCGCGTGCCAAAGCCGCTGAAGCCGGAAAGCTTGATCTGGCGGGTGGAACTGTCGGCGGAAGTGTAAAATTCAACAGTAAACTCAGTGCTTATTCTGGAGAAATCGTTCAGGAGGGCACATATTTAACGCTCAAACAGAGTAATGGCGATGGGAGTTCCGGCGAGGTTCGCCTTTATTCGAATGGCGTTTTACAAAATGGAAGTGGTAACCGTTATTCAGAAATTATTACCCAGGGGGTAGGAGATGGGCGTTTGGTGACACAGATATTTACATTTGTAACCCCTAATGGAGACCAAACAAATATTTGGGTCCCATTTCCCTATAGCTTTAAAGAAACCCCTATCCTGATTCAAACATCTGTCAATGTTGAATTTTACGATCAGGCCGCTCCAAATTGGAAGGGGCGTAATGTCATGATTGCCAACAAAACAGGCGTATCCAGTATGCAGCGTGACATAACGAAAGACGGTGTGATGATCTACGGAGTTTCTATTGATTCGGCGTCAACCTGGTCAAAAGTGGCCGGAGAATATGTATTAACCGTAACAGGGATTATGTAAAAATGGCAACGTATTATTATGCAATGATTGACGATCACAGGAATGTACAATCTGCTGCAAGCTATGAAGATTTTGTTTCAAATAATCCGTATTGGTTGCGCTTATCTGAAGATGATTACAACAAAGTTTATAATTACTTGTTTAAGGATAATGTGGGTGTCAATATTGATAAAGATTGTAAAATTACAACCTATATCAAACCTGGCTTGAGTTTGGGAGACAAAGCACAACATGCCGTCGATGAAATCAATGCTCAGGCGCCCATGATGGTGGCTATGGGAGAGACATTTGGCCCCAAAACTAAAGCCTATGTGCAAGCGTTGCAGGCCATCATTGGGGGCACGGACACAACAAGCACAGACCTGCCGGCAAAGCCGGATGCCCTGACGGAGTAATGTGAGCCCGTTAGAATTCCTGGACCTCGCAAAAGGGTGGGAAGCCGTCATAGGCGGGGTTGTGGGCATGTTTGCAGGGTGGTTCGGGCAATGGGCCAAAGTCCGCCTGAGCCATGAGCGTAATGTTATTGACGCAAGTGCCCTTGAGAATGAGCAGCTTCGTCTGGCGCTGGAGCGGGAACGTTTCCTGACTGATAAACTGACAGAATGTGGAGAGCATTACGCGGCTTTATGGAAGCGCTTTTACGAGCGTGAGGAGCGTATCAGGTGCTCTCATTCTGCTGCTCTTTACGACGGTCGCCGCGTTAATGAGCAGAATATGGAGGCGGCCCGGGCTGTTACTGAATGTGGAGATTTTGAGGCTGTTACGCCAGTAAAAAATGTTAATTCAAAATTATATGAGAAGGAGAACCATGCAAGCCGTTAAACCCTGCCATCCAGCAGCCCCATATGTAGGAGGGAAAAGGCTGTTGGCAAAAAGGATTATCAGTTGTCAAAAAGAAATTACACATAGTTGTTATGTAGAGCCATTCGTCGGGATGGGAGGCGTTTTTCTAAGACGTGATTTCGTGTCAAAATGCGAGGTCATTAACGATTATGACCGGGAAGTAATCACATTTTTCAGGGTTCTACAGAGACATTATGTGCCGTTGCTGGATATGTTGAGATATCGACTGACGAGCCGTAGTGAGTTTGAAAGACTCATGAAAACCGATCCTGACACACTGACTGATCTGGAACGTGCAGCCCGTTTTCTCTATCTGCAGCGCACGGTATTTGGCGGGAAAACAAGGGGCAGCTTTGGCGTTGTCAGAACCGCTCCAGCCCGGTTTGACATAACAAAACTGGTTCCTCTTCTTGAGGAGATTTATAAACGCTTATCCCGCGTGGTGATTGAGTGTCTGCCATGGCAGGAAGTGATAAAGCGTTACGACACTGCCTCGACACTATTTTACCTCGACCCGCCCTATTATGGGACCGAACACTATTACACGGCCAAGTTTACCAGGTCCGAATTTCAGGAAATGGCTGAGATATTACGAGGGATCAAAGGAAAGTTCTTGTTATCACTGAATGATTGTGAAGACGTAAAAAAGATTTTCTCTAATTGAGTCTATCCAAAAGCCGTTTTAAACAGGATTGAAACGCCGTTCAAATAGTATTTCAATCCTGTTTTTTCGTTTAAGAAATTTTGTCTAAAATATTAAAAAATTTTGCCGCGCTACACAGA
>NZ_JBYLUH010000002.1:0-458876 GCF_058107345.1 Aristophania sp. ESL1142
GTAGCGCGGCAAAATTTTTTAATATTTTAGACAAAATTTCTTAAACGAAAAAACAGGATTGAAATACTATTTGAACGGCGTTTCAATCCTGTTTAAAACGGCTTTTGGATAGACTCAATTAGAGAAAATCTTTTTTACGTCTTCACAATCATTCAGTGATAACAAGAACTTTCCTTTGATCCCTCGTAATATCTCAGCCATTTCCTGAAATTCGGACCTGGTAAACTTGGCCGTGTAATAGTGTTCGGTCCCATAATAGGGCGGGTCGAGGTAAAATAGTGTCGAGGCAGTGTCGTAACGCTTTATCACTTCCTGCCATGGCAGACACTCAATCACCACGCGGGATAAGCGTTTATAAATCTCCTCAAGAAGAGGAACCAGTTTTGTTATGTCAAACCGGGCTGGAGCGGTTCTGACAACGCCAAAGCTGCCCCTTGTTTTCCCGCCAAATACCGTGCGCTGCAGATAGAGAAAACGGGCTGCACGTTCCAGATCAGTCAGTGTGTCAGGATCGGTTTTCATGAGTCTTTCAAACTCACTACGGCTCGTCAGTCGATATCTCAACATATCCAGCAACGGCACATAATGTCTCTGTAGAACCCTGAAAAATGTGATTACTTCCCGGTCATAATCGTTAATGACCTCGCATTTTGACACGAAATCACGTCTTAGAAAAACGCCTCCCATCCCGACGAATGGCTCTACATAACAACTATGTGTAATTTCTTTTTGACAACTGATAATCCTTTTTGCCAACAGCCTTTTCCCTCCTACATATGGGGCTGCTGGATGGCAGGGTTTAACGGCTTGCATGGTTCTCCTTCTCATATAATTTTGAATTAACATTTTTTACTGGCGTAACAGCCTCAAAATCTCCACATTCAGTAACAGCCCGGGCCGCCTCCATATTCTGCTCATTAACGCGGCGACCGTCGTAAAGAGCAGCAGAATGAGAGCACCTGATACGCTCCTCACGCTCGTAAAAGCGCTTCCATAAAGCCGCGTAATGCTCTCCACATTCTGTCAGTTTATCAGTCAGGAAACGTTCCCGCTCCAGCGCCAGACGAAGCTGCTCATTCTCAAGGGCACTTGCGTCAATAACATTACGCTCATGGCTCAGGCGGACTTTGGCCCATTGCCCGAACCACCCTGCAAACATGCCCACAACCCCGCCTATGACGGCTTCCCACCCTTTTGCGAGGTCCAGGAATTCTAACGGGCTCACATTACTCCGTCAGGGCATCCGGCTTTGCCGGCAGGTCTGTGCTTGTTGTGTCCGTGCCCCCAATGATGGCCTGCAACGCTTGCACATAGGCTTTAGTTTTGGGGCCAAATGTCTCTCCCATAGCCACCATCATGGGCGCCTGAGCATTGATTTCATCGACGGCATGTTGTGCTTTGTCTCCCAAACTCAAGCCAGGTTTGATATAGGTTGTAATTTTACAATCTTTATCAATATTGACACCCACATTATCCTTAAACAAGTAATTATAAACTTTGTTGTAATCATCTTCAGATAAGCGCAACCAATACGGATTATTTGAAACAAAATCTTCATAGCTTGCAGCAGATTGTACATTCCTGTGATCGTCAATCATTGCATAATAATACGTTGCCATTTTTACATAATCCCTGTTACGGTTAATACATATTCTCCGGCCACTTTTGACCAGGTTGACGCCGAATCAATAGAAACTCCGTAGATCATCACACCGTCTTTCGTTATGTCACGCTGCATACTGGATACGCCTGTTTTGTTGGCAATCATGACATTACGCCCCTTCCAATTTGGAGCGGCCTGATCGTAAAATTCAACATTGACAGATGTTTGAATCAGGATAGGGGTTTCTTTAAAGCTATAGGGAAATGGGACCCAAATATTTGTTTGGTCTCCATTAGGGGTTACAAATGTAAATATCTGTGTCACCAAACGCCCATCTCCTACCCCCTGGGTAATAATTTCTGAATAACGGTTACCACTTCCATTTTGTAAAACGCCATTCGAATAAAGGCGAACCTCGCCGGAACTCCCATCGCCATTACTCTGTTTGAGCGTTAAATATGTGCCCTCCTGAACGATTTCTCCAGAATAAGCACTGAGTTTACTGTTGAATTTTACACTTCCGCCGACAGTTCCACCCGCCAGATCAAGCTTTCCGGCTTCAGCGGCTTTGGCACGCGCAGCCTCGGCCTGCACATCATTCGTCGTAGCCAAAGTCTCGCCACCGGCATTTTTCAGGGTGCCATCCGTTGTAGCTTCCAGAACGCGGTAAAAATTCCCGTCCAGATCCTTGATCACCAGCCGGCCTGTAATGTGATTGCTCCCGTCTGGCTGGATGGCCTGCAAGTAAAACTGGCCGTTCCCCACCTGGGCGCCGAGTGTCTGGGACAGGGTTTCTCCCTTCTGGGCAAATGCCCCTCCAACCAGTAACGCCCCCGAAAGTGTCCCACCGGAAACAGGCAGTAGCCCGTCCTCAGCATTTCTGGCGCGTGTAGCTTCGGCCTGCACATCATCCACCGTAGCCAGGGCCTTTCCACGGACATTTTTCAGGGTGCCATCAGTCGTAGCTTCCAGAACCTTATAATAAGTTCCGTCCAGATCATTGATAAGCAGGCGCCCGGTGATGTGGCTTACATTATCAGGCTGAACAGCCTGCATATAAAACCGCCCGGTCCCTACTTGTGTGCCGAGGGGATTTGATAGCGTTTCCCCATTTTGGGAGAACTGTCCGCCTACAGACAGCTTCCCCGAAAGAGTGCCTCCGCTCAGAGGCAGAAGGCCCGCCTCAATACTCTTGGCGCGTCTGGTCTCAGCGGCAATATCCTCGCTTGTGGCAACGGACTTTCCCTGAATGGTTAGGCTGCCTGTAATATCGCCACCACTCAGGGGCAGATACCCGCTTTGGGCATCACTTACATCACAGAGTGTGTGAATGATGGGGTTGATGAGCGCCTGATTAAGCGGCGTCCCTTCCTGCTTGCCAGGCACAAGATCAAGGACAGAAGGACGCCCCTTATCATCCACCGTCATATTAGGCACGCCCATAAATTGGGGCCATTTGGGGTTAGTCATTTACCCACACTCCATCATGTCTGAAATAAACTTCGCTATGGGCCGGTTTCAGAAGTTGAAAAACCCGCATCAGCTCTGCAAAACCACTCTTATCGTCCTGCGCCGCGTCCATCATGCCAGACACAGCCAGCCCGCAAACGGCTTCCAGAGAGCCATTTGGCAGTTCCACAATCCACATAAAACGCAGCGTGACATCACTCACTTCAGAACCATCACCACACGTAACAGCCCCGCAAATCGCTGCTTCCGGCTCTGTAATGGATATGCTGACGCCGTAACTCTCGGCCAAAGCGATATAAAAAGCCGGGGTCTGGTTGCCTCGGGCCGTCCATCTCTGTTGCAGAATGTAACGCCACTCACGCTCAGTCAGATCCCCCTGATCCCGTCCCAGCGGATCAGGCCCCAGCAATGTACGATAATCATCAAGGAAGATCCGATGAACCAGGGCAAATCTCCCGCACAATTGCAGCGCCATCCCGCTCAAGTTCTTCCCGCGGGCCTGCGAGCGCACGCATAAGCACCCTGACATTAGAGCCGTTCAGGGCAGTGCCAGCCGGGAGGAGACCCTCACTCCACTCATGGGCAATTTCATCAGCAGAACGTGGAGCAGAAACAAACGTCATTTCTTTATCGCCTGCCACGTAATGCCGTCCATAACGGGTAGCTGATTCACATTATAGACGGTGTCATGAAGGGGAGAGATCACCGAGGACACCCCGCCAACGGCATTAAACAAAGCCGCCTGTAACGCTTCAAGATAGCGCGTTCCACCTATGCTGACACCGTTATAGACTGACTGAAACGCGGCCATAACCTTGTCACGATTGACCTGATTATCCAGCCCCAGCCTGACAATGGGCGTTTCATGCACCAGCTCAACAGGATAGACGGTCGCATGGCCCACAATGGGCCTGCGTGCTTCAATATAATCCTGCACCCGCACGATCTCTTCTTGCGTCGGCACACGCGGCCCCGCAAAACCGATAATCACCCCAACGGTGCCAGGCCCCGTATAAGAAGGCACGACATTGACGAATTTAGCCCCGGCATTACTCGCCCATTTGCGGTAATCCTCAGCATCTCCGCCATTATAGGGGTTGCGAATGGCATCAATAATGCGTCCCCTCCAGTCCTCAACGCCTTCAATATCAGCACCACCAGCCAGACCGTCCTGATCCACCGTGATCGTATCAATTCCAGCAACAGGACTAACCAATGAAAGGACATTATCGGCCGGAATGTTCCCCGTCGTTCCTGTGGTTTGACAGGATACAGAAGCGCTTTTGCTCTCTCCCGGGGAAAGTGTAACAGGCTGGCTTAATTCCCATTGCACAGAACCATCTTTGGTCAGCACACTTCCTTGCGGCAGGGACACGTCACTCACGGCCTTGATGATCACCTTACCCACTGCTGATTGCGGGGCCAAACGAGGCACACCCCAGATTTGTCCATGCTGTGGCAAAAGGCCGTCTGAACCCACCGTCGCCGTTGTCGGTAAAAGCTCAAGAAAACGATCCCGGATATAAAGGTAAGTCTCATAATCAGAGAGTGCCATGGCTGAGACCAGCACCTGCTCAAAGGTGGAGGGTGCGGTCGGGTCAAGCGTAACCATACTCCCATCATCCGCCCTGAATGTTGCCTGAGCGAAGCTTGCCATATAACGCTGAGCAATATCGGAAGGGGTGGGAATGCGCGCGCTCATAACGTCTCCACACGCTGGGTGACAGACGTGCCGGCATTTTTAACCGTTACAGTTAAAGCGCGGTCTTTCCACCCTGCTGAAACAGACATCTCCTGCCCATGATAGGCCCCAATCGGGTCCACGGCTGCCTGTGCGTAATCTTCCGCCGTAATGCGCGTAGCCTCACTTCTTTTGGCACGCTCCAACAGCCAGAGCTTGGAGCCAAGCCGTTGCCCTTCCTCCTGCAAAATATCACCAACCCAACCGCGCTTTCCGCCCAGTGGGATCATCGTGCCATCAGGCTCAGTCAATAAAGAGGGAATGACGTCATCAGGGTCTGCACGACGGTGCGAACCAAGCGCAATAATCAACGCTGAAGCCAACGTGAGATCAAAACTGATCTGTCCGCGTCCTTCACCGGTTCTGGTAATGACAAGATCAGTCTGCCCATGATGGTCGGGGCCAATATGAAGGGTGCCAATGCTCATATCCTACTGATACAAACTGCCACCCTAAAACCATCAGGGGGAAAACCTCCCCCCATATAATCTGTTACTGAGGTTTAGCTGTGCTAGCCCCACCAGCCTGCACACCACTATGAGTGTGGTTGTTGAGAGAAACTTTGGCGGTCACATCTTTACCGGCATGAATATTACCAGAGACCGTAAGATTACCTGTTATAGTGACACCACTCTGGTCCAGCTTTAATATTTCTGTCCCTTTCACGTGTATAACAAAGGAACTGACGACATCAACCTCGGCAATCAGACCGTTGCGGAAGATAAGCCTCTGTCCCGCTGCATCATAAAGAACCGTTTCGCCTTCTTTTAAATTTCCCATGCGTGCCGCCGCGGGATTGGACGGCGGTAACGCCACAAGATCAGCAGGGTCAGCCCCCGTGCTAACAATATGGGTAACCGCCCCATCAATAGGTACGTGAGAAGAAAAGCCGAACGGTTGATGAACCGGGATTTTGGTCCTGACTTGCCCCGCATGAACATTGAGATCCACCAGCTGCTCAGGCCCGTCATCATAAACAGCGCCCACAACAGCACGGGCAATTTGAGAGCGGATCGCATGATAAATATCAATGATATTCATGATTTATCCGCTTCATCACGCCGCCACGTCTTGCCATGCTTGCGGGTAATCTGTCCTTTGGTGGGAGTATGGTCAGCACCGCCTGTTAAATCATAGGCATCCGGCGGCACGACCGAAATCCGTGTCTCACACTGATCCCCTGAAATCATCCATGTTACCGCGCCAATCAGCATGTCCCCATTCACACCACAAACATCGTCTTTAACCTTCACGATCTGGTTGGGTTTCCAGAGGGTTTTCTTACTAGTCAGTAATCGGGGCACGGTATATACCCGAGCAGAACCCTGAGCACGGGTCGTGCGCATACGCCAGGCAGCCTGATCGTCCAGAGTAAAAGGCTGCCCGGCCTGACGTGACGGTGTGGCCGCCTGTTTGGGAGGGTCTGTCCTGTTCCAACCCGCACGGGGCGAAATTTGTGATTTTTGCAGGATCGACGCCAGTTCTGCCCCACTATGAGAAACCTGCTGCTGCCCCTGGCTCGTCGTTCCCGCCACATAAACCTTCGGCCGGTAACGCCCGACCTTCTCATCATAACAATAGCCAAACGCGCAGGCCGCCTGCTTTTCATGCGCAATATGCCCCTTTGTCAAAAGGGCAGCGCCGGCAGCTTCCAACACTGAAAACGCGCTTTTCTTACCCCTATGAACAGACGTGCCTTGTGCTTTGACGATATGGTCTGAGTAATTCTGGCTCAGACGCTCCTCAAATTGCAGCACATTGCCACTGGGGAAGATAAGATCCTCATCAGCGCGTGTGTTGCCAGGCTTTGTCAGAAGGATGTTGCCCAGCCCGTCAGACGTAACCAGCACGCCACGCTGGCGGCTCTGTTTCTCAATCGCATCCAGCACGGAAGACCCCGCCTCAAAGGCGACAACTTCAAAGGGAGCACCCGTATCAACCACTCTTTTGACACTGAGACCGTAAGGATTGGCCAGAGACCCGACGACCGTTTCCAGCCGGACATTATCCATCCGCCCCGGCCCCTCAGGCTGGGCGGTACAGTCAACAATATCTCCAGCGAGATCACGCCCCGAGATTGTAACGGAAAGAGAATGTTCATCCCCACGGGAATTGATCGCCTCAATCCAGCCCTTGAGCACGGGAAAGTTGGCGATATAGATCTCCACCGCCGCCCCCATGGAAGGGCGCTCCCCGGGTTGGGGAGGAAAGGATAACGCCAGCTCTGCACGGAAGATACCCGCAAGATTGGCGAGGTCCATCCCCACTTCAAGGCTGGTCCAGCGGTCATAAAGCTGCCCTTCAATGACAAGCAACGCATTGCGCTCAAGCTTCTCAAGAGACATGGTTCATCTCCAGCATTTCAAGCAGACCGGCAGGGGTGAGGGCAGGATGGCGAATACGATTGCGCGAGACGGCATCATCAAACATGGTCTGCATGGAGGAGGGGTCATCCCCCCCCATGGCATAGCAGAGCGACCAGAGCGAAGACCGCGCCGCAACGGGAACTTCCATCACTTGAGGGAGGCTCCCAATGCGGGAATTGGCATCAGCAATCAGTCCTGCCTTGAGGGCCTGAGCACCAGTATAAAGTCCTCCTAAAGACTGTGAGGATTGGGAAGAAGCCGCGTTCTCAATGGACGTACCCAAATCATTAATGGCCGCCACAATCTGGTCCCGCGCATCCTCTGCCTCCTGATTGCTCACAAAGTCTGACGCCGCCCAGCCAGAGACAAGCTGACTCACCACAAAAGCCTGCGCCGCCACGCTGAGCGCCAGCATCGTGCCCGGGTCAGTATTTTGGGAGGCGAGATCAGCACCCGCCTGTTTGATCTGCTGAGCTGCATTTAATAAGAGCTTCGTTACCGTCTGCCCTGTAACCTGCTCCCCTTGAGGCGTGACAGACGGGCTGGCAATCACCGATTGATCCGGTTCCGTAATGGCCGCAGCTACCGACGCGGGCAGCCCGGCCAGGACATCCACAACCTGTCCGCCATAATCAGGCTGGGAGGGGGACACGCCCTTTGCAGCCTGCACCAGAACAGGTGAAGCCGCACTTTTAATAGGCTCTGGTGCACTAGCGGTCAGAGAGTCAAAAATGCCCTGACATTGGGAGACGAGAGAACTCACCCCATTAATTAGCGCAAGGGGCAACGTTGCGACAGACAACACATCAGAAATCAGGCTCTGGGCCTGGTCCATTAATTGGTCAGCTGTTTCCAGAATATTATTGATGGTGTCACTAATCTGGGCAAATAATCCCTTTTTCGCCGGCGGGTCAGGGTCACGAACCAGCTCAACGTGAAAGGTCGTGCACCGGATGGCATTTTCACGGAACTCGAACGTCGCAGGAGAAACCAGCCGGACCTTGAGGTTCCCCCACCATGGATGCACCAGCGTCACCTTGCCGGTCTTCATCAAAGCCGTGCGCATCCGTTTGGAACGGGTAATATAATCATCCCCAACAATCACACCACTTATGGAAAGTGGGGTATCGATTGCACCAAAATCCTGAAAGAGCTGCTTGTCAGGGTCCTGATTAGGGAACAAAACCCGGTGAATACGCCGCCCGGCTTGTTCACGTGAGTCAATAATGGAGAAGGACACACCTGCGAGCGTGCTTTGCTGCGTAAAACGGGCAAAGAGTCCACCCGCCAAACCGCCAGCCAGCTGGGAAAGCTCAGACCCTGCAAGCCCGCCAAGGCCCTGTGTATCGATAAGCGACATCAGGGCCTCACCATCATCGGCCCATGATCGACCTGAATAGAGGAGTGGTCAGAACGGGCCGAGACCTTTAGCCCTTTCTCTGCTTCAATCCTGATTTTGACAGTGCGTTCTTTTGGCTCTGTCCTATGTCCCGAAGGCTGAGCATGATGCGCCAAAACATGGTGATGATGATAATGTTTTGTCTTTGAGATCACCGAAGAATGATGTTTCGGATGTTGATGATCATATGTTTTGAGAAGTTTGGCATTCACACTTCCCAGCGCCCTTCTTTTATTGAAATGCCTGATTTGCTCTGCATACCATGACTGAAAACCCTGAACTTGTTGGTCTTTTTCCTTTTGGGTTTGCAGCGTATTCACAGGGTCATAATGGGAGTGATCATCACGTCCCGATAAAAAATCATGCAGGTTTCTTGGCCACATATGCTTCAGGCGGTCAATAAACGCACTGATCTGGTCCCCCAAATCCTGGAAAAATTGCTTAACCTTGTCAGAATTTTTCCAGAGCAGAACCAGCACCACCACTAATGCCAGCAACCCCACAATCACCAGAACCACAGGCCATGAGACCAGCCCCAAAATAACGCCCATGGCCCCAAAAGCCACACTGGCCAGCCCGATGACAGCCCCCAGTCCCGTGATCACCGTAACCGCCGCAATGACCAAACCTACAAGGCCAATCAAAACAACCGTAAGACCATGACAATGCTTGTCCATCCACTCAAGACATTCATTAACAAAATTGACAGCCACCGTCAGACCATTGAGAATGGGCGTAAAATCATCCCCGATGCGTTTGAGCAACTCCATCAGGGATTCCTCAAATTTTTGCACGGAAATCAGACCGGACTTTTTCCCGTCTGCATAATCACGGTCAATCACCTGTTGGTCAGCCCCTGCCACTTTTTTACGAATTTTGCTGAATTGTGGCCAGTGATCCAAAATCGCCCGGATAGCCCCTGTGTCATATTGGTTGCCAAACAGGTTCGAGAGAACAATTTCTTTATTGCGGGCATGATCGACAGCAAATTTGATTTTGTTAATAACGGCTACCATTGGGTCGATACCATTTTTTCGGGCCTTGTCCTCAAAATCAAACAGATTTTCCCCTTTAAACACCCGTCCCCAATGCTGTAATCCATGCCTTGACGTTACCGTCTGCAAAAATGCCATACCTCTGGTGAACGCCTCACCATCATTACCGGTTGATTTTCTAATAACCCCGATAGCCGCAGCCAGATCATCAACACCTGATCGCCCTTTGATACCCAGACTTCCTGCTGCCGCTGCCAATTCTGGTAAGAGTGGTGCAACTTTTTCAAAAGGCAGGTCTGCATTTTTCCCGTCAATCGCGAGTGATGCCAAAGCACCCTGTAAGTGTTTGTCGTCAATGCCTAAATTCTCTTTGAGAGCAAAAGCCGTCTTGGCCACGGCTTCCGGCTTGGCATTATAGGCTGTGGCAATCTTTGCCGTTGTAGCCAGAGAGCTTTCCAGTTCCTGTCCACGAAATCCTTCACGTGAGAAAAACCCTAACGCTTCTGCAAGCTCCCCACCGCTCTGGCCTGTATTTCGTGCCAGCTCATTGATTCTTATTTTCTCAGCCGCAACATATTTATCGAGATCAGCCCCATGAATTTCCAGCCCAATCCCGACGTGCCTTATTGTATTGTCATACTCCGCCGCCTCCTTAGCCGGTTCCAAAAGCTCGAACCCGCCCATGAGCGCGCCAAACCCACGGGACTGCGTTTTTTCCCAATTTTCATGAAAGCTGTGTAAAGCCCCGCCAAACCGGCTCCCATGACCAGACTCACCAACCCCTGACAGGGCCGATTTCAGCCGCCCTAATACCCCAATAGAGGCACTGGCCCGCTCATCTAGAACCGCCATTTCCCCTATAGCCGCTCCGAGACCCCCAGAGGCCGCTTCACCAGCTCCTGCCGTAGCTCCCAAGGCCTCACTTAATTCCCCTGAAACCCCCACAGCACTTTGCATGGTTTCTGTGAGGTGCCCAGTTGTCCGTTCCATTTCAGTAAGGGAACGGTTCGCGGCCTCACTGCCTGTGGTCGCTTCGGCAATTCCCTCAAGCCGTGCGGTTAAATCCTCAATACGCTGGAGAATTTTTTGCAGGGGAGAGCTCATCTGGTCGAGCAACTGCAATTCAAATTGAGCCGTCAGTTCTCCAGCCACAAAGGCCTCCGTTAATCCAGCGTGTTAATATCCAACCTCTGATTTGAGGCGCTCGCTATAGTCGTTCTGGGCAGCGGTCCAGAAATTGAGTTCCTGAAACGTCAAGGCCCGAAGGTCGCTGCGGTTAAACCGCAGCGTATTGGCGAGAGAGGCCAGCCTTACGGGCCAGTCATCTCCCCATCGTCCAAAAAACCGGACATGATTTTCTGGCAGCGCACATAATCACGTCCACTCATGGCGCGAAGGAGCTTTTCCCCCACAATCCCCTTATTGCCGGTGCAGCGCTGCAACATATCGAGAGAGGTCTTGGCATTAACACCCCCCGTGCTGCTATCAATCAGATCACCAGCTGTCAGTTCACGGAAAACAAGCTCTGAAAGCTCTTTCCTGTCGCCACCCTGAAATTCAAGGGATACAGGGCGGGTCAATGTGTAACGGATGGAACCATCTTCCAACAGCTCAGCCCCTTTGGGGAGTTCTTCTGATTTATGCTCTTCGGTCATTATTTAGTCTCCTGATACGTATTGAAGGTAAAGGTCACGGTGGCTGGCTTGCCGCCACCAGCCCATTCCGGCTGCTCACGCACCCAGGCGTCAGACACCACAATGGTCGTGCCAAGGTCGGTCTGGAGCTGAAGTTCGCCTTCGCCAAGGGATGGGTCAAAATCATTAAGCGACATGTCGCTCGTCATATTGACGTTCACCTTGACCTGCCCGCCCTGATATTCAGAGGAACGGAGCGTGCGGAAATTGGCGTGAACGTCATTATTCTTGACGCCACTGAGTTTGATGGAAGAGCTTTTATCAGTGTCGTACTGTTTGCCTCGCCAGAAAAAGCGGATAATGCCAAGCGTTTGTGCCATTTTTACACCTGTAATTGCAGAGAGTTCGCCAGGACAACCAGACTGCCCATAGGCTTGATTGGAAGAGAGGAATCAACACGTGAGCGGTCTTCCCCATTGCGCTCAAACTGTGCCTGTGCCCCAGTCGTCGCCACATCATCAATCCAGCCCTGATTTTGATAAAGCAGGCACTGGGCAACCCATGAAGCCTTCAAGGTTTTGGGTGTGACCACCCCTTCCGCATTAGCCAGTGGACTGTCATCATCAGCGAGCTTTGAACGGGCATAGGTCTCATTTACGTAAGTGTTCCACTCATAGCGGACACGCGCCCCAATGGAAGGAATCATAACGTCCCACACTCCCATAGATTGCCCCGTTTTGGGGTCAGAGGTACGGGTAGTCACCACACGCTCAAGCGCCATTGTGCCGTCACGTTGGACTTTAACAGTTGAACAGCCATTCTGAAGCAGAACCGAACGCTGCGTGTCTGAAAACTGGTCCGCTGTTTCCGGTCCTAGATCACTCAATGTATTGAGCGGCAAGGTCCGCAACTGACGGGCGGGGTCATTATTCAGAGACTGTGCCACCTGTGCGCCCAAAGCCGCAGCAATCTGCCAGGAGCTGCAACGGGGGTTCTGGAGCGGCAGCATGATCAGCTCTTCAGAGGTCATGAAATTCTGTTGCACAGCCAGAGCCTGGCCCTGTGTGGCACGCAGACCAACAAAAACGCGCATATCCTTGGCGACCATGGCATCATTACGTCGTTTTGCTTCAGCCACAGCCGCAGAAATTGCCGTGACATCCGTCTGGCAGAGTATGACGTCTGTATACCAGGTTTCACCCAGAGCCAGTAAAGCCGGGGCAATATCAATGTCCCCCGTGCCGCCCGCCATAGCCTTGACGGTAACGGACACACCGGCAATCTGGTCACTAACCGCGCTGGAATAGCGAATATCAATGTCGTTGGTTAGGGAGCCACCTTCACCAGCCGTAATAGTCACCGTGCTTTTATCGTCATTGCCCAGAGCCACGGACAGCCCTGTCAAACGCAGCGCGGCACTGGCTCCTGCAGCCTTGACCAGCCCAGAGGCAATGTCACCAGAACTCGCCCCAACCGCCACACTCCAACTGACCCGCACACCAGCCAGAACGACCGCAGCCGTTGTGGCTGAAGTTGCTGTGCCTGCAAAGGTGATGGCCCCGGTTGCAGCTGTGGCATCATCAGGCAGGGCAATGCCAATAACATCTACGCTTAAAGTGGGTTTTTCATTAATAAAGCCACGGACCGTCTGTGCAAGGATGGAGCCTGCTCCATAAAGCTGCTCTGCCTGCCCAGTTGTCATATATTCATGTATAATCGCTGAAGCTGCTTTATTGCCAGTCTGGCCAATAATGACAGGGCGCAGCGGCATCCCCGCCAATGAGCCGGGTGCCGGCACATAACTGACCTCTGTATAAGAGCCGGGAACAGACCATTCACCCGGGATTTCCTGAAAATCAACCGTCATTATTTATCGTCCTTTTTAGAAGGAGCCGGGGCCGCTGTGACAGGTTTTGTCGCTACTGGTTTCGTGAGTGTTTTTTCATCGACCAGCACCAGATCACCCGCCCGCAACGCTCGCGCCCAATAGGGGTCGTTCTTTTTCACCTTGAACGGCTCACCCGGCACATCCTGTCCCTGTGGCGTAAGCACGCGCCGTTTCTCTCCGGCTTTCACCAGAATTGTTTCATCCATTCTTTTTCTCCTGTTCTGCTAACGTCTCAATCTGGTTGGTCTGTTTGATGAAATCGTCCAGCAGGGCGAGTGTTTCGCTATTGCCCAGCTCAACATTGTCAAAAACCAGTTCTGCGACGATCAACGCACTGCGTTCGTTAAACCACTCCGCTGTTTCCGGGATGTTCAGATTACGCACACAGCACGTGCCAATGCCCGGCACCGTCCAGTTATGCATCCCGCCCGCAATCGCGGCCATCACACCCATAATGCCCATGCCACGGAGTTGACCTGTGCCCTGATAAAGGGCCTCACTTTTCACCTGCGTCAGTAAAATGCCGACCGGAAAGGAAACCGTGCCGGTAAATGATGCCCCCGCACGGTCATTCCCCCGCCAGCCACCGAAACCTACCGCTACCGTGGCCCCGTTCTTGATGATTTTCTGCCATGTCCCCTGTGTCGGGTGGGGCGGTAAAATCGTGTGAGCGAATGAGGCTTCAGGCAATAATCCCCTCAAACGAGCACATACGGCCTCAAAGAGTTCGGCCAGAACATCACCCTTCAAAATCGCTTCAGGATAGCCTTTAGGGGTTATGTCTTTCACCATAACGCCCCCGCACTCATTCCAGCTTGCCGTGAAGTGATACGGGACCAGCTCTGGCTTGTTTCATTTACGACCTGGGCATCAAGCGTGGCTTTTCCAGAAGCAACATCACGCAACTCATGGCGGCCTGCTGGCCGGCTTTGATCTGTTCAGAGGGAATGTTGTCACCCCCCGTCGCCAGATCAAACCGTGCCAGTTGACAGCAAACACGCACCAGAACCGGCGTCACCGGGTTTACAGGCAATTGGTAACGACGCTGGAGATAGCTATCCATCACGGCTGAAACATCGTTTAAAACCTGTTTCACACGCACTTCATCCAGCGTGCCACGGGGCGCGTCCAGATCAGTCGTCGTGGCCGCAATTTCATCACGGCCGTAACGTGAAGTCAGATCATCCAGCGTCGCATAAGCCATTGTTACACAACCTCAACCAGCGTCAGTTCAGGTTCACGTCGCATTGTCTCAATCTGCTCATCAGACAGTTCACGGCGGGACCAGATTTTGACCCGCTCATGCGTAATACCTGCCCGCCTGAAGCCAGGGGTCGCACACATCACCAGAACAGAGCCTGAGGGCAAGGGGTGCTTTCCTGACGGCGTCAGCATGACAGCCTTCATTTCAGTTTTTTCGTCAGTCTTGCTCATCAGTCATTCACCGCCAAAGTGTTGAGGTAAGGGCACACAACGAGCTTGACCGTGCCAGCCCAGGGGTTGGACCCCGTGACGTACGTCTTGTTGTCGGGTGCTAGCGTGGGTAGGAAGTCCTTTTCCACCAGCTGCCGCGCAGGCCCTTCCAGTGAGGTCGGGACGTACAGAATGTCCGGCCGGGTGTTATAGGGCGTGCCATCCCGCCTGAACTGCGCCTGCATCTGCGCAATCGCTGCGCCAATATTCTCGGCCGTTAAGGGTGCCGTGGAGCGGAAGGCAAAATTATGCAGCCCATAACCAGCAGCACAACGCCCATCAGCCCCCCACACAAACTCATTGCCATTAAAGACATTTCCTTGTGTCAGCTGCGTGCGCGCCTGAACGGTAAAGGGACGGCGACGCTGGAAAATCAGGGGTTTTAAAGGCTGTTTTGTGTTGAACAGATACCAGGCCGGCACTGCCCCAACACTCCCGCTAGGACGCTGAATGTTAGAGAAAACACTCTCCTTGCCATTCTGGTCATAAGCCTGATGGTCGGTATCAAAGAAATATTGCCCGTCCATGCCCTTCTGCTTATGGCCATTTTCCAGAAGCTCAAAGACCAACTTATCCGGCAGACTTCCTGCGTCCGCAGCCAGTTGCTGGGTGATGGGTGTCAGAAATCCTAATTGATCATCCTCAATATCCTCACGGCGGATCGAGAATGTCTGCTCAAAGGTCTTGTTGCGGATGGTCATGCGCCCCGCTTCACCAATGCGGTGCACAATGCGCTGGCCGAACCATTCCCGAAAGCCGGGCAGTTCCAGCAGGCGGGGGTAAACTTCCTCCCCTGCGGAAGAAGGGACATCCAGCGTAAAGGGCTTATAATGCGTCTCAACCGTCTGGATATATTTATCAAACGCCAGATTAACACGCGCGGTCAGCGCATTAATCGTTCCAATATTAATGTCCATGATAAACCTCTCAGGAAATCAGCACGTAGGGAACGCCGGACTCAAGACCAGCAAGAATGCCCACCTTCAGCCGCGTTGCAGGGTTATGAATCTGCGGGTCATCAGAGGGAGCCGCGCCATTACCAAGGGTAACGGTCTCATCATCGAGCGCGTAAACATCCTGCCCGACTGCTACCCACCCAGGCACGCTATCAAAAGGCAAGGCGTAACAGCCCTTTTTCACCCAGACAGGAACGGATGCCCCCACCTGAGCAGAGCGGGCAATGCCCACAATGGACACGAGCGGTGACGGCGTATTGGTCGAACCAGCGGGGACAATCGTCCCATCCTCACACACCGCAACGAGTGATCCGCGATAAACCCGGAACCCCTCAGCCACAGAGTGACCAAATTCAGGCGCATGAGGCACGATCTTTTCAGAAAGGATGCGATCAGCTTTCAGCATTAGATCAACCCTCCTGCTTTCAGATCGGCCTCTGTTAGGCCAAGCGCGTTATCAACAACCTTCATGGATTTGTTCTCAATTCCAGAGGGGGCATGGCCAACCACAGCACCATGCAACGTCGTTACACCAGCGGCAGGAGCATCTGGCAGGCTGGCAACAATATTTTGCGCCAGCGCAGGATTGTTGGCATGAAGTGTCACAAGCTGGGCTTTCAGCTCATCACTTATGAGCTTTTTCCGTCCGGCTTCCTCAATAAAGCGCTCACCAGCCATTCTGGCGTTATTGGCTTTCAGCTCATTGATCTGTGCTTGAAGCGTTTGCTCAGCAGCGGAATGAAGTGTGACCTGTTCCTGCTGTTTTTTCAGTGTCGCAAGAAGGGTCTCATCAGTCGCCGTCTGATCCAGCCCTGCAAGATGAGCCAGCTGGGCATGAAGGGTAACGTGGCCTTTCGCTGCATCGAGCGCTGTATTAATCGCCGTTTCATCAGCATCAGCCGACAGGCCAAGGCGTGAACGCAGCGCAGAAAGTGGATACGTCAACGCATCCTCCTGTGTCTGTTGTGAATGAAGGGTTGTGAGCGAAAGATCAGGATTATTGGTCAGCGCTGCCCGCAGGATCTGCGTCACAACACCCCCAGTGCTTTTCAGGACGGGAGAAATGGCCCTATAGGCCCGGTCTGCCATCGCAGCCTTGCCACGCCGTGTCCATTCAACCCGCCCCCAAATCCCGTCAGGCCGGGTTTGCATTTCAACAATCCACCCCATGGCCGGGGCCGATTTCCCTTTTGGTGCGGCAAGGTCCGTGCTGTGATTTTCATCCAGCACGATCTTGCCACCCCGAAGAGAGGCGTTAATAATGGAAGAAAGATTGTCAGCCCGTAGCGTCCTGGACCCACCCACCGCCGGGAATGCCCCTGATGGCAGCACATGCACCCATTCAGGTACACCGTCAGTCTGTTCAGGTAGGGGAATTGAAGTCATCTCGCTCATGCGAGACAGAATGCGGGGGAATACCCCACCGAAGCAGGGGGAAAATCTCCCCCCCTTATAGCCCATTTAAAAGACCATCATATTTGCCCGCACAGCGCGTTTAATCCCCTCAACGCTGTCACGCATCATATCACGCCTAAAAACGCACGCTACCCCGTTCGAAACCGTTTGAAAACCGTTTGAAAATGAAACATGCACTCAGCAGTATAATGACCAGGCATAATAAGCTGCCCAAAATAGTATGATAGAAACCAGAAAGGTGAGTCCCAATCTGGACTCACCTTTCAATGAAATCACTCTTTTGTGGGAAACTGGGACAAATTCCCCTCATATTCCAAGCCTCTCTGAATAAGTTGTCTGATCGCTTCAGCCCTATTGATCTTATTAATTTCTGCCCATTTGTCCAACTTCTCAAGCAAAAAGCTATCTAACCTTGCGCCAATAAGGGGATTGGTACCTGTAGCAGGCCGGCCTCTTCCCTTTTTTATGTTATCATTTATTCTTGACGAGGATTGAGAGGGCATATTATGAATGTCCTTGGACAAAATTTTTTACACCAGTCCGTAAACCGACAGCACAAAGAAAGATTGCCGTCTCTCTTTGTGCTTAACCCTAAACATGAAAGCAGTAATTTCATGCCTAAAGATAGCTTACACTCTAGCACACTCGTTTTGTGTCATAAAGTTATAAGACAAGATGAAAACGAATGTAACCAAAGAGTCTTGGACAAAATTTTTTACACTTTCTGATTGATCTTACTTGCGGCGCATTATATACACAAATTATACCAAACAGGTAAGGAGACGCATGAACAAAAAAGACGAACAAATGCACATCCGTATTCCAAAAGACTTGAAAGAATGGTTGCAACAAGAAGCACAAAAAAGTTTTTGTTCTGCAAATGCCAAGCTTTTGATGATTTTGGATGAGAAAAGAAGAGCTGACGAAACTAGCTCCCCAAAATCATAATCTAACAGCCCACGAAGAAACTGGAACTTTCTTCATGGGCCTAACCAAAACGAAAAAAGGACTTTCGATATGGCTAATAATAGTTATAGCGTTCTTATCCTTAGAGGAACAGGGATAAGACGAGATAAAGAAGGGCGTTTTTGCCTCAATGATATTCATCGTGTCTCTGATAGCGATAGATCAAAACAGCCGTCAAATTTCTCACGACTTACGACGGCAAGAATGCTTATCGACGAATTGATCCGATCCTCAGATCTGAGGATCGCTCCTGTGAATGTCGTGAAGGGTGGCGTTTGCCAAGGCACTTACGCCGTGCGTGAGCTGGTTTATGCTTATGCCATGTGGATCAGCCCGGCTTTCAACCTGACGGTCATCCGTGCCTTTGATGCCATGATGCAGAATAAGGACGAAGTTACCGTCACATCCACTGCATCAGACATGCCACGCTTTCGCAATATGAGCAGTGCGTTCCGGCAGATGATGCAGGTTGCCCTGATCTGTGGCTGCACACCAAGACAGGCCGCTGAGCGCGCCGGGATGGGGGTTGAAAAACACTGGGGCATCAACCCGCTAAAAGAAATGAACCTCCTGCCAGAAAGCAGAAGCCTTTTTGACCTGAATGAGAAAGGATCAAACCATGCTTGATTTCTCCCTCATCGAAGTATCCGGTGTCATCGCTTTTTTGCTTGAAGGTGTCGCTGATCATAATAATCTGGAACTGGGGAATGAAGCCGTCTATGGCCTCAATACTATTCTCAGGGCCATCAAAAATACGGTTGATCAAACCGTATCTGATACAAACGAACAGAACGCCCAATAATAAACCCCAGTAATAAATCAGGGTAACAAGGGGACTTTCTTCTTGTTACCTACCCAGACATATCGGATAAACAAGCCAGAGGTTAAACCATGAAAGACAGACCCCACGACACAGCCATGGCCGAACTCTTTCGTAAAGACCCCGCTTACACTGCCGAGCTTCTGACCGCCATCCTTAAGGACGGTAACCCGGATGAACTCAGGATCGTCCTGCGGCAACTGGCTCAATCAGCGTCTCCTGCTACCCCTTCAGACAAGTCCTGAAAAACACATCCAACGTATCCATAACCGCCGCCTTGTCATCCTCATTAAACCCAAGATAAGGCCGTGCGGGGATTGTGACGGACTGTTTTTGGAAGTACATTCCACCCATCTTGAATTTTAAAGCAGAAGCTTTCTTAGGCTTAATAATCGCTCCAAACTGATGCACGGCTGCATAAACCTGATTAGACCCCCAGATTAATGTATTTCCACTAAGTGTCGTTACCAATCTATTCTGAAGGGCATGGCTTTTGATTAAAATGCCCGTTGTCTTCTCGGTCGCGTATAGTGGGTTAAGGGGAGCAAAGGGATTCCCGGAAGGTGTAACCCCTTGTTCAATGCGGCGGCTGGTCTGGGTGAGCATTTCCTGCCCTATATCAGCCAGAAAGTTTTGTGGCTGTCGCCCCAGATTTTCCAGTCTCTTCAGAGCGCCCGTTATGGAAGTCGCATCACCATTAATCTTGATTAACGCCATAATGTGTCCTATCATAATTTCAAGCAGCGTATGGTGATCAGGTGATATTCTGCCGGCCTGGGCAACCCGGAAACGGGGATCGCGCTATTGTGGGGTTATCGGCAGGCCCCACTCATGCGCTGCTCATTTCTCTTTAGAATTGTTCCTTTTGTAAAGAATTTTCTGCTTCTTAAGCAGGCGTTCGACCTTCTTGCCATCCATGAAGATGACGGAAAGAATATAATTTTTCTGACCGTCTTGTGTTCGTTTAACCGAAACCCTGTAAGCAATGCCTTCTCCAGCAATAAAGGTCAGACGTTCAGGCTGATTTTCTTGCAGGACATAATCAGGTTCCGCAATCAGTGAAGGCAAGGAAGCATAATCCTTTTGAGATAATTCAGGATGATGCATCTGGTTCTTCATCAAGGTTTCACCCGATAAAAGAACCTGCCTTGTTTGGCTGCCAAGTTGCTTCTGTAACAGCTCGGGCATGGTCCCAGCCTCCACTTCACCAGATGGAGGAGACATCTCAATAAATTTCTTGATCTGCTCTTTCTGTACAGCCTGACGCTCTTGAATAGGCAGTTCAGAAACCGGTCTGCCTTCAACATGCGTCAGAGGCTTCATGGCGCCAGCGGTCCGCTCTTTTTCAGCCTTTAACCATTCAGCACCCTGATTGCTCTGGAACCCTGGATCAATCCCGTGAGGAACCATTTCAATCTTTCCGGTAGCCGGGTTACGCCACTCTTTTTCAGCCAGGGGAGGAGCCTCGGAAATCTGTAGTTCCTCACGTTGCAAACGTCCCTCGGAGACAGGCTCCACCGTGCAATGACAGCGCCATCCATTCGGCGGGTAATGCGTTGACCACCACGGGTCATCATTACGTAGCACAATCCCGTCCCATGCCTCATGTTGTGGGCGTGGGTGCTGACAGGCATGATGGACATAACGCCAATAAGGATACAGCTCCCGCGCTGTAGGGGTCGTCATCTGCCGGTAACGACCCGCGGCATAAGCAGAGGTTAAATTGGTGTCATAAATGATCTTTGCCCGCCACCCCGCGCTACCATTATGCGCCCAGCCATGTTTTTTGACGATGCGGTCAAAATCCTTGCGAAAGTCTTGAAGCGTCCGACCCTCACTAAGAGCACGACCAACAGCTGCCTTGAAATCATTCAAAAGCGCCTTCGAGGTTGCTCCCGCCACGGCAAATGCCCTGGCATGAGCCGCTGCTTCCAGCTCGCCCCATTTCTGGGTCGGCACGTTGAGTTTCTGCCGGAAATAGCTAATTGCCTCACTAGGGGCCAGTTTTACATGAGAGAGGACGACATCGTCAGGCATGTTTAAAAGTCTCAAGCATGGCGGCCTCTCCAGCCAGTTCACTCAAGAGCAAACCACGTTCCATAGCCTCCGCAAACTCATCATCAGACAAATTCAGTTTATCCAGGCGACTGCTTAAATCCTCCAGAGAGCTCGCCTGTCCAATTTCATGCCTGATTTCCGCCGTCATACGCTCCAGACCAGACGTCGCCTCATGGGCTATATTGTCGGTCAGGGCTGCAATAATAGACGGGGTATTAACCGGTGGCTCTATCTGAACAGGGACGGCGTGCAGTGTCTGCTGCACAGGCTTGTTTCTGTCGGTTGGTGTGGGAATATGGGAGGCAATCAGTTTAGCAGGCTCCTCCCGAGCAGGCAGAGCAGAGGCCGGCACGGGGTTTTGAGGCTGCACCTGCACGCCAACCGTTTCATCCCTCTCAAGGGGAGCTTCAAGATTAAGGCGCGTCCATAGCTCGCTGGCCTTCACCTTAAACCCTTGCGGACCCAATTTTTGCACGGCATCAATCAGAACCTCCACTGGGGCTTCATCGGGCCGCCCGATGGCAATCGTGGGATATTTCCCGTCAGATGGCGGGCCAAAACTGTAATCAATCATCCGGTGGACAATCTGGCTATTAACTGTAAAGGCCAGGAGTGAGGCATCTGAACGCTCAATATCCTCCTGCACCAGGCGGTGCACCGCGGCAGCGGCATGCGTTCCTTGCCGGGCATCCGTCGTGCCAGTCTGGCCTAGAACGGCCTTGGAGGTCTGTTCATCCAGCCACTTAATACGGCGCTCATGGGTGTCATTAGACCCTGCGCCACTTTTAGGCTCAACAAAGTCAAGCTCCATGGATTTGGGAATGAGACAGCCAAGCGACCCCGCCACGTCAGAAACAGCACGCCATAACGTGTTACGGTCCTCCTGCGTGCTCGCCTGGTCAAATTTCCCAACCCGGATGGGAATGCCAAAAGACTGCACAAACACGCCCCAATCACGGTTTGAAAAGAGTTTGAACAGCGTATTAAACACGATTGAACGGGTCAGCCCCGCCCGGATGGTCAGGCCAGACCAGGAAGGGTGCTTATGAACCAACGCCTTGGCAGGCTCTAATGCCCGCATTCCGCTCTCCGCCATAGCTCCAGCGATTTCAGGTGTGGCAGAGGCCGCATCATCTCGAAGCCAGATCGTTTCCCCATCCTGATAGGAAATCTCAAACCAGCGCTGGGGGCGGTAAATCAGACGTTCCGGGTAATAATTCCCAGCCTCGCAATGCCAGACC
Source organism: Aristophania sp. ESL1142 (assembly GCF_058107345.1). NCBI lineage: Bacteria > Pseudomonadati > Pseudomonadota > Alphaproteobacteria > Acetobacterales > Acetobacteraceae > Aristophania > Aristophania sp. ESL1142. The sequence goes on from NZ_JBYLUH010000002.1 coordinate 22,027, forward strand.
ATTTCATGGACTGAAAACCCTTTGGCAATGGCGTCCAATATATCAAACGCCGCCCGCTGAAAGAGGCCGCTATCAAGCCAGTTCTGCACAAACTCTGCGTGTTTCTTCTGGGCCGGCGAGCTGCCTGCCGCTTCGACTGTGACAGGGAGCTGCGCTACAGAGCGTTTACGCGTGCCAATAACCCCCAGATAATGAAGGTCACGTTCCTCAATCAATTCACAAAGCGTCTGCCAATCGCTGGAATTCCCATGTGCTGCCGCATGAAGAAGCGCCCCCACATCAGCAGGATTGAGACCGAGCGTCGCAATCGGGTCCGAGAGTGCAGGACGAGAGCCAAGAACAGAGGCTCCCATTGTCTCACGCTGTGCAGAAGCTGGCAGGGCATTCCCGAATTGATCAAGGAGTTTCATCGTTATTTCCCCTGACAGATCACTTTGAGGGCTGCCCGCTGCTTTCCGTAATCCTTGATGAAGCGATACGTCTGGGTTTGCGGCACAGCGGCCTCTTTCCCAGCCTGCAACTCCGCCAGCAAGGCTTTTTGATCATCCTTGCTGTAATCCACATAGGCCGGGCAAATCCCCACGATTTCAGGGCTGGCACAGCCTGTCAGAACCAGTCCCAGAAGCAGAACAGTCGCTATTTTAGAAAGAGCCATTTTTCAGAGCCTCCTCCAGTGCGTCATCTGTAGTGCAGCTATTGGTGGCGGCCTGCGCCGCTTGTTGTACAAGTGCGGTTGTTTGCTGCGCTGTATCGGTATTTTTTTCCGCAGCGCCTGTTTTGCTGGCACGCCAGGACAGCCAGACCAACCCCACTAATGAGACCAAAGCAAGAACCACGAGTGACAAAACTTCTTTCACAACATCACCTTTCCAATAACGCCAAATTCATTGACACTCCCCAGCCGGTCACGTTCTTCTTCCTCTTGGGCGGTGAGCACGCCATGGGTTGCGTTACCCCGATCAGCCCAGGGGAGAGGCACAGGAACATAGCCATATTCCACCACCTCTGACCGGCTGGCCGCATAAGCCAAGGCCAACGCAATCGCTGCATCACCATGGCGCTTGCCCGTAGCACCAGTCGTTCGTTTTTCAGGGATACGCGCTACACCACGCACTAATGTGAGGGCGCGCAGATCATCCGTGATTTCCCTGTCTTGCGGGAGGGTCACCAACCCGTCTTCAAACCCGGCTTTCAGCGCAGGCATATGGTCGCGATACCAGCTTTCAGACAGCATGACGGCCTCAATGTGGGTGCCATATTTCTGCATGGTCACTTCCGCCAGATACTGGCCATTCCCACGTCCATCCAGCGCCCCGGCACGAAGCCGTGGCAGATGGTCAAGAACGTGATGCAGGATCTGCTTCTGCTGCTCAAAAGGGACGTTCCGCAGCTCAATCACCAAAGCGGTGCGGCGGGTCATGTCGCTTTCCAGAGCCAGCACCCATATGACGGTTAAATCTCCCGAACGGCCAAAATCCACCCCGAACATATGAGGGGTCTTATGATCCAGTCGCTCCAATATGCCGGTCAGTTCAGACTGAATAAAATCGTCTGTTTCTTGCGTTCTCAACGCTTCTGACAGCAGGACAAACCCGTCAGCACATCCCCAACGGATGACAGGCACATTGGCGTCAGAGCGTGCCTCAATCAGGGCAAGGGGCAGATAAGCCCCACTTCCTGAAGAGGGAATACAGAAAAGCTCTTCATCAGAGGCAGCACCATAATTGGCAATTAATTCTGCTCGCCACCTCGACTGATCTTCAGCACTCCATTTTTGGCCCGTCTGTTCACAAATCTTGCGGTAAAGCCCGTCTTCAAGAGCATCATCGAGGGTAAGCCTAAGCAGATGATAGGGTTTGCGGCCTGAACGCACATCATTAACTAAAGTGTTAAAGGGGTTCTGGTCGCCATTATGAGTGCTGATAATCAGAACCTTGCCACCCCACATCAACAAGGCCATCGCTGCCTTTAGTAGTTCATCGAGATTGTCGTGGAAGGCAGCCTCATCAATAATAGCCAGTCCCTGCATCCCGCGCAGTGCTCGTGGTCTGGAAGGCAATGCCAGTACCTTATGACCACTCCCAAAATCCACCCGAAAGACCTTGACGTTTGCTTCTTCCTTATCTGGGTCTTTCCAGAAGCTTTCATGCACCTGCATTGAGACATGCTGCATGAGCTTGGCATGGTCCGCACAGTAATCAATAAACTCCCGCGCCATTTCGAGGTTATAGCCCAGATAGAAAACATCCATCCCGCAAGCTTCCTTGGAGGCAGCAGCCGTCAAATCCGCTATGAAAGAAGCCGCCCAGCTAATCCCTGTGCGACGGGACTTTTCAATAACCGTGACCTGGTGGTTTCTGACTGATTCCATCAACTCTGTCTGATAGGGCAGGAAAACAGCGCAGCTCATGATTTGACCCCAAAAGCTCCCGCCATGATCTGCTCAACTGTTTCGGGAGAAAGTCCCTGTTTTTTCGCAGCCGTAACTACGGCGTTTTTCGCATCATGTTCCGCTTTTAACCGGGCTTTCTCTTCCAGATCAGCCCGGACATCCACATCCAGTCGGTTCGCCCGTGCCAGGGAATGAACGGCGTCTGCTAATGCCGCCAAACCTTTCGGGTTTCCTTTCAGGGCAGAAAGACCATCTTTATTGACCGTTCCATCCTCTGCATTAAGGAAGAGGTCCAACATAGCGCTATGGAATAATTCAATCAGAAGCGCCTGTTGTCGCCCCGGTGTCTGATTGCCTAATTGTGTGACGAGGGACTCAGCTATTTCCCGCGATCTCCGCAGCTCTACGCCTAGTCTATCCCGTTGTTTGATATGCCTGCCCAAGGCAGAGCGACTCACCTCAACGCCGTCACCTACGTGAGACAAAGCCTCAAGAATTTCATCAATCGTGTGACCGGCATCTCGAAGCTGGCCGATTTTTTCGCGGACAGGCAAAGGCAGACGGGAGACAGAAGACGGGCGCGACATCTCAAAGCGGCCTTCTGCCAGCAACACCGGGGACCGCACGCTCACAATGCCATGTTTTCAGCCCCTCAGCGGTGAGTTGCGCCACCAGCAAATGCCTGGCCTGTTCAAGCCGATATTGCGTCAGACGCAGGCATCCCAGCCGTTCCAGATAGTCCAGATCATGCCTGAGTTCCGTAATATCAATCGGGAAGCCGATCTCACGGAAGCAGAGCAGCAGCACATCTTCATTCAGGCTACGGGCAGGAACATCCGCCAGAAAAGACAAGATCCGCCAGCGACGCTCTTCAATCAGTTTTTGAACAAGTGACATTTTATAATTTACCAATGCGGATGATGATCGTTACTCAAAACACCGATGATGAAGGCAATGGAAACGATCACTAAAATACAAAGAAAGAGGTCAACGTTTTGCATCAAGGTGGCTCCTTATGACGGTCATGACCAACTCACGGAGGTGCTTCATTTCTTCAGTCTGGCTCTGTATTTGCCCGTCGAGACGGCGCGCCCAGAGTGCAAACGCCACCAGAAGGAGGCACAGCGTCAAAAGAAGCGCGCCCCCAACGCTGATAAAAACACTCCAGGGCACCATCTCACTCACAATCAGGCTGCCGGTGTGGTTGTGTCAGAAGGCGTGCCTGATGTGGTTGTTTCAGGCGGCACAAAGACAGATGCCAGATCATGGATCGCCGCCTTGACGTGCGTCTCCACAACATCAGCATTGGGCACATCAATCCCGGCCACTTTCAGCAGCTTGCAGGCTTCATCAATCGCTTCCTGCACCAACGGGTGGTCACTCTCATATTTACGGTAAACCGCCAGTAAGTGGTCTGCTCCGCCGTCAATTTTGGTCAGGGCAGAACGGACGGCGGTCTTGGCTGCGTCGTAATATTTGGAGAGGGTTCCCTCAATCACAGGTGTCAGGGCTGTATTAAAAGCGGGAAGCAATTTTTCCAGCCATTCAAGTAGTTTCATAGTTCCTCACAATGCGCTGCGTCTGCGCTCAAATTACCCAGCCCGCCGCGCCCGACAGGTGGAAACTGTCAGGCAATTTTTGAAGGTGCCTTTTCTGATGAAAGTCTGGCTTCACGGCAAAGTTCCAGAGCTTTTGAAACACGTTGCCGGAGCCGGGAGAGCCATCCCTTGCCAAAAATGCTGAAATTACGTTTCTGGCGATAATCCACCTCCTGCATGGAGGCGAGCGCACAGCACCAGAGAGAGGACCGCCATTTCAGGCAATTCAGCTTCGCCCGCATATCGGTGCTGATACTGCCTGTCTCATCGAGCATCATCTCACGCTGAAGCAACACAATCATGTCGTGATTGAGATAGGGGATCAGCTGAACCGCCGTTGCGTTTCCTATGGCCTGCAAGGTCGCAGGCCCCATCACACCATCATCACGTGTCCCCGCAATATGCTGTAGCAGCCGAACCGAAATCTTCAGGCCTGTATTAAAGCCATGATCAAAAACCAGAAGGTCCAGCCCTAACGGTAGCGCGTCACAATGAAGCGGGGTCCAGAACTGCTCTAAAGCAATCCGTCTGAAGTCATCTTCCGTCAACATCCGCATCTTGCGCGGTGTCAGATCGGGCATATCTTGTGCTACCAAAGGCGCAGATAGCCCATATTTAGTGCCGACCAAATGGCCAGAGCCAATACGTCCGCCCGTCCAGTTGCCGGGATCTGAGCGCAGGCACTGATAACCTCCTTCAGAAAGGAGGGTAAAATTCAGGGAAGGGTCCAGGTTTTGTCTCATGGGGCCAGAGTAAAAAACTGGTCCCAAAGTCTTCAGGGGGAAAACCTCCCCCCACTGATAAAGTGGCGTTAAATCAGGGTTTAAACGATGTTTGAAACTTCTTTATACCCTGTTTAAAACAAACTCAATTGCCGCTCATCCACCACTGGCTGCACCCGCCGGACTTCATCCTTGATATTATAAAGCGTGCGTTGCAGATAGCGGCGCGTAATCCCCACTCGGGCAATGATCTCGTTATTGGAAAGCCCCAGAAAAGCCAGCCGCCTGATACGCCACGCCTTAAGCATCGGCACCTCCCAGCGCTCCCCGCCAAACTGCTCTTTCAAACACCGCGCCATAGGCACACCCCAACTCTGCGCCAGACTGGACTGCTCAACCCGCAAACGAGGGACCCAGATTTTCTGCCCCGCCATGGACTCAATAAAATTAAACGTCAGCTCCTCACCAACAGCCTCAGCCATCCACCCAATCTCTACAGGCACAGGAATAATAAACTCACCCACAACACCCCCAAATTTCCCCTGATTACTGGGACAATTTTAGCAAATAAGGGCCTCTGGTACAAATAAATTACGCTCATTATTATTGATAAAGGACTTGATCATCCTCATTGTTATGTGATACGCAACCCATAACAAGCAACGAAGGTTGACCAGATGATTATATCATTCGCCGACAAAAGGGCTGCTGCCATATGGGCAGGAAACCTGCCTAAAGGGTTTCCTGTTCAGATCGCGCAAACCGTCCGTCGCAAATTGCGGATGATCCACGCCGCTCATATTTTAAATGACCTGCGCTCCCCACCCGGGAACCGGTTCGAAGCCTTGCAGGGCGATCGAGACGGTCAATATTCCATAAGGGTGAACGCGCAATTCCGTATCTGTTTTACCTGGCTTGATGGCAATGCCCATCAGGTCGAAATCGTTGACTATCATTGAGGGAAGGAACTCACCATGCAAACACTGGGTTACGTGACACCGGGGAATATTCTCAAAGAAGAATTTATGGAACCTCTGAACATAAGCGGTCGCCAACTGGCTCGTGAACTTCAGGTCCCCGCCAACAGAATTTCACAAATCATTAAGGGTGAACGCATCATCACAGCCGAAACAGCTCTACTTCTGGCCGAACGCTTCGACACCAGCCCCGAATTCTGGCTAAACCTGCAAATCAGCCACGACCTCGAAAAAGCCCGCAATAGACGCACTACAGGAAACCATAGCGATGCTCATATCTGAGCATCGAAACCATCAATAGAAGGTTTCTTGATAGATTATACAGAAATAATTAACCATTTTACTCATAGATAACCAATATGTAAAAAAAGAAATTTCTGGTTTTTATATCTATATGCGCTTTTATGGGTCTTAGCCTGTCTTTATGTTCATTATTAGTTACCCCTGCCGGTAAAGAAAATCACAAGCGTCTGGTGAACACGATACGTTTTTTTGATATGCCAGAACAAAAGAAAGAGGTGGCCAGAAAAGCCATTTCTGCTTTGCTGAATGCGTGTCCCCGCATTGAAGATTACGCCAGACATGGGGAAATTTTCACAGTGGACTATTACCCCGAAGGCTGGGAAAAAACACAGGCACATCTTGATGTAGAACTCACTCTGGACCGTGACTCCCTCGCCGTAATGCCTCACGGCCTGAGAGACCCACAATGGGGCGGCCATGTAGAATTTGGCCTGGCAGGGGACGACGAACCCGGTGCCATCATGCAAATGCCATTACCCTATTGGCTGTGCAGCCTGAAGGTTGATGATGACATCCTCTCCAGCATGAAACGCGATTGGGAACCCCACAAAATCCTCATGCCCATCCCAGGCATCGCCCCAAACAGCTTTTAATCACCAAAGCCCCCATAATCAGGGGGCTTTTCATTATGACTGATACGTTCAAAGCGCCTTTACGGGGCTTACCTGATTGATTCATAGAGACGAAGAGCAACCGATGCACAGATCTGTGCATCGCTCCCGTAAAGACCGTGAAACGTGGTAAAGCCCAAGGAACCTACGTTGTTCGTAATCGTTTAAAAGTGAAACAAGTTTAAACGCAGGAATTCCTGCCTTGACGGAAAACAGCCAATTCCTACCCTTATAGAAGACTTTTCATTATGACTGTCGCAGAGTGAACAAAGTCGGTGAACAAAAACGACCTAACAAATAGCCGGCTACCGAATATCCTCGCTCATTAGTACAGGAAATAGAGGTGAGCCCGAATTCAGGCTGACCCCAGTGCTCAGATCTGAGCACTGCTCCTGTGACGGTTATTAATGGGGGATATGATGCAGAAGGTGACGCCAAATATGGCTTCACCTTTCAATGAAATCACTCTTTTGCGGGAAAGTGAGATAATTCTCCCTCATATTCCAAACCTCTTTGAATAAGCTGTCTAACATAATCTGAACGGGATAGATTTTGTCTGACCGCCAATTCTGTTAGTTGCTCTATTAAGACAGTCGGCAAACGTAAAGTTAACTGAGGATCACGCCCTCCTTTGGCAGGTCTTCCACGGCCTCTTTTTTTTGGTGTGTCCATTATTGACAAATTAACCTTACTTGTTCCAAAAGAGTCTTGGACAAAATTTTTTGCACTAGTCCATAAACTGACAGCACAGAGAGAGACGGCAATCTCTCATCTGTGCCTAACCCTAAACATGAAAGATAACTTCATGAGTAAAGCTAAACTACACTCTAACACACTCATTTTGTGCCACAAAGTTGTTAAACAGGATGCTGAAGGGCGTTTTTGTTTAAATGATTGCCATAAGGCTAGTGGTGGCGAAAATAGTAAACGTCCGAGCTTATGGCTTGCTAACAAACAAACACAGGAACTTCTACAAGAAATGGCGGAAAACTCCCAAAGCAGGAATTCCTGCTTTGACGGAAAACAGCCAATTTCTACAATTATAGGGGGCAATAAGGCAGGCACCTATGTCTGCAAAGAGCTGTTCTATGCTTACGCGATGTGGATTAGCCCTAAATTCCATCTGACGGTCATCCGTGCCTTTGATACCATGATGCAGAATAAGGGCGACATTCCGGTTCCCGTCACATCCACGGCAGTAGACACCCCACGCTTTCGCAATATGAGCAGTGCCTTCCGTCAGATGATGCAGGTTGCCCTTATTTGTGGCTGCACACCAAGGCAGGCCGCTGAGCGTGCCGGGATGGGGGTTGAAAAACACTGGGGCATCAACCCGCTTAAGGAAATGAACCTCCTGCCAGAAAACAGAAGCCTCTTTGATCTGACTGAGAAAGGCCCCCACAATGCTTGACCTTTCCCTTATCGAAGCCTCCGGCATCATAGCCTTCCTTCTGGAAGGCGTTGCCGATCACAATAATCTGGAACTGGGAAATGAAGCCGTCTATGGCCTGAATACCCTTCTAAGAGCCATTAAAAATACGATGGACCAAACCGTTTCTGAAAGTGAAACAGAACAACAAAACGCTCAATAACAAAAAAGGGGCGTCCCGCAAGACGCCCCTTTCTGCGTGAACCTATCAGTAAGGCAGAAAATTTCTGACCATCAAATATTTACGCTTTCCATTCATGAACTCGGAAATGCGTCCTTGATTAATTCCTAAATAAGCCGCTATTTCGTGCTGATATTTCACTTTTTGTTCAATCAACGATTTAGCCTTTTCCGCCTGGTCATCGGGAAGACGAAAAAGGTTTTGTTTTCGGTTCGGCATTTTTATACCTCAATTTGTATTTGACACACTGAGGCATGATGGTGCATAGAACAGAACACACGGTTTCCGTGTCTTTGAGAATTTTTTCTCTATACATTTAATAGATACCTGCCCTTTCTATGCACTCTCATACAGTGCGTCATGTTAAAACGATGGTAGCTGATTCGCCGTCGGCTACCGGATTGTTGCCCGTATCAAAAATTAAGGGCAGGTATTTCTATAATACTTCACAAATATAGAGTCGAGTCTTTTTTGATTGATAAATATTGTTATTTTTATGGCAGTAATGTTGTAAAACTATGATAATATTTCTTTGCTTGCCCTATGAAAGATGCATCCCTTAAACAGGGAAAGAGCAACATATAAAAAAGGACGTCCCGTAAGACGCCCCTTAAACCGCTCATTATTTCCTTTCTTTACGTCCTTTGACGAATCCCCACCCCATAACGGCTTTGCATGGCCTTCAGCGCTTCAATGACTTTTTGTGCCTGCGGTCCTGTCAGGAAATTTGGATCTGAAACGCCGCTCAAACGCTCGACAAAAGCTCTTAAACCGCTTCGTGATCCCTTGCACTCGAGGTGAGCCGACAGGCTTTTCCAGATGGCAAATATTTTTCTTACATCTGGGTGAATGGAGAGAGCTGGGCAATATTGCTGCTCCGATTTCCAGCCCAGCCGCTTAAACTCTGCCAGAACGTCCTGCATCTGGCTTTCTGTCATGTCTTTTGCGGATTCTTTGCCTGTTACCCGGTGGAGAAGAGCACGATAGCTCTCCTCCTCCAATGCCAGGGCTTTTTGGGCAATATGCAGTTGTGCCAGTAATTTACGGCGGTTATCAGCATTGCTCATTATTTTCTTTTCACTTTACGCTGAGATGGCGGCCTCACTTTTTTTGAAGAACCAACTTTTCTGACGATATTGTCCTGTTCCAGGAGCTCAACTGTCTTGTCGATAACAGCCTTTATCATTGTGTCTTTTTCTTTCACTGTCAGCATTATATCGAGTGTTACTACAGCATAAGAAGCTGCACCGAGAATATAGCCCTTACCTATCCAATCAACATGATCAGCTATAGCTTTATCTTTATAAAACTTCTTTAGCGCACATTTAAGTATAGAGACTATTTTTTGAGACTCTTTAGCAATAAAGTCCTCATATGAGTTTCTGCTCATAACCCTAAATCCTTTTCTTTTGATTATTCAATAATGACCAGAGGGAATGGGTAAATTTGCTTAGCCATCTCCCCTCTCACTCGCTGTTTTTTTGAGGAAACATGCTACGAGCCACGTCTTTGCCCAACGCGGTCAAATTAAAAAATTGCATATCATTAGGCCATGATTGATTGCGGCTTTCAAATACGCCTAATTTCACCAATCGCGTTAGTATTGGATCTTTTCTGCTACAATAAAAATGCGTTCTAGATCCCGGAGCTTTGTTCGAAGCACCATACGAGTGTTTAATTACCTTGACTTCTTCACAAGATAATGTGCGAATAAGTGGATGAAGTGGAAATTGATACAAATCGTCAGATGGTGATCGATTAAAACTTTCCTTTATTTCCGTTAAAGAAATTTCTTCGAATTCACTTATTCCTTTATAATATTGATACCGAGCTTGACTTGCATTTTTTCCGTAAAAAATCATTTTATGGTTATCTACGTAAACTATGTAAGCCTTGGCGACAAGAGTTGCTTTTGCCATTTACACCTCACCTTTGAGCTTGTTCATTAAGTATTCGAAATATGGTAGAGGACTTCATCCGCATTAATGGTGGTTTCATTGCTCATTATTCTCTCCGCACTCAAAGTCCAACGTAACAACAACATCTGGATCGCTTTTAATTACGTCTCGGACCGACTTTAATTTTGTCAGCCAGTCATTTACAAAATCGCAAGGTGCGCAGTCAGTCTCCAAGAACATGATCGTCCTATCGATATTTTCGGCATTTAGGATGATTGACGTCATAATTAATCCTCCAGTGATGAATAATTGAGGTCGATCAAAGTCCACTGATCCGTAGGTTTGGCACGCTGGTAAAACCGCATATAGCGGCGTGTCCCGCCTGATTTCAGGGCCTCGCGCAGTGCAGCCTGGGCGGCTGGCCATTTTGGATGGGTGATGTCGAGATTAACCAGGCCGGCTATCCGCGTCGTCGAGATTTTACCGGTCAGGCGGTTACGCACAAAGGCGCGGTCAACGATCTGTTGCAGGTCGGATGATGTGCCATTCATGAGGTCATCCATAACCTCACGCACCAATTCCTCAGCGGCTGTAATAGCGCTACCAACATATTTCTGGTCACAATTCGTGACCTGCACTTTCATTAATCCGTCCAGCGTTTCAAACTCACCACCGCCGCGTGTCCCGGAAATACGGGCACCGAACTCTTCAAGGATTAATCCCTGAATAAGGTCAAATTCCTCAAAATCCTGCTTCTTTGCCGCCAGCATATGCCCTTGCAGGTGTTGTGCCGCGGCAACACGTTCATGCACCCAGTCATGGATCAGCACGTCACGGGGCCTGAAGCTCTCTACTGGTTTAAGGCGACCAAAATGGGAAATTTCCCGCCCTTTGGTGAAAGCACTTTCCATCAAATGCTTCTTCTTCATGTCATTCATGATTTCACGTCCAAAAATTTCATATTGTCCGGGTTGGGGTGCCCTTTGGGCACCACCACATCATTGATCTTGCTAGCGCACAGCACAGATGCTCTCCCGCTGCCGCGCCCGATAGGCAGCACGCCAGAAGCGTAATTTCCGATGGGGCCAGAAAGTCTCTCTCGCATCCTGCTCAAAGAGTTCCGAAAGCACAGGCGGCCGTGCCTCACGTGTCAGTTGGTCACAAAGATCAGAGAGGGTTAGTTTCCGTGGCAAGGTTTCGAGGTAAAAGACGAGAACGCTCCAGAGCCTGCAATGATGCGGCAGCCCCCGCACATCCTGTTGGGAAATCAGGGCATCCCTCAAGATACCAACCGTGCCAAAGGCTGGGCTGACCTTGCTCAGGATTTCAATAATCTCCGCCCGAGTAAGGGACACATCTTCAGAAAGCGCGAGCACATGAGACAGTCGTTCTGTTAGTATATGAGTCATGATTAAGCTCCCACACTATTACGCAGCATATTAGGTTTGCGCTGGTTCCATCCGTCCTCTACGTCCTTGATTTCCAGTTCAGTCCGTCCCGTGCTACCGGCAATATAAAAGGCGAATTTGAGCGTTTTATTCAGCTCTCTCAGCCCACCTTCACGCGAGCCAATCCAGCGCAATAATTTCTCAATCTCGGGGCTGGAAACTCCCCAGGCAGAAAGCATTTGATCAATGTCAGCACTCGTTGGTTTTGAGCGTGATTTCCACATGCCCACGCGGCTGAAAATCTGGGCATTGGCGGCTTGTTGCCCCATGCCTTCAATACGGCCCCGCAAGGGTTCATTGCCGATCCATGCCAGGCCAATGCCTGCTTGATCGTTCAAGGCCCGGAGCTGGTCCAGTGACTCAGTTGTGAGGTGCTGTGCTTCATCAATAATCAGCAAACCGCCGGTGTTTTTCAGGCGTGTGACCAACGCACGCATCAGCCGTGATCCTGTTTTCACCGGGCAATCCACGACTTCAGCAATTTCCTGAAGCAAGGCTCTGGGAGAGCGTAAAGACGTATCCGCTGTTATCAGCCAGGCATTGCTGTTTGTTTTGCAGTAATATTCAGCCGTCCATGTTTTGCTGGTGCCGGGAGCGCCTGTCACAACCCCTATATCGCTCGCTAGTTGGGCATATTCAAACACCTGAAGCCAGCGTTTTGAAGAAGGCAGCATGAGGAAGTCCGGTGCGGCTTTCATCTTGTTGCTGATGTGATGGCGTGCTGTGTAGGTATCAACCCAGCGCTGTAATTGCTCGGCGACTTTCTCATTATTGCCGCAATATTGGCCATTCAGAAACTGGCTGATCGTCGATTTCGGGCAGCTTGACTCACGGCTGATCTGTGTCAGCGTCAGAGCTTTCTCGTCCTGAATTTCCTTGATTTTGGCAATCAAGTCGTTATAGGCATTATTGGTTTCGTTGTTCATTTTCTTGTTTCCTTAGGCACTGTGACGCATGAAGTTCAGGATGCTGGCTGTGCTCTGATCTTCATCATCTTCAAGGGAGAGAGCGGTTTTCGGGCCTGTTGTCACAACAGGCTGAGGCCTGAATGGCGAAACCACCTTCTGTTCAATCAGTTTTCCACCATCTTCTTCAGGCGTTGGCAGCAATTTCGCCAGGTCTGAAACGGATAAGGTGCGTTCAGCCTCAAGCTGCATTTTCGCTGCCTTGAGGAGCTGCTTTTCAGCACGCTTTTTCTCGGCAGCCGCGGCGGTATTATCGAAGCCTGTTTTCTCAATAACCGGCGCATCGCCCAGAAATTCACCTGAATTGCTGTAAACATGCATCGGCTCATGAAGGGCCTGTGGGTCAAAGCGAACCACAATCGGCTCACCCATATGGTCCCTGAGAAATTCGGCCCAGTAGCGGTTGCCCAGAAAGCGGAATGACCCATCACGTTTGGAGGCTATGACATTCTCAGCGGCACGCAACCAGAGGTGACTTTGCTCAGGCGTAGGCTTTCTCACGGCGACCTGGCTCAAACTCTCTTCAAACACCTGCCGAAAGGATTTCACACCCCGGCACACACCTGTGCGGCGGCCTATACGATTATTATGCTCCTCAATTCCAGCCGAGATCACAGCAAGGAATTTCTCAAGGGGAATGGCCTTTTCACCGTAATTACTTGGCTTGTTGACGGTATTATTACCCGTATAGGCACCGGCAAATTCCGGGTGTTTGGCCAGGTCGCTTGCCAGATCACGAAAAGCACGCTCAATCGGCTTTGACTGCCCACTATAGGGAGTCACAAAGACGGTCTCTATGCCCAGAATGGTCATGACGCCAGCAGCATCGCCCTCACGCACTTTAAAGCGGAAGCGGGTTTTAGTGCCTCCTGTCATACGTTTGGACGCAAAAGCTCGTCCATTATCAAGGTAAGCTCGTGAAGGTATGCCGTATTTCTCAACCAGATCCCCCAAAGCGAGCTGAATGGCGTCCGTATTTTCGGACCGATCTACGCGCCAGCTTAGGATCATATTTGAATAAAGGTCTTGCCATGCCACCATGAGAGGCCGTCCGATTGTGCCATCTGGCCACTCAACACGTACATCCCATTTATGGCCGTCAGCATTGACGGCTTGCAGGGCATGAAGATGCGTGCGGTCGCGTTCCTGAACAGGAACAAGGTTTTTAACGGCATCTCTCCCTTCACGGGCCAGTGTTACGATTTCCACAGGCAACTCAGCAAGCCAGCGTGAAAAGGTCTTCTCTGAAGGAATGGTCCAGCCATTCTGGGCCGATGCCTGACAGAGACGGCGATAACAGGCCGATAGTGTTGGTTTTTCAGGGCGCAGCCAGTCCGCTTTGAGAAATTCCCATGCCTCTTCAGAACAGCGGAAGCGTGCCGATTTAGGGCCGGTTTTGCTCGGGACCAGATAAGCCAGCCAATGTTCACGTGGAACGTTTCTGACAAGCCGTCTCCAGCGCATCACAGAAGGCCGAGTAAGTCTGTTGTCTTTCTTTAGCGCTTCAATGGCTTCATCAATCGTCCAACCGGCATCTGTCAGTTGTTTTACGGACTCCAGAATACGCAAGGCCCGCATGGCCGCCTGTTTCTGTTTCTGTCCTGCCACTTGGTAGGCTGCCCAAGCTTGAGCATGACCAGTGGGATCAGGCGTTTCGGATTGGGAGCAATCAAGAAAACGACGTACCCATTCCAGCTGGGCAGGTTTGGGAAGAAGCTTGTAGGAATATTCGATCCCGCCTCCAACAGAGTTACGCGGTCTCCAATATTTATTTTCCCATTCATTGCGATGCCAATTTCGTTTATCTGCCTGCTCGTATAACCATGATTTTGCAGGTATTTCAGGCAAGCCCAAATTAACGATTTCAGAGATTGTAGCGAATTCACGTGCAAGCATCACGCTACCTCGCACTTACGAAGGTGAGACGGGATTTCCTTAGTCTGATGCTTGTTCAGAGAACGTTTAACAGGCGTTCCGTCTCTGTGAAAACGCTCTGATCCCCAGACCTCATAAGGAGTTTTTCCTAGAAGTTCAGCTATGCGAATTTCCGTAGGAACGGAATAATTATATTCTCTGATTGTTGAGCTAATGGCATTTTTATTAAGACCTAACTGGGTTGAAATATGGGTAAGCGGCCCATATTTTTTTCGTAATGATGACTTAATGTCTTCACCATCCATGCCGGATCGGATATTTATCATAGGTCGTAATTCCGTTTTGTAGGGAGGTTATTACCTCCCTTCTTTTTCAACCGTCGGAACGTGTTTTTAAATGAATATTTAAAATCATGTCCTTATCTGGTTATAAACCACGCTATATCCAAATGGAACATAAATTTCCATACGGAAACATAAAATATTTGTAATGTTTTACGTTTGGGTATGATTTTGGCTGTTTTCTGGGGATTTTAAAAACAATGACTGACGATATGAACAAAAACGGATACCGGAAACTTCCCCAGGAAGAGAATCCTGTGTTGGCACGTAGTTTACGTTTGAAAACCGCTATCCAGAATGCCGGTGGTAACGCGGTTGTTTCAAGAAAATCTGGTGTTCCTAAACCATCAATCAGCAATTATATGGCGGGCCGAGATATGAAGGTGTCGGCATTAATGGCAATCGCTGATGCGTGCGGTGTCACCCTTGATTGGCTCGTAAGAGGTGAGGAAAAAGACGGAAAAGAGAAGGGGAAGTCATCCGTCACACCATCGCAAGCCTACACTATAGATAGGCGTGTGAATAACGACGACGCACTTACCATCCCATTTTTCCAGACAGAAGCTTCAGCAGGTACAGGGATCGTTTCAGGCGATTGGGAAGAATCAGAAGAACTCCATGTTTCAAAAGGATTTTTGCGTTCTATTTTCGGCTATATTCCCAAGAATGTTCTGCTAATGCGTGTTCGTGGAGACAGTATGCAGCCGACGATACAGTCACAGGATGTTCTGATCGTTAATTATACCCCTAACAACGATCTAAGGCCGGGCATTTATATTATGGCTCTTAATGACACAATACTGGTTAAGCGTCTGGATATCAAAGACCCCAAAACATACGAAATTATCAGTGATAACAAGGAATATAATAGCTTTGATGTATCTATGAGCGAGGTCTGCTGGGGGGATGCCATGCCTAACGCAGCCGTAAGAATTATCGGCAAGGTAGCAGGCCACATTCATTTAGATAAATAGCGACTGAACCCATTGTCTTTTAAAACGCGTTTCAAACACGCTCGAACAGTTTTTCAAATTCCTATGAGAGTTTAACCAATCTGTCTATAAAACAGAAAAGAAAACCCCGATGAATATAAAAAACCTGTCTGACGTTTAAAATGGTAAAAACTCATTTCCCTCTATTGCAATTTCTGCACTCGGCAGAATTTCAAAGAAATTATCCCGAAAAATCCCGGCTGATCCCATGTGATCCCGGGTAGATAATTGTATTACCAATATGTCCCCTTACAATCTGTCTGTAGTGTGACCAGACTAAGGGTTTGGCCCGATATAAGACCACTATCGCGGCGTATCGTCCAGTTGGGGCTCCAATGGCTGTTATGGACAGTAATCCGTCCCAGGCGATATTCCAGCAGGGCAATGTGCAATATGCCTTTTTTTACGATCTGGGGTGGAACGTTGACAGAAAGAAAAGCCTTGTCATGAAGGCGGAAAAAAATGCCGAATTTTCCTTTCAGGGCCTCAATTTGGGCGAAAGATAAAGGGTGGCCCAAATAAGGTTTCATAATAGCGTCTATTTCCCTGGAATGTGTGAGCTCAATCAGAGAGGGCGAGAGAGGAAATCTTTCGCTCTTTTCATTTCTTGCAGGTTGCTGCTCAAATATGATGCCTTGCAGAAGTGGGAGTGCGGTTTTTGTTTTCGGATCGTTTATTTCGGAAGCAAAGGTTTTATATGTGACTAAAATGCTTAACAGAATTACCCAATATGGCTTCATGGACCTACTCGCACGTCACTGGGGCCATAGGGAGGTGTGCTGATAAGCTGTACGTCGCCATTGGGCATGGTCGAGGCGGTATCGATTTCACTAACGTCATTACGATTACCGGCAAGAGTGAAAATATTCCCGTCCACAGCAGCGAGTGAAGCAGCCGCTCCCATGGTCAAGGCGCGGTCATTTTTCTCATCACCAATGCAGGGAGAGGGTACGACATAAACACCAGAAGGTGCAAAAGATGCATTGAGTGTTGCTCTGCGTTTTCTGTCAGGTTGCGTACTGACACCAATCAGTACAGTTTCAAATTTTCTTTCAAGAGGGACAAATGTAAAACGATAACGGCTTTTATGACGTGCCCGAATACTGCCATGTAAAGTACATCCTTCATTGATGATCAGTCCATTAGGGGCGATAACCCTTCCATCAGAAGTGACCCTATATTCCGCACCTGTCGCTTTGGTCTGCGATTTAACGGGAGAGTTCCGGTTTCCTACAACATCATCCAGCATCGTGTTACTGGTGGTTGAACTGCGGGCTCCTGCGGCAAAGCCGGCAGCGCGTTGAGCCTGAGCAGGAGGGGAGGCTGGACCGATGAGCCATAAAATCAGGCAGAGGAAGCATGGATATAGAGGCTGGCAACGCATAGAAAACCTCCAATAATCTGTCAGATAAATCAATCCAGTAAATCAGGGTGAATTTTACAAAAACAGGGCCATGGCATGAAGTTATTGATAAAATATTATCATGATATTATTATGATATGATTAAACTCAGCAGCTCTTGCTCATTGCTTTGAGGCATTGCATTATTATCATATGACAGGATCAATAACTGAAAAGAATTCTTTCTGTTCACAGCAGGAAGAGGGTATTGACTATTTGATGGATCTCGCAGGGGCGTGTATCCTGGCTTATCTGCGGGGAGAGCCGGCGCATCTCTGTCAGGAAAGTGCGGCTTTCTTGCTTGATCTTGAAATATTATGGAAACAGAAAAAGATCGACTCACAGCAGGTTTGGGCTGAGCTGGATGAGCGTATCACCCTGTCGGATGATCTGCTAAGACGAGGTATTAGGGCGCGTAAGGGCGGCCCTTATCGCTCGACGAAATTGCCATAATAACTTCATATCACAGATTAAGATAAAGAGATTGTACAATGGACGAAGATCCCCCTCCACCGACTGATCAAGGCACTCCGGAAGAGGCTGTTCCTTCTGCTGGAGAAACATCACCCCCGACGGATACGACACCATCAGATGCTGGTGCCGCTGCTTCCGGACAGGATGCAACAGCTTCAGACGCAGGCTCAGCTGTTGCGAATGGGAAAGATAGTACCCATCTTATTGACCAGCTCCATCATTTGAGTTCTTTTGATACGGCATGTCTTGTGGTTTTCTGTATGTCTCTTTTATGGGGTCTCATGCGGGGGGGATCGCGAGAGCTTTCTGGTATTATGGTCTGGGTAGGAGCCTTGTGGCTGGCGCTGCGGACAAGTAATGCCGTACTCGCATGGGCTGATCCGTCATTACCTGAATCACTTCAGGATTCTGGTGTGGCTCTTTGGGGGGCCAGAATTGTCATCTTTATCATTGCGGTTGTCATTCTCAGTACTTTAGTGGATAGGATTTCCTATATTGCAAGGAGTAATCTCTCGCGTGGTCTGGATACATTACTTGGTTTTGTCTTTGGTGCTATCCGTGGTTATGCCTTGCTGGTGGCATTCTGTCTTGTGTCAAGCTGGGTTTCAGTGGACTGGATTACTTCAGTGTCGCAAGATAGTGTCATGATGCCTTATATTACGAAAGGAATGCAAATTTTGCAGGGTTATGTGCCTCCTTCCTTGCAATCATACCTTGCCTTACCAGATACAAATACATTACAGGACACAAACAGTCAGTGAAGGGGTGTTTCAGGCTGAGCGTGTCTTTGTATCCCTGGTGGTTATTTGGTTTATGGCGGGGATTCCCCTATAGGTTGGGCCTTTATGTCGCTTGTTGAAATTTCAAACCGTCCTCATGAAGAATGTGGTGTTTTTGGCGTATGGGGTACACCAGACGCCGCCGCACTTGTTGCATTGGGGCTTCATGCTTTGCAGCATAGAGGACAAGAATCGGCGGGGATTGTCAGTTTTGATGGCAAGATATTCCACCAGCATAGAGGACTTGGCCTCGTAGGTGAGGTTTTTGCCGATAGTGGTGTAATTGCCTCTCTGCCGGGGGCGGCAGCTATTGGGCATAATCGTTATGCGACGACGGGTGGCACGCATTTACGTAATGTACAGCCTTTTTATGCAGATTATGCTTTTGGAGGGTTAGCTGTCGCGCATAATGGCAATTTAACCAATGCGGCTACTCTGCGTAAGGTATTGGTTAATCGCGGATGTATCTTCCAATCCACAACAGATACGGAAGTGTTCGTCCATCTGATTGCGATTTCCCTCTACAGCACGGTTGTTGAGCGGTTGATTGATGCTGCCAAGCAGGTCAAAGGAGCTTATTCCCTTATTGCTCTGACGCCGGATAATGGTCTGATCGGGATGCGTGACCCTCTGGGGGTAAGACCGCTCGTTCTGGGACGTATTCCTGGCTATGAAGAAGAAAATGGTGGATGGGTTCTGGCAAGTGAGACATGTGCGCTTGATATTATCGGTGCAGAATTTGTGCGTGATATCGAGCCTGGCGAGATGGTTGTCATTAATCATAAGGGTATTGAATCAATCAGACCATTTGGTGAAACGGGCCATCGTTTCTGCGTTTTTGAATATATCTATTTTGCCCGTCCTGACTCGGTCCTAGAGGATCGTTCCGTCTATAATAGTCGCACACGTATTGGCGAAGAGCTTGCTCGAGAGTCGGCTGTTGAAGCAGATGTTATCGTCCCTGTGCCTGATTCAGGTGTGCCTTCAGCAATTGGTTATGCAGCTGAAAGTGGTATTCCTTTTGAGTTGGGGATAATCCGCAACCATTATGTCGGTCGTACTTTTATTGAGCCGACAGACCAGATTCGTCATCTTGGGGTAAAAATGAAACATTCCGCCAATAGGGCGGTCTTGAAAGGTAAGCGGGTTGTTCTGGTTGATGATTCCATCGTCAGGGGGACGACTTCACGCAAGATTGTCGATATGGTGAGAGCTGCCGGGGCGACAGAGGTGCATATGCGTATCACATCGCCTCCAACGAAGCATCCGTGTTTTTATGGAATTGACACACCCGATGAAAGCAAGCTTCTGGCTGCTACCCATAGCTTAGAAGAAATGCGTGAAGCGATCGGCGTTGATAGTCTGGCTTTTATCAGTTTTGATGGTCTGTATCGGGCCCTGAATTATTCCGACAGGGAGAAAGCACGCCACCGTTATTGCGACGCATGTTTTAGTGGTGATTATCCGATCTCGCTCGTCGATAAGGACGGAAAACTTCTGCCATAATCCTGTTCTTCAGAGATGTTCTATATGGCCTATCCTTGTTTTTATAAGGATAGGCCTTTTATTTATATAAATCACAATATTAATGATATATTTATAAATTATTTTATACAATATACGAAATATACTTTATCTGATGAATTTAAATAATTTTATATAAAATTAGTTTTATTATAAATATTACAATACACAACAAATTAATATCATATTCTAGAAATTTTCTTCATTTTATATAAGATTTTTTAAGAGTCTTTCTGAAATATTATACAATTCTTAGTCATTGAATCATAATTTTAAGGGATATGGTTTCTGAAATAATAATATAAAAAGGATAATTACATGATTGATTCAGGTAATGTGAATATATATTCTTCTCAAGGTCTTCCTTTGAACGCTAAATGGACTTTAATTGTTGCTGCCCTGATTTCCGGGAGTTGTGGCGGCCTTTACGGGTATGATACGGGCATTATTTCCGGTGCCTTATTGCTCATCACGCGGGAATTTCATCTCAGTGCCGGCTTACAGGAAACTGTTACAGCAGCCATTCTTCTAGGTGCAGTGATCGGCGCTTTAGGAGCGGGTTATTTTTCAGAAAAATTTGGTCGCAAAACGACGATCATTCTCGTAGCAGGGATTTTTGTCGTTGGTGCGACATGGTGTGCTTTATCACCTAATGTCATCAGCCTGATTGCAGCGAGGGTCTTTCTGGGGTGCGCAGTCGGTGGTTCTTCCCAGGTTGTACCCATGTATATCTCAGAGCTCGCTCCGGCAGCCAGGCGGGGCACATTGGCGCTATTCTTTAATGTTTCTATAGGTGTGGGAATCCTGCTGGCAAATATTATTGGTCTCACATCGCAGCAGACTTTAGGCTGGCGCGGGATGATCTTTGTTGGAGTGTTACCTGCGGCTTTTGTTTTTGTAATTATGTTTTTCATGCCCAGGAGTTTCAGGTGGGTAGCAGAAAATATTAGCGTAAAAGAAGCTGTTCCGATCCTGAATAGTCTGCGTGACGACCATCAGGAGATCAAAGAGGAAATAGCACAGATCAAGGAGAATATCGCTTCATCAGATGAGATGAATCAGGGGTGGCGTGGATTGATGCAGCCATGGGTAAGGCCGGCTTTGGTGGCTGCCCTGGGGGTTGCGTTTTTCACGCAATGCGGGGGATTGGAAATGATGATCTATTATGCCCCAACCTTTCTGAAAGATGCTGGTTTTGGAGATTCTTCAGCATTATTGGCAAGCCTCGGGATTGGCACTGTTTATCTGGTCATGACTTTTCTGGGATGTTTATTTGTAGACAGGATCGGTCGTCGTCGTTTGGTGCTGGTGATGGCACCTGGGTCTGTACTTGCACTTATTGGTCTTGGGATCATGTTCCTGATTCATCCTGCGCAGGGAAGCGTTGGTTCCTATCTGGTGATTGTCTTCATGCTCCTTTTTATGATGTTCAATTCAGGCAGTATTCAGGTTATTGGCTGGCTCCTGGGAGCTGAAATGTTTCCACTTTCCATGCGTGGGCAGGCGACATCGCTCCATGCGGCTGTTTTGTGGGGGAGTGATATGCTGGTTACAGCTACAGCGCTTTCACTTGTTAAGTTAATTTCACTGGGGGGAACGATGTGGTTCTATGCCGGGATTAATCTGCTTTCTCTTATCTTTGTCTATTTCTGTGTGCCGGAGACAGCTGGTGCAACGCTTGAAGATATTGAAACTGCTTTAAAGAATGGCACTTTCCGTCCTTCAAAAGGCCATAGCAGCATTGCGCATGAGGCAGAAACAGCTTCGTAATATTTTTTTGGAGATAGAGGTAAGGTCCTGAAAATGCTTCCAGGCAATTGTACCGCCTGGAAGCATTTGATGATTACTAGTTAATATTGGGTTTTAACATTAAAGTTGGATCTGCTACGCGGTCATAATCCTCAGAGCTCATAAAGCCTAGTTTCAAAGCAGCTTCTTTCGGGCTTAAGTGATGTTCCATGGCATAATGTGCAACCTGCGAGGCTTTATCATAGCCGATGACAGGAGAGAGGGCAGTGACGAGAACAAGGGAGTGCTCAAGAGCATTCTGT
Organism: Aristophania sp. ESL1142; assembly: GCF_058107345.1. Lineage (NCBI taxonomy): Bacteria > Pseudomonadati > Pseudomonadota > Alphaproteobacteria > Acetobacterales > Acetobacteraceae > Aristophania > Aristophania sp. ESL1142. Next base: position 43,989 of record NZ_JBYLUH010000002.1, read on the forward strand.
ATCTGTTTTCTGTTAGGCTGTGTGCCCTCAATGCAGAATTTTCGGAAATTTTCCATACCATCATGAAGGAGAGTCAGACTCTGCATGATGTTATGAATCATAAGGGGCTTATAGGCATTCATATCTAACATGCCACTAGCTCCGCCTAAAGAGGTTGCCAGATCGTTACCCATTACCTGAAGACAGAGCATTGTCAGGGCTTCTGCCTGAGTTGGGTTGATTTTCCCAGGCATGATGGAAGAACCAGGCTCATTAGCTGGGAGGGTTAACTCACCTAACCCTGCTCGTGGTCCGCATGCTAGCAGGCGTATGTCATTAGCAATCTTGAACAGACTTCCAGCTAGTGTGCGTAGGCAGCCGGAAAGATGTACCAAGGCGTCATGTGCACCCTGTAAGGTGAATTTATTATTCCCACTATAGAAACCAAGGCCGGTCAATTGGGCGATTTCCTTACAGGCCCTTTCTGCAAAGCCTATTTCAGTATTAACGCCTGTGCCAAGGGCCGTTCCTCCAAGAGCAAGGGCGAATAATCCTTTGAGGGCTTCTTCAAGCCGGGTCTTGTTTTCCTGAATCATGCCAACATAACCCTGCCATTCCTGGCCAAGGGTAATGGGAACGGCATCTTGTAAATGTGTGCGGCCCACTTTTACAATATCAGCCCATTCTTTTGCCTTGCTGGCAAGGGCTCTTTCAAAACGTGTTAAGGCAGGAAGCAGCTTGGTGTGTACAGATAACGCACTGGCAATATACATTGCCGTGGGAAAGTTATCATTGGTTGACTGGGCCATATTGACATCGTCATTGGGGTGCAAAGGCGTCTTGCTTCCTAAGGCGTTACCGGTCATCTGGCTAGCGCGGTTGGCGATAACCTCATTCACATTCATATTAAATTGTGTTCCAGACCCAGTCATCCAGATATGAAGGGGGAACATTCTGTTATGCTGGCCTTGCCTGATTTCATCACAGATTGTTACGATAAGAGCACATTTTTCCTTTTCAAGTCTGCCAGAGGCAGCATTGGCTAAGGCGCAGGAACGCTTCATGATGGCATAAGCCTCAATCATTTCATGAGGGATAAGTTCATGTCCTATGCTGAAATAATGCAGCGAACGTTGGGTTTGTGCTCCCCAGAGTACATCGTTGGGAACCTGAATTTCCCCGAGGCCGTCAGTTTCTATACGATATTTCATAAAAGTGTCTTTCACGATCAAACAACAGGACTATAAGGACGATAAACAGGTTGCCAGCATAGGGCTGCCATATTCTGCTCAAGGGATGCTTCGTCAAAAGCCGGGCAAAGTCCATCTTTTTGCGCCTGTTGAGCAACAGCTCGTGCAACGGCGAGTGCAACTGCTTTGATCGCAGAGAGAGGCGGGAGGAGGGTTTCATTCTGTGAAGACTGCACGCTCTCAGCAACAGCCTGTGCCGCAGCCATGAGCATCTTGTCATTAATTTCAGTTGCTTTACAGGCCAAAGCACCAAGGCCAAGACCAGGAAAAACGTAAGCATTGTTGGTCTGGTCAATGGAAATAGTACGTTCACCTAATGTTACAGGTGGGAAGGGGCTTCCTGTGCTGACTATGGCTTTCCCGTTCGTCCAGTTTAAAATATCTTCAGGTGTTGCTTCAACGTGACTGGTAGGGTTTGAAAGTGGAAAGATCAGAGGCTGTGGGCAATGTTGTGCAAGCCTGACGATCATTTCTTTTGTGAAAAGACCTGCCTGCCCGGAAACACCAATCAGAATGGTAGGGCGAATTTCATCCACCATGTCCGAAAGTCCGGCATTGACACCGCAGGAAGGCGCTTCTGCACGGGCAAAGAAAGCTTGCCCTTCTGTCAAATTATTCATGGATTTGAGGAGTAGGCCTGGGCGGTCAAATAAATAGAAACGCTCAAGTGCATCCTGCTTGTTCAGGCCATCTGCTAAACATGCCTGATAAAGCTGTGCAGCAATGCCGCAGCCAGCAGACCCCCCACCAACAATCATGACCCTCTGTTGAGAGAGTGTTTCATTTTTCTTTTTCAGCCCAGAGAGAATAGCCGCAGTAGCAATGGCTGCGGTTCCCTGTATATCATCATTAAAGCTTAAAATTTCATGGCGATAACGCTGCAGAAGAGGGGCTGCATTACGTCCGGCAAAATCTTCCCAGTGAAGCAGGATATTGGGCCAGCGTGCTTTGATTGTTGTAACAAATTCATCAATGAAATTATCATAAGCCTCTCCTCGCAAACGAGGCTGTTTAAGCCCTATATAGTCGGGATCATTGAGAAGGGTCTCATTTTCAGTCCCGACATCAAGAGTAATCGGCAGCATATAAGAAGGGTTAATTCCCGCACAGGCGGTATAAAGCGAAAGTTTCCCGATAGGGATTCCCATTCCGTTTGCCCCGAGGTCTCCCAGGCCTAGAATACGTTCTCCATCTGTAACAATAACCATACGGATATCATCATAATCAGATGAGAAAAGGAGGTCAGCCATACGGCCAGTTTCACGGGCTGTGATATAAAGTCCTCTGGGGCGGTGCCAGATTTTGGAAAAATTTAGACAGGCTTCGCCAACACCAGGTGTGTAAACTAGTGGCATCATCTCCTGGAGATGTTTTTCTATCAGTGCGTAAAAGACAGTTTCATTTTCATCCTGCAATGCACGTAGGGCAACATGCTGGCTTAATTTATCTTTCAGGAATGTGATGGATTTATAAGCTGCTGTTACCTGCTGGTCGAGTGTCAGCTCTCCAGCGGGTAGAAGGCTCTCAAGCGCAAAGATTTTTCGTTCAGAGAGAGGAAAGGCAAGCCCTTTATTGAGAAAAGGGTTATTGAGTAATTCGAGGCCTGTCAGTGATATTGGCAGAGATTCAGACATGAAAAAGCCTTTCTAAGGCGGGGAAAGTCGTAAAGAAACCAGCTTAGCGCGGTGCTTCCCATTTTTCAGCGGGGAAGTGATAGTAAGCCACCAGAAAACCACCTCCTAAGCCAATGAGGGCAAAAAGGATAGTCCATAGTGACAGGGCAATGAGTAAGGTTGAAAATGCGGAAAACACAACGAGTCCGATCAAGGCGCAAACCAGAGCCTCAATGACAGATAATCCTGTAAGGCGTATGGCGCCACAATGATTACAGTTTTCTTGCGAGATCGTAACGGGATTATGGCAGAGAGGGCAGGAATTATATTCAGATGTAGTGTTATGTGTCATTGTTTCTGGTCTTTATCGTGTTCGCCCGTGGCAATTCGTGTTTCAACAGCCAGACGCCAGGGGGCGTCTGCGGGAGCGGCATCCAGGGCTTTGTGGTAAAGTTCAAGGGCTTCTGGTGAAACGTGACCGATCTGCTCTGTTTCAGCTTCAGCAACTTTGAGGGCCAGTTCGGGGGTAAAGTGCCCTTTGACAGCGAGTTTCCACTCTTCAAGAGCTGGTTGGGCAAGGCCGATCTGTGCTTTAAGGTCGCCTAACTGTTCATGCACCAGACTATAGCGTTTATCCATAGGAGATAGACTGGCTGCCAGCTTGCCGAGTTGGCGTATCTGGGCCAGTTGGGGACTGAAGTTTTTTGTAGACCATTGATGATCTGGCTTTTCAGAGGTGAAAGAAGGAAATCCCTTTTCCGCATAGAGCCAGATTGCCAAAACAGGAATAAGTACCATTGAGCTGATTAAAATCAGTTTTTGTGAGGTGCTGTTTTTTTCATTTACAGGTGGAGGAGGAACTGGGCTGTTGAGCAAACGGCGCTGTATTTCTGTCCGGGCGCTATCATATGCTTCCTGGTCGATCAGATGGGCTTCTAGCTCTTTTTCCAGATTATCGAGCTGGGCTTTATAAAGATCGATCGTGCTGTCAGCAGTCTCTCTCGTCGCAACGGAACGCTGCCAAAGGCTCATTCCCAGGGGAATCAGGACGATAATTGTGACAAGAAAAGCACCCAGAAGGAAGGACATAAGTTCACTCTTTATTTAACAGGGTCTTCAGACGTTCTTTTTCTTCATCGCTTAAGGCATGAACTTCCGTTTTTGGATGGTTCCATATCCGCCAGGCAGCAAGCATACCTATCATAAAAGCTAAGACTGGCATGAACCAGAGTAATGCTGTTTTCAGATTAAAAACAGGTCTGAGCCTGATGAAATTACCGTAACGTTGGGTCATCCATGTCATGATCTGCTGATCGGACCATCCTTTTTTGACCTGTTCGCGTACAACGTGGCGCAAATCTTTTGCCAGACCTGCGCTACTATCTTCAATGCTCTCATTCTGACAGACAAGGCATCGTAATTGTGCCCCTAGATGTTCTGCCCGCTGTTCAAGAGCAGGGTTACTTAACTTCTCCTGAGGAGAATCAAGGGCCAGCGCCTCTAGTGGCACTATTAGAAGGAAAAATGCCAGAAGAAAATACTTCATCCTCATAAGGCCCGTCTTAAAAGAGGTCTTATTTCATGTTGGAAGGTCGCTTCATTAAGGGCGGCACTGCCATGCCAGACGATTTTTCCACCTGGGAATATAAGGAAACTTTCTGGCACGCCTGTCACGCCCCATTCGATCGCTGTCATTCCCTGCTTGTCTTGCCCAATACGTTTATAGGGTGAGCCATTGCGCTGAATAAAATTTTTAGCGCGTTCAGCCTTGTCTTTATAAATAATTCCCCAGATCGGAAGTTCTGACGAGATGGTTTTCAGGAAAGGCATTTCCAGAACACACGGTACACACCATGAGGCCATGAAATTAATGAGAAGGGGCGATGTCTGGGAGCGGAGTTCTTCTGGAGAAAAGCCATCTCTGAAATCAGTCAGTCCTTCAAGTGCTGGAAAATCAGGAAGGCCCCGTCCTACGATGGATGTGTCGACGGCGTGGGGATCAAATTGACCCGTTTTCATATTTTTCAGCATTGCCCAGAAACCGACACCACAGGCAGCGGTGCCGAGAACAGGTAAAGTTGCGAGAAGTCGCCGGCGTGTTAAGGCCATATATTCATATATCCTAATGGTTATGAAGCGCTTTGATGGGAAGTATGATGACCTTTGGAAGAATGTGCCGTACCTTTATGAAAACGTCTGTGTGACAGGGTTATAAAACCACCGAGCGCCATCATTAATCCACCAAGCCAGATCCAAGGTGCCAATGGGTTGTCGTGCAGGCGAAGGATATAGCTTGTTTGCGGTCCATCTTCATGCACATCCCCTAAAACCGCATAAAGGTCTCTTAGGAAGTTTGTATGGATCGCAACGTACATTGTACTTTGATTTTCACGTTCGAAATAGCGTTTTTCAGGGTGCATAACTGTTACGATATGGCCGCCATGCCGTACGATGATATCAGCCCTTTTGGCTGAATAGTTGCTGGCAAAAACGTCATGCACGTCTTTGAGTTGCCAGTCATAGCCAGCAAGGAGAAAATGCTCGTTTTTATGGGCCTCAACTACAGTTTGCTGTGCTGCAGACATGCCGCACAATCCCAGGATAGTGATGGCAACACCACAATGGGCCATAATACTCCCGATGAGAAAATGGGGTATGTGCCATAAAGCCGTGAAGGCTTTGCGTCGGTAATAGAAATCAGCAAGGCTTGCGGCAAGGACCCATATTGCAAGTCCTGCACAAAGAGAGGCCAGGAAACTGTTCAACCAGAAAAGTGCCAGGATAAATCCGATAATAGCAATTATGAATGATAGGCGCAGACGTTTAAGTAAGGGAAAGAGCTTTGAATGTTTCCATGAAAGTCCAATGCCAAATCCCATGACAATGAGCAGTGGTATTGTTAACGGAATGGTGGTTGCGTCAAAGAAGGGTTTCCCGACAGAAAGCGTCTGACCGAAAAGGAGCTGCATGAAAGGAGGGTACATTGTTCCGGTAAGAACGACAGCACAGATCGAGCAAAGCAGGATATTATTGACGACCATGGCACTCTCCCGCGAGATAGGGGCGAAAAATCCGCCCTGACCAGCGATGGAAGGTGCCCGCCAGGCGAAAAGAACCAGGCTGCCCCCTGTAATGATTCCGAGAAGAGAGAGGATAAAGATTCCCCGGGCGGGGTCATTAGCAAAAGCATGTACTGAATTCAGGATACCAGAGCGTACAAGAAAGGTTCCTGAGAGAGAGAAAGAGAAACAGGCAAGTGCTAATAAGATTGTCCATATTTTAAGCGATTCACGCTTTTCAACAACTAGGGCAGAATGAAGCAAAGCTGTGCTACTGAGCCAGGGAATAAGAGAGGCATTTTCTACAGGGTCCCAGAACCAGTAACCTCCCCATCCCAGAACATAGTAAGACCACCATGACCCCATCGTAATGCCGCAAGTTAAAAACGCCCATGCCGCGACTGTCCAGTTACGGACCCATCGTGCCCAAAGAGCGTTTGCCTGTCCTTCCCACAAGGCTGCAACAGCAAAGGCAAAAGGAACAGCAAACCCGACATAACCTGTATAGAGAACAGGTGGGTGAAAGGCTAAGCCTGGGTCCTGCAGGAGGGGATTCATTCCCATGCCATCAGAAGGTGCTGGAATTAGGCGAGCAAATGGGTTTGATGTTAAAATGCAGAAAAGCTCAAACCCGATGGAAATGGCCCCTAATATACATAAAACGCGTGCTCTGAGTGTCGCTGGGAGTTTGACCTTGCTATGGCGCCCTGTCAGGGCAACGGTCATGCCACATAAGCCTAGGATCAGGATCCAGAGGAGGATGGAGCCTTCGTGGTTTCCCCATACACCGGTAATTTTATAGAGGAGAGGTTTGCTGATTGCTGAATTTTCAGCGATGTTTCTGACTGAAAAATCGTCACGCAAGGCAGCTGATATAAGGCAGATAAAAGCGTAAATTAAGGACAAGGCCTGACTGACAGCAAAGGCAGAGGCCATGTTGATGAGGCGTAGGCGATTGGAATAAAGCCCCCAGGCAGGGATGATACACTGCCAAAAAGCAATAACTATGCTGAGAGCTAAGGCAAACAAGCCATTTTCTGGACCAAATAGCTCAAGCATTATGGTTTATCCGTTACCTGGAGGTGAGGTTTAGGGGCAGGTTCTGTCATTCTGCTCCAGCTGGCAGCATCAGGGGGAGGGCCGAATCTGGGATCCCATTTGCCACTTTTTTTCAAGGCTTCAGCGACTTCTTTAGGCATATATGTTTCATCATGCTTGGCAAGAACAGTTTCTGCGCTGAAGGTGCCATCCTGATCCATGTGACCAAGAGCGACGACACTTTGCCCTTCACGGAAAAGATCAGGTAAAATACCGCTATAGTGAACTGATATGGCCGCCTGACCATCCGTTATATCAAACAGGGCAAGGGGGTGTTGCCCAATGGTTTTTTTGTGGAAACTGCCAGCGACAACCATACCTCCCAGACGAAATTGTCTAGAGAGCGCGGGGGGATGTGTCTTGACCTGTGAAGGTGCCATAAAGAACATGATCGAACTCGAAAAGGCCCGCAGCATCAGGAAAACGGCGACGGCAAGACAGAGCGCGCATGCAATGACGATCCAGAGCCGTTTTGTCTTGCGTGAAAAGGAGGAATTCGCGGCCATTATGAAATTCCGTCCTCTTGCTCAAGCATTCGCTCAATGGAATGAAGGCGGCTGAGAGAACGTTTGAAGCGGATATAGGCTGAAACAGCCAGAATTATACAGCAAAAACTTACGAGGCCGTAGCTGGCAATGACATAATCCCAATGATGAAATAGACCAGGTAAAGTGTTCATATCGTTATTTCCTGGGTTAGTAATCTCTGGGTGCGACGCTCATTAATAGAGGCGCACATACGAATGCCAATTAAAGCCAGCGTGCAGAGCGTAAAGCCAAATGTGCAAAGAAGCAGGGGAATCAGGATCGTCAAGGAAATGGTCGGTGCATTGCTGAGTGTTAGGCTGGCGGGTTGATGTAACGTGTTCCACCATTTGACACTGAATTTGATGATGGGAAGATCAACGGCACCGATTAAAGCTAGAATGGCAGCAGCTTTCTGACCTCTATTGGGGTCATCAAAGGCGCGCATTAAGGTGATGTGACCGAGATAAAGGAAGAAGAGAATCAGCATGGATGTCAGACGAGCATCCCAGACCCACCAGGTCCCCCATGTTGGTTTGCCCCATAGAGACCCCGTTATCAAGCAGAGCGCGGTAGCACAGGCGCCTACAGGCCCGATTTCCAACGCAGCAATATCGGCAATGGGATGACGCCAGACAAGTGATAAGATCCCGCAGACGGCCAGGGAGGCGTAACATGCAGTGCCCAGCCAGGCCATAGGGACGTGGAGATACATGATCCGCACCGTTTCTCCCTGCTGCCAGTCGGCGGGAGAGAAAAACAGCCCGTCACACATCCCAGCAATGAGCAAGATCAGTCCAAACCCGGCAAAATAGGCGATAAGGGGGCGGATAAGGCGGTAAAAATTACCAGGATTTGCATAACGGTGGAAAAGAGAAAATTGCTTCTTCACAGGCTCTCGGTATTTATTTTTTAAAATGCTTTTACACATTTAAGCGAACTTCTCTAAACTGCAAAGGAACAAACGGAGATTGGGTTTCACAGAGTTGTTAGTGACATGAGCATTGCTCATCAAGGAAAGCATTTATGAAACATTATTGGCTTATCAAATCTGAGCCTGCTTCATTCTCGTGGGATGAACAAGTCAAAAATGATATAGAACCCTGGACAGGTGTGCGTAATTATCAGGCACGTAATAATTTATCGGCTATGAAAAAAGGCGACCTTGCTCTCTTTTATCACTCTGTCACGCAAAAAGCCATTGTGGGAGTGGTAGAGGTTGTCCGCGAAGCGTACCGTGACCCGACTTCTGAAGATGAACGTTGGGTTTGTGTGGATGTGAAGGCGAAAGGGCCTTTTGCCAAAGCTGTTACATTAGCTGAGATTAAAGCCGATCCTGCACTTTCGGAAATGGCCTTGATAAAACAGTCCCGTCTTTCAGTTGCGCCTGTAACACAGAAAGAGTTTATCCATCTGACGAAACTAGGTGAGTGGAAAGAGAGAGCCTGACATTTTTGTTTTTTAGTGATCTTTAACAGGAAGTTCGGTAAACTTGCTGTGTCGTAAAGGAGATTTATTTCAATGATGTCTCAAAATCCTTCCAGCCATAATGAGCAGCTTCCCAGCACGATGCTTGATTTTAAGCCTATGGATGCAGAGACACTTGAGCAGCTTCGTCACGTTCTCTCAGAGGTGGAGTCTGGAAAAGGCGTTTTGATCAGACTTGCTGACCTCATGGGGGGAGCAGTAGGGCAGGCTGCGAAAATGGGGATGCAAGGTTTGTCACTTGTTCCCGGATTGCAGGAAAAACTTCATAAAGTTTCTGAATTTTCGCTTAATCAGGCCTTTAATATTGCAATTTTGGGAATGAAGAAAAAAGAGAAAAGACTGCGTTCCCCTGTGAAAGAAAATCTGGCCCAGGCAGTTGTGGCCGTTTCCGGGGCGATGGGTGGTTTTGGCGGTATCTTCAGTATGGGGCCAGATATTGGCCTCACGACATTAACGATTATGCGTGAAATTGCCGCAATTGCCCTGGAGAATGGGGAAAACCTCTCTGATGAGGAAACGCGTAAAGCATGCCTTGAAGTATTTGCACTCTCTTCAATCGTTGCGGGTAATAAGGAAAAAAGCGAGAAAGAAATGGGCTTTTTTGCAGCGCGGGCTTTGATGAGAGGGCAACCTCTTGTTCTGCTTATGGCTGAAGTTGCCGGACATTACGGGATAGGACTTTCACGTCATTTTGCGGCAAAAATGGTGCCTGTGGCGGGGGCTCTTTGTGGCGCATCTCTCAATACAGCATTTCTTGCACATTACCGGGCGGTGGCCCGTGCCCATTTTACCATTCGCAGGCTGGAGCGTAGTTATGGGGCTTCAGTGCAGGAAGCTGCTGAAAATTATCGGGGCGAAGAAAGCGGCGTCTGAGCGGCTCACAAATCTCCGATATTTTTACCATATTTGCGGTCGAGATAATATTCCAGCAAGCCAGAGAGGACGATAAAGATCATCCAGATTATTTCCAGAACTTTCATGAGAGGAGAGAGTTGCGGAAAAAGGAAATGCACAATCGCAGTTATCAGAAGGATAATGGTATAAACATAGGTCTGTGGGATATGAAGCATGTCAGCTATCCTACGATAAAGGCAGTCCTCACTATTATAGTAGTTCGGGGAGTCATTTGCCAGTATTGTTTCCTAAAAGCAGGAATTGTTAGTATAGTTCCTTGATGATTATTATAGATTTTTATGAATATAACGCCTGAAATTTTACTATCGGCCTATGCTCAGGGGTTTTTTCCCATGGCGCCTGAGCGAGAGAGCACAGAGCTTGATTGGTATAAGCCTGAGAAGCGGGGGATTATTCCGCTGGGGAGACCACATATTCCGCGCCGTTTGCTCAGGACTGTCCTGTCAGGTGATTATCACGTCTATACAGATAAAGATTTTGACGAGATGACAGAAGCCTGTTCCCGTCTGCTTCCCGGAAGGGAAGAAACATGGATTAGTCCGAAAATCAGGGAGCTATATAGGCAATTACATGAGAGAGGTCATGCACATTCTGTAGAGGTGCGCAATCAGAAGGGTTTATTGGTTGGAGGGCTTTATGGTGTAACACTTGGCGGGGTTTTTTTCGGCGAAAGCATGGTATCGTTTGAACGGAACACATCAAAGATTGCTTTGGTTCATCTCATTGCAGCGCTGCGCAAGGCAGGGTATCATCTCCTTGATACACAATTCTTAACCCCTCATTTGGCCCGATTGGGCGGGATTGAGATCGACTCAGTGCATTATCAGACCTTATTAATGCAGGCACTGAAAGTAAAAGTTACTTGGCCAGAAGATGTAAGTCTTACGGGGCTTGAAGATTATATCCGGAATTTACGTCATGAAACTGGTATGAGGCAGGAAGGAATGTCATGAATATTTATAAAACTATTTTACAAGCCAGCACTGGGGTAGTTTTATCCCTGTCTTTTTTCAGTGTTGCCCAGGCTGCTTCTTCTCCTGCTCAGGGTAATCTGCCTTCCCTTGATCACCCCCGTCTTTCTCCAGAGCGTGATGTGGTTGTGACCTATCATTTCCAGACGAATGAACGCCCTTCATCAGCCGATGATATTAACGAAGTGACAGTTGCCTTTGCCTCATCTGGCGACAGGCTCCGGATTGACCCTGTTAATCACAAGACGGCCACAATTCTGGATCGTCCTGCCCAGAAGGTGACGCTTATCAATATGGAAACGAAAACATACGCCCAGTTGATGCCGCTCCGTGGGTTGCGCAATCCGTTCCTGCTGGATTTGAGTATGAGCTATGAAGCGGCAGACCATAAAAAGATTGCTGGTTATGACTGCCAGAACTGGATGATTAAGAGTGCGGCAGGAAAAGCACAGGCTTGCGTAACAGCTGATGGGGTTATCCTTTCGGAATCTGGCGTCGATGCTGACGGAATTACAGGCCAGCTTGAGGCGATAAATGTCACGTATCGTGATATTCCCTCGACTGAATTCGACCCTCCAGCTGATTTTAAAAAACTGATGCCGCGTTTCAGAAACCAGAAAGGGGCAGAAAATCCCATACCTGGTATTGTGGTCCCTCAAGCTGGTGGACCAGTCGAATCTCCATCATCTCCGGCTACGGAGTCTCAGGCTGCGACGGGAAGTCCGATGATTGAACAACAAGAACAGGCGGAGCAGGATAAAACACAACCCAGTCTTCCCAATGATTCCGCAAGTGACGGAAGTGTTACACATGCTGACCAGCCATGAGTGAATCAATGACAGGGATTTCTTTACAAAAGGGGGATCAGGCACCTGATTTTAACCTCCCTTCTTTTGGCCCGCATGGGGAGAGAATCTGCAGCAGCCACGCGCTTAAAGGACAGATTTATCTGATTTACTTCTATCCAAAGGCCATGACACCAGGCTGCACGACACAAGCTTGTGCATTGCGCGATGCCACAGCCGAGCCGCATGGCCTAAATGGACTGGCTCTGCCTGTTTTTGGTGTTAGTCCAGACCCTGTAAGCAGGCTGGCACGTTTTTATGAAAAAGAAAGCCTGAATTTTACATTAATTTCAGATGAAGAGCATATCCTTTCAGAAGCCTATGGTGTGTGGGTTTCAAAGTCCATGTACGGGCGCACGTATATGGGAATTGAAAGAAGCGCCTTTTTGATTGATGGTGATGGAAAGGTTATGGCGGCAAAATATAAAATCCGTCCTGCCGAGCAGGTAGAATGGGCCCGGAATTTCCTGGCAGGATTGACCCCCTGATCGGGGCCTATCTCGGATGGATCGCGTGCTTTCCTCAATAGGCAGGCGTGTCTGGCAGCTGATAAAATGCCTTATAAAGGCAGTTTTAGGGCTTTTAGGCTTATTGCTTATTCTCCTTATGGTGGCAGGGGGAGGGCTTTTATGGCGTCTGGCACAAGGACCGCTTGATGTAACGGCCCTGTCTCATTACTGGGGCCCCGTCACTCTTTATCAAAATCCCCAAAATAGAATAAAAGATATTACATTGCGGTGGGAACATCTTTCGCTGCAATGGTTTCCGGGGAGGCCGTCAGAGCCTTCTGCTCTTGATGTTCATCTACGAGGTTTGAAAACATTTTCAGGTCAGGGACGGGTTTTTGATCATCTTGCAGATCTGGAACTAGCTCTTGATCTTTCCTCTCTCTGGCATGGCTCGGTCAAGTTTTTACGCGTTCATGTAGAAGAGGGAAGCCTCGGACTAGTCCAGAAAGGGGCCTCTTACTGGGCTGTGGGGGGCATGGTTCCGCTTGCACAGCAGCAGAATTCTTCTCCTCAGCTGTTGAAATTTGACTTTTCTTCTTTTCAGAAACTCACGATCAATCATTTGAAAATCGTGCTTGAGAAAGAAAAGCCCGATCAGAAGCAGCTGGTTTTGAATATGTCAGAACTTGTTGCTTCCTATCAGCATGATAGTGGATGGAAAGGCGTTTCAGAATGTGCTGTAGAGCAGAAAGAGGGGTCTTCGCCCGAGACATCTGTTAATTTCTCCTTGTCTGTTCAACCAGATGATACGGGTAAGACAAAGTTGTCGATCCATTCTTCCATGTTTAAACCAAGTGCATATGGAGACTGGGTTCCTGGGGGGGGAGAAGGACTTTCCATCTTTAATTTCCCGGTTTCACTTGAAGGTGATGGCCTTATAACCCGTAAAAATATGGCAGGAGACTGGCAGGATTTTACCATCCGTCTTTTGGCGGGTGAAGGGTTGTACAGACAAAATGGTGCACCGCCTTTACACGTTAAGCAGGCTGATTTCACTTTCTATGGAAAGAAACAGAAGGCCCGTGAAATTTCGGTGCAGCTAAAGGCTGGGACATTAATTTTATATGATGATGCCAGTCAGGAAGCGCATTTTGCTTTTACGGGGCATATGGAAGCAGATGATCTTTTGTCGCCTAAAAATATAAAGATAATTTTTGCTTTCAAGGTGCCAAAGCTCGATTTTGCTCATCTCCCTTCCGTCTGGCCTATTGACGTCGCAAAGGGAGGGCGCCGTTGGATGGGGGCAAATATGACCTCCGGCACGGCTGAGAATTTTACACTTAAAGTGACACTTGCCAGTAAAACAGGCTGGAACGATCTAAATGACACCAATCTTGAGGGAAATCTTAAGGGACATGATCTGACGGTCTATTGGCTCAAGCCCCTGCCACCTGTGAAGCATATTGAAGCTTATGCGCATTTCCTTTCAGCCGATGCCCTACAGATTGACCTGCAGAAAGGTCATATGAGCGTCAAAGGGGGGAAGGGCATTGATGTTCCCAAAGGGAGTATTTTACTGACAGGTTTGGCAAAACCAGACCAGATGGGAGATATCAGACTTGATTTAAAAGGCCCTGTTAGGGATTTTTTGACAATTCTGGTTCATCCCCGCCTGCATCTTCTTTCACGTTATCCAATTTCATTTACGCATGTGAAAGGCAGTATGGAGGGGAAGCTTGGAGTTGTGTTGCCTCTTGATGCCAATGTGCTGATGTCAGATATAGGTTTTGACAGTCAGGCGCGGTTCACTCATGTCGGATTTAACAATAAAATGACGGGTGAGGTAGAAGATGGTCATGGCTCATTTCATGTTACAAGCGATGAAATTTCTACTGATGTGAAAGTAAAAATCAGACAGATTCCTCTTAGCTTTACATTCTGGGATTCTTTTAAGAAAAAGCCTCCCGGAACGGTTAATCGTTCCGTAAAGGCAAAAGCCGTTATTGACCTGACCCATTTGAAATCATTTGGTATTAATGCCTCTCCTAGGACAATGAATGGTACGGTGATAGCTCAGGCGGCTTATCAACAGAAAGAAACTGCGCAGAAGAAGCAGCAAGGAGATCTGAAACTTTCCTTAAATCTGACGCAAGCGGTTTTTGACGCAGCTGTCTGGAAAAAGGAGAGGGGGGCTTCTGCATATATATTAGCGCATCTTGGCTGGCTTGATGGCAAGCTCCATTCGGTAGATCAGCTTGAAGGTAGCGGACCTGATCTGGCGATCAGAGGGAAAAGTATTGTTACGAAGGGAGAAGTCACAGGTTTAGATGTCAGCCCGCTTCATCTTGGCCGCAATCAGGGCAATTTAATGATCAGTTGGCCTGGATCGCATGATATCAGGCCAGATTACAATATTTTCTTTGACGGGGCTTCTCTGGATATATCGCCGTTATTGGAACTGAATACCCCCCATAAAAAAGAAGGGAACAAGAAAAAACTGACCGGTCCCTTACTGAAGCCAGTAATCCTTCCTCAGGGAAATTGGTCAGTCGCCTTCAAGGCGGACAAACTTTATTATAATGGTTCCAAAGCGTTTTCTACTGTTCTGGCTGGGGCGCATTGGTCACGGAAATCTTTGCAGGAAATTCATGTTGCTCTAACGCGTCCTTATTCCTTTAATCTGGTCGTGCAGGATAGCCTCCTTCACAAAGGGGGAAAGTCCTTTTATCTCTCAAGTCAGGATTTGGGGAATAGTTTAGCCAGTTTTGATATTTCCAAAAGGTTTGAAGGAGGACGTTTTTTAATGAAGGGGTACTTTGCTTCCCGTGGAAAGGAAAATGCCCTGGGGTTAGGCTTAGGGGCTTTTTATGGTCGTGCGGAGTTGGGAGATATAGCGCTTCTTCATCCTCCGACTTTCCTGAAGCTTGCAACTTTATTCACCCCCTCGGAATGGCGGCAGCTTGGCAGCGATCGTCTGGAGCATATTAAGGCATCAGTCGATTTTTCTCTTGATGAGAAGAGTTTTTCCTTCCAGAAAGGGCAATTAGGGAATGCAGTTCTAGGGGGGCGTTTCAGGGGCAATATAAATATGCGCAACCGTGTCTTTGAGATGCAGGGGAGTGCCTCACCTTTTTTCTCATATAAGGACCCCTCTCAGAAACCTTTGGAAAAGAAACCACCGGAAGCACTTAAAAAATCATTTAGCTTTGTGGCGCTGACTTATAAAATTGACGGAACAGTGGATGATCCCCATGTTAAGATCACGCCTTTTTCCAGTTTCTCTTCCACGCCTTAATTTTTAGTCTGAAAGTTTCTGCATGTCTCAAGCGGATAACGATCTTTTCGGTTCCCCAGACGTTTCTGCTTCTTCTTCTGAACTTCGAAGCAGTCTTGTGCGTAAGCGTTCATTAACGCCGAAATATCAGCCTCTGGCAGATAGAATACGTCCTCAAACCCTTGAAGAGGTTAGTGGGCAGGCGCATCTTTTGGGCGAGAATGGAACATTAAGCCGCATGTTTGAAAGCGGCTCTCTGCCCAGCCTTATCTTATGGGGCGGTCCTGGTTGCGGAAAAACGACGATTGCGCGTCTGCTCGCTGAGAGGGCTGGTCTGTATTTTTCGCAGATTTCTGCTGTTTTTTCTAATGTGTCCGAGTTGCGAAAAGCTTTTGATGAAGCAGATCGTAGGCAGGAAGCGACGGGAAAAGGCACTTTGCTATTTGTTGATGAGATACACCGTTTCAATCGGGCTCAGCAGGATAGTTTTCTACCCTTTGTGGAAAGAGGCACAGTGGTTCTGGTAGGGGCCACGACTGAAAATCCATCCTTCTCGCTTAATGCTGCCTTGCTTTCACGCTGTCAGGTCATGGTCTTGAACCGCCTTGATGCGCAGGCGCTCAGTGAGCTCCTGAAAAGGGCGGAGAAAGAAATGGGGCGTTCCTTGCCTTTAACGGCTGAGGCAAGGCAGTCTCTTTGTGCAATGGCTGATGGTGACGGGCGTTATCTTCTGAATATGGCAGAGCAGATTTTTGCCCAGACAACCAAAAAGCCGGAAAATACGTTGGTAGATGCAGCTGGACTGGCACATATGTTGACCCGCCGTCCGGTCCTGTATGACCGCGATCGCGATGAACATTATAATCTGATTTCCGCGCTACATAAATCTTTGCGTGGCAGTGACCCAGATGCAGCGCTTTACTGGTTTGCGCGTATGTTGGAAGGGGGAGAAGATCCACGTTATATTGCACGCCGGTTGGTAAGATTTGCCAGCGAAGATGTTGGGGAAGCTGACCCGACATCCCTACCGCTTGCCCAGGCGGCAGCCACGGCATATGAAAGACTTGGCTCTCCTGAAGGCGAGTTGGCCCTGGCTCAATTAGTTGTGCATCTGGCCGTTGCGTCCAAATCCAATGCAGTCTATGTGGCTTATAACGAAGCAAGACGCCTGGCTAAAAAGACCGGAAGCCTGATTCCACCAGCTCATATCCGTAATGCACCAACAAAATTGATGAAAGAGCTTGGTTATGGCAAAGATTACGCCTATGACCATGATGAAGAAGACGCATTTTCGGGACAGAATTATTTCCCTGACGGAATGGAGCGCGTGACGCTTTACCGCCCGACTGATCGCGGCTTTGAAGAAAGAATACAAAAACGCCTGGATTTCCTGGCTCAGAAACGAGCATCCCGTTCCTCATGACTGTTCAAAATCTTATTGTTACTGAAGATGAATCCGACCTGCGGCTTGATCGCTGGTTCCGTCGCCATTATCCTAATCTGACGCAGGGTGCGGTGCAGAAACTCTGCCGTAAAGGGCAGATCCGCGTCGATGGTGGCCGAGTTCAGCCTAACCAGCGCCTTTATCCTGGTCAGAAAATCCGTATCCCTCCATTGCCTGACGTGAGCCAGCCAGCACCTCCTCCCCCATTAGACCCGATGGTGTTGAAGCGCCTTGAGGCTATGGTCCTTTATCAGGATGAGCAATTGATTGTGCTGAACAAACCCTCAGGTCTGGCGACACAGGGTGGACCGGGTATTACGGAACATGTAGACCAGATGATTGAGGCTTTTCGCCCGAAGGGGGGGGATCGTCCCCGTCTGGTGCATAGGCTTGATCGCGATACATCAGGCGTGCTGCTTCTGGCCCGCACTCCAGGCGTCGCAGCCAAGCTGGCAGCCTCTTTCCGTACAAGGGATGTTGAAAAGACTTATTGGGCCATTGTTGTCGGGCGGCCTAATCCTACTGAAGGGATTATTGACCAACCTTTGGCTAAGGTGGGTGCTGGTGGGGCAGCTCTGATTGTTCCGGCGCAGCGAGGCGATGAGGATGCGGTTTCAGCGAAAAGTTCATATGAGCTTGTTGACTGTGCGGGGCGTAAATTCAGCTGGCTTAAACTCTCTCCTCTGACCGGGCGGACACATCAGCTGCGTGTTCATTGTGAGAGCCTGAAAACACCCATTATTGGTGATCCACGTTATGGGGGAAAAATTGCACATCCTGAAGGATTTCCAGATCGACTTCATTTACATGCCAGACAATTAGAGTTCCCTCATCCAAAAGGGGGGACCCTGCGTGTTACGGCACCTCTGCCTCCTCATATGGTGGAAAGCTTCAAGTCTTTAGGGTTTGAGGCGGGGAAAACGGAGCCTCCTAAAAGGGTGCGCTAGAATAGAAAGAGAGGAAGGCCGGATGAAAAAGATTCTTGGGGGCTTGATAGCGATACTGCTTCTCTTTGTCGCAGCATGTGTCGGTTCGCATTTTCTGCTGGATCAGAATATCATTCGTCAGCAGATTGTGCAGGCAGTCAAACAGCAGAGCACTCTTGAACTAAAAATCTCCAGGGCGTCTTTTCAGCTTCTGCCCTGGCCCTCTTTTCATGCGGATGAATTAAGCCTTGCTCGTCCCGATTGCGCGCCCTTTGTAACAGCCCGTTCGGTTCACGCAGATATTGCATTCCTGCCTTTATTCCATCGTGAAATTGCCTTGAAGAATTTGACAGTGGAAAATGGAAAGGCTTCTTTCCAACCGAATAAGGGTGAATTCTGTTCAGACTTGGGGACAGTGTTTGCGGGAAAACAGACCGAAAAACTCCCTGAGAACAGGATGATTCCTTCGGGACATACACCTTGGCGTGTCAGTTTCAATGCTCTGGAAATTAAAGAAACCCAGCTTGAATTGCCTGCAAAAGAAGTAGCCACTTCTCCTTTTGGTAATAGGCTTTTTGTCGATCACCTTATTTTAAGTGACCTTAAAACGGATAGTCCGCACCTTGATTTTAAAGGTAAGCGGGGAGAGGAAGTCATTTCTCTTAAAGGCCGTCTTGGTTCCGTCCATGATTTTTTTGAGCCCGGTTCGCGTCCATGGGTTTTCAGTTTGGGGCTGAGCTTTGGTGAAAAAAGCAGAAGCGACCAGCTGACGATTGATGGTGTAGTCAATGATCTTGCTCATAATGGACAGACAACACTGACCCTGCAAGGACGCAGTGATAATTTGCAGGACTGGAAAAATCTGTTTCCTCAGGTTGTTTTGCCAGATATCAGCGGTCTGGAAGGCAAAGTCGCCTTCAGAGTGAATGATGATGCTTCCGGGTCATTCTTCCAGCTCTGGGGATATGGCTTCACGCCGACGTCTCTGTCCCTGCATATGAAAGAGTTTAAAAGTACCTTCTCCCATAAAAAACAGCCCGTGATTCTGAAGGATGTGCATTTGACGGCTGATGATATGGCTCCTGTCTTAAAGGTAGAGGGTACATGGGAGGACCAAACGAATTCGTGGCATTTTATGGCGGATTCTGGCTCATTGGCGCAGATTATGGCCCTCTGGAACGATCAGGAAGGAGCTGTTGTCCCGCTTGATGCGCATATTCGGGAAAGTCAGGCACCACAAACTATAAAGCAGGAAAATCCCACTCAATTTCAGCTTCAGGGGCAGATTAGCCAGCAATCAAGCCACATCACAGTTAAAGGGAGTGGGAGTCAGTTAAAACTTTCTAACATGGCATTCCTGCCATCTTTTTGGAATAAGCTTCTTTCAGGGACGAATTTACGTGATTTCACATTCCAGACAGATGTCACTTCTGTTTCTTTTTCAGAGCAGAAAGAAATTGATGCACTGTCTTTTGAGAATATACAGATCAAGAGCCAGAGTCTGAATGGAGAGGGGGCTGTTTCCTTTTCCCGTCTCACGCAGACTGTCCCCCGTTTTGTGGCGCATTTTCATTTTGACAGTTTTGATGGCAATCAGTTTGTGCCAGGCATTAAGGATGAGAAATTACCGGGGAATGAGACGCAGAAAGACAGACCAGCCTCTTTTCTTGATCAATTAACGTCTCTATCGCGGAAATGGGATGGTCTTATTGATCTGAAATTGGGTCAGTTTACCCTGGGAGGACTGACCTATCATGACCTGTCTTTTTATGGGTTAATGGGTGATGGGAAACTCACAATAGATCCAATGACAGCGCAGCTTGATGACTTTCCTCTCAAAGTTCGGTTGGCAGTGGGCGAGGGTCATGACCAGTCTTATCTTAATTTTGAGGCTGAATCGGTCCAGCTTCCGGCATCTTTATTGCTGAAATTATCCCATCAGCCAGCATTTCTGGATGGGACGATCCAGCTTGATGGGCAGCTTGCCGCACGGGGACACAACCGTAAAGAGCTTGTAGACTCTCTTGAAGGGGAATTGGGCTTGTCTCTGACGGAGGGCAGGATACAGAAATCTGTCCTTATGCCCTTGGCTGGCCCGGCAGGGACTTTTTTGAAAATGGGTAAAGCCAGTATGAAATTACGCTGCCTTGCTGGTAAGGTGAATTTTCATGCAGGGCAGGCGGATATTGTGACTATGGCCATGCAGGCTAAGCATTATGCCCTGTCCGGAAAAGGGCAGGTCAATATGTCTGACCAGACAGTTAATATGCTGTTTTCCCCTCATATTGAGCTTGATGATAATGAATTTTCGACCCCCTTTAAGGTTACAGGGTCTCTCACGGAGCCACGGATTGTTCCGGCACGTAATGAGCAAGGTTATTTCCAGATGAGCATTGGGAGCGCAGAGCGTGATTCCTGCGCAGAGGCTGTAAAAGAAGCACGTGGAGGGCATGGTGGCCCTGCTCTTGAAAAAGAAGAAAAACATAAGAGTAAGGTAGGAAGTATTTTGAAGTCTCTTGGTATTGGAGGAAAGTTCTGATGGCTGGCTCGCCAAAATGTTTCTGGAAGCATGTCACACTTGAACAGGGAGAAAAGGGGTTATATGGCCCAGCCCTGGATGGCAGACCTGTCCGTCTGACAGGGGGTGAGAAGCTTCTTGTTCATTCCTTGCCCCTTGCTGAAGTTTTGCTGGAAGAATGGTCTTCCTTCTCACCTGGGGAGGAAATTAGTTCGGATAAAATTCCTCTGACACGTATTGTCGGAAGCCAGATTGAACAGATCGCTCCATATCAAGCTGAAACGCAGGAGGCTTTATTTGCCTTCGGGCTTGATGAGGCACTTTGCTACCATAGCCCTGTGCAGGACCCTGTGATTGCTCAGCGTCTCAAAGAATGGATGAGGGAACTAGGGGAAATGTTCGTCCTTCCACAAGCGACGAATTTAACGCCTATTGCACATAAGGAAAGCTATAAACAGGCTTTAAGGCACCTGATACAAAAGCAGTCTATAGAGCGGCTGACAGCCTTACGCATTATGGCTCCCCTGCTCAGCAGCTTCTGGCTTCCTTTCGCCCTTACGTCAGGTGTTTTGACATCTGAAGAGGCTTTTATGTTCAGCTATGCCGATGAATATAACCAGCTTGAAGAATGGGGCGAAGATTCAGAATTCTCCACCTCACTGGAACGCAAACAGCAGGAATTATTGGATGTGATGCGTTACTGGACTCTGGTGCAGTCGGTAATGTGAGTGTTTTTCTTCTTACTAAAGAAGGTTCCTTTATGTTTTCTTTCCCCAAAAAAAGGGTCATAGACGGGCTTTATGCTCGCTTGGAACCGTTATCTGCACAACATAGTCAGACATTATTTGAAGCGGCAAGAATGCCCGGGATAGAGGAACGTTTCCGTTATTTATTTGATTTCCCCCCTCAAAATCCTGAAGAGCAGCGTCACTGGATTGAAAATGCCTCGCATAGTTCTGATCCTCTGTTTTTTGCTGTTATTGATAAAAAGACGAAACGTGCAGAGGGGAGGCAGGCACTTATGCGTATTGACACCTCTAACAGTGTAATCGAAATCGGAAATATTTTATGGGGGCCTGCCATAACGCGCACAAATGTTGCGACAGAGGCTTTTTTTCTACTGGCCGATTATGTGTTTGACCTTGGTTATCGCCGCCTTGAATGGAAGTGCGATAATGATAATCTGCCTTCTAAAAAAGCAGCGGAGCGTTTTGGATTTACCTATGAGGGAATGTTCCGCCAACATATGATCGTGAAGGGCAAGAATAGGGATACAGCGTGGTTTTCAATTCTTGATCATGAGTGGAAAACGATGAAAGCTGGCTATCAGCGTTGGTTACGTCAGGATAATTTCGATGAAACCGGGCATCAGATTCATAAACTGAAATTTTTTCAGACTGACGATTTATAATCGCAAACGACATCCCGGTTTCTGAATAAAGACCGGGATTCATAAAAACAGCTTTTTGGTGAAAACTTATTCAGCCTCGTCTGGTACCATGACGCTGACTGCTGCTGTTGCAGCGATGCCTTCTTCCCTCCCAGTGAAGCCCAGTTTTTCGGAGGTTGTGGCCTTGATAGAAATGCGGGAAAGGGGGACTTTAAGCAAGTCAGCCAAGCGTTCTCTCATGGCCTGGGCATGAGGGCCGATTTTGGGGCGTTCGCAAATAAGTGTGATGTCTGCATTCACCAAAAATCCGCCTTTCTGACGAATCAGATCACCTGCATGGATCAGAAATCTTGCTGAATCCATATCGCGCCACTGATTATCACTAGGCGGAAAATGGCGGCCAATATCCCCCTCGGAGAGTGCGCCGTAGATTGCATCACAGAGAGCATGAATTCCTACGTCAGCATCAGAATGTCCTGCAAGGCCTTTGTCATGAGGGACTTCAATCCCACAAAGAATCAGTTTGCGACCTTCAGCGAAAGCGTGAACATCGTAGCCTAGACCAACACGTGGCAGTAATGTCTGAGTATTCTGATTCATAATGCGTTCCAGTCTAATAAGGTCTTCTGCTACGGTCAATTTTATGTTGTCTTCCGATCCCTGAACAATGGCAACGTGATGATTTTCCAGTTCCAGTAAGGCGGCATCATCAGTTCTGGCGTCACGATGCCTCTGGTGAAGGTCATGCAGGAGCGGAAAAGAGAAACCCTGCGGCGTTTGTGCTCGCCAGAGATTTTCCCGCGAGATAGTATCAATGATAATATTGTTTGAGACTTTTTTGAGCGTATCGCTAACAGGTACAGCCGGAATGACACCTTCATGTGTTTCAAGGGCTTTTAAAGTCGCGAGAATTACTTTTTCGGGAACAAAAGGTCTTGCGCCATCATGGACCAACACAAAATCAGGTGGTTCTGGAAGCTTTGCAAGAGCTTCAAGACCAATGCGCACGCTATCATGACGTTCCTCCCCACCAGAGACGGGAGAGAGAACATTTAACCCTTCAAGGGCTTCATTGAGAAGGGGGTCTCCACCAACGGGCTGAATGACATCGACATAGGGCAGGAGGGCCAGTGCAGCATGACGGATGACCGGAATCCCTTTCAGAAGCTGAAACTGTTTACTGACTGTGTTGTCATCAGTTAAACCAGCGGCAAACCGGCGTCCTTGTCCGGCAGCCAGAAGTAGGGCAGCAATCTTTTTACGGGGGGCAGTAGAACGTGCCAAAACTGGTGCTCCTTGAATGATTAGTGAAGCTGTCTGTTCTGATAAGGACTATCAAGACTGAACATGGGGATTGTGACGTCGAAAGAATGATCATCATCGACAAGACGGGCATGATAAGTGCCTGACATAAAACCAGAAGATGTTTTGAGTTCTGCGCCAGACGTATATTCAAAATGCTCATGAGGGGCGATGACAGGAAGCTGCCCACCAATTCCCTCATTATATGTACGGATTTCATTACCGAAACTGTCAAAAACACTCCAGGTACGGCCTGTGAGCTGAAGCGAAGCTTCACCACCATTTTCGATAATGACGTGATAAACCCAGGTAAAAATATGGTCTTTCACGTCTGAAAGTTCTTCAATCCAGATCGGGCGGACCGTGACAGTAATTTCACCTGTTTTGGCAGTGTAACTCTGGGGGGCGATGAGAGAGGCCATTTCAGTGGCATCAAGGTCATCACCCTCGGCAAATTCCACAGTCTGGTTAAACATGATCTTCCCTTACGTGGACGTCTGGTTGACCTTTATTTCGTAATAAAGGTCACTCTATAAACGCTTGCCTGGTTTGTGTTTCAGGAACCATTTTCCTGAAAGCTCACAGAGCCAGTGCAGCGTCTGTAGCCTGTTTTAACTCCTCAATCAAATCGAGAGGATCTTCCAGCCCGACTGAAAGGCGGATCACACCATCATGGATTCCGAGTTCAGAGCGCTCTTCAGCAGTTATTTTTTTATGTGTCGTCGTTGCAGGGTGTGTGGCAAGGCTGCGTGCATCACCCAGATTATTGGAAATCGCGATGATGGAAAAAGCATTCATGCAGGCGAAAGCCCCTTCCTTGCCGTTCACAACTTCAAAAGCGATCATGGAACCGCCATCACGCATTTGTTTTTTGACAAGTTCAGCCTGCGGATGATCCGGGAATCCTGTATAATGTACGTTTTTGACCCCCTCCATATTTCTTAGCGCCTGTGCAACCTGGAGTGCATTCTGTGCCATGGTTCTGGCGCGTAAATCCAGTGTTTCAAGCCCTTTGAGTAGGACCCAGGCATTAAAAGGAGAAAGGCTATTACCGGTATTGCGTACAAAGGGTTGTAGGACTTCAGTAATCCATTGGCTGCTTCCTAATACAGCTCCTCCTAATGTACGGCCCTGGCCATCCAGATGTTTGGTACAGGAATAAATGACGACGTCCGCTCCCAGAGCAAGAGGGCGTTGCCCGACCGGAGTGGCAAAGACATTATCAACCACCAACAAGGCCCCTGCTTTATGGGCGTAATGGGCGATTAACTCAATATCAAGTACTTCGAGCATGGGGTTGGAAGGAGTCTCGATCAATACAGCTTTTGTCGGGACAGAAAGTGCTTCTTTCCAGGCATTTTCATCAAGCCCATCTATCAGAACAGTCTCGACGCCATAGCTGGGGAGTAAATTGGTCAGGAGCCAATGAGTGGAACCGAAAAGTGCTTTAGAGGCAACAACGCGGTCTCCTGCTTTGACCTGACATAACAGGGCGCATGAGATTGCTCCCATGCCTGATGACATTGTAAGGCAGGATTCGGCACCTTCCAGGAGGGATAAGCGTTCCTGGAGTGTATCGACGGTCGGGCTGCCATAACGGGCATATTGGTAATGCTCGACTGTGCCTTCAAAAGTGGCTGCAGCTTGCTCGGCACTGTCATAGACAAAGCCAGATGTCAAAAAGATTGCTTCAGACGTTTCCCCATGATGGGTTCTGTTCGCTGCGTTATGCAAAAGCTGCGTGGCAAGACGCCAGCCAGGCTGGGTGGCAGGCTGCTTGAGTGATGACGACATAAAACCCTCCATGTGTGTCGTGCTTCGGTGTCGTAAGCACAATGATCTATGGCGGGCCGTAGAAGTCCTGTTTGTATATGAAAAACAGGGCCTCTTTAGCGCTATTTTTTTACCTCGCCGCAAGCCGGCCGCTCAAATCACGAGGATCATTTTTTGCAAAATGATCGAGGGATAATGCAGGGTGACTTTTGTTACGTCAAGAGGCAGAGTAGGCAAATTTCTCCTTGGAAAGGGGATTGCAGGTGGACGCTGAAATAGGATATAGAACGGCGATCCCCAAGCGGATGTAGTTCAATGGTAGAACGGCAGCTTCCCAAGCTGCATACGGGGGTTCGATTCCCCTCATCCGCTCCATGGTGATCCTCCCATGAAAGCTCTTTTTTATTCAGGCATTGTGTCCTGATAGGCCTGACCGTTCCAGATCCATTTATCATTATTATCAATGAGCAAATCGTACATACCTTTATGGCGTGTATGCAGCACGGTGATATCGCCATTAACCGCGTCAACGACATTTACCCATTCATCGCCTTGCTGAAGATAAACAGAGGTCGTACAGCCTGAAGAGCCACAAAGACGGGGCGACTGAATTTGCACAAATAACCCCTCGTCTTTTTTATCTGGTGAGAGAGAGGCTGAGCCAATCAGAAATAAAGGAACGTCATGGTGGCGTGCTGAGTCGTCAATAATATCCTGATTTAGAGAGCGTGCCGTTTTGTCCAGAGGGGTATTGGGCATGGCCTTGAGGGTTATAAATGTTTTCTGGCTTCCCTCATGATGAGTGGCTGTTTTCGCTGAAAGCGGTGAGGCCAGTACAGCTGCAAAAAACATGCTTGCGGAAAAGAGTTTGCAGGCTTTTAGAGAGAAGAAAGGCTTCATGAAATCACCTGTTTTTTGAAGGTTTGTTTTTTATTCATGCCTGAAGGTCACAACAAGAACATCACGATGTGCAGGCTGTGACGGGTTGTCAGGTTCCACATTCGTGACACCATGATAAACTTTATGGTCATCGACGATCGCAGTATCAAGTGGCTCTGCGAGCGTGAAAGTACCCAGAAGTGTTTTTTTGTCTAACGCATGAATTGTCGTGACCCCCTCCTTGATATTTTCACGATGGATCATGACAACCAGAACAAGATCCACACCATCACGGTGCATGCCCTCAGGGGTTGGCTTTCCAATCTCATTACTCGCTGCTTCGATGCGGAATTGATGGACTTCTACGTGCCATGAGGGGGGAGGGGTATGGCCATCTGGTATGAGCTTGTTTGCGAGAAAGGCTCCATTACGGATAATGGCAAGCAGGGCAGGATGGTGGGCAATCGAGTCTTTAAGAGGGCTGAACCAGCGTTCTATGCCTCCATTCAGCAGATTATAATCACGGCTTTGATAATGAGGCTGATGTGCTTTCTGGATAATGTCGCTTTTTGTGACGGAATAAGTCCCGTAACGCCGCCGACGGTAACGGCCCCCATCAGCCATGTAGCGGTCCAGCCCGAGGTCATTCCAGCTTTTGGCAAAACTTTCCCAGTTTTTGAGGCCAGACAGTTTGTAAAAAGCTTCAGCTCTGGAGGCGGGGAGGAAGGAAAAATTCCGTTCCTTCAGTTCCATTAAAGCTGAAGCTGTTTCAGGGCTTTGGGAAAGAAGAGATGTAAGACTCATGACCATAAACCTCTATTTAGGGGTATCAGTTCATGAGAGTTACAAACTCTTCAATAACAGTAAAGAGCTTCTTTTCAGGAAAGAGAGCTTGAAGCATCTTTCTCAGAAGTGCCAGAACTCAGGTCTGGATGGTGGGGAGTAAAGTGCTCATGCAAGGCAGCGCTTGCAGTATGCATTAGACCAGTCAGATCGAATTGATGCTGCCGGTAAAGCCCTTCATGGATGAATTGGGCAAAACTAGCCCCCATGCCACTGCCACCAAAAGCTTTTTTCGATGGCCACATGCCCCAGGCATTATAATCACCCAGCACAACAACCGCTCCACGATCAACATATTTGAAAGGCTGGGGAACTGAACCGTTTATGAGGGCAGGTAATGCAACATGACCAACATAGCGTCCTTCCTGCCGGGCGACCTGTGCTGTAGGTGGAATGGGAGCCGCTTCGATGCGTGAGCAGTCACCAATGGCAAAGACACATGGGTCTTTTGTGCTTTGGAGTGTTGGAGACACTACGATTTGTCCGGAACGACTGATTTCAAGTCCCGAGAATAGTTCCGTCGCTTTAGAAGCTTGAACTCCGGCTGCCCAGATACGGAGCTTTGCATCAATATGACGCCCATCCTTGAGCTGGATGCCTGTATCGTCAATAGCACTGACGTTGGCTCCGGTCATGACTTCGAAGCCGATATCTGTGAATTGTTTTTTTGCTTCTTCAGAGACACTTTCGGGGAAAGCAGGAAGAATACGGGGGGAGGCTTCCAATAACATTGGCTTAAGGTATTTTTTGCGTCCTGTACGGCCCATGCCAGGAACTGAATCAAGGGCTTTGCAGAATTCAGCAGCAAGTTGGACGCCTGTAGCACCGCCGCCAATAATTGCCAGCGTCAAGGGCTGCTCAGTTGTTTTTGCTTCCTTAATGGCGTTATAGAATACTTGATTAAGACGATGTGCGTCGTTGATATTGTCTAGGAAAAGACAATATTCCTGCACCCCGGGTGTGCCAAAGTCATTGATATGTCCGCCAATAGAGACGACAAGATAGTCGTAGTCCAAGACAGTGCCGTTCTTAAGTGTTACTTTTTTATCAGCACTGTTAATTTTCGCGGGTGAGCTCTGGATGAAATTAAAGCCAAATTTTTTGGCGAGCTTTTCAAACGGAAATTCATTTGAAGCGGCTTCAAGTGTCCCGGCTGCAAATTCGTGTAAGGCTGGTTTCCATACATGCACAGCATTTGCATCAACGAGCGTCACTGTAGCGTTTTTTTGCGAGCGTAAAGCTGTAACAACCTCGAGGCCACCAATCCCGCCTCCTAAAACAACTACGCGTTTTTCAGCAGACATAAAATCAACCTTTATTTGCAGAGCACAGCGTCACACAAAGCGTATGCTCGGTATTTACTGAGAATATATGAGGATACTCTAATACTCTGGCAAGAGAACTATACAATATGAGACCTAGTAACATAATCGTTATAATAATATCAGACGGTTATAGGTCCATACGTTACATAGATAATAAAAAATTATTTAACAATCCAGGATGATTGCAACAATTAGCAAGTAGTTTTCTTTATCAATCTATAGTAAAAATTTATAGTCAAAGGGACTAGCTCCTGTAAGAGCCATTTATGTCGATATAGCCATGCGTTAAATCGCAGGTCCAGAGATGGGCACTTCCCTGACCCATTTCCAGGTCAACAGTGATCGTGATCTCCTGGCCTTTCATGTAATGTGTCACGGCGTCATTATCAAAATCAGGTGCTACTGTTCCATTCCGGGCGACCCAGTAATCACCAATGGCAATGGATAAGCGGTCTCGGTCAGCGGGTTCCCCGCTTTTACCAACGGCCATGACGATCCGTCCCCAGTTTGCATCTTCTCCGGCAATAGCCGTCTTCACAAGAGGGGAATCGGCAATAGAGCGAGCTATACGTTGCGCGGAATTATCATCATAAGCCTTCTGGACAATAATTTTGACAAGTTTGGTTGCACCCTCACCATCACGGATTACCTTTAGAGCTAATTCAAGCATGAGACTGTCCAGAGCCTGTTTGAATTCCGTTAATTTTGGATCATAAGCGTCTGAAATATCTGGGTTATCTGCTTCACAGGTTGCAAAAACCATTACCATGTCTGAAGTGGAGGTATCAGAATCGACGCTGATGGCATTGAAACTATTAATAACCCCTTTGCTCAACAAAGCCTGCAAAACAGATTGAGGCAGAGTCGCATCAGTAACAATATAGCTGAGCATCGTCGCCATATCAGGGGCGATCATACCGGAGCCTTTTGCAATCCCCTGAATAGTAACGGTCGTCTCACCAATTTTGGCTGTCCGGCAGGCTGCTTTGGGGAAAGTGTCGGTCGTCATAATGGCTTTAGCGGCATCTTCCCAACCATCTGCTTTAAGGACGGAAGAGAGCTCCGGCAAAGCATTTATGATTTTATGATAAGGGAGGATTTCGCCGATAACGCCCGTAGAAGCGACAAATATCTCTTCTTTTTCGCAGTCTAACTGCTCAGCAAGAGACGTAACGCAGTGAAGCACTGCGTCATCACCAGCCTTACCGGTAAAAACATTGGCGTTACCTGAATTTACCAATAAAGCGCGTGCTGAAGGGGAGTGGGACAGGGCTTTCTGACACCATGGAATCGGTGCTCCGGGGCAGCGGTTGCGTGTAAACACACCCGCTGCCACCGTTGAGGGCGCAAAGACCATCAGCATAAGGTCAGTTCGGCCTTTATAGCGGATCCCAGCTGCCACACTTCCTAATCTGACGCCCTCAATTGTGCCAAGCTTGGGGAGAGGCAAAGCAAGGGGAGAGACTGAGTGTGGCGCTGCCATGGTCGGAGGTCCTGTCTGTATGGTTTGTTAAATCGTTTTTTAGTGAGTGTTGGCAGGGGATTCCGGAAGAGGCTTGCCATGCTCATCATAACGGATGATCTTTACACTTTTTTCAGCGGATTGAACAACTTTGCCAATTTCTTCTTTGAGCATTTCCTGACGGATTGCGCCCTGAACATCTTCATATTTGGGTATGGGAGCAGTGCGTTTGCCAAGAACCTGAATAACGTGCCAGCCATAAACAGTATGAACAGGCTGTTTTGTGTAAGTATTAGGCTGTGCAGCAAAAGCAGCTTTTGAGAAGTCAGGGATCATATCGCCACTTTTGAACCATCCCAGATCACCACCATTATTTTTGGCTGTTGCTGTGTCTGAAGAGTTTTCTGTGGCCAGTTTGGCGAAATCAGCGCCTTTATCAAGCTGAGCAATTAGGCTTTTGGCCTTGGCTTCTGAATCGACAAGGATATGACGTGCGTGAACTTCTTCCTCAGGTTTTTTACTGGCGTAATGAGCGTCATAATACGCTTTCATGGTGCTGTCAGTGATTTTGGGAGCAACGCGTTCTTTAATGTAAGCGTTCATCAGCGCTGCTTCTGAGGCTTGTTTCATAGCGGCTTTGACTTCGGGGTCGTTTTCGAGTTTGGATTTTTTTGCAGCGACCTCAATGGCTTTCTGGCTGATGAGCTGACCAAGAACCAGCGGCACGATTTTCTCGCGAGGCACGCTCATAACAGCAGGAGGGAGCTGGGAAAGAGCGCCCTGCATGTCTGCAACTGTAATTTTCTGGCCATCAACTGTTGCAATAACAGTGTCAGGAGAAGCAGGTTTGGACGCAGTCTGCGACATTTCAGTTTTTTTTGCAGGTGCTGCAGGTGCTGCAATAGCAGGGAGTACACCTGCACTTGCCAGAGAGAAACCTCCGACAAGAGTCGTGCACGCTAGAAGAAAGCGATTAATCTGCATGATAAAACCTCAATAATCATTATGATTAAAAAAAACCTGGCCTGACCATGACAAAGGCTGCGCTTTCCCGCAAGAGGGAAGAGAGGCAAATTCTGCCAGCTTTCTCGCAATAGTGAAGGGATTTTAGAAAATATAAGATGAAATAAAGTGCAAAAAACAGCATTAAATCAACTGTTTTAAGAGTATTTATCCTTTTAATGTAATGAGCGCTGTGAAAAATTTAAGCTTTTGTAATATTCACCGCAATAAGGGTTTCCGTCCGATTATATTAAAATACTTCGAACGGCACGCAGTGTTGCCGTTATCAGGAAACGTGACAAAATCTCCTAATAGTCCTAGTTAGGGGGGGGTCGATGAGGGGTCTTCGTTTTTCGCTCATCATGGATTACACTGACGCATCTTTCTTAGTGAAGTTATTTTTCAGGGTCTTATATGATTGCACGTCTCGCCCGCGCTATTTTTGGTTCTGCTAATGATCGTTATCTGAAACGGTATCAGAAGCGTGTGCCTGAGATTAATGCCCTTGAAGCTTCCATACAGCCCTTGAGCGATGAAGCACTGCGCCGGAAAACTGATGAATTCCGTGAGCGTCTCTCCAGAGGTGAAACACTTGATGATATCCTGGTTGAGGCGTTTGCAGTCTGTCGTGAGGCTTCAAAACGTGTTTTGGGGATGCGGCATTTTGATGTGCAGCTTATCGGCGGGATGGTCTTGCATGAAGGCCGTATTGCTGAAATGCGCACTGGTGAAGGTAAGACACTGGTTGCGACATTGCCTGTTTATCTTAATGCCCTTACAGGCAAGGGGGTGCATGTTGTCACGGTCAATGATTATCTGGCTAAACGTGATGCAGAGGAAATGGCCCAGCTTTACGGCTTCTTGGGACTGAGTACGGGGGTTATTATCCCCGATATGACAGATGAAGCCAGACGTGACGCGTATCATTGTGATATCACATATGGAACGAATAATGAATTCGGTTTCGATTATCTACGCGACAATATGAAATACTCTCTTGGTGAGATGGTCCAGCGTGAATTCAATTATGCAATCGTTGATGAAGTTGACAGTATTTTAATCGATGAAGCCCGGACTCCTCTGATTATTTCAGGTCCTGCTGAAGATAGTTCCGATCTCTATCGTCAGGTTGATGCGGTAATTCTGAAGCTTGTTGAAGACCTGGCAACATACGATAAGGATGAAAAACTCCGTACAGTGACATTGACGGAATATGGGTCTGATAAGGTCGAAGAGCTTCTAAATGAGGCTGGCATCTTAAAAGATGGTGGGCTTTATGATGTACAGAATGTAGCTGTTGTCCATCATGTCCAGCAATCCTTGCGTGCCCATACGCTTTTTGCTCGTGATGTTGATTACATCGTAAGGGATGACAAGCTTATCCTGATTGATGAATTTACGGGACGCATGATGGATGGCCGTCGTTATTCCGATGGTCTGCATCAGGCACTGGAAGCGAAAGAGCATGTGGAGATCCAGCAGGAGAACCAGACCCTCGCTTCTATTACATTCCAGAATTATTTCAGACTCTATCCTAAACTATCAGGCATGACCGGTACAGCCATGACTGAAGCGGACGAGTTTGCTGAGATCTATAAGCTGGACGTTGTGGAAATTCCGACCAATCTGCCCGTCAAGCGTAAGGATGGAGATGACGAGGTCTATCTAACGGCAATTGAGAAATATAAAGCCGTTGCTGAATTGATCAAACAAGTCCACGCCACAGGACAGCCAATTCTTGTCGGAACAACATCAATTGAAAAAAGTGAGTATCTCTCTGACATTTTGAAACAGATGCGGATCCCTCATAATGTCCTGAACGCCCGGCATCATGAAAAAGAGGCTGTTATCGTTGCCCAGGCCGGTGCGCCAGGGGCCATTACGATTGCGACGAATATGGCAGGGCGTGGTACTGACATCAAGTTGGGTGGTAATGTTGAAATGCTGATAAAACAGCGAATTTCAGCAGAATCTGACCCGGATCAGCATGAGCAGATTGCTGTAAAAATTCGTGATGAAGTTGCTAAGAATCGCAAAATCGTTGAAGAGGCAGGTGGTCTGTTCGTGATTGGTACAGAGCGTCATGAAAGCCGGCGGGTTGATAATCAGCTGCGTGGACGTTCTGGGCGACAGGGTGATCCTGGAAATTCACGCTTCTTCCTTTCGCTTGAAGATGATCTGATTCGTATTTTCGGCACGCACCGTATGGGTGGCATGATGCAGAAAATGGGATTGAAAGAGGGTGAGGCGATTATTCACCCATGGCTGAATCGTGCTCTCGAAAAAGCGCAGAAAAAAGTCGAAGCCCGCAATTTTGATATGCGGAAAAACACTCTGAAATATGATGACGTCATGAATGACCAGCGGCGCGAGGTCTATAGTCAGCGCCGTGAATATATGTCTTCAGAGGATGTTTCTCCTATTATTAAGGAATTAAGGCAGCAGGTAATCGAAGAACTGGTCGAGGCCCATATTCCCGAAAAATCTTTTGCCGAAGCTTGGGATATGGCCGGACTTCATAAGGAGCTAGATGAAATTCTTGCCCTTGATCTGCCGGTTGAGGAATGGGCGAAAGAAGATGGGATTGATGAAGAGCATGTAATGGAGCGGATTGAAGAGGCTGCTCTCAAGGCGCATGCCATACGGGCAACCTCTATGGGGCCTGATATGATGCGTCTGGTGGAAAAACATATCTTGTTGACCTCATTTGATAGTGCCTGGAAGGAACATCTGCACGCTCTTGATCAGCTTCGTCAGGGGATTGGCCTGCGTGCTTATGGCCAGCGTGACCCGCTTAATGAATATAAGCATGAAGCCTTTCAGATGTTTACGCATATGCTTTCTGAAATGCGGATGAAAACGATACAGACATTGTCTCATATTCATACGGTTTCTGAAGTTCCTGAAGCGCCCCCGGTACCCCCAGCCCATTATGAAGCTGTCCCGGAGAGTGAAGATGATATCATAGACGCTGAGACGCTGGCTTTATGGAACAGCAGAACGCCTCGTAATGCACCATGCCCTTGTGGCTCGGGGATGAAGTTTAAGCATTGTCACGGCAGAATTATTCAGTAATCACACATTTTTAAAGTTAGAGAAGATAAAAGAGGGTCTGATGGCAGGTCATTCACAATTTAAAAACATTATGCATCGTAAGGGCGCACAGGATGCACGACGTGCAAAACAGTTTGGGAAAGTTATTCGTGAGATAACGGTTGCAACACGTTCTGGTCTGCCTGATCCTGCCATGAATCCCCGTTTGCGGGCTGCGATCATTGCAGCACGTGAAGTTAATATGCCTAAAGATACTGTTGAGCGTGCTATTCGTAAGGCATCAGGCGCTGGCGGCGGTGATGATTATGAAGAAGTTCGTTATGAAGGATATGGCCCTGCTGGTGTGGCCATTATCGTTGAGGGGCTGACAGATAACCGGAACCGTACAGCTTCTGAAGTAAGGGCAGCGTTCTCGAAACATGGTGGATCATTAGGGGAGACAAATTCCGTTTCCTTTATGTTCCAACATATTGGTGTTGTGACTTACCCGCTGGAGGTTGCAACAGAAGAAGAGATGCTCGAAGCTGCTATCGAAGCTGGCGCTGATAATGTTGAGGTTATTGACGGGATTCATGAAATTACCAGCTCAATGGAAGCACATATTAAAGTGCGTGACGAGCTTGAGAAACGTTTCGGAGAAGCACGTTCGGCTAAGCTGGACTGGCGTCCTGAAACGACAGTCCCACTGGATGAGGATAAAGCGCGTTCAGTCCTGAAGCTGATTGATGTGCTTGATGAAAATGACGATGTTCAGGCGGTTTATGCCAATTTTGACCTACCTGACGAGGTCGCAGAGGCATTGAGCGCTTGACGCGTCTGATCGGTCTCGACCCTGGCCTGCGTTTTCTGGGCTGGGGTGTGATTGATGTTGAAGGGAACAGATTACGTCATGTTGCTGATGGGGTATTGGCAACTGATAGTGATGACCCTGTACCTCAGCGTCTCTGCACACTCTATGAGGGTCTGAAAACATTGATAGAGCATTTTGCTCCAGCCGAGGCAGCAGTTGAGGAAACTTACGTAAACCGTAATGGTGCCTCGACGTTAAAGCTTGGTTATGCGCGTGGTGTGGCGCTTTTGGTGCCTGCTCTTTCAAATGTTCCGGTCAGTGAATATGGTGCCAAAGCAGTTAAACGTTCTATCGTCGGGACAGGGGCTGCGACCAAGGAGCAGGTCATGATGATGGTAAAACGTCTCCTGCCGGGGGCTGTCATAAAACGTGCTGATGCTTCTGATGCCCTTGCTGTGGCAATCTGCCATGCTCATTTAAGGGCGACAGCGCAGCATGTGATGAGGCAGGGTGTCATAATGGCAGGGGCTTCAGGAGCATATAGGAAATGATAGGCCAATTAACAGGCTTTGTCAGACAGATTGAACCAGATCGTTGCCTTGTTGACGTCAATGGCGTGGGTTATGTCGTGTTTGCGTCAACCCAGACTTTAGGACAACTGCCCAAGCCTCCAGAAATTGCCTGTGTTCTGATAGAAACAGTTGTGCGTGAAGATGCCATCCAGCTTTTTGGCTTTGCTGAATCAGAGGAGCGTGAGTGGTTTCGTTTACTGACGACCGTGCAAGGTGTGGGATCACGCGTTGCATTGGCCATTCTGTCGGTAAGTCAGCCTATGATGTTGTTTCAGGCGATTAATGCAGGAGATAAGCAGGTTTTTACCCAGGCATCCGGTGTAGGGCCACGTCTTGCGACCCGTCTGCTGACAGAATTAAAACCTAAGGTTGCAAAAATGCCAGGTCTGTCTCATGCGGCGCAAATTTCCGAAATTGAAGCACTCCCTGGAGCTAGCCTGGAAGCTGATGCCATTATGGCTCTTGAAGGGCTCGGGTTCAGACGGGTTGAAATATGGCCTGTTGTCAGCCGTCTGCTTCAGGAAGATAATTCCCTGCAACTGGACCAGATCATTCGCCTTGCTCTGAAGGAGCTTGCACGTTCGTGAAAGAACCATGGGATATACAGGCTGAACGTTCCCCTGAGACTGATGCGGCAAAACATCCAGAAGATGTGGCTGAAACGAGTCTGCGTCCTCAAACCCTGGCGGATTTTACCGGTCAGAAGGCAAGTCGTGAAAATCTGGCGATCTTTATAAAAGCAGCTAAAGCCAGGGGGGAAGCCCTGGATCACGTCCTTCTTCATGGTCCTCCGGGGCTGGGTAAGACAACTCTCGCCCAGATTGTTGCGCATGAGCTCGGGGTTGGGTTTCGGGCGACTTCGGGGCCAGTGATACAAAGGGCTGGCGACCTGGCAGCGATTCTGACGAATTTACAGCCACGGGATGTTTTATTTATTGATGAGATTCATCGTCTTCAACCAGCGATTGAAGAAATCCTATATCCTGCAATGGAGGATTTCCAGCTTGATCTTGTCATTGGTGAGGGGCCTGCGGCACGTTCTGTGAGGATTGATCTTGCTCCTTTTACATTAGTGGCAGCGACAACACGGGCCGGGCTTCTGGCGACGCCCTTGCGGGACCGTTTTGGCATCCCTCTCAGACTGGTTTTTTATACGCCTGAAGAATTATGCCAGATCGTTTCCCGGGCGGCAGGAAAACTAGGGATGAGCCTGACACCAGAAGGCGCCGCAGAAATTGCCCGCCGTTCAAGAGGGACGCCTCGTATTGCAGGTCGGCTTCTGCGCAGGGTACGGGATTTTGCGCTGGTTTCCAGAAAAGAGGAGATCGATCAGGAAACAGCTGATCTCGCTTTATCAAGGCTAGAGGTGGATCGTCATGGTCTTGATGCAATGGACCGCCGTTACCTGCGCCGTATCGCCGAACATCATCATGGTGGTCCGGTAGGGGTGGAAACCCTTGCTGCGGCGCTGGCTGAGGCACGCGATACCTTGGAGGATGTTATTGAGCCTTATCTAATTCAAGAGGGCCTGATTTTACGTACGTCTCGCGGTCGTATGTTGGGTGAGCCGGGCTGGCGTTATCTTGGATTAAGGCCACCAACAGATATTCCGACTTTGTTTTGAAAATTCTAAAGGGTAATCATGGCTCATTGCATTAGGTTCCGTGTTTATTATGAAGACACAGATGCAGGAGGCATTGTCTATCATGCCCGTTATCTTGGCTTTGCTGAACGAGCCCGGGCAGAGGCCTTAAGAGCGCTTGGAATGCCTGTTGGCCAACTGGCAGCAGAAGAAAATCTGGGTTTTGTCGTTGCTAATCTTTCAGCCCATTATAAAAGCCCAGCCCGGCTAGATGCCTTGCTGGAGGTAAAAACGCAGCTGCTTAAATTAGGAGCTGTTCGGCTTGTCCTGCAACAGACCATCTCGACGATTGAGGAGAGGGAAGAGGATCGGGCAGAGAAACGCCTCAATGTAATTTTAAAGGTCGAGCTGGCAGCGATGAGCCTCTCACCTTTGAAAATAAAGCAATTACCTGTTCATTATAAGGAAAAGTTATCCTCTCTTATGTCAGAGGATTGAACTCTTTTATATCATTAAAGGTAATTTTTAAAAATCATTGGAATTTAAACGCTTTTCGTTAGGAATATTTTAATTAATAATTTGTTTATAAATTAATTGATTTTAAAAAAATCTATTGTTAATTTTTTTGCTCGTGTTGTTTTCAAATGGTTTCAGGATTTGAAACCAATTTTTTTAAACATAACATGTGTGCGGTAATTATATGGCTAAACTATCAAATTTTAATAAAATAGTGATCTGTTTTTTAGGTTTGTTACTGAGTGCCTGTGCTGGTTTTGATAAAAAATTTGAACCAGATCAGGCAAAATGGTCTCAGGAGGTCGGAGATAAGACAGTCATAATAAGAGGCTATTATATAACCGCTAATGACAAGAGTGAAACACGTTGTGACGCTAATTCTGGCAAAGCTCTGTTAATGCCAGATACCCCGTATTTTCGGGATTGGATCCGTATTTTAGGGGTGTCATATGCATTTAAATCTTCTCCATCAGAGAAGGCACAGCAGTTTATCCGTCGCAGTTCATGGCGTGAGAACTGTATCTATAATTTTAGCCAAGTACCTCCTGGGAATTGGCTTGTTATGATCAATATTAATCCACGATGGCAGTCATCATGTACTAAATTTGGCTGTTCTAGTGGCAATCTTGTTCCTTTTTATCTATATGTACCTGTAGTTGTTAAGCCTGAGGATAAAATCGTTAAAAAGAATGCTATCCTCGATTATAGTAATATCGGATTTTTTTCTCGAAGTAGTCAAATGCATTCAGGTGAGTTACATGACTGGACGGATCCAGGAGATTAAATAAATCATAGCCGTAGGTGACCTTATGGGGTGTTCTTTTTTATCCCTGAGAATTCCCCAGAAAATCAGGTCATTGAATTAAAGGATTTCTTCGATATCATAATTTCATTTTTGAAATATTCATAAATCCTACAGGTTCCGATTATTAAGGAGGCATGGATTGGATTTTTTATTATGAAGTCCTATTTTTAATTATATATTTGATCATGAAAAATAACGATTCACAAATTTAATATATTATTTATATTATGAAGTATAATATCATAATAAATTCAAAAATACTTATATATGTATAAATAAATTTTAAGTTCTTAATTAAATTAATATATGAAATTAAATCTCATTTTGATTATACTGCCGTTTTATTATAAAATAACAAAGAATTTTCATTATTACAGGGCTGGTGGAATGATGGTTTGTGTTTTCTATCTTTTCTATGGGCAAAATGCGGATTATCTGAACGAACGGTAATAAAAAATCCCTTTCCCACTGCGCAGAATACTGTCATGTATGGAAAACGAAAGCTATAAGTGGATTTGTCTGTCAGAGTCTGTGGCTTAAAAGAACAAAAAGTCGGGAGAACGTGGAAGTGGACCAAGCGGTGAGTTCAGCAGCCCTCGGTGCCGTAAGTGCAGCAGGGTTGTCGCCGGTGCAATTATTTCTGCATGCATCTATCGTGGTCAAACTGGTCATGATTGGTCTGGCGGCATGCAGTGTTTTCGTCTGGGCAGTCATTATCGAGAAAATCCTTCTGATCCGCCGTGTTAACCGGGAAGCTTCGGCTTTTGAGGACCGGTTCTGGGCGGGTGGTTCGCTTGATGATCTTTATGAGAATGAGGGGGCGCGTCCTGTTCACCCGATGGCGGCCGTTTTCGGCGCCGCAATGGGGGAGTGGCGTCGTTCTTCACGGATTGAAAACGTTGATATGGTACGGGGTGGTACGCAAAACCGTATTGATCGGGCTATTAATATTACAATTGCACGTGAAAATGATCGCTTATCGCGCTATGTGACGACCCTGGCCACAATTGGCCCTGTTGCGCCATTTGTCGGATTGTTCGGTACAGTCTGGGGTATTATGCATGCTTTTGGTTCCATTGCTGCCATGCATAATACGAATCTTTCTGTTGTTGCGCCGGGTATTTCCGAAGCGCTTTTTGCAACGGCGATTGGTTTGCTGACAGCGATCCCTGCCTATGTGGCATATAATATGATCAGCCGTGCGCTTGATAACTTTTCAGAACGGATGGAAGCCTTTGGCATTGAATTTGCTGCCATTCTTTCCCGTCAGTCTGAAGAACGTAAAGCAGGAAGAGGCTAGGCATTATGGCAATGTCAGGAGGAGGGCCCGTTTCAGGGCGCCGTCGTCATAGACCGGCGACAGAAATCAACGTAACACCTCTGGTTGACGTAATGCTTGTGCTGCTCATCATTTTCATGGTGACAGCCCCGATGATGACGAGCGGTGTTAATGTCGACCTGCCGAAAACGAGTGCCAGTCCCATTAATACAGATAGTAAACCCATTACTGTATCACTGCGCAGTGATGGCAGCCTTTATCTGGGGGATGAAGCTGTCAACGCAGATGAATTGGTGACGCGTCTGAAGCAGGCTGCCGATAATGATTCGACTCGCCGCATCTTTGTTAAGGCTGATGCCAAAATTGATTATGGTCAGGTAATGAATGTTATGGGGCAAATTACCACGGGCGGTTTTAGTCATGTGGCGCTTCTCGCGCAGCAACCTCAATCGGGACCCTGAGAAAGGGTATAGGAGCGCATACTGTGCAGCCTGGATTGCCGTTTGAGAATAAAGATGTTGATCTCAGAGAGTTTGATAATCTGGAAGAGATACCCGAGAAACGTCTGGGTCTTGTAGGGACTGTGTTGTCCATCATGGGGCACGCAGGCATCCTTGCAGCGCTATTATGGCATCATGTTGATCCTCTTCCCGAGCCTCCTCCGCCACAACAGGTTGAGATGGTATTTGATGCGGAAGGGTCAGATGCACCGCTTCATAAATCTTCACATAAAGCAGAAATTCCCAAGCCTTATGCTGAGGAAGAAAGTGATGAGCCTCCATCGCCTGAAAAGCCTAAAGATGCGCCTCATGAGCCGCCACCTCCTACGGCGCCTCCGCCTCCGCCAGCTATGGCTGCGCCAGATCCTGCTCAGACTGTAGCAAAAACAGATGTGCAGCAGAAAGCAGAGCTGCATGAGGAGGGGGAGCTTACGGCTGAAACGCAGAAGCAGCCCAAGCCGGACAAGAAAGCAGCGGATGTAAAAGCGCCGCCTGCCCCTATGATTAAACCAGTCAAGAAGCCTCAGGAGTCCAAGACACATCAGCCTAATGAAGCGAAAAAAACGCAGTCAGAGAGTCATTCACTTCTGGCTACGCTAGACAGCTTTCGTGCTGAACAGAAACAAATCACCCCTCCCAAGGCCAAGGCGAATCCTTCTCGTGGTGGTTCACCACGTGGAGGAGGAGACCCCAATGGAGATACCAAGTCTCTGAATATGGGAGAACAGAAAGCGATTGGGTCTTCTGTCAGACGGTGTTATCAGGAAGATACCGCTGCGAAGAACTATGCAAGCTTTGTTGCCCATATGATTGTAACAGTTGATTCGAGTGGTGAGGCCAGAATTGCTGAATTTGCCCCTGATACTGCTGCACGTATGGCGTCCGATCCTTCCTATCGTGTGTTGGCTGAACGTGCACGTGCGGCTGTGTTAAGCCCGACCTGTGCACATTTGCCAGTTCCTGCCCGTTTACTGGGCCAGACAAGACAGTTCCGTTTTGTTTTCAGACCGTAATTTCGTAAAGTCACCTAATCTTTAAAGGCGAGGTAACCTGTTATGTCCTTTTTTACTGATGCTGAGGCAGAGAGCCTGAAAAAGCATTTCACCCGTCGTTCCGTGATTACAGGGGTCGGGCAGGGAGCTGTGGCTCTGGGAGGCATTATGGCTCTTCCTCTATCTGCTCATGCTGCATCTTCTTCTGCTCCTGGTGCTGCGGAGATTACAGTGGATCAGGCGCATCAGGCACCTATCCCCATTATTATTCCTGATTTCGGCGCAGGAATGGGGACACGTATTTCAGAGGTGATTACGGCTGATTTGAATAGTACTGGCCTTTTCCAGGCGATGCCTGGTGAGGTTCCTTCAGGGAGCCAGCCTGATTTTGGTGCCCTGAAAGCAAGAGGGGCGAGGGCAGCTGTTGCGGGCTCTACGAGTGGAACTGATAATGTCCGGGTTGAAATGCGGCTTTGGGACGTTCTGGCAGGTCAGCAGCTTCAGGGGACAGCTTATACGGCTTCTGAGTCCAATTGGAGGCGTATTGCCCATATTATTGCTGATGTGATTTATCAGCGTCTTCTAGGTGAACAAGGTTATTTTGATACGCGCATTGCCTACGTCGCCCGTACAGGGCCGCGACGCAAGCAGGAAACCCGTTTGGCGATTATGGATCAGGATGGTGCAAATTCGCATATTCTCACCAGTGGTCAATGGCTTACCTTAGAGCCGCGTTTCAGCCCGATCAGCCAGCAGATAGCCTTTTTATCTTATTACCAGAATCGACCACGTGTTTATCTTTACGATCTTAATTCCGGGCAGCAGAGCATATTAGGGACTTTTAACGGAATTTCCTTTGCACCCCGTTTTTCTCCTGATGGGACGGGCGTAATCATGTCTGTTACAACCCAGAATGGGGGGGCCGATATTTACCGTGTTGATACAGCAACCCATGCTCGGGTACGTATTACTAATAGTGGGGGCGTGATTGATACAAGTCCCTGTTTCAGTCCTGATGGCCAGCAGATTGTCTTCAACTCTGACCGTGGTGGCAGCCCCCAGCTCTATATTATGAGTGCAACGGGAGGAAATGTAAGACGCATTTCTTACGGGAAAGGGCATTATGGTTCTCCGGTCTGGTCTCCCAGAGGGGATATTATTGCGTTTACTAGATTGAATAATGGGGTCTTCTCCCTTGGTGTCATGAATCCAGACGGCACAGGTGAACGTATTCTGACAGAGGGTTTTACAGTTGAGAGTCCCAGCTTTGCGCCAAATGGTAGAGCTATTACGTTCTGCCGCCAAACTGCGTCAGGGGCAGGGGGAGTAGGCTTCACCTCAACGGTGGGTGTGATTGATATTGCCGGGTTTAATGAGCATGTGATTCCGACCTCGACAGGGGCTTCAGATCCGGCATGGTCATCTTTTCGTCACTAGCAAAAACCTTTCTTTGATGTAAAACCATAGAATACTTGACAGCTTTTAAAATAAGAGGGAAGATTTCGGCGAAGGGCGAGTTTCTTTTTTAAATCAAAAGAGCCTTTTCCATTTGACTCGCTCAAGAGTCTTCCTGAGGTTAAAAATATGAAATTCAAGGCATTTGGTATATTAGGTTTAACCCTTGCTCTGGCAGCTTGCGGCAGTTCATCTGACCATAAAGCCAGCGTTGGTGAGGGTATGTCACAGCAGAGCGGTCCAGTTCCCGGAAGCGAAGCTGATCTCGTAGCGAGTGCTGGCGACCGCATTTTCTTTGCGCTTAACCAGAACAAGCTTACGCCAGAAGCTCGTGCAACTCTGGACAAGCAGATTGCATGGCTTCAGCGTTACCCACAGGTTAATATCCTGATTGCTGGTAACTGCGATGACCGTGGCACAGAGGAATATAATATTGCTCTTGGCCAGCGTCGTTCCAATGCGGCTCGTGACTATCTGTTAGCTCATGGTATCAGCGCAAATCGTATTAACACCATTTCCTATGGCAAAGATCGTCCAACGGTTGATGGTGATAACGAGGAAGCCTGGGCTCAGAATCGTAACGCGATTACATCCGTCCAATAAAAAGGGCTATTAGGGTCTTGGGCATCTTGCCCGTTATGATCCTTTTGTAGGGGGCCAGGCAGAAGAGTCACTCTTCTGAATGGCCTTTTGCATGAAGAAAGAAGAAGAGGTTTAACATGGCGTTTCCTATGCTTCTGGAGAGGCTGCAAAAGTCTTCATCTCTGAGGTTCGTTGCTCTGTCGTGTGTGGTATCATCTTTTTCTGTCATGACGGCTTATGCCGATGGCCTCTCCCGTGAGGATATTTTACGGCAGCATCAGCAGCTGGAACGGCAACATGAAGACCCGGGTGCTGTTGACGATCAATCACCGGGGTTGGCGCCGCCCATGGCGCCACCTTCTTCGGGACTTGATGCTCCTTCAGCAGAAGGCGAATCAAGTGGTGGTTCTGATTCCGCTCGGGGAACAGGGAACGAGGAGGAAAGTGCGGACAATTCTTCTGAAGGTTTGACAGCGCGTCTTCTGCAGCGTGTTAATAATCTGGAAGCACAGGTGCGCGATATGCGTGGTGAGTTGGACCAGTTGACAAATCAGGTTCAGCAAAGCCAGGCTGATACTGCCAAACAGATTGGGGATATGCAGTTTGCCCAGCAAAATCGTGGGGCAGTGCATAGTAATAATGCCCCTCCACCTCCCGTATCTGAGGGAAATACTGGTCCCAAACCGAGTATGACGCCTGTAAAGTCTGGGCAGGAAGCGCTCAGGGCGAAGCGGTATGATGATGCGGAATATTATGCGAGAGCTGCCCTGAAATCAGCGAAAAACAAGTCTGTGAAAGTAGAAGCAAATTTCTTGCTGGCTCAATCTATGGCAGGACAGAAAAATTATCGGCAGTCAGCGCTGTCTTATTTTGACGCATACCGTAATGACCCGTCCTCATCACGTGCGCCAGAAGCCCTCCTGGGGGTAGCGGCCTCAATGATTTCCTTGCAGAATAAGTCTGCTGCATGTGAAGCTTTGAACAAGCTGAATGAAGAATTTCCTGACGCAAATGCGCGTGTAAAATCAAGTGCCAAGGTTTTCCGTGCTCGCGCAGCCTGTCACTAAGTCCGAATTTGCAGCATTAATGACCGCTTTCGGGCCTTTTGGGCCTGATGAGGCATCTTCCCCTATAGCTCTGGCTGTTTCTGGTGGGGGAGATTCCATGGCTTTGGCTTTTCTGGCCCGAACATGGCGGTCTCATATTATCGCTTTT
Organism: Aristophania sp. ESL1142; assembly: GCF_058107345.1. Taxonomy (NCBI): domain Bacteria; kingdom Pseudomonadati; phylum Pseudomonadota; class Alphaproteobacteria; order Acetobacterales; family Acetobacteraceae; genus Aristophania; species Aristophania sp. ESL1142. The sequence continues at coordinate 87,660 of NZ_JBYLUH010000002.1, forward strand.
ATTGTCGATCACGCATTGCGCTCTGAATCACGGCAGGAAGCCGAGCTGACAGGGCAGAGATTAGCTCAGTTAGGCGTTCCCTACCGTATTTTAACACTCGATAAATTACCACCAGGCGGATTGCAGGAGCGTGCACGAGATGCCCGTTTCGCCGCACTGGAGCGTGCATGTCAGGCAGCAGGAGCATCAGTCCTGATGTTGGCGCATCATCAGGCAGATCAGGAAGAGACGCTTCAGATGCGACTGGAGCGTAAAACGGGGCTGGAAGGAATGACCGGTATCGCTTCATGTGTATATCGTGGGTCATTAATGCTTCTGCGGCCATTTTTGAAACTGCGTCCTGAACGTTTGAAAGAAACCCTCCGTCAGGGAGGTGTGGCGTGGTGTGAAGATCCTTCCAACCAGAACAGGCGGTTTAGACGTGTTCAGATCAGGCAGGATTTAACTGAGGCTGAGCGTGCCCTTTTAAGGGAACAGCATAGAGGTTCTGTGGAACATTTTCAGAAAATGGAAGCGGATATTTCTGTCCTGTTCTCTGAAAAAATCCAGGAACAGGCCGAAGGATGGGCTATTTTATCACCAGAATTATTTACTGGTCTGAAGGCTGATCTGGGGCATTTCCTTTTGGGGCGGCTGATAAGGCGCATTAGCGGAAAGTCCTATCTCCCAGCATCTGTTCCCCTGGCGCGCCTGTTTGAGATGCAGGAGGGAAGTTTAGGGGGTGTTATTCTTAAAAAGCGTTTTGTACAGGGGAAATTGAAAGATTTTGTCCTTTATCGTGAAGATCGTGACATGAATTCTTCAGAAACAGCTCGGCAAGGAGCCGTATGGGATAGAAGATGGGTCTATCAAGGCCCCGATCGACCGGAATGCCAGATTGCTGCCTTATCGGATCAAGCTAGTGCCATAAGAGTGGGACGGCAGGTACCTGCTGCTGTTTTGAAAACGGTGCCAGCTTTATGGCATGGAGACAAGCTGATGGCTGTGGCAGATTGTGTCAGAGGGCTGTGTCCAGAAGTGCCGAGAGCACCGATTTTATGGCAGGGCGGTATGAAAATTATCGGTGCTAAACTATTTTATTAAAAATTTAGGAACTTTTGTAATGTTTTTGCCCTTGCAGGGGCTAGGAAAGCCTTCTTAAAGTTCTATCTTTAGGAAATGAATTTCAAAAAACATGAATCTTGGATTCTATTTGGTTATGGTCTCATCCTGAGTGAGGATACAGAATTAAGATGAATAATATCGGTCGTAACGTTGTAATCTGGGTTATCGTCATTATGGCGGCCATCGTCATGCTGACGGCTTTTCAGCCCGGTTCAAGCCGTCAGGCTGTACAGCAACTGGCTTATTCTGACTTTATTCACGATGTTGAAGATCACCAGGTCCGCTCTGTTGTGATACGTGATCAGAATATTACCGGGGTGTTGAGTAACGGTACATCATTTAAGACATATGCACCGTTTGATCCTGCAATGGTGTCTGTTCTGACAAAGTCTGGTGTTGAAGTCACTGCGCGTCCGCCACAGAGCGATGAAAGCCCGATTTTACGCTATATTGCCGCTTATTTGCCTATTATCCTGATGTTGGGGTTAGGTTTTATGATCTTCCGCCAAATGCAGGCTGGTGCGGGTGGTCGTGGTGCTATGGGGTTTGGTAAATCGAAAGCGAAACTTCTGAATGAAAAGCAGGGTCGTGTAACTTTTGCAGATGTTGCCGGGATTGATGAGGCCAAAGCAGAGCTTGAAGAAATCGTGGATTTTCTGAAAGACCCTCACAAATTTACACGTCTTGGTGGCAAAATTCCTAAAGGTGTATTGCTCGTGGGGCCTCCCGGGACTGGTAAGACACTTCTTGCCCGCTCTGTTGCCGGGGAAGCAAATGTTCCATTCTTCAGTATTTCCGGTTCAGACTTTGTGGAGATGTTCGTCGGTGTCGGGGCATCACGTGTGCGCGATATGTTTGAACAGGGTAAAAAGTCGGCTCCCTGTATCATTTTTATTGATGAAATTGATGCAGTAGGGCGCCATCGTGGCATTGGTCTTGGTGGCGGGAATGATGAGCGCGAGCAGACCCTTAACCAGATGCTTGTGGAAATGGATGGTTTTGAGAGTAATGAGGGCGTGATCATCATTGCAGCGACCAACCGTCCTGATGTGCTGGATCCAGCTCTGTTGCGGCCAGGTCGTTTTGACCGTCAGGTTGTCGTTTCCAATCCTGATGTCAGTGGGCGTGAGAAAATTCTGCGCGTTCATATGAAAAAATTACCTCTGTTTGCCGATGTTGATGCTCGTATCATTGCGCGTGGCACCCCTGGTTTTTCAGGCGCGGATCTGGCTAATCTTGTAAATGAAGCGGCATTATTTGCAGCTCGTCAGGGAAGCCGTTCTGTATCAATGGCGCAATTTGAACAGGCAAAAGATAAGGTCATGATGGGTGCTGAGAGGCGGTCAATGGTCATGACTGAAGAAGAAAAACGGACCACAGCTTATCACGAAGGGGCACATGCTCTTTGTGCTTATCTGACACCGGGCAGTGATGCAATCCATAAAGCCACGATTATCCCACGTGGTCAGGCTTTGGGTATGGTTATGACCTTGCCGGAAAAAGATAACATTTCATATAGCCGCAAATGGTGTCTGGCCCGTCTGGTTATTGCCATGGGCGGACGTGTGGGTGAGGAAGTGATCCTCGGTTATGAGAATGTCAGTGCTGGCGCAGCAGGTGACATCAAGGGAGCGACTGATATTGCCCGCCGAATGGTCCGGCAGTGGGGTATGAGCGACAAGCTTGGTATGGTTGCTTATGATAATCCTGATGAAGTTTCGGCCGAAATGGCAGATGAAATTGATCAGGAAGTCAGGGCACTGATTGATACAGCTTATGCTCAGGCCAAACAGCTTGTTCTTGCCCATATTGATGATCTTCATCGTCTTGCTGAAGCCTTGTTGGAGTATGAGACCCTGACGGGGGATGAAGTCGGGAAGGTTATCCGTGGGGAGCCGCTTGATCGTTCCGAAGAAGGAGATCGTCCTCTCGGGGGTGAAAAAGGGTCTGTTCCAACATTTCGGCCCCGTCAGATAGGGCTTAATGCTCAGACAGTCTGAAATTTAAAATTGCAGATTTATAGGGCAGGCACCTGGTTTTATGTCAGGTGCCTGTTTTTGTTGGGCATTTCTCACAAATTCCGGTATGTAGCTCTGCAAGTCTCTTTATGATTTTATAGAATATGGATCGAGAAGGAGCAGTCGCTCATGGCTGGTAAAAGAGTTTTCTTTGGAACTGATGGAATCCGTGGCCGGGCTAATACTGCTCCTATGACAGTTGAAGTTGCACAGAAGCTTGGGCAGGCTGCTGGTTTATACTTCAGAAGACGTCAAAATCGTCATACAGTAATTTTAGGAAAAGATACGCGTCTTTCAGGTTATATGATTGAGTGTGCTCTTGTTTCAGGGTTCTTGTCAGCGGGAATGGACGTAACCCTGGTAGGGCCATTACCAACGCCGGCCATTGCGTTTTTGACCCGTTCCTTGAGAGCTGATTTAGGCGTTATGATCTCAGCATCTCATAATCCTTATACGGATAATGGTATAAAATTATTCGGACCAGATGGGTTCAAGCTTTCAGATCAGGCAGAAAGTGAAATTGAAGCCCTGATGGAACAGGATTTGTCAGATTCGCTTGTATCTCCAGAAGAAATTGGCCGTGCCTCACGCCTGAATGATGCTGCTGGACGCTATATTGAGTGTGTGAAATCCTCATTTCCACGTGGTTATCGTCTTGATGGGCTGAAAATTGTCCTCGATTGTGCCAATGGTTCCGCCTATCATGTTGCCCCTACAGCGTTATGGGAACTGGGAGCGGAAATTATTCGTATTGGCTGTGAACCAAATGGGACGAATATTAATGATCATGTTGGCTCAACCTGTCCCCAGACACTCTGTGAAGCTGTAAGAAGCCATAAGGCAGATTTTGGAATTGCTTTGGACGGTGACGCAGATCGTGTCCTGATTGCTGATGAGCATGGCCGTTTAATAGATGGTGATCAGATTTTGGCTTTGATTGCTACTTCTTGGCAGAAGCAGGGGAAGTTGCAGGGAAGTGAAATTGTCGCGACGATTATGTCCAATCTGGGACTTGAGAAATATCTGGCTTCACAGGGACTGACTTTATATAGGACAGCCGTCGGTGACCGTTATGTCGTCGAGCGTATGCGGAAAACAGGTGCTAATCTGGGGGGAGAGCAGTCAGGTCATATGGTCCTTTCAGATTATGGGACGACTGGTGACGGCCTTCTTGCTGCTTTACAGATTTTAGCTGTTATGGTTGAGGCTAAAAAGCCTGCTAGTGAAGTCTGCCAGCTCTTTACTCCCTATCCACAAATTTTAAAAAATTTGCGTTATAAGGGCAAAAACCCCATGAACCTGCCTGAAATGCAGGAAGTCTGTCATTGGGCTGAAGGCAAGCTTAAAGGTCATGGCCGCCTCATTCTCAGAGCAAGCGGCACAGAGCCTTTGATAAGGGTCATGGTTGAAGCTGAAGACAAAGAAATGGTTCAGGATATGGTCGAAAAAATCTGCGAGAAAATAGATAAGATCGTTTGAGAATTATACCTCAGAAAGCAGTTGCTGATGTAACAACAAAACGGCTTTTATTCACGGCTTCGTCTAAATATTTTGTCCAATAAGGAGGCAAAATATTTTAGACATTTCTACCAGTGATTGAAATCAGGTAGCAGCCATTTCGGATATGAGACTATTTTGCGAGCGATCATGGGCAGAGGCTTCTATTTCAGTATCATTGGTATCACGCATGATATAACCCCGTCCCCATACGGTCGTAATGAGATGCCCTAAGCCGTAATGTTGTAATTTCCGTCTTAATTTACAGATAAAGACGTCAATAATCTTCATTTCAGGTTCATCAATACCGCCATATAGGTGGTTTAAAAATGTATCTTTGGTCAGAACTGTATTTTTACGTACGACTAATAATTCAAGAATAGAATATTCTTTACCTGTCAGATGTAATGGTTTCCCAGAGATACTGACAATTCTACTTTCAAGATTCAGTTCAAGATCGCTTACTTTTAATAAAGAATCTGCATAACCACGTGAACGCCTTATTAAGGCTCTACAACGGGCGACTAATTCCTCTGTATTAAATGGTTTAACCAGATAGTCATCTGCACCCATGGAAAATGCTTTTACTTTAATTTGTGATTGATCAACTGAAGAAACAATCATAACAGGTAATTTTAATTGAGACCGCCGTGCCTGACGAATAAGCTCGGGGGCATCCATATCATCAAGATTAAGGTCAGTGATAAGCAAGTCAAAATCATAGTGGCGCATCATATCTAATGCGTCTTCACCAGTTTTGACATGATCAACTGCGTAGGCTGCTGCTTGAAGTGTTTGGATTAGGGACGTGGCTGGGGAGAGGTCACTCTCTGCAATTAAAATACGCATTTTTTTTTATCCTAATTAGCTAGGCTGTCATGAGAATGGTTACCTACTAAAAAATACAACCTGTGATTGTTTATATGTGAAAATACCCTTTTATTCAATTAATTTTCTTTTTGGGTAATCCTTAAGCTTAAGCTGTGAGCCTTCTATTTCTATTAATTGAGTTTTAATAATCCGTAAAAATTGCAGGGAATTTAAGATAAATTTTCTTATGAGATATTAATGTCACAGTGCGTATTTATGTCTCGTGATGTTTGTCTTTAAAAGAATATTTAACTATAAAAAGTTAATCTTGCTTTTACGAAGGAATGATTCAAAGCTTTAAGAATAAGTGAAGAAAGTTCTGAGTTATGGAAAGAGAAAAAGATCGTATAACAGAGACGCTTTTTTACGATTTATTAAAACTCGAAAATAAGGCTTTGGCGCAGTTACAAATTGCTGAAGAGTCTTTGCTGGTACGCTATAACGCTGCGAGTGATCCAGAGTCTGATGACGCTACGGTTGAAGAGTTCAGTCGCTGGCTTCAGACAGGGCGGCAGGAAATTGAGCACGCACGAGCCAGACTGGCGGCAATCACTATGGAACGCGGCCTTGTTCGTCAAGCACTCGCAACCAGCCGGGCCTCTGCAAAAAAAAAAGCCAAAAAGTAATCTTTAATGCTGCGGACGTAATGAGTTCAGCAAGGCTGAAGAGGTACCTATTACGGCGCAGGCCACAGGGTGTTCGCTATCTCTCACCAGAAGGAGGAGTATCTTTTTCTGATCAGGGAACAGATCGCTTTCGATTTCAAAACGATTGGGTGAAGCGATTTCTGGAGATTGATTTCCCAATAATGTGTAAGTTTTGGCAGCTTCCTGCAAAAAACGGGAAGAAACTTTTTCTAACGCAATCAGAAGCGCTTCATCACTAAGAGTAGCGTCTTTACTATAAGCGGTTTTTAGCAGATCCCAGTCTTCTCTTAAAATAAAACAGGGTATGCCGCCTTCAGCAGTTTCCCGTTCAGCCCGGACAATCTGACCGGACTGTGCGAGCTTAACGATATCGAGAACAGGCAAAGCCGTCGGATCAAGGGTAATGGACATAAAGGCTAGACCCATTCCCCCTGGCGCATAAGAGGCTGTCTGACACCATCTTTAATCCCGTCTATATCAATATGGGCTGAACCGATCATCCAGTCTATATGAATGATGGATTGATTGGCGCCGCGGGCTACCAGCTCTGTTTCGCTCAGTCCCTCTGAATCAAGCATGCACTTTGTATATGACTGTCCCAGAGCGATGTGACTTGAGGCATTTTCATCGAACAAAGTATTACGATAAAGGATACCACTCTGTGAAATAGGGGAAGAATGAGGCACAAGGGCTACTTCACCGATACGGCGTGCGCCTAAATCACTGTCGAGAAGGCGTTCTAGCACATCCTGTCCTGTACTGGCGTGGGCTTCGACGATCTTCCCATCCTGAAACTTCACGCGGATTCCATCAATCAGCGATCCTTGATGAAAAAGGGGCTTCGTGCTTGAAATTATACCATCAACACGGGCGCAATGCGGCGTGGTGAAAACCTCTTCAGTCGGTATATTGGGGTTGCAAACAATATTATTGGTCGTTGTTTCAGCGCCGCCTGCCCAGAAATGACCATCAGCAAGGCCGATTGTGATATCTGTACCAGGTCCCTTGAAAGCAAGCGCATCAAAACGGAGATCGTTCAACTGAGTTGAACGTTCATGAAGCAGGCGGTTATGTTCGCGCCAAACGCTGACAGGGTCATCATGATCAACACGTGATGCCCTGAAAATGCCCTGCCAGAGAGCATCCAGGGCCTCGTTTTCATTTAATTCAGGAAAAACCTGCTTGGCCCAGACGGGGTTTGCAGCGGCAACAATCGTCCAGTTCGTGGCAAATTGTGTAATGACTTCCATGGCAGGGCGATTAACACGGGAATTTGCCTTGCTTGCTCTCGAAATATAATCGGGATTTTGTCCCTTCAGAAGGGTCGGGTTGCCACCAGTAACGGCAAGACGGGCAGTTCCTTCCTTATAAGCGTGAGCCATGGCATCTGCGATCCAGCCATTTGCTACGTCAAAGCTTTCCGGTGGTGCATAACGGTACCGTGCGAGCGTAATTTCATCATCATTGAAAAATGTTGTGACCAGGGAAGCCCCGGCTTTATAGGCGTGTTCGCTAATGCGCCGGACTAAAGGAACAGCCTCCAGTGGAGCTGTAATAAAAACCTGCTGCTGTGGGACCAGATTGAGGCCAACACGTACGGCAACTTCACCAAGTCGGTCAAGTAATTGTTCGTGAGTGAATTTTTCGGAAGACATAATGCATAACTCTCAGAAGTTTAAGCCGATTATCGGGTTTTGCTGGTTTTGAGAAGAGCAGGTGAAACAGCTCCCTTTTTAAAGGGAGCTGTTTGAAGTCTGTATAATTTTGCTGAGAACTTTTAAGAGTCGTTCACATTGTTCATCAGAGCCGATTGTCACGCGTAGCCACTGCTTGATACGCTCAATGGAGGAAAGGTGTCTTACCAGGATGCCATGCTCTCTGAGCATGCCCGTGAGACTGAAAGCATCGTGATCAGGATGATGAATTAAAATAAAATTCGCCTTGGAGGGTAGCACCTTGAAACCTAGAGCCTCTAATCTGGGAATGAGTTTCTCACGGGTCGCTATTACCTTATTGATATTGCCCTGAAACCATTCCTGGTCGTGTAACGAGGCTATGGCTCCGGCTTGGGAAAGGCGTGAGAGAGGGTAGGAATTGAAACTGTCTTTAACACGTACCATGCCCTCGATAAGAGACGAGTTGCCAAGGGCATAGCCGACACGTAGCCCCGCAAGTGAAGACGATTTGGAAAATGTCCTGACAACCAGGAGATTGTCATAATGTTTGATAAGTGAGGTTGCACTTTCAGCACCGAAATCCACATAAGCCTCATCAATGATTACAACACGGTCAGGCTGTGCTTTCAGTAATTTTTCAATCTCACTGATAGCAATAGAGCGTCCGGTCTGTGCATTAGGATTGGCAATAGCGATTCCGCCACAGGGAGCTCTATAATCTTCTGTATCAAGAAAGAAGTTCTGTTTAAGTGGGACCGAGCGATAGGATAGACCGAAAAGCGTGCAGTAAACAGGATAAAATCCATAAGTGACATCGGCAAAAAGGATGTCAGCATCTTCGCGGAACAAGGCGCGGAAAGCGTGGCCCAGAACTTCATCCGAGCCATTTCCCACAAAAACATTGTTGGTATTCAGGCCGAATTTCTGGGCAATCGTTTCACATAACAGGGATGATGTCGGGTCCGGGTAAAGGCGGAGGTCATCATTCGTGGCGTCTTTCATGGCTTTGAGAGCCATGGGGCTTGGGCCATAGGGGGATTCGTTGGTATTGAGTTTAACCAGACCAGAGAGCTGCGGCTGCTCACCAGGTACGTAAGGGTGAAGCATGTGAACTGAAGAATTCCAGAAACGGCTCATAATTTTATCCCGGTTCGTTCGCTATACTGTAAAAAGAATCATACCCTGAGCATGCACGAAATGAAATCAGCTGAAAAGGTGACTGATGCCCTGATTTTGGGCCAATATGCGTGCTGAAACACCCTCCATATCCTTATGGTCCGGGTCAGCGCCTGCTTTTATAAGTTTTTTGGCAATGCTCTCGCGGCCAAACATGATGGCGAACATCAGAGGGGTTCGTCCAGCATGGTTGGGTTTGTCAACAGAGGCGCCTTTTTCAAGCAAGAGATCAGCGATTGTGTCGTAACCTTTAAATGCGACCCCTGAAAGGGCCGTGGCACCTTTCAAGTCAGTAGCATTTGGATCTGCCCCGTGTTCAAGCAGAAATCGGGCTGCTTCCAAATGGTCATTATAAGTTGCGACAATAAGGGGTGTGTATCCTCGACTGTCAGTACAATCAACGGGCATGCCGGCCTCAAGAAATTGTGATAATAGATCAATATCGCTGCTTCTGGCTGCCTCTATAAAAAGAGCTGTTATCTGCTCAGGTGTAAAATTTATTTTATGCTGTGTCATATACACCTCTGTTTTATACAGGAACTGTTAATTTATTATCACGCAGAAGAAAGCAGTATTTCCACATTTCATAATGACAAAAAGCTTTATAAAATGCCTGGAATTCTATCATTTTTGCATCATAAAGTGACGCTGCATCTTGTGCCAGATTTTTTTGTTTTTTACTCAGTTAAGTTCGCAAGAAATTCTGACTATTTCGTGAATGCACAAATGGCCAGAGAAGCTGGACAGGTTATCTGACGGCAGGGCAAACTGTCCGGGAAAATATTATAGATATTACGAATTGAGGATTTCCAAAGTGACTGAAGCGCTATCGAAACTCAGTATTGATACCATTCGTACCCTTTCAATGGATGGCGTCCAGCGTGCCAATTCCGGTCATCCAGGTACGGCTATGGCCCTTGCTCCTGCGATGTATGCCCTATGGCAACATGATATGAATTATGACCCCGCCAACCCGCTTTGGCCAGCAAGAGACCGTTTTGTGCTTTCAGGCGGACATGCTTCCATGTTGCTTTATTCCCTGATTCACCTTGCAGGAATCCATAAGGTCAAAAACGGCGCTGTTCTGAACACGCCTTCCTTGACATTGAAGGACCTTGAGTCGTTCCGTCAGCTTGACTCCCTGACACCAGGGCATCCAGAATATCATCATACAACGGGTGTTGAGACGACAACGGGGCCTCTTGGGCAAGGGTGCGGCATGTCTGTCGGGATGGCTATGGCAGAGCGCTGGCTTGCTGCGCGTTACAACCGTCCGGGATTTGACCTTTTCGATTATCACATCACAACTTTCTGTGGCGATGGTGATATGATGGAAGGCATCGTTTCTGAAGCTGCGTCTCTGGCAGGGCATCTGGCTTTAAGTAATCTGACATGGGTTTATGACCGCAATCATATCTCGATTGAAGGCTCGACAGACCTCACCTTTACGGAAGATGTTGGAAAACGTTTTGAAGCTTATGGCTGGCATGTTGTACATATCGAGGATGGTAATGATGTAAAAGCCATTCATACTGCTTTGAAAGAATGTAAGCAGGTTAAAGACAGGCCCAGTCTGATCGTCTTGACGACTATTATTGGCTACGGTGCTCCTCATAAGGCTGGTACGGCATCAGCACATGGCGAACCGCTCGGTGCTGAAGAGATTGCGGGTGCAAAAGCTGCTTATGGTTGGCCTGAAAAAGCTCCAGAATTTTTTGTTCCCGACGGGGTTAAGGAGCATTTTGCGACAGGGCTAGGGAAGAGAGGGGCTAAGGCCAGTGCAAAATGGTATGAGCTCTTTGCTGAATATAGCAAAAAATATCCTGATCTTGCAGCTGAGCTGAAAGCAATTTTTGCGGGTGATTTACCTGATGGCTGGGATAAGGATCTGCCGGTTTATCCGACAAATGAGAAAGGGATTGCTTCTCGTGCAAGTTCTGGTGAGGTTCTCAATGATGTCGCAAGGAACCTGCCATGGATGATTGGCGGTTCAGCTGATCTCTCTCCTTCGACCAAGACGACCATTAAGGATGGTGGTTCTTTCCAGCCTGCCAAATGGAATGGTTCTTATGCAGGCCGTAACATCCATTTTGGGGTGCGTGAGCATGCAATGGGGGCTATCTGTAATGGCCTGGCACTGGCAGGGCTGCGTAGTTTCTGCTCCGGGTTCCTGATTTTCTCCGATTATATGAAGAATCCCATCAGGCTCTCTGCATTAATGAATCTACCTGTAACATATGTCTTTACGCATGATTCAATCGGCGTTGGAGAAGATGGGCCAACCCATCAGCCTATTGAGCAGTTGGTTCAGTTGAGAGCAACGCCAAATGTGGTTGTGCTGCGTCCAGCAGATGCCAATGAAGTTTCAGAAGCCTGGCGTTTTACGATGCAACATAAGACAGGTCCTGTCGCCTTTGCTCTAAGTCGCCAGAATTTGCCAACGATTGACCGCACAAAATATGCCTCTGCTTCCGGCCTGTCCAAAGGAGCTTATGTGTTAGGCTGTTGTGGACAGATGCCCGATATTATCTTGATGGCAACAGGCTCCGAAGTGGGACTGGTTGTGAAGGTCTATGAACGTCTGATTGAAGAAGGTGTGAAAGCACGTGTGGTTTCCATGCCAAGCCTTGATCTTTTTGAGGAGCAGGATCTTTCATATCGTGAGAGCGTGTTGCCACCTTCTGTAAAAGCACGTGTCGGCGTAGAAATGGCATCTCCCATTGGGTGGGATAGATATGTCGGTCCAACAGGTACGATGATTGCTATGCATGGTTATGGTGCTTCCGCTCCTGCTGAAGAACTGATGAAGAAATTCGGCTTTACCGTTGAGGAAGTCTATAAGGCGGCAAAAGCACAGCTTGCAGCTCATAAATAAGAATAAGCTGGAACGTAGAATTAAAAGGAAGAGAAATGACCCACAATAAAGAGGGCAACTCCCTGAAAAGACTGGCCGGATATGGCCAGTCACCTTGGTTTGATTTCATACGGCGTGATTTTACGGCCAATGGCTCCTTAAAAAAAATGGTCGAAGAAGATGGATTGAAAGGCGTTACGTCTAATCCTGCAATTTTCGAAAAGGCAATTGGCCACGGTGCGGAATATGAAGAGGAGGTACGTTCCCTTCTCTCAAAAGAAAATCTTTCTGCAGGTGAGCTTTATGAGCGCATCGCCATTGAAGATATTCGCGCTGCCTGTGCGGTTCTGAAGCCGGTTTTTGATGAGACCAGAAAGCGTGATGGCTATGTCAGCCTGGAGGTCTCGCCTTATATTGCTTACGACCAGAAAGCAACGATTGCTGATGCACGTCGCCTCTGGAAAGAGGTTCATCGCGAGAACCTCATGATCAAGATACCAGCAACGAAAGAAGGCACGGCTTCTGTCAAGGAAGCTATTTCTGACGGCATCAATGTCAATGTAACGTTGCTTTTCTCTCTTGATGCCTATAAAGCTGTGCTTGAAGCTTATATTCAGGGTCTTGAAGAACGGGTTAAAAAAGGTGAGAGCCTAGCGCATCTGGCAAGTGTCGCTTCTTTCTTTGTCAGCCGTATTGATAGTAAAATCGACGCAGAAATTGACCGTCGTATTGCAGATAATGATCCTGAGTCTGAAGCTCTGAAGGCTTTACGCGGCAAAGTAGCGATTGCTAATGCCAAGCTTGCTTACCAGCATTATCTCGAAGTGACCAATAGTCCGCGCTGGAAAGCACTGGAAGAGCGAGGGGCGCAAACCCAACGACTGCTTTGGGCCAGTACTGGGACAAAAGACAAGGCTTATAGCGATGTCCTTTATGTCGAGGAGCTGATTGGTGGTGATACGGTCAATACCATTCCCCCAGCGACATTTGATGCTTTTCGCGATCATGGGAAACTGAGAGCAAGCCTGGTTGAGACTGTTGAAGAGGCCCGGAAGGTGCTTTCTGAAACAGAGAGGCTTGGGCTTGGTCTTCAGAAAATAACTGAAACGCTGGTTATAGAAGGATGTGCTTCCTTTTGCGTCGCTTTTGATGCCCTGTTAGGGGCTGTGGAAGCACGCCGTGAAGCTGTGCTTGCGGATCGCCTGGCTTCTGTCAGTCTTGCTCTTTCCGAAGATATTTCCAACGCTGTGGTGGCCGCGGAGAAGAAATGGGCACAGAGTGGTGAAATCCGCCAGATCTGGGCCCGTGATGCAGCTGTCTGGACAAACGGTCCGGAAAGCAAGTGGTTGGGGTGGCTTAATGGCCCAGCTGACAGCCTTGCTCTTTGTGGTGTTTATGAAAAATTCGCTCAGGAAGTGAAAGGCCGTCATTATAGCGATATCCTCCTTTTGGGGATGGGAGGATCCAGTCTGGGTCCAGAAGTGCTGGAGAAAACATTTGGTCATAGTGTCGGTTTCCCACGCCTTCATGTTCTTGACAGCACTGACCCTCAGCAAATTGCAAGTTTTGAGCAGAAGATCGACCTGAAAAAAACCCTTTTTATTGTTTCAAGCAAGTCAGGAAGCACATTAGAGCCGAACATTCTTTTTGCTTATTTCTGGGAGCAGGCCAAAAAAGCTTTAGGGCAGGATCCTGGTCCTCATTTTGTTGCAGTCACTGATCCAGGATCAGCCTTTGAGAAAAAAGCCAAAGATCATAAATTCGGTCATATTTTTTATGGTAATCCAGAAATCGGAGGACGTTATTCAGTAATTTCGGCTTTCGGTCTCGTTCCAGCAGCGGCAGCAGGTTATAATGTCAGGGCTCTTCTGGAAAGCGCTATGCTAATGGTCGGTTCCTGTGATGGGAGTGTGCCACCCGTTATGAATCCAGGTGCGCGCATAGGGTTAAGCTGGGGAGTAGCGGCTAAAACATTTGGCCGTGATAAAATCACAATTGTGACTTCTCCGACTTTTGCGTCCCTTGGTGCATGGCTTGAACAGCTTGTTGCGGAAAGTACAGGTAAAAAAGGTACTGGCCTGATCCCGATTGATGGTGAGACTCTGTCTGATCCTGAGGTTTATGGAAAAGATCGTGTTTTTGTCGAGTTACGTCTGGTAAGTGAAGCTCCTGATCCACGTATGAAAGCTCTGCGTGACGCTGGACATCCAGTGATAACGGTCCAGCTTCATCAGAAAGAACAACTTGCTCAGGCTTTTTTCGTCTTTGAATTTGCAACCGCTGTTGCAGGGTCTGTTTTAGGGATTGATCCTTTTGACCAACCTGATGTTGAATTTAGTAAAATTGAGACGCGTAAGCTGACCTCTGCTTATGAAGAGACAGGCAGCCTGCCAGCTGAAGCTCCTTTTGTTACAGATGGTGCTCTTGAATTTTTCGCTGATGATAAAAATGCTCAGTCTCTTGGTAAGGGAAACGGTGTTTCCGTTCTCAAAGCGCATTTCGCACGCCTTAGGAAAAGCGATTATTTTGGCCTTCTGGCTTATATTGAGCAGAATGAATCTCATAAAGCCTGGGTGCAGCATGTAAGGCTTACCTTAAGAGATCAGTTGCATGTGGCTGTTGCGGCTGAGTTTGGCCCTCGTTTCCTTCATTCAACAGGTCAGGCCTATAAAGGTGGACCGGATAGTGGTGTGTTCCTCCAGATTACGGCAGATGATGTGGCTGATTTAAAAGTTCCTGGCTCCAGCTATACGTTTGGTGTTGTGAAGGCAGCGCAGGCACGGGGAGATTTTGATGTTCTTGCTTCGCGTGGTCGTCGTGCGCTTCGAGTTCATATAAAAGGGTCTCTGGAAGAGGGACTGAAGCGCCTGAATAGCCTTGTTATAGAAGCACTTGAAGGAACAAAATAAATGCATATTGGAATTATTGGTCTTGGCCGGATGGGCGGTAATATTGCAGCGCGTTTGACACGGCATGGTCATGACGTTGTTATGCTGGACCGTACGCCGAAGACCTATATTGACACTATTGCCAAATGTGCAGAAGGCAAGGCTCACGGTGTCCATAGCCTTGAAGAAATGGTTGAGGCACTCGGCAAATCAGGTGAAAGCCGTCGTGTAATCTGGTCCATGTTGCCTGCCGGCAGGATTACCGAAGAGACGGTTGCTGAACTTGGCAAGCTGCTCGGAAAAGGTGATATTATTATTGATGGCGGAAATAGCTATTATAAAGATGATATCAGACGTTCCAAAGCTCTCGCTGAGAAAGGTATTTCCTATATTGATGTAGGTACTTCAGGTGGTGTGTGGGGTTTGGAGCGGGGGTACTGCCTCATGTATGGAGGAGATAAGGAAGCAGCAGATTATGTTGATCCTTTTCTCAAAGCATTAGCACCGGGGGTCGGCTCTGTTTCACCCTCAGCGAATCGTGATGTCAGTAAGCATGATTCCCGTGCCGAGCAGGGGTATCTCTATTGCGGACCAGCCGGTTCAGGCCATTTTGTGAAAATGGTTCATAATGGAATCGAATATGGCATGATGCAGGCTTTTGCAGAAGGGTTTGATGTTCTCAAATCCAAAAATTCTGAAAAGCTGCCTGAAGATGAACGTTTCGATCTCAATGTTGCTGATATTGCTGAGCTCTGGCGTCGTGGGAGTGTTGTCTCTTCATGGCTGTTGGATCTGACGGCTTCTGCACTCGCCAATAATGGTGAGCTTAGTGAATTTAGCGGTGAGGTTCAGGATTCAGGTGAAGGGCGCTGGACGATCGAAGCTGCTATTGAGGAAGATGTTCCTGCTCCTGTCATGACGGCGGCGTTATTTACACGTTTTAGGTCACGGTCAGGTAATAATTTTGCTGAAAAGGTTCTCTCGGCAATGCGTTTTGGTTTTGGTGGTCACGTGGAGCCTAAATAAACCATGATTATGGAATGGTGCCGGGCCAGAAAGTCTGGCATCGTTTCTCAGATGAAAGGATTCCCATTTTATGGGTGAAGAACAACTTCCTCTTAAACTTGTTGTTTCTGATATGGATGGGACCCTTCTCCCGAAAAATAAAGTTCTGACGGCCAGAACACGTGAAATGATCAAACAGCTGGAACGTGCAGGCGTGACATTATGTCTGGCTAGTGCACGCCCTCCAGAAGGGATGATGCGCTATATCAATCAGCTCAGCTTAACATCTATCTGCGCTGGTTTTAATGGCGGTCTTATCTTCACGCCTCATAAACAGATTCATGAAAATATAACATTATCCCTGCCTTTGGTGCATGATCTTATAGATGCAATGGCATCATATCCTGTTGAAATCTGGTTGCAGGATTATAAAACATGGCTTGTAGAGGATAAAACAACGGCTCTTGTTCAGCATGAACATGAAGTTACGGATGTCGAACCCGTTCAGGTTACAAGATTACGCGATCATGCTGTTCCTGTTAATCGTGTTGTGGCTATGGGGCGTGATCCGGAAGTTCTGGTTGCGTTGGAACACGCTTTAAGCAGCCATTATCAGGGTCGTATTTCAGCTTTGCGCTCTAACCCTCTTATGCTTGATATTACTGCGCCCCAGGCTACGAAGGGCCATGCTCTCAGGAAGATTGCGGAACTTTATAATATCCTTCCTGAGCAGATTGCCGCTCTGGGGGATGCTGAAAATGATATTTCGCTCTTAAAGGCTGCGGGTATAAGTATTGCCATGGGGCAGGCACCGCAAATTGTTAAAAATGCAGCCTCCTTTGTGACGACCGGGAATGAAGAAGAGGGCTGGGCCAAGGCGATAGAGGAATTTGTGTTGCCTAACCTTAAAGATTAAGACAGCCAGGTATTGAAGAGTAAAATTATGACCATGACTATGAAAGACGCATCTACTGAAATTTTAACTGATTCTGATGCGGTGGCTCAACGGATGGCAGCGCTGATCATATATGCTATCAGCGCTTCTACAGGACCAAAAATACGTATAGCCCTTTCTGGCGGGTCAACACCCAAACGTCTTTTTGAATATCTTGCCCAACCTGAGATAGCGCAGAAAATTGACTGGTCGCGTCTTGAGATTTTTTATGGGGATGACCGCCATATTCCTTATGACCATGCTGATAGCAATCATAAAATGGCGATGGAAACATTGCTCTCTAAAGTTCCTTTGCACCCTTCACAGATTTTCCCGATTCCGGTTTCTGGAACAGCTGAGGAAGATGCAGCTTCTTATGAAAAGACGCTTCAGGGTTTGTATGGAAGCGAGACACTGCAAACCGGCAAACCCTTTTTTGATATTGTCATATTAGGGCTGGGTCCAGATGGTCATACAGCGTCTCTCTTTCCGGGGCAGAAAGTGTTGGATGAAGGCAATCATTGGGTGGGTGTTGCCAGACCCACTCATGTTCCCTATGAACGCGTGACGTTAACTTATCG
Organism: Aristophania sp. ESL1142; assembly: GCF_058107345.1. NCBI lineage: Bacteria > Pseudomonadati > Pseudomonadota > Alphaproteobacteria > Acetobacterales > Acetobacteraceae > Aristophania > Aristophania sp. ESL1142. The sequence goes on from NZ_JBYLUH010000002.1 coordinate 104,910, forward strand.
AGCTATCGCTTCAAGTCGCTTGGTCGTTTTTCTGGTTACAGGGGCTAGTAAAGCAGAAATGCTTGAAAGATTAAAAGCAGGTGATAAAACCATCCCTGCAGGGCGTATTTCATCTGAAGGAAAGATTCTTATTCTTGCTGATAGCGCGGCTGCTGGAGCAGGTTAGATGACGATTGATGCATGTAAACAGGCCGCGGCGGAAAAAGCGGTTTCTTTTATTGAATCTGGTATGGTTGTGGGGCTGGGAACCGGCACAACAGCGGCTTTTATGGTCAGGTGCCTTGGGAGGCGTGTGGCAGAGGGTCTGGATATTATAGGGATTCCGACCTCAGAGGCTACGAAATCTCTGGCGCAGAGTCTGGGCATCAAACTGGGCACTCTTGATGAACATCCCGACCTTGATATTGCCATTGATGGGGCTGACGAAGTTGAAAAAGGGACACTCAACCTCATTAAAGGGCTCGGAGGGGCTTTGTTGCGTGAGAAGATGATTGCTCAGGCAACAAAACGCTTTGTCGTAATTGTAGATGAGACTAAGCCTGTTGAAAGTTTGGGAGAGCGGGTTCCAGTTCCTGTGGAAGTGGTGCAGTTTGGAGCAAATAGTACAGCATCACGCCTGAGAAAGACCGGTGTCCAATCCGTAGTGGCGCGGAAAACGGCAGAGGGTAACTTGTTTATTACCGATAATGGCAATTATATATTTGACTGCATGTTTGGACCGATAAAAGATCCTTTTACTCTGGCCCAGGAACTTGATTCAATTGTGGGCGTCGTTGAGCATGGTTTGTTCGTCAATATGACCCAGGACGTAATTATCGCCCGGAAAGATGCTATTGTGCAATGGTCGCTTTAGAAGAGGAGATTATCCTCTCTAAAGATAAACCAGACTATATGGCGCCGCACTATCTGGTGGCTATGGGTGTTTCAGGAGTAGATAAAACGCCCTTTGCCGCGAGTGGCTTGAAAAACAGGTTCAATCAGGTCAAGGAGGAATCCTGACCTGCTCAGCCTTGAAACCTCACTACCGGGATATTCTATCCAGAGGTCTGTCAGTTCAGTTTATTTATCTATGTCCTGCACATGAAGTTGTAAAAGGGTGCTTTGAACGTCGTTCAGGGCGTTATATGCCGCCTTCCTTATTGCCAAGCCTATACTATGCTGGGAGAACCAGGAGAGGACGAAGCTGTTATAAAAGTCTCCGGTTTTGCGAGCCCGGAGACTTTACTGGAAAGCGTCCTTAAAATTCTTGAAAATTTCAGGTAGTTAAAAACTGATCTGCGACCTATAGCTCCTGTGAGCGGGATAGAATTTCCATAATCGAGGCTGACGTTTCCTCAATCGAACGTCTCGTCACATCAATAATGGGCCATTTATGGCTGCGACAGAGGCGTTTGGCCCAGTTAAGCTCTTCTTCCACTTTTTCGTAATCTATATAATCAGTTTGTGTTGTATTGGGGGTATGCCCATTTTCAGGAACAATCTGCGAAAGACGTGTTCTGCGGATATCAATGAGTGTCTGGGTTGAAATGGTTAGACCGATAATAGGGCATGTGGATTCATAAAGAGTAGGGGGAGGTTCTATGCCCATGACAAGGGGGATATTGGCCGCCATAATGCCACGATTGGCCAGATAAAAGCAGGTTGGGGTCTTTGAGACACGGGATACGCCCACTAAAATAACATCAGCTCCCTTTAAATCCTGCACTTGTTGACCATCATCATGGGAAAGGACGTAGTGCATAGCTTTGATGCGACGGTTATAACTTTCATCCATGATATACTGGCCACCTGGCCGCCCATTTGGTGTTTCTCCCGTTTCTTCAGCCAGAAAGCTGATGGCGCTATTGAGTACATCAAGAAGGCTGACGTGAATCTGCTCACAGCCTGCTTTCAGTTCATCCTGAAGCTTGGAGTTTGTAAAAGAAGACATCACGAGACCTGGCTTTAATGCAATCTGGTCAAGAACGTGACGTAATTGTAGCGAGGTCCGGATCAGGTTCCAGTGACGTAGTTGTATATCAAGTCCTGGAAATTGTGCCATACAGGCCCGCGCTACGGATTCAAGTGTCTGTCCTGTTGCATCTGAAATCAGATAGAGTATGAGCGTTTCAGCCATAAAATCTCCTTTTGTCAGCTTTGTGACAAAAAAGGCTGCTTTGAAGAAAGCAGCCTTTTTTGAATTTCTTTAATAACTGTTTATTCAGTTTTATTTTTTGTGTCTGGATGTCAGGGCTGCCTGAGCTGCGGCCAGACGGGCAACTGGAACCCGGAAAGGTGAGCATGAGACATAGTCTAATCCGACTTCTTCGAAGAAGGCAATGGAGCGTGGATCGCCACCATGTTCACCGCAAATACCAAGTTTGAGTCCTGGTTTGGCGGAACGGCCTTTTTCAACCCCCATACGGACCAGAGCCCCAACGCCTTCCTGATCGATCGAAATAAAGGGATCATGAGGGAGCAATCCCTTCTCTACATAAGAAGGAAGGAAAGAGCCAGCATCATCACGAGAAACCCCCAGAGTTGTCTGGGTAAGGTCATTGGTTCCGAAAGAGAAGAAATCTGCGCTTTCAGCAATTTTATCAGCCATCAGAGCCGCTCTCGGCAACTCAATCATGGTGCCAATAATGTAAGGCAGTTCAGCTTTCTGCTCTTTTAGCACGTCTGCGACGACTTTTTCACAAAGCTTACGAAGAAGATCAAGTTCAGCTTTTGTACCAATGAGAGGGATCATGATCTCAGGTTTGACAGGGCGACCTGTTTCCTTACTAACAAGAAGGGCCGCTTCAGTTAAGGCCCGAACCTGCATTTCATAGATTTCAGGATGGCTGATTCCGAGCCGGCAGCCACGATGCCCAAGCATTGGATTAGCTTCTGAGAGCGCGCTCCGGCGTTCGCGTAATATTTCAACATTCTGTCCCAGCGCTTTTGCCACTTCAGCCAGTTCCTGCTCTCCATGCGGGAGGAATTCGTGAAGAGGAGGGTCAAGAAGACGAACAGTGACAGGCAAACCAGCCATTGTCCGGAAGAGAGATGAGAAATCATCACGCTGGAACGGTAAGAGCGCGTTAATCGCCCGCGCCCGTGCCTCGGGTTCTTCCGCCATAATCATCTGCCGCACATGTCCGATGCGTTCTGGACCGAAGAACATATGCTCTGTACGACAGAGGCCGATACCTTCAGCACCAAAGCGGAGGGCTGTTTCAGCATCATCGAGTGTTTCAGCATTGGCACGGATACCGAGACGGCGTGCAGCGTCAGCCCATTGCATGAGGGTTGTGAAATCACCAGAGAGAGAAGGCGCTACAGTTGGCACGCGGCCAAGGAAAACCTCTCCAGTGCTCCCATCAAGGGTAATCCAATCCCCGGCTTTAAGGGTATGGCCATTTACGCTGAGGGTCTGGGCATTATAATTAACGGAAATTGTTCCTGCACCAGCAACGCACACTCTGCCCATACCACGTGCAACGACAGCAGCATGAGAGGTCATGCCTCCTCTTGTTGTAAGGACACCACGGGCAGCATGCATACCGTGGACGTCTTCAGGTGAGGTCTCGATACGGACAAGAATAACATCTTCACCCTTTGTGGCACGGTCTTCGACATCTTCAGCACTGAATGCGATGACGCCTGTTGCCGCTCCCGGAGAGGCAGGAAGCCCTTTTGTCATCAGAATACGCTCTGATTTAGGGTCCAGGACGGGATGCAGGAGCTGGTCTAATGATGAAGGGGGAACCTGTTTAATGGCCTCTTCCTTGGTGATGAGGCCCTCTTTTGCCATATCAATGGCAATCCGCAGGGAAGCAGCAGCAGTACGTTTGCCGTTGCGGGTCTGGAGAAGATAGAGTTTGTTACTTTGAACAGTAAACTCAATATCCTGCATATCCCTGTAGTGACGTTCCAGAAGTTCGCGAACTTTCAGAAGTTCTTTATAGGCGTCTGGAAGTGCTTTTTCCATGGAGGTCTGCCCAGAAGCTGCTTTCGCTTCTGCCATGGGCTGTGGCGTGCGGATTCCCGCGACAACGTCCTCCCCTTGGGCATTAATGAGATATTCTCCGTAGAAAATATTCTCACCCGTGGAAGGATCGCGCGTAAAGCATACGCCTGTTGCGCAGTCATCACCCATATTGCCAAAGACCATGGATTGCACGTTGACTGCTGTTCCCCAGCTTGCAGGAATGTCATTAAGACGACGATATGTGTTTGCGCGGGGATTCATCCATGAGTTGAAAACAGCACTGATCGCGCCCCAAAGCTGTTCTTGAGGATCTGTTGGGAAAGGCGCTCCCGTTTCATTCAGAACCAGAGCCTTGTAATCTTCGATCAGGAGTTTCCAGTTTTCAGCTGTTAGTTCCGTATCATCATTTTTGTGGAGCGTATGTTTGGCGCGTTCCAGAATTTCCTCAAAATGATGATGAGGAACCCCCATAACAACGGAGCCATACATCTGGATAAAGCGGCGGTAACTATCCCAGGCAAAACGATCATCACCTGCTGATTTAGCAAGGCCCTCAACAGTCTGATCATTCAGTCCGAGGTTGAGAACGGTATCCATCATGCCCGGCATGGAAACGCGTGCACCGGAACGGACGGAAACCAGCAAAGGCGCGTTTGCGTCTCCAAAACGTAGCCCCATGGTTTTTTCAATACCAGCCATGGCAGCTTCAAGCTGTCCGGCCAGATCAGAAGGATAAGAGCGTCCGTTTTCGTAAAAAGCAGAACAAACTTCCGTCGTGATGGTAAAACCAGGAGGAACAGGAAGACCAATTCTTGCCATTTCAGCAAGATTAGCCCCTTTGCCGCCAAGAAGGTTGCGCATTTCCGCACTGCCTTCATTCAGACCGGGTCCGAAACTATAAATCCATTTGCTCATCGCTTGCCCACTCATTTTTTCCTGCCTCAGTCGTGAGGCAGAAGTGACTCTTTCGTGATGCAGGAGGCTCTTATGGAACCCCTCTGATTCTCCACGAATTGAATCATGACTTTTTCTTCTGAAAGCTGCAATGGGTTTTTAAATTTTTTTTTAAAATAAAATAGAATAAGGCAGCAGACAGCGATGGCCATTTATGAGAGGCCAGGCAGGTAGAGTGCACACAGGTCTTTGTAAATATGGATATTTTAGTCTGCGGAGGTTTGCCAGGCAGGCCCGATTATCGCGATAATGCGTTTTGAACCTTCCTCACGCAGGATGATCATTTCACATTCTTCCAGATAGTGAAGTTGACGCCTTGCCCTGCTGAGAGAGTGCGTTCCGTAAATACGTGCCAGTATTTCATCGGAGGGGCAGGGTGCATGAGACCGTGCTGACTGGGCAAGAAGGAGGTAAAGACCTTGAAGGTCTTCGGGAAGCTGTTCAGAACGCCTGAGGATATCCTGCCAGTCTTCTGAAAGAGACTCTTCATAAGAAATCCCCGATCTGATCGACCCGAGAAGACGTCTGAAGCCATTCATATCGAGAACGGAACGTGGCAAGCCATGAAGGCGTGCTCTCATCTGGAAGTCCTGATAAAGCGTTGCCAGGGCGTGGTAATAACTTTTTTCATCGGTGGTTGTTTCGCGGATTAAATTCCATAATGCCAGTGGATCAGGCTCTTGAAGTCCGGCTGAGGTATTTTCTTCTGTGGCAGCAGCATTGGCACGCTTGTCTGCGTAAGCATCAAGTTGTGCCAGGAGATCGGGTGGCGGAGGTTGAAGCTCCCGCCGGGGGCGTGGGGTGAGTTCGGGTTCATCCTGTAAAATGAGTTCGTGCAATTCTTCTACTGAAACAGAGGGTTTTTCTAGAGGCATAAGCAGAGGACCAGAACCTCGGCTCGCTGTTGCGACAGAGCCTATCGTAATGCGTTTCGGTCGGCGGGATAAGGCCGGGCCGAGTGCCATGAACTGACCACGTTCCAGATCACGAAACGCCTCTGCGGCTCTGCGTTCCATTCCCAGAAGGTCGGCAGCCCGTGCCATGTCAATATCCAGGAACGTCCGTCCCATAAGGAAATTTGAGGCTTCAGCGGCCACGTTTTTGGCCAGTTTTGCCAGACGTTGTGTAGCGATGATTCCGGCCAGTCCCCTTTTGCGGCCACGGCACATGAGATTGGTCATGGCGCCAAGAGAAAGGCGTCGGGCTTCGTCAGAGGTATCGCCCCCAGCCGCAGGCGCAAAGAGCTGTGCCTCATCGACTATGACAAGGACAGGATACCAATAAGTACGTGGGGCTTCAAAAAGACCCGTCAAAAAAGCGCCTACAGCACGTAACTGTCTCTCTGCTTCAAGAGATTCAAGGTTGAGAATGACTGAGACGCGGTGGATACGCGCTCTCTCTCCTGCTGCTTGCAGAGCAGCCTCGCTTTGTGCCTCTACATTAATAACCAGGTGATCGTAAGGCTCCGCCAGGGTAACAAAATCCCCCTCAGGGTCGATAATGATCTGTTGTACGAGAGTCGCCGTTTGTTCCAGTAACCGCCTGAGAAGGTGAGATTTCCCGGAGCCTGAATTGCCCTGTACCAGTAGGCGTGTGGCAAGGAGTTCTGGCAGGTCAAGGAAGGCGTCAGCGCCGGAGTGGTCTCGACCGAGATTAATAGTGGCAGGAGAAGCTATCGTCATGGTTTTATAGTTTAGTCGTCAATGAAGAAGAGAGCCAGTGTTCAACACCCTGGCTGACAATATAAGCAGTTGAAAAACAGGCCTGGAGTAAATAGCCACCGGTTGGTGCTTCCCAATCCAGCATTTCACCACAGGTGAAGACTCCTGGGTGAGTTTTTAGCATAAAATTGTCGGTCAAAGCAGAAAAACGTAATCCGCCAGCCGTAGAAATGGCGCGGTCCAGACTATCTGTCGCGATCAGGGTGAGCGGGAAGTTTTTAACAGACTGTCCTAATGACGCAGGGTCAGTCTGTTCACGTGGAAGATGTGTGATGAGAGAGGATGAAAATCTGTCAAATTTCAGAGCCTTGCGCAGACGGTTTGTGAGCGTTTCCCGAGGGCGCTGCCGGGCCAGACGGGAGGCTATGTCGGCGCTGGTTAAAGAGGGTCTGAAATCAAGGGAAAGTGTTGCAGAACCCTGTTTTTTGATTGTCTCGCGTAAAAGGGGAGACAAGGCATAGAGGGGAGCGCCTTCCAGACCTCTTTGTGTCACAGTCAGGTCCCCTCTTGCTTTCTGCCCGGCAAAGGTGAGTAAGATAGACTTTAAATGAGCGCCTTCATGTTTCTGGTAAAACTCAACGGGCCAATCAGGCATAAAGCCACAATTTGACGGTTCGAACGGGGCACATAATCCTGCAAAAAGAGCTGACCAGTGGCCGTCACTTCCCAGACGGGGCCAGCTTGCGCCTCCTAGCGCCAAAATACAGCTATCAAAGGGGCAAGTGACAGCGCCTTGTTCATTTCTGAAATAAGCTGTCTGCCCTTTTATTTCAATGAGCTCATGATGAGGGTGGAAAGTGACTTTCAGTTCCTGCAATCTCTGAAGCCACGCGCGCAGGAGGGGGGAGGCTTTGAGCGTCGAAAGGAAAATACGTCCTGAACTTCCTTTAAAGCAGGGCTGCCCAAGATCTTCGGCCCACTGAACCAAGGATTCTGGCGGAAAGGCACGTATGGCAGCTTCCAGCTGAGAGCGCGCTTTCCCATATCGGGTAATGAAACGGTTAAGCGGTTCACTATGAGTAAGGTTAAGCCCGCTTCTTCCAGCCATGAGAAATTTTCGACCGGGGCGGTTCATATGGTCAAAAAGATGGACAGAATAACCTTTTTGCGCCAAACATTCCGCGGCAAAAAGGCCGGATGGACCAGCTCCGATGATGACAATCATAGGGTTGACTGGATGTGTGACAGAGGCTGAGGTCATCAGAAGAAGAGGGTCTTTCAGAGTGATTGATGTGTTACTCTATAAAGGGCCAAGACGTTATTGAGAAGGATTGAACATGAAGCATTGCACGACGATCAAGAGCCTTCGTCAGGCACGTGCGGACTATAAACAGGTTGGTTTTGTGCCTACAATGGGTTTCCTCCATGAAGGACATCTTTCTCTCGTAAGGCGTGCCAAGGCAGAAAATGATGCTGTGATTGTCAGTATTTTTGTCAATCCTACCCAGTTTGGGCCGCAGGAAGATTTTGATAGCTACCCTCGTGATATTGAACGTGATCTTGCGCTTCTGGCAAATGAAGGGGTTGATGTGGTTTTTACTCCTGACGCAGCAGAATTCTATCCTCCCGATTTTGCAACGACTATAGAGGTCGGAGGTGTTGCAATGCAGTTGGAAGGTGTGTCCCGGCCAGGACATTTTTCAGGCGTTGCCACTGTTGTGACGAAACTTTTTAACATTGTTCAGCCTCAAAAAGCCTATTTTGGTCAGAAAGATGCTCAGCAATGTGCGGTGATCAAAAGGTTTGTCAAAGATCTGAATATCCCTGTGGCCCTTACAATTGTTCCCACAAGGCGTGAGGAGGATGGTCTTGCCAGCTCCAGCCGTAATGTAAGATTGAGCAAAGAAGAACGTGCCTTGGCACCAGGGTTGTATAAGGCCCTGAAGGGGGTGCAGATTCTTTTTCAGTCAGGGGAGCGCGATCGGGAAGTTCTGGAATCAAGGCTGAAAGAGCTGTTGCAGCAAAACAACATTCCCCAGCCCGATTATGCCGTTATTATTGACTCTGCAACCTTTGAACCGGCCAATCCTGTCACAAATGATGCTCTGGCTCTTCTGGCGGTTCCTTTTGGTACAGTCAGGCTTATTGACAATTTGCCGTTAGGAATGAAGTAAGACCTCTCCCTTTATAATCGAGAGCTAAGGTTACTCGTTTTTAGAGGGCCTCTTCTTACTTTACATATAGGCGAATGAAAAGCCATGAGGTTTAATCAGCCGACTCTCGGTGTTCTTCTGGCTTTGGCTGGCTTTGCCTCCTTTGCTATTAGCGATATGTTCTCAAAACTGCTCGCAGGTCAGCTAAATCCCTTTGAAGTGGCTTTTTCTGGCGGAATGTTTGGGGTGCTCCTTCTTCCCTTTGTGAAGAAAAAGCATGAGAGTTATGCTGATATCATACCTTATAAGAGGGAGGTTCCCCTCTGGCTGTTACGCGCATTGGCAGTTTTTACAGCGACAGCGGTAAGTGTAGAGGCGTTCATGCTGCTTTCTATGCCAGAAGCTTTATCGCTGATATTTTTGATGCCTTTTATGGCGAATATTCTTTCGACCATTTTTCTGAAAGAACGTATTTCCATCGCCTCATGGCTTTCTGTCTTTATCGGATTTATTGGTGTTCTAATTGTATTAAGGCCAGGTGTCAGGCCTTTTAATCTGGGGTATGCCTGCGCTCTTATCTCAGCACTGGCAAATGCGGTTAGTGTCGTTGCCTATAAAGTAGCAACAGGTAAAACGAGTCGTCTGGAATTATTTGGTTCTTCCCTTGCGGGGCCTCTTATTGGCAATGGTTTTTTAATGATGGGCCATTTTACCTGGCCACGCGATATTACGGCATGGATTTACTTATTCGGATATGGATTTTTAGCAGCATTAGGTCAGCTTTTATTAATGACCGCAGCGCAGAAGACACCTGCAAGTCGCGTTTCCCTCGCACAATATAGTCAGATGATCTGGGCTGTTCTGTTCAGTCAGACCATTTTCCACGATCATATGGATCGCTGGACGGTGATTGGTGTTGTGATCGTGACGTTATCCGGTACGGTAAACTGGCTTGCACGTTCCCTGGTATCAGGAATATCGGGAAAGTTTCCTTTTTCTAAAGAACAGGGAAAAAGCTAGAATTCCATATCATAAGGCGTTTTTAAAGTTTAAATAACTATAATTTTATATTCCTCATGGCGAATATGCTGGAAGGGAAGTAGGTAGGAGGTATAGGCTGGAAAGGTAACGAAGAAACATTAAAGTCAGGGAGTATGAAAGATGCCTCACGAAATTCCTCGTTCAGTCACATCACCTAAAAAATTTATGATCGGTAGTGGGTTACTTGCCCAATTGCCGGATTTTGTGAAGGATTTCGGTAATAATGCCCTGATTATCAGTGATGTTTTTATTGTTGACCGCGTTAAGAAGGAAAGCGTCACAGCTTTGGAAAAAGCTGGTCTGAAGGGTTATGCAGAGCAGTTTGCTTTTGAATGTACCGATGATGAAATCAAACGTCTGGGAGGACTGGCAACGGCAAAAGGTGCCAATGTTATTGTCGGTGTTGGAGGTGGTAAGACGCTTGATACAGCAAAAGCTGTCGCGCATTATTACAAATTACCAGTCATTCTCTATCCTACGATTGCCTCGACAGATGCTCCTTGTACAGCGCTGGCTGTGATTTATACCAAGGAGGGCGCGTTTGACCGTTACCTCTATCTTCCGCAGAATCCCGATGTCATCATCGCTGATATTGATATTCTGGCAGCAGCTCCTGCCCGTTTCTTTGCAGCAGGTGTTGGAGATGCTCTGGCAACCTATTTTGAAGCCCGTGCCTGTTATAGAGCAGATGGCCTTAATCTTGTTCTGAAAAGGCCGTCACATGTCGGACTGGGATTGGCAAGAATGTGCTATGAATTTTTATGTGCAAATGTTGAAAAAGCGATGTACGGCATTCGCAATCACCTTTCTACACCGGCTGTCGAGCAGACCATTGAAGCGACAATTTACCTGAGCGGCATTGGTGCTGAATCAGGAGGGCTAGCCGCAGCCCATGCCATTAATAATGGTATGAGCAGTGTGCCTGACCTGCATAAGGCTCAGCATGGAGAAAAAGTTGTGTTCGGTCTGCTGACGCAGCTTGTTCTTGAAAACGCGCCAACCGAGGAAATAGAGTCTGTCATTAAGGTTATCAAAGCAGCAGGGTTGCCTATGACCTTGGCAGAGATCGGGGTAAAGACGTTTAAAGAAGCAGAATGGCGTAAAGTGGCTCATCTTGCCTGTGCTAAAGACGATACAATGGGGAATATGCCCTTTAAAGTAACGGAAGAGATGGTTTACCGTGCTATGGTTGCAGCAAATGCAATGGCGGAATCTTACCGTAAAAACTGAGTCACTATGCATTCCCCTTTTTGTAAGATCCAAAATATTTCGAAAAGGGGGGTGATGCTCCTGCAAGAGGGAAGCAGAAAAATCTCATAGCCTGTAATTAAGATATTATTATAAAATATATGTGTGGAGTATTATTTAGGTGGTTTGTGAAATAGACTTATCAAATTATGAATTTAAGGCGCTTATATTTGACTGTGATAATACGCTTGCCAAAACGGCACCCCTTCATTTTTCCTCTTTTGGGGTAGCGTTGAAAAAAGCTGGTTATGATCTTCCCCGTGACTGGTATTATGAACGTGTCGGGGTCTCAGGTGTTGATATGCTGAGAGAGTTTAAAAAAAGTTTTGGTGCCTGTTTTGATGTCGATAAAGTTAATCAGGAAAGCTCACTCTTATTTCGGCAAAATATAGAGCATGTGGAGGCGATTGCTCCAGTGGCCCAGATTGCACGGGATTATTATCGTAAGGTTGCGATGGCTGTTGCTTCAGGAGGGGAGCGTTCAGTTGTGGAAATCACTTTGCAGGCTATTGGTGTCAGAACACTTTTTACGGATGTTGTAACAGTTAATGACGTCCGCAAGGGAAAACCTGCCCCTGATCTGTTTTTACTAGCGGCTCAAAAAATGGGGATCGACCCCGCCTATTGCCTTGTTTTTGAAGATAGTGACGAGGGGATTATTGCTGCTCATGCTGCAAATATGCAGGTCATTGACGTCCGTAAGGCTCTGGGCCCATCATATTTGCAATAGATAAGTTACAGCGTTATAGACTTACGAACCCCGGACTGACTTTTCACAGACAGTCCGGGAAATTTTTCAGAGTAGGAGCGCTATTTTTGAGCGATTTCCTTGCTCTTTATGGATAGAATAATCGCACCAAGGGCATCATCGCCTTCTGGAACACTTCCTGCAAAATGCCCTTGGGCATCTTCAAGCATTCCATAGTGACTGACGCTCCCTATATAGGACCCTTGCTTATTCTCGACTTTCCCGTCAGTTCTCAGGCGGCCACTATAAGTGCCATTACTATCTTCGAAGTTTCCGTTTTCATCAATACGCCCGGCATAATCTCCTTGGGCATTTTCGATCTTGCCATCATTTTTTATGCTGCCGGCATAGTTTCCATCACGGTCTTCTACTTTCCCGCTAGTATCTATGCGCCCTGCATATTGACCTGAGGCATCAGTCAGTTTCCCTTCATGGCCAACGCCCTTTATATCCTCGGCGTAGGCGGAATGAAGAAGGCTGCTAGCGGTTATGAGAGCAGCCCCTGATGTAAGTGAGGAGGTTAGAAGTGCTTTTATTTTCATAGATATCCTTTCAATTCTGTAACGCTATAGGCGAAATCCCTTCATAGTTTTTGGTCCAACACAGAAGCCGAATCACAGAAATGTTCATCAAACTTCTGGAGGAGAGACTTCCCAGCGCTATTATACCACTCCATTATAGACCAGTAGAAAAAATATTATTTAAATCACCATAATTTGGTTAGTGTGAAAAATAATGAGTAATTATGTTAAAATAATGTCAGTATTTTTCTGTATAGAAAAGAATAATTTTTTATTAAAATAATATAGTGTTTCTTGTGTAAATTTATTTTTGGTACAAAAAATATTAATACCTTGTTTAGTAAGGATATATTTTTGTAGATGAGGAAAGATAGAGATTTTTATATTGTCCCTCATTGGTTTGAGGGTTTTGTCACGGGGTTATTTCTCTGGCAGAAGTAAGCCAAGGCGGTCAATATGCACATGATATTGACCTGTGGAGCCGAAATTAGCGAGCTTGAAGATGATGGTAGAATATTTGACGGATATCATCGAGGTGCCGTCAGTAGGGTCAAGGCATGCTTGGATGATATAGGCTAGACCGGAGGTGTGGATTTCATCAAAAATCAACATTAAAGGTGAACGATTTTTGAGACTGACATACTTTTAGCAAATATTTCATTATAAAAACAATTCTTCTTTACGGGGCAATGATTCTTAGAGGTTTGTCTGAGACGCTGATATCAGCTTTAGAGATTTCATGAGCATCACCGTCAATTTGTAGATCTATTTTTTGATGGGCGGGAATCTGAGCATTTTGAACGGTTCTTATTTCTATAAATTCATTTTTATTCCGAAATAAAAAGAAGGAAATAATAGATTTCAAGAAGGAAAACATTGTTTGGCAGCGAAATAAGATCACTTCGAAATTGTGAAATTGCTGAGGGGAGGTAGGAATGATCTGAAATTTACCTCCATAATAACGTCCTTTGGTTATAATAGCAGCTGTCAGATTCTCTTCTTTATTATCAAGAAAGAGTGTGAAGGGCGTGAATTTATATAATAATATGCATTTCAGGGCTGAAAGAACATAGGCTGAGCGTCCAATATATTTTTTAAGATGTGTGGAAACATTCCTGACAATCCAGCCATCCGGTCCTATCCCGGCCATCTGTATGAAGATGGTCTTTCCCTCTGGGGCGTTTATAATACCAGGCCAGATTTTCTTTGCCGCTGATTGCGTGAAAATCCGTTCAATCATCAGGGTATTTTCGTAATCATTGAAAGGAATTTCCAGTTCCCGAGCCAGGACGTTGGCTGATCCAATGGGGAAAATAGCCAATGGGACAGAAGAGCCAAGGAGCTGTTCTGCAATTTCGGAAATTGTACCATCCCCACCACCAACGATGATCAGGTCAATGTCGCCCTGGGCCAAAGCCTCTTTTGCGACCCCTCCTCCATGACCGGGATAGGCCGTAGGAGAGAGGGCGACATTCCAACCCAGTTTTTGCAGATTCTTTACAAATAACTGCAATCGCCGTGGCTTATAATGGCCTGCTACAGGGTTGAAAATCAGCAGAGCGTGTTTAGAGGAAAGGAGCATAATCAGGCTTTAAATAGGATAGCTCTTCAGGTTAATGGCCAGGAACATGGATAATATGTGAAGAAACATAGTCCTGGTTATATATTTTGTGAATGAAGTTTTTTAAAAAAACCATTTAGGAAAAAGCACTTATTTCTTTCCTTAAATGCACATTATATCATGTTTTCTGGTTCGTATTGCTCTTAGGGAGACTGATAATCGACAGGACTCAATACTCTTTCTTATAAAGAAGTACGTGACCATTTTGCTCTCAGGATGCTGCATGAAGAAGGGCGCTCTGTGCTGATCTGTCTGGGGTAGGGAGGGTGTACACGCCTGCTTTTTCTGCGCTGTTATCAAGGCAGTCATTCTGCGTAGGCTAAGATGACGGTGAATATTTCTGGAGGTATGGCAGCGGGCGACCTGTGTCAGGGATATATAGAGCTATGTGAAAAACTTTTCCCCCGCCTTGCTATAATGGGTGGGAAAACTTGTTACGGTAATGCTTGTGTTGGTAGCTTTTCAGGCAGAAAGAAGTCGGAGCCTGGAGCATCTTATGAAAAGGCTCTTGCCGTTTGTAAGAGATAATCGCCTGATGCCTTCTTCTTGGCGTTATTGAGGAAGAACAGGATTTTTGAACGATGAAACTGACTCTACGTGAAAAAGGTAAATTACTAGTGGCTATCGCGGCTATTGTTGCCCGTAAGAGGCTTGAGTGGAGTGACTTACTGGTGATTAACAAAACTGATCTTGCATCTTATGTCAGGGCAGATCTGGGGATTATGAAACGTGATAGCCGCAAGATGAGGGGGAACAAACCCTTCGTTTTTACAAATATCCGTGCAGGAGAAGGTGCTGAGGTTGTTATACGCTTTATCCGCGAGTGGGGTGGCTTTTAAGTGGTTTGTTTCTGGTATGAAAGCTATATCCAACCCATAAAGATGAAAACAGGAAAAGGATAAAACCACCAATTTCTTCTGTATGGGCTCCGTACTAGTTCAGGGTTGATAAAAGAAAACTGGCTTTTATATCAAGCAGTGAAATCAGTTCGATCCCGCCGATAAAGAGGGCAATGAAGCTTGAAAGCAGTGTGATGCTCAGGCGGTAACGGGCGCGCCCTTTTACAGGAAGGGAGTTTTTTTCCGCCAGGCACGAACATCAACAGATTATCCAGACTGTCTATCAAGGCCATGGCACCAGTAAAGAGCAGTGGGAATAATAGACAGGGAAGAAACATCATTCCTGCATGATGATGTGCTGACGTAAGACTCAACAGGCTGATTTCACTCGCGGTATCAAACCCTAACCCAAAAAGCATACCTAATAATAAAACCTGCCAGCCTCTCTCCATCTGCGTGATTTTGTTACTATGGACTGCCCTGAGCGGTTAAAAGGGATTTCGGTTTTGAGTGCGCGAAACTGTTGCCAGGCGGAAGAGGTTGTCAGGACACCTATCATTATGAGGAATCCGCCAGATATTGCATCGCCTATGAAACTTCCTTTTAAGTGAAGCCATTGAAATAATAATGAAGACAGAGCAAGAAAAAGAGAGGTTGCCATAAGGATGATTATTGAATGTCCAAGAGAGGAATAGGGTCCTATGAAATAAGGCTTTTGTTCATCTTCCATAAAGTGGCGGGTTATGGTGTTAATTGCTGCAATATGGCCTGCGTCAGTGCATGGAGCGCGCTGAAGGCCACGTTAGGAGCGCAGTGCTGAGCATCAGAGTGTCATGTGTTGAAACGAAAATAGTTGTCCCCCAAAGGAAGAGATTACCGCCAATGAGGGAACTTATAAGTAGAAGAGGTGTTGCAATAAAAGCGATGGTAACGGTAATGATGGCATAATAATTCTGCAAAGCAGGGCCAAAATTATTTTCATAACTTAATACAGAAAGAATTGTTGTGAATAGGAAAACCGTAACACCAGCAGGGTAGATTGTCGGAAGTATTTTCCGTCTATATTCTGGCTCTGTAGGAGAAAGATCAAAGAGATATTTATTAAGTGTAATATATGCACAGGCTGTCATGATCCAAGCAAAGGTACAATCTGTATAGAGACTTAGAATGGATTGAAGAATTGAAAAGATGTTTCTTTCCATAAGCAGGTTTATGACAAGGAAGATGACCTGGTCGAGAAAATGTCCTGTTAGGTGGATATAGGCGCTGGTCCATGCGAGAGGTCCATCATGGCCAGGACAACACCGACTGAAAGTGTAATGACAGGAAGGTTGAGGGACTGCTGGCCCGAAAGCACTTTAAATGAAAGAAATTGACACACCAGATAGGGGTGTGATGGCATAAGATAAATCACGGAGCCCAATATGAGAAGAAGTCATAATGGTATGATCCAGACCTGCATTTTGGTCAGGGCTTTCATACCATATGGGGCAAATAGGATGCATGTAATAAAGCTCGCAAAAACAAGTAAGTAGGGATGGAGCCAGCATAACCAAACCCGGCACCGCGTGAAATCAGATCAAGGTCGATATTGTAACGTGCTACATACCAGGCAAGAAGGAAGCTGCCGGCGAAAATAATGACATCTGCTATAAGAATCCCCAGAACTACATTTAATGTTCCATAAGATAAGGCAATAGAAACGCCGACCGAGAAATCAGCCAGATAGGCAATCCCTCCTAAAGCTATAACGGCTATTGTGATGGGAGACCAGTGCTGATAGCGTATGGAACATAACGCAAAGAATAATCATCTTGTGAACGGTTTTTATCTGAAGGTTACAAGAGAAGTCTTTTGGCATGATGGCTCTCTTTCGCTTCTTGTAATCATAAGAAACTAAATAACATAATAATTTCGATACAGAAATATTTTAAGATAGGTTAGTGTGTCGCTGTACAATCAGGAGTCTGTAAAGAGATTGACGTTGCTAAAATGCTACAACATCCAGATAAGAAAAATTAAAATATTACATAATGGTTTCATGTAGTGACATATTAATTTTTTTATGAAATAAAATTTATTAATTTTCAATAAGTTGCATAATTTATTAAGAATTTATTAATTTAGTAATCAAATTAAAATTAGAAAATTGAACAGGCAATAATCATTTAATTGTGGATTTATTAAGGATTCAGGAAAATAATGCCGTAAGATGAATCAGAGTATTTCTCAATTTTCTTTGTGAGGTATGCCATGTCTTTCCGTGATTCTGATAAAAAATCTGAAACTTCTGCGTGTTCTATATTAAATCCTGCCACGAAAATGCCAAGAAATTTGAGGGTTTCACTTCTTTCTGCAACGGCACTTCTGCTTGCAGTGCCTTATACACACGCTTTGGCAGATTGTACCTCTGGTGCGTCAGTAGTGTGCATGGGGTCCACGGGATCGATTTCAGGAACACCGTCAGATACAACGGCCTTGATTGGAGGGGGGCCAGACGACACGACGACAACGTCTGTTTCGATTGGGGTGGGTGCTTCAGTTGCTGCGCCAGCTGTTGTCATTAGTACTGGCTCTGGGACGGATAATACGGCGGTAGGGGTGGATGCTCCTGTTCAAACGGGTGGAGGTCGGAATGTTATTAAGATTAGCGGTGCTGTAACTGGTGGAGGGCAAGAGGTCGAGGGACCCTATGGTACAAGCGGCAATGTTATTGAATTTGGAAGCAATACTGATTTAGTTATAAACCCGTCAGGCTCAGTTATATCGGCTGATAATGGTGGTTATCCTACTAATGTAGAAGCTGTAAATCCATTTGGTAGCAATAATCGTATTATTAATCATGGAACTATTGCGACTGATAACGGATCCAGTGCCATCTGGTTTGAAGCAGGTCAAGGGGGAAGTGACGGTCATAATATAATAGATAATTATGGAACGATCAGATCAGGCGTTAATGGTGATCAGGACGTTATAGGCAGTACTGAGGGGAGTCTTACGCTTGTTAATAGAGAGGAAGGTAAGATTCTGGGTAATGTCGTACTTGTTGACGGTGAAAATAACGATGTTACCTTATATAATGGGTCCGTTATTTCTGGGAATCTGTATGGCGGTGGAGAGCAGGCAATATTAAACCTGACTGGAGAGTCGGGAACAGATGTCCTGCCAGATGGCTCAAATTCAGCTGTGAAGGGTGATATTTACGGTTTTGGCACCGTCAATAAAACCGGTAAGGGCACGTGGGTCATGGGGTCTGAAAACACGGATTTAGCTGACTTCAACCATGATCCTTATACAGATGCAACGAAAGATTTCCAGATTAATGCAAAAGAAGGGACCCTCATTATTGCTGGAGATGCTGGCTTTCATAACGAGACGAATAAGGCGGTTGCGGAAATTGAAGCTGGTGCCACATTGCAACTTGGGAATGGCGGCACATCTGGCAGTGTAAACCAGATTACGAAAAATGACGGCACATTGGCCTTTAACTGGTCAGACGACAGGACCTATGACAAGGATATTACTGGCACAGGTGGTATCCATAAAATGGGGACAAATACAGTTACTCTGACAGGAGACAAGGAATATTCCGGTCAGACAGAGATTGATGCTGGTGGGACGTTGCAACTCGGTGACGGGACCACAGACGGGACAATTAATAATACTTCCAAAATTGTAGATAACGGCACGTTAAAAGTTAATAACAAGAACAATACGGTGCTTCATGACATTAGTGGAAGTGGTAATTATGAACAGACGGGGAATGGTAGTTCAACCCTGACAGGTTCAAATACGTATACAGGAAGTACAACAATTGATGCTGGTGGAACGTTGCAGCTCGGTGACGGGACGAAAGACGGATATATTGAGAATACTTCCGGAATTACCAATAATGGCACGTTAAAATTAAATAACAGCTTTATGGAAGCACATGGGATTAGCGGAAGTGGCAATCTTGAGCAGGTTAATGGTTTCACAAGCCTAGAAGGGGAGAATAGCTATACAGGGAGCACTACGATTGATGGAGGAACATTACAACTAGGATATGGCAATAAAGATGGTACGATTAATAATACTTCTGGAATAGCTATTGGAAGCAGTGGTTATTTATCAGTCCGTAACAGCGGTAATACTGATCTGCATAATATTTCCGGTCAAGGTGGTTTGAAACAGGCCGGAAAAGGGACGACTACAATCACGCAAGATAATAGTGATTATCATGGGGCTGTAACGATCTCGGATGGTACACTGAAACTAGGCGATGGAACTACCGATGGAACAATTAATAATAGTTCAGGGATTAATATTGCTTCCAGTAGTACGTCTTCTGGAAAATTACTTATTGATAATAATGGAGACACGCTTCTTCATAACGTCACAGGTTTGGGCGCCCTGGATCAAGATGGGAAAGGTACCACGATTCTAACAGGCGATAATGCCTATGGTGGGGACATAACTATTAATGATGGTAGGTTTCAGCTCGGTGATGGAACGACGAATGGGCACATAACGGGCGTTACGGACAATAGGGGACGTGTTACAAAAGGTAAAATTACCGATAATGGAATATTGGCGGTTAATAATAGTGATGAGACGACGCTTAGCGGGATTTCGGGAACTGGGTCTTTTGAACAGGATGGTTCTGGTAAAACCATATTAATAGGCACGAACAATTATTCAGGCTCAACAACTATCAAAGAAGGTAGCACGTTAGAGTTCCAAAATGCGCTTGGTGGGGCGATTAATAAAAGCTCCAATATTGTTAATGATGGCAAGATGGTTATTGGCAAGGGGATAGGAGTAAGTTCGAAATTTCATAATATTAGTGGAACTGGTTCCGTTGAAGTGGGAAATAGTGGAAGCGCTACTCTGATAGGAGATAATAGTTATACAGGCGCTACAGTCATTAAAGCCCCCGATCAAAATGGAGATCCCAAGAGTACTTTACAGCTAGGTGATGGGACTGAAGATGGTTATCTGACGGGTACATCGGGAATTCAGGATGATGGTCGCCTGAACATTCGAAATAATGGTGAGACCCATTTACATGATATTAGTGGCTCAGGCGCTGTACTTCAGCAAGGCACCGGGAAAGTCATTCTGACGGGTCACAATACTTATGAAGGAACGACCGATATTACGAATGGTAGTTTCCAGCTTGGTGATGGCACCACAGATGGGAGCTTTAGAAATGACCATTTAACTATGACTGTAGGCTGGGATAATGGTAAACCAGCAGAATTTATTGTTAATAATAACAATGAGACCACTCTGAACTTTGTTGGTGGGAGCATGGTCGGTAGGGACCAAGGTGTTTTTGAGCAAAAAGGTAAAGGAAAAGTAATACTTCTGGGGACTATCGGCTATACAGGCACAACAAAAATTGATGAAGGAAGTGTCCTTCAGATCGGTGATAATACGACCCAGAACTGGACCGCGTTTGGCAGTACGTCTCACATCATTGATAATGGTGAACTCATAATGAACACCAACAATGATGCATTTCACCAAGGTCTGGCACCTGTTTTGACAAATATTACAGGTACAGGTGGCTTGACCATTGAAGGCAATGATACAATTACCCTTCAGGATAATGCAGGCACTCCACTGGGTGGGGCCAGTACGTATGAAGGGGCGACTGTCATCAATCATGGTGCTCTGAAGCTGGGTAATAATGGTAATGATGGTACGATTGCTAATACATCTGGTATAGCCATCAATAATGACGGGGCGCTCATTGTCGATAATCAGGGAGCTACAGGCCTGCATAATATTTCCGGTATAGGCGCTTTAAATCAGATCGGCACAGGCACAACCACAATCACCGATGCCAATGATGATTACACAGGTAAAGTCACGATTAATGGTGGTATATTGCAGCTTGGTGATGGCACGACGGATGGATCGATTAATAATAGTTCCAGCATTGAAAATAATACGGACTTGGTTGTTAATAACCAGGGAGACTCCACGCTACATGAAATCAGTGGGACAGGTAAGCTTGAGCAGAATGGTACTGGCACAACCTCACTGGTCGGTGATAACAGCTACACGGGCGCAACCAATATCAATAATGGCACCTTACAGCTTGGTGATGGCACGACGGATGGGCAGCTGACAGGTACATCTGGCATTGTTGATAACGGCACCCTGGCAGTTAATAACCAGGGCGCTACGACCTTACAAAATATTAGCGGTACAGGTAACTTTGAGCAGAAAGGCCCTGGAACGACGTCTTTAATTGGGGATAATAGTTATCAAGGTGCAACCAATATCAATAATGGCACCTTACAGCTTGGTGATGGCACGACGGATGGGCATCTGACTGGCACATCTGGCATTGTTGATAATGGCATTTTGGCGGTTAAAAACCAGGGTGATACGACCTTACAAAATGTTAGTGGTACTGGTAATTTTGAACAGAATGGTAATGGAACCACGACCTTTAAAGGGGAAAATGGTTACACTGGAACCACGACGATCAGTAGTGGCATATTGCAGCTTGGTGATGGCACAACGGATGGATCGATTAATAATAGTTCCAGTATTAAAAATGATGCGACCCTTGCCGTTAATAACCAAGGGGCTTCCACGCTGCATGAGATCAGCGGGACAGGTAAGCTTGAGCAGAATGGTACTGGCACGACCTCATTAGTTGGTGATAATAGCTATACGGGCGCAACCAACATTAATGAAGGTACCTTACAGCTTGGTGATGGCACGACGGATGGGCATCTGACCGGCACCTCTGGCATTGTTGATAATGGCACCCTGGCAGTTAATAACCAGGGCGCTACGACCTTACAAAATATTAGCGGTACAGGTAACTTTGAGCAGAAAGGCCCTGGCACCACAATTCTGACAGGTGATAATGCTCTGAGTGGAGCAACCACTATTAGTCAGGGCATGTTGGATGTAGAAGGTTCGTTAGAGAGTTCGGAGGTGACGGCAAAAGCGGGTGGAACTTTAGCTGGCGTTGGAACTGTCGCGAGTGTCACGGCTGAATCAGGCTCTACGATCAGACCCGGTTCTGAGGGTGGAAAAGAGGTTGGTGAATTGACAGTAAATGGCGATTTCCACCAGCAATCCGGATCTACCTATGTGACTAAAGTCGTTCCGAATGATCCAGATGGCAGCACATTAACCCAAGCAGATGAGAATGTAGCTGACCATATTAATGTTAGTGGAGAGGCTACACTTGATTCAGGTTCAATCTTGCATGTGCAGAAAGCCGGACCAGGTATTTATGCAGTGGGCACAAAATATAATGTGCTAACAGCTGCTGGAGGTGTGTATGGGACATATGATACAGAGGGTCAGTTAACTGCTTTCTATACATTAACGGCGACTTATGACCCGAATAACGTCTATCTTGAAATTATTCAGGACAGAAGTTTCGGGGAAGCTGCCAACACGAGGAATCAGATCGCAACATCTGCGGCTCTGCAATCTCTCAAAGATGACAATCCGGTTAAGGAAGCTGTTGGTTCTGTTGATAATGATGAGGAAGCCCGTCAGGCTTTTGACGCTCTGTCTGGTGAAATTCATGCTTCAGTTCGTACTGCCCTGATTGAAGAGAGTTATTATACACGTGATGCAGCGATTGATCGTCTGCGGGCCATTGATTGCGGTCCGGCTGCTGGAACGACCATGAAAGTTCATCATATAAACGATAAGAATAATAAAAAAGATAATGGAGACGAAGCCTGTGAGGGATCTGGTCCAGCGGCATGGATGCAGGCCTACGGGTCATGGGGTAGTAATAGCGGAAACGGTAATGCGTCCAGGCTACATCATTCATCTGGTGGTTTCGTGATGGGTGTTGACACACCGATTGGTGACTCAAACTGGCATGCTGGTGCCATGATCGGCTATGGCTTTACAGGGTTTGATGTTTCGGGTCGTCGGTCTAATGGCCATAGTAATAATGTGACTATTGGTGCTTATGGTGGGACACATTGGGGGCATTTAGGCTTACGTTTAGGGGCTTCTTATACATGGAATATCATGCATATGGGCCGTACAGCCACATTCAGTGATTATTCCCGCCGTTTGAATAGTGATTACAATGGTGGAACAGCACAGGCTTTTGCTGATCTGGGTTATCGGATTGATCTGTTTAAAACGACGACTCTGGAACCGTTTGCCAATGTGGCCTATGTCAATCAGGAAACTGATAGCTATACAGAGCATGGAGATTATCATGCCGCGCTTCATGGCAGAGATCAGGATACAGGCGTGACTTATTCAACCTTTGGGCTGCGTATGGCTTCACAGTTCAAAATGAATAAGGCGATACTGATCCCGAACCTGACTGTTGGTTATAGACATGCCTTTGGTGAGTTAACGCCCACAGCAAAACAGCGTTTCCTCTCAGGTGGTGGTGATAGCTTTACGGTCGCTGGTGTGCCTTTGGCCAAGGATACAGCCCTGGTTGATGTTGGCGTAAAAGCTAAAATCACGCCTAACATGACAGCGGGGATCTCCTATGTTGGGCAATATGGCAGCAGCTATAAAGATAGCGGCCTGCGTGGGGACTTCTCCTGGAAGTTCTAATAGGTCAGAGCATCATCTCTGCTGGAAAAACACCCCGGGATATAAATTTCCTGGGGTGTTTTTATGATATCCTCTTTAAATCTGCCTCTCTTTATGGATGTGGTTTTCAAATCCTGAAAAGGAGGCACTCATGCTCCCTGTCGTGGACTTCCGATATTTACTGATAGGTTGCTCTTTCGTGCTTACTCTCGCAAGAAGTCCGGGAGGTATCAGATAATCGCCAATAAAGGGCTGCGGAAAGGATAAAGAAGACCCTGATTTAAGCGGCATAGAAAAATATATGGTTCGAAGGGTTAGGTCTGCTTAAATGGGGATTTACTATTCTCTTATTACATCAGGCAGTTAGGAAAGGAAATTATATCGAAGAGGCTCTTGAGTAATGTTATGGATGCAATAAAGTATAATGAAATAATATTTATGGATATTAAGAATATGTTTAAATAAGTAATTTAATATATAGTATTTATATATTAGTTTAATAACTTTAAAAAAATATTATTATGTCAGAATATGATATGGATGTGTGCAGGAACCATTGATCTAATTTAAGAAGGCTCTATGAAACCTTTAAAATCATAATCAATGGTCCTGTAACATTTATGCTTTTGCAAAGATGTTAAGCAAGCTTCTTTGTGATATTGGCAACGTGTTGGCCCAGGAATTCAGCACCGGCTAATTCATTTTTAGAGGGTTGTCGAGAGCCATCTCCTGCTGCAATGGTTGTGGCCCCATAGGGTGCGCCACCTGTAACTTCATCAAGGTCCATCTGTCCCTGAAAACTATAGGGCAGGCCACTAATGACCATACCGTGATGGATCAGATTGGACATGAGGGAATAAAGTGTTGTTTCCTGTCCGCCATGCTGCGTAGCTGTAGAAGTGAAAACAGCGCCCACTTTGCCAATCAGGGCCCCTTTAGCCCATAGGCCACCTGTCTGATCCCAGAAATTGGCCATCTGAGCAGGAAGGCGTCCAAAACGTGTGGGTGCCCCTAAGATGATCGCGTCATAATGAGGGAGGTCATCTGGCGAGGCGATAGGGGCAGCCTGCTCGGTTTTGAAATGATGGGCTTTGGCAGATTCGTCAGAAACAAGCTCTGGCACGCGTTTGATATCAACGTCCAGCCCGGCTTTTTTGATCCCTTCAGCAACGGCATAGGCCATTTTTTCCACATGGCCATAGGAAGAATAATAGAGGACGAGAACTTTAGGCATGTAATTTTCTCCTTTTTGCAGAAATTGCAAAAATAGTTATGACTGTAGGGCAATGTCGGTTTCGTGTCTCATGCAGAGACTTAATGAAAACCTGCCCGGGCTAGTCATAATAAGGGTCAGGAACCCACTCGCCATGATAATACTTTTATAGAAAAAAGACATATTTCATGATGGTCTAGGATAGAATGATCCCAATAATTATGACCTAAAAGGGCCGTAGCAAAGCTGCCAAGCGACAATAAAAATGACAGGCAAGAATTGCACCTATTAGAATCAGAAAGCCACTAGTTAGTCCGATTGTAAATGCGAAAGTGGTAAAAAAGGAGCTTAAATGTGTACTGCTTAACTAATCGCGTCCTATAGAGACAAACATCACGGGAAAAAACAGGCAGAACAAACACTCAATGAGATTACTTACACAAAAACGTAGCATGTGTGTCTGTCTTCCGAAATATATATATCAAAACATCGGTGCGCATATTATGAAACAACGTGGCTGACAAAAAATGTAACAAAGCGTTTCAATATTATTCTAAGATAGCCGTTAAAATAGATTTAAGATTTTTGGGCATATGACTGGGTCGTGTAATTTTACGTTAGACAAGGCTGAGACATAAATATTATGACAAAAAAGCAATATGATTGGGCGGGGCCTAACGCTGCGATTGTAGAAAAAATAAATGATTATTGTGATGGAAAATATAAACCCCCTTTTGCACTTATGCTTAACGGGCAATGGGGGAGTGGAAAAACCTGGCTAATTCACAAAGTCAATGATGAAAGATCAAAAGCCAGAACTGGCGATTACCAGAGTGAAATATATGTTTCCCTTTATGGAATGAAAAGCAAAGAGGAAATTGCTCAGTCCCTTTACGTTGCCATGCACCCTATTATGGGTGGGAAATTGGGGCAGCTAGGTAAAATCATTTTCAAAGGGTTGTTAAAAACGACAGTAAAAATTGATTTATCTGAAATAGAAAAAGGTGACGAGCTTACGTTATCTCTTGACTCCCTTGGGAAGACAAATGACTCAAAAGCCCTTAATGCTCAGAATAGAGTAGTCATCTTTGATGACTTAGAGAGAGCAAATATGGATGTTTCTGACATCCTATCCTTAATACAACCCTTAGTCGAATGTCAGGAAAATCGTGTTATTATCATTGCGAACGAGGAAGAAATCTATCGTGATGAAAATGATAAAAAAGAGCGTTATAAACTCATTAAAGAAAAAACGGTTTATCTGACATTAAAGATTGAATCTCATATCCAATCAGCATTTGATGCGGCTATAGATAAAGTTTCTGAAGGAAGTTTCAGGGACTTTATAAACAGTAACAAAGATGAATTTTTAACTTTTTTCTCTGAAATTAAAATTGATAATTTGCGTACTTTATCTTTTATTATGGTTTTTGGTGAAGAATTATTTGGTAATATAGATGAAAAGTATATTGCTGATGAAAATAGAGAGAAGATTGTTGATTTGATAAAATTTCTGTACATTATAATATTTGAGCAAAGGATACATAATAATTCATTTGATGATTTGCTTAAGGTTTATGCTTATAAATATACAGGTACGACAACCAACGGTGATTCAGGAGAAAATACATCTTTAAAACAGATAACTGAGCATATGAAATCAGTAGGTTATTATAAACTCTTCTGTGATATGAAGGCATTCTTTAAGATAATTTATGCTTTTGTAGGTCAAGGGATTTTTAAGAAAGAAGAATTTTCTAATATACTGGGTCCCTTCTTTGGAGTTAATGAAGGAGTTCCTTCTTGGAAAAAATTATGGTTTTTTGATCATTATCCTGAAAATACTTATGATGACCTTATAAAGGAATTTTTAGATGATTTTGAAAATAAAATTTATCAGGATGAGCAATGTTTGCATGTCTGTGGAATATATCTATTCTTATATAAGATAGGCGTCGATGAAATAAGAAAAGGTGATCCCATAATTATTTTAAAAAAATACTTAGAAAAGACCTTAGAAGAACAAAAAATTTCTGACGAACAAATCAATTTTTATATTACATGCATCAAATTTCCGTTTGATGATTACCAATTTGGTAATTTGTCTTACAAATGTTATAAAAGCAAAGAATTTGAAGAATTATTAATATTTTATAAATATAAATTAAAATTATTATTAGAGAAAAATTTATGGAATAAACTTGATTATTTAATAAGTGATAAGAAATTTGAGGGGATCAAAGAATTTTTTCGTTATGCCGACTACTCTTTTTTTAAGGAGAATCCGTTCTTGAGCAAATATGACGTAAAAGATTTTTTTAACCGTTTAAAAGGCATGCCAGTTGCTGAACGGCATGCTATCTTTTTAAGAATTGCTCAACGGGCAAAGTCTTTTGATTCGAATAAAGGCAATATGAAAGCAGAAGCGGAATGGATTGATAATTTCGGTCAGTTGATTAAGGCTGAGGCCAATAATCCAGATTGCCACCCTCTTCGAAGATCTGCTTTCGATATCGAATTAAATATTTATGAAAATTTTCTTAAAAATGGCCATAATCTTTCGTATATATAAGAAATAGTTGGCATATTTGTAAAATAAAACTTAATGAAGTTTTATTTTCCTATCTCATTTTCTTTGATTTTATTATGAATATTTCTTATTTTACTAAAATTCTGACTGTTCTTTTAAGAATTTATCACAGGGATAAGAGGCGAGCTTTGGTGATGCTGCCAAAATTTACTGACTCCCTCAAATTTCCTCTACAATAAGATATCCGTTCAGCTGAGCAGGATCGAATAATCTGCTTATGCTCAAAATAATACAAAAAAGAATATATCTTTCAAAAAGGTAATTTTTGGAGAAATTTGTCTCGCTGGTGGACCCGGCGCGATTCGAACGCGCGGCCTTTGCCTTCGGAGGGCAACGCTCTATCCAGCTGAGCTACGGGTCCAGCGAGGCCTTCTTTTAGAATGTCAAAGCCTGTTTGGCTAGTCCTTAAATTGTGCCCTAGACTGCTTTTGGTATAAAACGCATCTTCAAAATATCAGTTTATATATCTGCCATTCTCGTGGTAAGCCAAGCAACGATAAAAAAACCTGTCGTTCGTCACAGTTTAAATAGTCCATGGCTATAAGAGGTTTATGATGAAGCGTTTCTGTAACCACCGTAATCTCATTGTTAAAGAAGCTATAAATGGTCTGATTCGTTCGTCATATGGCGTGCATTTGCAGAAGTTGCATGGCGATGAAGGTGTGAATGTCGTCCTGCGGAAAGATTGGGATAAAAGCCGCGTTGCTATTGTCTCGGGGGGAGGTTCTGGTCACGAGCCTGCTCATGCTGGGTTTGTTGGCGAAGGGATGCTGACAGCAGCTGTTTGCGGTGCTTTATTCGCTTCTCCCAGTGTTGATGCCATATTGGCCGCCATTCTGGCTGTTACGGGTGAGGCAGGCTGCCTCCTTCTGGTCAAGAATTATACGGGAGACCGCCTGAATTTCGGCATTGCTGCTGAGCAGGCCCGGGCAATGGGCTATAAGGTTGAACTCGTCATGATTCATGATGATATCGCCTTGGGGCAGACGAAAAAGGCCCGAGCCATTGCCGGCACGGTTCTTGTGCAGAAGATTGCCGGTTATAAGGCAGCGCAAGGTGCCTCTCTGGAAGAAGTTACCCATTATGCTCGTGAGGCTGTTGAGGGTGTGAAGTCCCTTGGTCTTGCTTTGACAGATTGTGATGTTTTTGAACCTGACCATTGCAGTCGCCTTACAAAAGGCGAGATTGAATTGGGGCTGGGGATTCATGGAGAGCCAGGTGCCAAACGTTTATCTATGGCCTCTCTTGATGAGTTGACAAACCATGTTATCGAAACACTAGCTCCTTCTTTACAGGATCAAGAGCTGATCCTGATGGTGAATATGCTTGGTGCTGTCCCGGTTATTGAGGCACAGGCAATCATGGATTCAATTGCAAGAAACGCGTTTTCGTCCCGTATTAAATGGGTGATTGGTCCAGCGCCTCTGATGACCGCGCTTGATATGGTCGGTTTTTCATTGACGATCATGCCAGCAAGCAAAATCTTTGTAGAAGCACTTTCAGCCAAAGCAGAAGTGCCGAGCTGGCCTGGGATTGTGCCGTTTGAAGCCCAGATTCCCTCAGTGCCCATGCCGGAACTGCCAGAGACCTTCAGATATTCTCCCTCTTCTAATGCTCTAATGGAAAAAGCGATCAAGGAGGGGGCCCGTATCCTTGAAGAAAATGAACAGGCTTTAAATGCTTTGGACGAAAAGATTGGTGACGGTGATGCTGGTTCCACGTTTGCTGAATCAGGCAGGCAGATTCTCAAGGCCCTTCCACGTCTGCCTCTCAATTCTCCCAAAGAGTTATGCGAGACCTTGAGTAACCTTCTGGCGCGCTATTCTGGTGGTTCCAGCGGTGTATTGCTCTCAATCCTGTTTTCAGCAGCAGGTCGTCATGAAGACTGGAAAGAAGGATTACTAGCTGGTGTGAAGCTCATGCAGCATTATGGTGGTGCTTCCTTAGGGGACCGTACTATGATTGATGCCCTTCTTCCTGCTTTTGAAGCACTTCAGAAGACTGGAAAATTATCTGATGCAGCATGTGCAGCACGTGCAGGTGCAGAGCGGACAAAATCCATGAAAGCCAAAGCAGGACGTGCCTCTTACGTTCCAGAAGACCAGCTCGCATCTATCCCTGATCCCGGTGCTGAAGCGATTGCACGTTTGTTTGAAGGGCTTGAGAAAGCCTTTTCCTGAAAAAAATATGTCTCTTCCGGCAGGACTGTAATATCTGCCTGAAATCAGGGATTATGGGGCATATCCTCCCATAGGGCGGCAGTAATATCGCCGCCTGATGGCAGGAATTTATCAGGTGTCAGGAGCCATGAGGTGATATCAGCACTGACTCGCGTGCGATTTCGGCTCAAAAGATGGTAGCCATTATCCAACAGGTCAAACCGTGTTGTGGAGGGTAAGGTCTTTCGCATGAAACTATAAGCGCGAGGCGGGACGAACTGGTCATGCATGCCCCATATAACGAGCAAGGGCATGGGGGCTTCAGCCAGGTGGGCAGATGATTCTGACATCAGATCTGTCAGGCCATAAAGAGCATGTACAGTTGTGTCGTGATGCGTTAAAGGGTCAAAATAAAGACGTCTTAATGCACGGTAATTATCAGATGCCACATGATGTCCCGGCACGTCAGATTCCGTTAGGACCATCTCAGGTGTCAGTCCATTCCAGATTGTGAGGAGAGGTTTTAAAGGGAAAGGGAGGGTCATAATGGCAGGAGAGAGCAAAATCGTTCCTGACAGAAACTCTGTGCTTTTCGCACTGAGTAAAGCTAGTGCGCCTCCCATACTTTCACCCATGAGATAAAGGGGCACTTCAGGATAATTTTGATGAATCCAAAGAGTTTCTTCTTTTACGTCATGGATCAATAGAGGGATAGGTGCCCATCTTACGCTGGGTGTGACAGCCCCAAACCCCCTGATATCAGGGGCAATAATCATAAAGCCCTGACGGTTTAAAGCAGGAGCAATGACCTCCCAGGCATCACGGCTATCATTAAAGCCGTGTAAAGCCAGGATAATGCCCCGGAGTGAAGAGGTCGCTTTATAAAAACGCAATGGGATGAGTGTGCTGTCACGCATCTTTAATGTTCTGTCAGGGGGGATCAGGACACTTTCCTGCTCTGTATGAGGAAGGTTTTGAGGAACAGGAGGTGTTGCGCAAGCTGAGACACAGAGAAAAAAGAGGATTATGCTCTTTGACGGGCATTTTAAAAAATGTGTGAATATCGCTATCATAGGCGCATAAGTAAAGGTCATAGAGGCAGAGAGCCAGGAGAGTGAATGTGACATCAGCAAAAAAACATATAGTGCTGGTCGATGGGTCTGGATTTATTTTTCGGGCTTTTCATGCCCTGCCTCCTATGAGTAGCCCCGATGGTACACCTGTCAATGCTGTCTATGGGTTTACCAATATGCTGTCACGCCTGCTTAAAGAATATGAAGGTCAGCCGGTTGCGGTTGTTTTTGATGCGGCTCGTGAGACATTCCGTAATGAGATTTACCCTGATTATAAGGCGCATCGTCCTCCTGCTCCAGAAGATTTAGTTCCCCAGTTTGCTCTTATCCGTGAAGCCACAGAGGCCTTTAACCTTCTAGCAATTGAACTTCCTGGTTGGGAGGCTGATGATCTGTTGGCAACATATGCACGTCAGGCTGTTGAACAGGGAGGGGCGTGTACGATTATTTCCTCAGATAAGGATCTGATGCAGCTTGTGCGTCCTGGTGTCCGGTTAATGGACCCAATGAAACAAAAGCCCATTGGAGAAGCTGAAGTCGAAGCAAAATTCGGTGTGCATCCTTCTCAGGTGGTCGATGTTCAGGCCCTTATGGGGGATTCGACTGATAATGTGCCTGGTGTCCCGGGTATTGGTCCCAAAGGGGCGGCTCAGCTGATTGGGGAATATGGAACGCTTGAGGCTGTGCTAGAAGCGGCTCCGGGCATGAAACCCTCAAAAAGGCGGCAAAATCTCATTGATTATGCTGAATCTGCGCGTATTTCGCTCAAACTTGTGCAGCTGGCTGATGATGTGCCGGTGCCTTATAATCTTGATGAAATGGAGTTGCGTAAGCCTGATGAGGCTGTTTTACGTGCCTGGCTGGAAAAAATGGGTTTCGGGTCAATTCTCCAGCGTTTGGGCCTGAAAAATGGAAAGCCAGCCAGTGCGGTTGCCGCAAGTTCTTCGTCATCGCGGGATGTGAAAATAGATAAAGAGCTTCTTCAGACGGCCATAAAGGATATTCCTTACGGTCCCTATGAAAGCATAACATCGCTGGCACGCTTGAAAGAATGGGTCAGGGAAGCCCAGATAAAGGGTGTTGTCGCCGTTGATACAGAAACAGATAGTCTTAATGCTCGCAAAGCGCAGCTGGTAGGGATTTCTCTTTGCGTATCAGCTGGGAAGGCCTGCTATATTCCCTTGCGTCATGAAGGTACATTGGAGGCTCCTGTTCCCAACCAGCTTTCTGTTGAGGAAGTGATCGCATGTCTTAAACCTCTGATGGCTGATGAAACTGTTTTGAAAATCTTTCAGAATGCGAAATATGATCTGACAGTTTTCGCTACCGCTGGGTTGGGCCATATCACACCGATAGATGATACGATGCTGCTTTCTTATGCGCAGTCGGCTGGTGAGCATGGTCAAGGGATGGATGAGCTCTCTCATCTGCATCTTGGGCATGACCCTATTTCTTATGACGAGGTGACAGGCACAGGGCGGCAACGTATCTCCTTTGCGCAGGTTCCTCTGGAAAAAGCGACTGCTTATGCGGCTGAAGATGCTGACGTCACGTTAAGGTTATGGTCTGTTCTGCGTCCTTCTTTGCGGGAGCATCAGGCCGTGACATTATATGAAATGATGGAAAGGCCCCTGATTAACGTCCTGATGCGTATGGAGGATGAAGGGGTTCGGGTCGATGCAGTAGAATTGCGCCGTTTGTCAGAAGATTTCAGTCAGCGTATGGCATTCATTGAGAAAGAGCTTCATGAGCTTGTTGGTCGTCCTTTCAATTTAGGGTCTCCTAAACAGTTAGGTGAGATTCTTTTTGATGAAATGAAACTTCCTGGTGGAAAAAAGACTAAAACCGGCTCGTGGGGGACTGATTCCAGTGTGTTGGAAGAGCTGGCAGGACAAGGTCATGAATTGCCGGTCAAAATTCTTGCTTGGCGTCAGATGGCGAAATTGAAATCCACTTATGCAGATGCCCTTGTCAAATTAATGGATCCGCAAACACAGCGCGTTCATACCACATTTCATATGGCAGGGACGTCAACAGGTCGTCTTTCATCCAATGAGCCGAATTTACAGAATATTCCGATCCGGACCGAAGAAGGGCGGCTTATCAGGCAGACTTTTATCGCGTCTCCCGGACATTTGCTTGTCTCAGCTGATTATAGTCAGATCGAGCTGAGGCTTCTGGCTGATGTTGCCAATATTGAGCCACTGATAGAAGCCTTTCATCTTGGCCAGGATATTCATGCTCGCACGGCTTCTGAAGTATTTGGTGTTCCACTTGAAGAAATGGATAGTCTGACAAGGCGGCGTGCTAAGGCAATCAATTTCGGAATTATTTATGGCATATCCGCCTTTGGGCTGGCGCGTCAGCTTCAAATCTCGCCAGGCGAGGCCAAGAGCTATATAGAAACATATTTCCAGCGTTATCCAGGTATCCGTACTTATATGGAAAACGCCAAGGAAGAAGCTCGTTCTTTGGGGTATGTAACAACCCCATTTGGGCGCCGCTGCTATGTTCCTGGGATCAAAGATCGTAATGGTGCAAGACGTGGTTACGCCGAGCGACAGGCAATTAATGCGCCATTACAAGGCGGGGCTGCTGATATCATCAAGCTTGCCATGGTCAGGATTGACCAGGTGATTAGGGAGGAAAACCTGCCCGGCCGGATGGTTTTGCAAGTGCATGATGAACTTCTTTTTGAAGTTCCGGAAGATAAAGCACAAAACTTTGCAGAACAGGTTAAAAAACAGATGGAGACTGTCGCCCAGCTTAAAGTAGCTCTTGCTGTTGAGACGGGTCTTGGGCGTAATTGGGCTGATGCTCATTGATGTTATGGAAGAATAGAATATGACGAATGCTAGTACTACCTTAAAACGTGGGGCATTACTGATGGGGCTGCTTTTTATCATAGCGGCTGTTATTGGCTTTGCAGCATTTGAAGTCACATCTCACATGGGACAAAAGCATCTTGTTAAATCTAATGGCAACCCTGTTGGGGGGAGCTTCAGGGTAGTTACTCTGACTGGGAGTACAGCGACTGATAGCGATTATCTTGGTCACTGGCTGTTAGTATGGTTTGTCGATCCGCGGTGCCCTAAAGAACTCTGTCAGCCTCAATTAAAAAAACTGGATCAAGCTCTGATGCGCCTAAAACAGGAGCGTCATCCAATTGTGCCAGTAGTCGTATCGCTTGATTTTTCGGCACCTGATACTGACGATTTAGAAGATTATTTCAAAGAGGCCTCTGCCAATATCATGCCTTTTTATGCAACCGAAAACATGATTCGCGCTATGACAAAGCTTTATCATGCGCCTTTAATCATGGAGCAGGGAGGTTATTTTGCGCCCGCTCCTGAATATGTTCTCATGAACCCGCAGGGACGTTACGTGTCCTCTATACCGACGGCTATTTCAGCGGAAGAATTATATGTATCTTTATCGAAATCAATGCAGCTTCCGATAAGGAATTAGTATCACTCTATTATTTTGTCGTCGTTGGGAATATTAAAAAGAGGAGGTTTGGAACCTCCTCTTTTTTTATGATTAAACGCCGATATCGCTACGCAGCATTTTATCATTCCATTGAATGGCCGCGGCTGCTTCATAGGCTCGTTTGCGGGCTTTTTCAGCTGTTTTGGCTGTAGCGCATATTGTCAGGACGCGGCCTCCAGTCGCGATGAGTTGGTTATCCTGTAATGTGGTACCTGCATGAAAAACATAAACGCCAGGTTGTGCTTCAGCTGTTTCAATGCCTGTAATAACACCTCCGGTTGCAGGTTTATCGGGATAACCTCTTGCAGCCAGCACAAGTGATAGTGATGGCTGGTCTGAAAAAGTGACACTATCATGGGAAAGGCGTTCATGGGCGAGGGCGTCCAGAGCTGGGAGGAGGTCGCTCTCAAGGCGGATAAGAAGGGCTTGCGCTTCAGGATCTCCAAATCTGACATTATATTCAATGAGTTTGGGGCCATCTTCTGTGAGCATAAGGCCGGCAAATATAACGCCTTTGAAAGGTGTTCCACGTTTGACCATTTCAGCAAGCATCGGCCTGACTGTGAGGTCCAATGCCTTTTCTTGTGCTTCAATATCAAAATTGGGTGGTGGGCAGACGGCCCCCATACCACCTGTATTAGGCCCCTTGTCACCGTCATAAGCACGTTTATGGTCACGGGCAGCACCAATCAGGACAGCTTCCTTACCAGAACAGAAAGCAAAAAGGGAGACTTCCTTGCCAAAAAGACATTCTTCAATGACAAGAGGCAATTCCAGTTTATCAATAGCTTCTTCCGCTTCCAGTAATGTCTGGGCAACGACGACGCCTTTTCCGGCGGCGAGCCCATCAGTTTTGATAACTATGGGAGCGCCCTGTTCACGGACATAGGCAATAGCTTCTTCCTTGCTGGTTTCAAAGCGTTTCCATCGTGCTGTAGGAATTGATGCTGCATCAGCGATTTCTTTTGTGAAGCTCTTGCTGCCTTCAAGCTGTGCTGCGGCCATGGACGGACCTGCACAGGCAATGCCTGCTTTCTCACACTGGTCAGTAATGCCGGCGACGAGGGAGACTTCAGGCCCCGGAATAACGAGATCAATTTTTTCTTTCTGTGCGAAAGAAACAAGCCCCTCAATGTCATCAGCCTTGATATTGACGCACTCGGCAATTTTACTCATTCCGGGATTGCCAGGAGCTGCATAGAGTTTTGTGAGGAGCGGAGAACGGGAAATAGCTTGTGCCAAAGCATGTTCCCTACCACCAGATCCTATAAGAAGAACACGCATGAGACTATCCTTTATCAGAAATTCGGGCTTCGTTTCTGTGTTTCTTTAGCATAAAATAGTGTCATGATGGAGAGCGCTTATAGTGATAAAGCAGATGAGTCTGCTCAAAAGATATCGAATATCACCGAATATTCTGTTTCAGATATTTCCGGCGCGATCAAACGCACCCTTGAAGGTACGTTTGGTCGCATAAGGGTGAGGGGAGAAATTACAGAACTCAAGCGCTATCCATCAGGTCATATTTATCTTTCATTAAAAGATGAGAATGCCAAAATATCAGGTGTTATCTGGCGGGGAAGTGTATCCCGTCTGGGACTTGTGCCAGAAAATGGCACTGAAGTGATTGCGACGGGACGTATTTCCTCTTATGGGGAGCGTTCGAGTTACCAGCTTATTATTGACAGGCTGGAGTTTGCTGGTGAAGGGGCACTCCTTGCACGCATCGAGCAGCTAAGGCGTCAGTTTCAGCAGGAAGGTCTATTTGACCAGGACCGTAAAAAGCCCCTCCCTTTTCTGCCTCATCGGATCGGTGTGATTACTTCAAGGGCTGGCGCGGTACTGCATGATATATGTACGACATTGGCACGTCGCTTTCCATGCGAAGTCATACTCTGGCCGGTTGCTGTGCAGGGAGAGGGAGCGGCTTCACAGATTAAACTGGCTCTTGAAGGCATTGTTAAGCAGGATCTTTCTCCAGATGTCATTATTGTTGCCCGTGGTGGAGGTTCGCTGGAAGATCTAATGGCTTTTAATGACGAGCAGGTCATTCGTGCTGTTGCTGCCTGCCCTATACCCATTATTTCAGCCGTAGGTCACGAGACGGATACGACCCTGATTGATTTTGTTTCTGATCGGAGAGCACCTACACCAACAGCGGCAGCAGAAATGGCCATGCCTCTGCGTTCTGAACTTGTTGCAGATCTGGCACATCGTACAGCACGTCTGACCAATAGTTTCGTTGCAATTAAACAAAGACTGCAAATGCGGCTTGAACGACTTATTGCGTCATTGCCAGATCTGCCGTCATTGCTTGATGTTGCCAGAATGCGCCTCGATGACCGTAGTCAAAGACTATTTCTGGCCTTGCCGGCACAGTTGATGAGGGCGCGTGCTGCTCTGAATGATAAATCCTGCACACTTCCTTCATTGGCTTATCTTCTTGAAAGAAAAAATATAACTCTTTTAACGGTGCAGGAATCTCTTCATGCTGTCTGGCAGCAATTTATGCAGAACGAACAGATGAAGTTGCTCCGTGTTGCTCTTAGGCCGGAAGTTTTGCGAGATCGTCTTCAGTATGAAGCAATGCGATTACAGGGCGTAGGGCGCCATCTTATGGCAGTGTCACCACGTGCTATATTGGAGCGTGGATATGTTATGGTGCAGGATGAACGGGGAAAAGCAGTCACTTCTTCTGCGTCATTGAAAAAGAAGGCTCTGATATCCCTTCACTTTGCTGACGGAAGACGTGAGGCCCGGCTTGACCCGTCTTTGTCAGAGACAGAAGTCGTGGAGAAAACGAAATCTGTCAAGAAAATGGTGCCTAAAACAGCGAAAATGCAAACAACACAAGGCGAGTTGGAGTTATGACAGTTTCATTTAAGGAAATAGCGATCCTGTCTTGTTTATGTCTCTTGGCTTCCTGTGCACATAAGCCTGTCCCGGGGCCGGTGACCGGGCAGAGTGTGCAGCCACAGACATTTGCACCAGATATGGTCGCTGGTAATAATGACAATATTCCCCCTGCTTCCTCTGCGCGCCGTAAAAAATTTAATGTGCCATCAGCTCCCTTGACGACGCCTTTATGTGGTTCGGCTTTGCAGGAGCAGGCCCAGACAGGGCAGAAAATTTATGCCCAGAGTTTGGCAAGTGGGAATAATTGTTCAATGAATGCGTGTTTTCAGCCCCTGACAGGGGTGTATATCTCCCAGACGGGTAATCCTGTCGTTTGCAGATAGGCTGGGTAAGTAAAATAAATTGATGTCATTAAAAATGGCCGGAACGATTAAGTCCGGCCATTTTTTAAAGGAATCTGGATTAGCGTTTCCACCATCCAACACGTCTTTTGCCTGGACGCGCTTCATCAACATTAATCGGCTGTGGTGCTGCCCTGTTTTCTTCCAGCACCGGCTTTGTTTCCTCTGTAACTGTTGGTTTCGCCTCTTCGGTCTTCTTGCGTGAAGTCGTTGTGCGGCGTCGGCGTGCAGGTTTCTTGACCTCTTCAGCCTCGGCAGTGATTTCAGGTGAAAGAGTCTCTGCTACATCAGTTTGAGACCCCGCTTCCTGAACAGCTTTTGCTGGACGTCGCCGTGTTGGTCTTGCAGGTTTAGCAGCTACTGCGGTAACTGCTTCTTCAGGAAGAGTGATGACTTCCTCAGTGATCACTTCTTCCGTTTTGCGATTGCGGGTAGGGCGTCTTCCCTGGCGGCGCCTGGGTTTTTCCTCTCCAGTCGCTTCTGACTGTTCTGCCACGACCTGCCGTGATTGCTTCGTGTCGTTCAGTTCCTGCTCGTCATGCTGCTCAATGGCTTCAAAGATATCATATCCACCAAATGGGTCAGCTGGCGTTGGTCCCTGATAGGCAGGACGGGGAGATTGGCTTACTGGGTTATTCCCAACGGTTTCTTCCCTGCGTTCCCTGCGGGGGTTATTCAAGCGGCGGGTACGGGTCCGGCGTCGTCCTGGAGCAAGCTCCTTGTCCTCATCAGGGATGGAAATTTCTGGTGTCTGCTCAGTAATTTCTGCTTCGACAGCAATAATGTCATCCGGTCCTACTTCTGACAGAGAGGAAAGGTTTCTGTCCTGGTGATCACGAGCCTGATTATTGCGGCGTCCGTTCCTTCGGCGACGACGGCGGCCATTCTGTTCTGAAGGCTGCTCTGCTGTCCCATCATTTTCGGGGAAATCAGAGACTGGAGCATGAGAAGGGACTTCACCTTCAGTGATCTGGATTGTCCGGAATTTTTCTGGGGCTGAAGGGCGTGTTTGTGCCCTGTTTTCAGGGATGTGCCTTTCACGACGCTGCGTTTCAGTCCACTCTATTTTTACTTTTGTTCCAACAGAAGTTTCAGCGAGTGCCTCATCGGTCTTGAATGTGATCGCGACATTATGCTGCACTTCAATCGTGTTAAGCCAGTCACGCTTTGCATTCAGCATATAAAGTGCAATGTCTGACAAGGTAGAAACACAAAGTGCTGTATTGGGGTGTCTCGCTGCTGCTTCTTCAATAGAGCGCAGGACATGTAGGGCATTGCTCTCAATACCCCGAACAGTCCCTGTGCCATGGCAGTGTGGGCAAGGGGTCAGCATTGTCTCAGCCAGAGATGGATGAAGGCGCTGACGAGACATTTCCAAAAGACCGAAATGTGAGATGCGGCCGATCTGAATTCGGGCACGATCTTGTTTCAGCGCATCTTTCAGACGGCGCTCTACCTGGACGTTATGGCGCCGGTTCTCCATATCAATAAAGTCGATGACAATCAGCCCGGCAAGGTCACGCAGCCTCAATTGTCGCGCGATTTCATCAGCGGCTTCAAGGTTTGTGCGGACCGCAGTTTCTTCGATATTACGCTGGGAGGTGGATTTGCCAGAGTTTACGTCAATCGAAACAAGGGCTTCGGTCTGGTTAATGACCAGATACCCGCCTGATTCGAGCTGCGCAATGGGGGAATACATGGCATCAAGGGCTGCTTCAACATTGTAATGAGAGAACAGTGTCTGCCCTCTATTCTGCCAAAGTTTTATCTTGCGGGCATTGTGCGGGATGAGCAGTCGTGCAAAATCCCGCGCACTTTTCCAGGCTTTTTCCCCGTCGATATAAATATCTTCAATATCGCGTGAAAACAGATCCCGAATGGCGCGTTTGATAAGGGTAGCTTCTTCATAGACCAAAATCGGGGCGATGGAAGAGAGCGCATGAGCACGGATATCATCCCATAACTGCAGTAGATAATCGCAATCCTTGACGATTTCCTGCTCAGGGCGGCCAGCGCCGGCTGTGCGGATAATCATGGCCATGGAACGGGGCAGTTCCAGCTGGTTGATAATGTCTTTGAGGCGTTTGCGGTCTGTGTCAGAGGTGATTTTACGCGAGACCCCGCCGCCACGTAAGGCATTGGGCATAAGCACGCAGTAACGGCCAGCCAGTGAAATATAGGTTGTCAGGGCAGCGCCTTTATTGCCACGTTCTTCCTTGACGACCTGCACAAGAATAATCTGCCGGCGGCGGATGACTTCTTGAATTCTGTAATTGCGTAAAAAACGGGAGGTTTTGCGGGAGGCTGTTTCCTCATCACCTGTGTCATGCTCTCCGCTGACCATTTCTGGTGAGTCATCCTCCTCCTCGTCAAAAGACTCATCATCTTGGCTAGATATGTCTTCTGAATAAGGTTCTGATTGTTCCTGGAGGGTTTCTTCTTCCTGCAGGGCAAGAAGCTTCTCGCGGTCTGCAACAGGGATCTGGAAATAATCAGGATGAATTTCACTAAAGGCTAAGAAACCATGGCGGTTTCCGCCGTAATCCACAAAAGCAGCCTGAAGGCTTGGCTCAACACGGATGACTTTTGCGAGGTAAATATTCCCCTTTAACTGACGGCGGGAAGAAGATTCAACATCATAGTCATCAATATGTCTGCCATCCATTACCACAACGCGTGTTTCTTCAGCGTGTGTGGCGTCTATGAGCATATGTTTTGTCATAAAAGACTAAACTCCGAGGTGCGCTGCTTTATTCTGGCAGTCTTAAAATGGCACCGAAAATTGTGACGGAGAC
This sequence comes from Aristophania sp. ESL1142, assembly GCF_058107345.1. Classification (NCBI taxonomy): domain Bacteria; kingdom Pseudomonadati; phylum Pseudomonadota; class Alphaproteobacteria; order Acetobacterales; family Acetobacteraceae; genus Aristophania; species Aristophania sp. ESL1142. The sequence goes on from NZ_JBYLUH010000002.1 coordinate 144,762, forward strand.
AGGGGCAGGGTATGGATGTGACATCAGAATGAGTGGAGAGCTGCCTCCCATTTTCAGAATTGATGTCAAGCGCTTTGAACAATACCGGCCCCTGCAATATGTGTCCGGCTTTTATAGAAGAGCCGGAATTACTAAAACTTCCGGGTTCTCCTCACTTTTTTGAGTTAGGAGGAGCAAACCGGTTTTAAAATTTATCTACAAACACTTTACGGCCAGGGTGAGAGATGATTCGCTCTTTATACAAGGCCATCTTCAACACCAAACAGTGGTAAAATGTCACAGTTCAGGCTCGCGGCCGCAGGGTCTCAGTCCTGTTTTGGGCGATGACGCCCACTTATTTCCGGGTGTGCACAGCCTGACGGGAAGGGCATCTGCATCGATAGCCTTAACATTATGGAAAATGGCCTAAAAAAACCGTAAAGGCAAGCTTGTTAAAACAAAACGATATTATCATGTGCTTTGTTTGTTCATGGAGAAAGAAAAATGGCTTATGATCATGCCGTAATAAGAGCAGAAACCAAGGAAAAATGCGCTAATAACGATTACTGGTAGTGATATATGTTGCGAAGACGTATTCTAACTGGATGGCTTATGGCGGTAGCCTGTCTGCCTGAAAAATTATGGGCAAATACGCGTAAGTTACCATTATCTCGGCCCATTTCCCCCAATATTTCTCATAAAGGAAGGGTGCTACATGTGCCCGCGATCAACCGTAAGGCACCTCCACCGAAACCAGTGATTATGCTTGATCCCGGACATGGCGGGAAAGATCCTGGAGCGATAGGGGTTTCGGGGACTTACGAGAAACATATCGCGCAGGCAACGGCTCATGAACTTCAGAGAATTTTGCAGGCTTCAGGTCGTTATAATGTGGTTCTGACTCGTTCTGAGGATAAATTTATTCCCCTGCAAGGGCGTGTTGAACTAGCGCATAAACATAGGGCTCAACTTTTTATTTCCATGCACGCAGATGCTCTGCTGGATCATTCTGTCAGAGGAGCAAGTGTCTATACACTCTCAAGTGGCGCTTCAGACCGTCAGACGGCGTTTCTGGCCAATAGGGAAAATAGTGCTGACCGTTTTGCCTCAGCATCCTTTCATGGTCTATCTCCCGAAGTGGAGCAGATTTTAGCTAGTCTTGTGACAGAAGAAACCAGGGCAGGCTCAGCCCATATGGCTAATAGTGTTGTCCGTTCATTCCGTAGTCGTATTAAGCTGCTGACTCATCCTTCCAGACACGCAGGATTTATGGTGCTGAAATCGGCTGATATTCCGTCTATTCTGGTGGAAATGGGCTTTATGTCCAATCGTCTGGATGAGGAGGCCTTACGGCAGGGGGCGCACCGTCAGCAGGTCGCGCTGGCAATGAAGCAGGCTATTGATGCTTATTTTTCCTCGCAGAAAAACAGATTTGGTTAATAACTATTGCTTGGGAGACTTCTAAAGTTAAATAACCTGCTTGCGTTATCTTGAATGATTGTCTAATCACTATCAGTGATATGAAATTCTGTTCTTGCCTTTTTTTACGACTTATTAGCCCCTGAGCACTCGTCCGCACGGGTTTGTCGGGCTGTGTTCAGGGGGACCGGGTTGAAAACTTCTTTTTGATTCAGTTTAGACAAGGCATATTTTCATGGCATTCCAGCATCCTTCTTTTGGTAAAATCACAGATGATCGCGTAATTATTTTTGACACGACGCTTCGTGACGGGGAGCAGTCTCCCGGTTTTTCGATGAATCTGGAAGAGAAATTACGTATTGCGCAGGCTTTGTCGGAACTGGGTGTTGATGTAATTGAAGCGGGTTTCCCTGTTGCGTCTAGCGGGGATTTTGAAAGTGTGCAGTCTATTGCTGAACACGTTAAAGGCGCTGTGATCTGTGCCTTGGCACGAAGTGGGGGCAAGCGTGATATTGAAGCAGCTGGTGAGGCGTTAAAAAAAGCTGAACGTCGTCGTATTCATAATTTCATCTCAACATCACCGCTTCATATGAAATATAAATTGCGGATGGAGCCTGAGACTGTTCTTGAAATTATCGCTGCGGGTAATCAGCAAGCGCGTCAGTTTACCGATGATGTTGAATGGTCAGCTGAAGATGGATGCCGTACAGAGCCGGATTTCCTGTGTCGTAGTGTTGAAGCCGCGATAAAAAATGGCGCAACGACGATTAATATTCCCGATACTGTCGGTTTTTCTGTTCCTGAGGAAATTCAGTCCATTTTTGCAATGTTACGCGAACGTGTACCCGGAGCTGATCAGGTCATTTTTTCCTCACATAACCATAATGATCTGGGCCTCGGCGTCGCAAATACCCTGGCGGCTCTTCAGGGAGGAGCGCGCCAGGTTGAGTGCACGATTAATGGTATTGGTGAGCGTGCAGGCAATGCAGCGTTAGAGGAAATTGTCATGGCCCTGCGTACAAGGCGTGACCATTTCGGTCTGGTAACGGGGATCACGACGGAACGTCTGCTGAGTCTGTCACGGTTGCTGGCGGGGATTACGGGGTTTGACGTGCAGCCTAATAAGGCAATCGTTGGTCGTAATGCCTTTGCCCATGAAAGCGGTATCCATCAGGATGGCGTATTAAAACATGCGGCGACTTATGAAATTATGACGCCGGAAAGTGTCGGCTGGACCAGCTCATCAATGGTAATGGGGAAACATTCAGGCCGTGCGGCCTTCCGTGATAAATTGAAGGCTATGGGCTATGATGATCTGGCTGAAGAAGCGTTTATGGATGCCTTTAAACGTTTTAAGGATCTCGCAGACCAGAAGAAAGTGGTTTTTGAAGACGATATCCGTGCCCTGATTGATGAAGGTGGTCGAAGCAATGAGCATATAAAGTTGATTGACTTAACTGTTCAGGCAGGGACAGCGCATCCGGCTAGGATTACGCTGACATTATCGATCGATGGTCGGGAAGAAACTGTTGAAACAACAGGAAATGGCCCTGTGGATGCAGTCTTTAAAGCCATTAATGAGGCATTTCCTCATCAGGCGACTTTGGGGCTGTTCTCGGTTGCTAACGTGACGCAGGGGACAGATGCACAGGCCCTGACAACGGTTCGCCTGGAAGAGAATGGGCGGCTTGTAGATGGTCAGGGGGCTGATGTTGATACGGTCGTTTCTGCGGCCAGAGCCTATCTGCATGCCCTAAATAAACTGCTCGTCAAACGTCAGCGTTCAGTGCCAGAGGATATTGCCTCGTAAACTATAGTTTTATAGGGAGCCCTCCTTGGGGGCTTCCTCCAGCTACCGGAGCATAAGTATGACACATGGGTGGGTATTTACAGCGCTGGGATTATTGGTTGGTTTCCTGATAGGAATGACGGGAGTGGGCGGTGGTTCGCTCATGACGCCTCTATTAATCTTTCTGTGTGGTTTTAAACCGCAGCTAGCAGTTGGGACCGACCTATTTTACGCTGCATTGACAAAATTTGCGGGGACACTGCTTAACCGGCATCTCGGAACAATTAACTGGAAAATTGTGGGTTTACTGTTAACTGGGAGTATTCCTGGTTCGGTGCTTTGTCTGGTTGCTCTACATTATTTTTCGGCAGATACCCTCTCATCACATTTGACCCATGTAGTATTGGGGGTTGCACTTTTAATTACAGCTCCGGCAGTTATTTTTAGACCACAGCTTCATAAATGGGCGCAGCGTTATACCGTTGAAGGCAGCCGTAAGGTGCTGGTTCTTACTTGGATGCTTGGTTTTCTACTAGGCACTATAGTGACACTTTCTTCGGTTGGGGCAGGAGCAATTGGTATGGCAGCGCTCCTGATCCTTTACCCGGCTTTACCGGTCACGACATTGGTCGCAACTGATATTGCCCACGCTGTGCCTCTGACTCTTATTGCAGGAGGGGGGCATTGGTTTGAAGGAAGTGTCGATTTTGGAGTCTTGCTACGTCTACTTGCTGGATCCATACCCGGCATTGTGCTTGGGACATTGTGCGCCGGACGACTTAATGAACGATTTCAGCGTTGGTTTATGGGAATTCTACTGCTGATTATTGGCTTAAAAATGATTTAGAAATTATTTTTACACTTTCTGCCCTGAAAGGCTTGATTCATAAGGGGGGCTTAGGGCTAATAAGGGGCTCGACTGGTTTACCCGATTTGGGGGAGCAAACTGATTGTTCCTCGTGACTGGTAAATGGTTTCTGATTAATTGTTCTGACTTCTCTATAAGAGAGGTTTTGCCAGGAGTTTCGGATGTTTTCTCGTCTGCTGGGTCTCATGTCGGCTGACATGGCCATTGACTTAGGCACAGCCAATACGCTCGTTTACGTAAAAGGCAGAGGTATCGTTCTTAACGAGCCTTCGGTTGTTGCTGTTTCTGACACTCGCGGGCGCCGTCAGGTGCTGGCAGTTGGCGATGAAGCAAAACAGATGGTTGGCCGGACTCCAGGTAATATAACAGCGATCCGTCCTTTGCGTGATGGTGTGATTGCTGATTTCGAAAGTGCGGAAGAAATGATTAAATATTTCATCCGTAAAGTGCACAATCGCAGTGCCTTTTTCAGTCCTCAGATTGTTATCTGCGTTCCCTCCGGTTCAACGGCTGTCGAGCGTAGAGCTATTCAGGAAAGTGCAGAAAGTGCAGGGGCCCGCAAGGTTTACCTGATTGAAGAACCCATGGCAGCCGCTATTGGAGCGGGTCTTTCCGTGACAGAGCCTTCTGGCAGCATGATTGTTGATATCGGTGGCGGGACGACAGAAGTTGCGGTGATCTCCCTGGGGGGGATCGTCTATGCCAGATCGGCCCGTGTCGGCGGTGATCAGATGGATGAAGCGATTATCGCCTATATCCGCCGTAATTATAATCTCTTGATCGGTGAAAGCTCTGCCGAACGTATTAAAATAGAACTTGGTGCGGCTTCCCCTCCAGCAGAGGGGGGTGACGGTCCTCTTCAGACACTCAAGGGTCGTGATCTGGTCAATGGTGTTCCGCGCGAAGTGACAGTAGGGCAGGCTCAGATTGCTGAAGCTCTTGAAGAGCCAGTTGCTCACATCGTAGAAGCGGTGGCGACTGTACTTGAAAACACACCTCCTGAGCTGGCGGCTGATATCGTTGAAAAAGGGATTGTGCTTTCAGGTGGTGGTGCGCTGCTGCACCGTCTTGATGAAGTTTTGCGTGATGCAACAGGTCTTCCAGTTATTGTTGCTGAAAATACACTTTCGTGCGTGGCTCTGGGAACAGGGCGGGCATTGGAAGAAATGCCACGACTTAAAACCGTTTTAAGCAGTATGTATTAAAGTTTCCGAAAGGGGGTTCAGCCTTCAAGAATGTTATCCATTCAGGCGAGACAAATATTAGCAGGTTTTATTTTACCCATACTGATCGTAATCTCTGTAGGGATTATATTTATCGGGCATGTGTGCCCGTCTGCTGTTTCTTTTGTTCGCCTGAGTGTCATGGAGGAAATGGCGCCTGTTTATTCGGTCATGGTCTACCCGCAAAAGCAGGTTCAAAACTGGATTTCTGACTTTAAGGGTGTGACACATCTTACGGCAGAAAACAGGCGGCTGCGGCAGGAAAATCACGATCTGCAAACTCAGATTGAGCTTGCAAGGAAGATAGAGACGGAAAATACACGTTTAAAATCTCTGCTGCATTGGGGTGTAGACCTTAAAATCAATTATGTTGCAGGGCAGGCTATACGTGATGAAACAGGGCCGTATCTGAGGGCTGTGCTGCTTGATGTGGGCGGACAACATAATATTCGAACAGGCAGTATTGCTGTTGATTCTCTCGGATTAGTGGGGCGAGTCAGTGAAGTTGGACCGCATATTGTGAGAGTTCTGCTTATTACGGATTCAGCAAGCCGTATTCCTGTGACGATGGTTTCTTCCCAGAGTGATGCCATTATGACAGGTGATAATTCCAGTTTACCCCGTTTACTTTATTATTCACCAGACCACAGGCCAGTTGAGGGTGAGCAGATTGAAACCCATTCCCAGCAGGGATTGCTTGGGGGGGTTGTTGTTGGTCACGTGCATTATAACCAGGCTGGGCGCCCGGTCGTGGTGCCGGTTGCAGATCTTTCCCATCTTTCTTTTCTCAGGGTTTTTGATGGTGGGACACCTTCTGATGCCCCACCTGCTGAAGGCAGGGTAAGAGAGCGCGTACCTATTGAGCCCCTGGCACCTCAGACATCGGAGCCCTCTAGTTGGCAGGGACTAGAAAAATTCTGGCCTTTTCCTCATATAGGCAATGGCTGATATCAGCGTAAGAAAGTAGAAGGAAGGGCAATGATAAGGCGTTTCTGGCGGCAGCTTGTTCCGTCTCTCATTATTATTATCACGGCTATCTTCTTTTCAGCGCCTTTTGCCTTTCCCGGGCAGAGCGAGCTACAGACGGCGCTTATTTTAGGAGAGGTCTGGTTCTGGACGCTTTATAAACCTGCGACACTGCCTTTTCTTTCCGTGTTTGTCTGCGGATTAATCGCAGAAATTTTTCGGACATCTCCTTTTGGTGTTCTGCTTTTATGGATGCTTGTAACAGCGGGTGTCGCTGATAGTTCCCGTCTGAAGCTTTCGCGAGGGGGCTTTTTGCGTTCATGGGGATTTTTTTCGGCTACGATGATTGGAGGCGTCGTGGTGGAGTGGGGGTTCATGTGCCTTAGGGCAGGCAATATCCTTTCCCCTATATTGGCTTTATTCCAATTGGCGCTTTCCGTAGGACTTTATCCCTGTGTCCATGTCTTTTTTCTGGGCATGCTAAAGCTTCCTGGGCGTAATAAAATATTATAAGTCATTTGCAGAATAACTGCTAATTCGCTAAATTGATGTCATCTAAGACCCTTGATGGCCAAGCACTCTATTTTAAATGTTTGTTAACCTTTTCAGACTGCGTCTCAGGGCCAATAAAGAGGCGGGACGCCACCCATCGAGTCGTGGAGACGAGGCTTCGCGTGCTGGGAGAAGTGTGTTCACACGCAGGGCTCTCATGCTTATGGGAGCGCAGGTGGCTGTTGTTGGCGTGCTAGGTGAGCGTCTTTACTCTTTGCAAGTTGTCAAAGGGGATGCGTTAAAGGAAAGGGCTATCCGTAACCGTATCAGCAAAAGGTTACTCGCTCCACCGCGAGGCACAATCTATGATCGTTCAGGCGTGCTTGTGGCCGGGAATCGCTTGAATTGGCGTGCGCTTCTCATGCCTGAGGAAACGACAGATATTCAGGGTGTCATAGATCATTTTTCAACAATTGTGCCCCTTGATGAGCATGACCATGTCCGTATAGAGCATGATCAGAAGCACCTTCAACGCTATGTTCCCCTTATGTTGAAGGAGTTTTTAAGCTGGGATGACATGGCACGCATTGGTCTAAATGCTCCACAACTGCCAGGTGTCATCATCGATGTGGGGACGACGCGGGAATATCCCCATAAAGAGCTTATGGCCCATATTATCGGTTATGTGGCTCCACCTAATGAAAAAGATGTCGAACATGATGGCGCTTTGGCCTTGCCGGGTATGCGTGTTGGACGGGCTGGTCTTGAGCAGACACAGGAGGCATCCCTTAAAGGGGAACCTGGATCAGTTGAGATGGAGGTCAATGCTCCGGGGCGCGTTATTGGTGAGATAGAACGTGTTGAAGGCGTCCCTGGTCATAAGCTCGGTCTGACGATTGACACAGTATTGCAGTCACAGGTTCTTTCACGATTAGGGGACAGGATTGCAAGTTCTGTCGTTATGGATTGCAGGAATGGGGAGATCATGGCTTTAGTCAGTACCCCTTCTTTTGACCCGACATTATTCGATAGTGGTGTCAGCCATAAACAATGGAAAGAGTGGATTGATGACCCTCATACGCCACTCGTTGATAAGGCCGTGGCTGGTGTTTATCCGCCAGGATCTACTTTCAAGCCAGCAGTAGCTCTGGCTGCCTTGTCGTCAGGAAAGGTTTCTCCTACAGAGCGGATTCATTGCCCGGGTTATCTTGATATGGGAGGAGTACGCTTCCATTGCTGGAGCCGTTATGGTCATGGTGCCTTGACCATGCATGAAGGGCTTAAATATTCCTGTGATGTTTATTTTTATCAGGTTGCCCGCCGCTGTGGGATGGAAGAAATAAAGAAGGCTTCAGAAAGTCTTGGTTTAGGAACCAAACTCGGGATTGAGTTGCCACATGTTCAGTCAGGCATTATCCCAACCCCTCAATGGCGCCGCAAGCATGGACATCACTGGAATGGTGGTGACACTGTTAATGCAGGGATTGGGCAGGGTTTTGTGCAGGTAACGCCTCTTGCTCTGGCTACTTATGCATCCAGTCTGGCATTGGGGAAACGTGTTTACCCGCATCTTCTGAAAACGATTGACGATCATGGCCGCTTGGACACAGATCACCTTACGCCTACAGAGCTTCCTTTTACAAAAGAGCAGCTTGATATCGTGCGGGGTGGCATGTTTGCGGTGGTGAATGAACCGCATGGAACAGCGCCGGCAGCACGTCTTGATATCCCGGGTGTCCTGATGGCGGGCAAGACGGGGTCAGCGCAGGTCAAGCGTGTTTCACGGGCGATGCGCGAAAGTGGTCATTTTAATTCCATGAGTTTACCGTGGGAATATCGTCCTCACGCGCTGTTTATCTGTTTTGCTCCTTATGATAACCCGCGCTATGCTGTTTCAGTCGTTGTGGAGCATGGTAATGCAGGGGCTGCGGAAGCAGCACCTCTGGCAAAACAGATCATGACCGATACATTATTGAGAGATCCTGCCAGCCGCTCAACAATGACAAGAGGTGTCGTAGCAAGCGCCGATTCTTTTGATGATTAAGGATCATTATCGCACCTTTTGGAGAATGGTCTTATGATAAACGCAACAATTCCTAAAACGATGAAGCGTTTATTACGTTCAGAGCCTAACTTTCATATTTTTTCGCGTTTTTTGCGTATTAACTGGGTGTTCGTCTTGCTTGTCTGCCTGCTGGCAGCGGTAGGTTATATAGCCCTTTATTCTGCTGGGGGGGGGAACGCCAAACTTTATGCGGAGCCTCAGGCCATAAGATTTGGTTTCGGACTGATTATGATGATCTGTCTTGCCTTTTTTCCTCCTCGTATGCTGCGCTATTTATCGGTGCCGCTTTACGGAATATCTATTATCCTTTTAACGCTGGTCCTGAAAATAGGGCATGTTGGTAAAGGGGCAGAACGCTGGATTAATTTGGCAGGGTTTCAGTTCCAGCCCTCTGAATTTGCTAAAATAGCTTTAGTTTTGATGCTGGCTACATGGTTTCAACGGATAAACCGTCAGGAAATGGGCAATCCATTAAGATTAGTTATTCCTGCCTTATTGACGCTTTTACCCGTCGTTCTTGTGTTGAAAGAGCCGAATCTTGGAACGGCAACCATTATAGGGTTGCTCGGTGCCTCTCTCTTTTTTGCAGCAGGGATGAGGTGGTGGCAGATTATCCTTATTGTTGCGCCTCTGCCTTTTTTAGGGAAATTTGTATATGCACATCTGCATGATTATCAAAAAGCCCGTATAGAAACATTTCTAAATCCTGAACATGACCCTCTGGGTGCAGGATATAATATCATCCAATCGAAAATCGCTCTTGGTTCAGGTGGTATGTGGGGGGAAGGGTACCTGCATGGAAGTCAGGGACAACTCAATTTTCTGCCTGAAAAGCAAACGGATTTTATTTTTACAATGATTGGAGAGGAATGGGGGTATATAGGCGGCATTGTTGTCATAGGGCTTTTAATGCTGATTGTGCTAAGTGGCATGTTTATGGCTTTGCGCTGTCGTAACCGTTTTGGGAAATTATTAGCGCTGGGCATTACAATGGATTTTTTCTTCTATTGTGCCGTAAATCTCTCCATGGTGATGGGAGCTATCCCTGTAGGGGGTGTACCATTGCCCCTGATTTCTTATGGGGGATCTGCTATGTTGACCATGATGTTCGGTTTTGGTCTTCTCCTTTCTTGCTGGGTTCATCGTGATGATCCTGATCCGGAATCAAAACGTTTTTTCTGACTGATTTTTCTTATGCTTCATCATTATGTAATCCCCTTACTTGTTTTTGGGGTTGCCTCGGTTATTTTTGCCATGACACCGGGTCTTGATACGGTCATGGTTTTACGGACTTCTACGAGAGAAGGCCACATAGCGGGGATAGGGGCTGTGATAGGGGTTGGCCTCGGGCTAATGATTTGGGGCAGTGCAGCGGCGCTGGGCCTGTCTGCCTTGATAGCAACTTCCCAGACAGCCTTTTCAATTCTGAAATATCTAGGTGCTGCCTATCTGACATGGCTTGGTGTTCAGGCACTATTCCGGCCAAGGACTGCATTGGATGCAGAGGGGGAAAGCAAGGATGTTACAAATAACCGGAATCTGTTCGGCAGAGGTGTGCGCAGGGGGATTTTATCAAATCTGCTTAATCCCAAAATTGGTATTATTATAATGACGCTATACCCACAATTTATTCCGCCTCATGCTGATGTTGCTCTGTTTACGGTCCTTATGACCATAATTCAGATCATTGTTGCGTCTTTATGGTTGTGTCTGCTTGTATTCCTGACAATTCCACTGGGTAGATTTCTGAAAAGACCAAAGGTTGTTCAATGGTTGGACCGCGTTGCGGGGCTGATTTTTATCGGCTTTGGTATCAAGCTGATAGGTACGCATAATCCGGTAGCTTAAAAATGTTCCCCCTGAGAAATTCTGTCTTTCTCAGGGGGAATTATTCAGCCGTCTATTTTATTAAAATCTGCGATGGAAGAGGCTTCCTTACAGAAAGAAGCCAGGAGTAGAAGTCTGTTTTTGCGCTGCTCAGCTTCTGGGGCATTGACAGTGACTTTATCAAAGAACTGGTCCATGAAGGGGCGTAATTGAGCCAGATGCTTCATCGCACCAGTGAAATCATCCTTCTCAAGGCATGTTTGCAGCATAGGGGCAGACTCAAAAAGGGCTTTTTGTAGAGCATGCTCTTCATCTTGTGTAAAAAGAGTAGGATCGGCCTTGCCCGTATGAGGGCCATCTTTTTTATTTTCAATGCGCAGGATATTGGCCGCTCTGCGGTAAGCAGCGAGCAAGTTCTGGCCATCTTCATGTTCAATCATGTCAGAGAGTGCTTCGACACGATTTAAAAGTCTGACAAGATCACCATCAAGATGCTCCTTAAAGAGCGAATTTCCTTCAAGAGCAGGTGTTACGGCCAGTGTCGCATCAAGAACGTCATGTCGTTTCCCCTCTGTTTTAAGTTGTACTTTAAGCCGTTCAGTGAAAAAGGCCTCAAGTGTTTTTAAAGCACTATCAGATGTCTGCCGGTCAGAAAGGCAGGAAGCTGCCTGAGCGAGTAATAGGCCAAGGTCGAAACGCAGTTGATGATCGCGGATAATACGGATCACTCCAAGGGCGGCTCTCCGCAGGCCATAAGGATCTCCCGAACCTGTTGGCACTTCACCGATCCCATAAAACCCGGCCAGCATGTCCAGACGGTCAGCAAGGGCGACCGCAGCGGAGACTGGCGTTGAAGGCGTATCATCGTCTTGGCCACGGGGTTTATAATGTTCGGAAACTGCGAGAGAAACGGCCTGATCTTCTCCATCATGGGCCGCATAATAGCCCCCCATAATGCCTTGCAGTTCCGGAAATTCTCCAACCATGCCTGTTGTAAGGTCGGTTTTTGCCAGAAGGCCTGCGCGTTCAGCTTGTGCTTTCTCTGTCGAGGAGAGATTCATGGCCTCGGCGATAAGCCCCGCCAGATGGCTTATACGCTTTGCACGTTCTTCTTGTGTGCCTAATTTGGCATGGAAGGTGACGGCTTTGAGGTCATTGACGCGGTCAGATAGTTTCGTCTTGCGATCCAGATCCCAGAAATGACGGGCATCGGCAAAACGGGCGCGCAGAACACGTTCGTTCCCTGCGATACATAAAGCGCCATCATCCTCAAAAGTGCGGTTGGCAACAAAGGCGAAATAGGGTGCAGCCTTGCCTTCATACGTACGTAGGGCAAAATAGCGTTGGTTAATGCGCATTGAAACCTGCATAACCTCAGGAGGAAGGTCCATAAATTGCAGGTCAATCTGGCCTAAGAGCGAAACAGGATATTCAACAAGTCCACTAATTTCTTCCGTCAGGGAGCTATCTTTGGCCAATTCAAGTGATTTCTGTCGGGCCAAGGCATGAACGCCCTCTTCGATAAGGGCACGACGCTGACTATCTTCAACAATGACAAAACGCTTTGCCAATTCCTGACGCCATTGTTCCGAGCCTGTAACGGAAAAGGAATCAGGGGCAAGGAAACGATGGCCTTCAGAGATGTTGCTAGAGTGTAAACCGTGAGCTTCATCTTCTTCACGCTTAAGCGAGAATTCTACAATAGTGCCATCCAGCAGACATGTGATCCGGTGAAGCGGACGGACCCATGAGAAATTTGACTTACGTCCCCAGCGCATGGCTTTCGGCCAGGGGAAATTCCATAAAATATCAGGAAGTGATTCTGCCAGCATGGCAGAGGCGGGCCGTTCGGGAAGTTTCCGCTCTAAAACCCAGAATCCGTCCTGTTTTTTCAAGGTCTCGCGGGTAGCATTATGCTTACGCATGAAACCTTCCAAAGCCTGCTCTGGGGCACTTTCTCGCGGGCCGCGTTCACTCTGCGTGCGCGCTGGCAGGAAAGGATCAAGCGTAAGGGTTAGTGCAATACGGCGTGCGCCATAAGCAGGGTGAAGTTCCCTGGGGTTAAGTTCAGAAAGGGCTTTTGTGACAAGTCGTGCAAGGTCATTGGCGGCACGAGCCTGCATTCCTGCAGGGATTTCTTCGCTCAAAAGTTCAAGAAATAATTCAGCCATGAATATTTGCTCCCTCAGAGCGTTTTTTGTCTTCGGCTTCTTCAGGGGCAAGCCATGCTTCGCAGGCGGCCTTGGCCAAAATACGGACTCGTGCAATATAGGATGCCCGTTCAGAGACGGAGATGACACCTCTGGCATCCAGCAGGTTGAAAAGATGTGAGGCTTTCAGACATTGGTCAAACGCAGGCTGTGCAACACCAGCCTCGGAAAGACGGAGGGACTCTTTTTCACAATCATTGAAATGTGAAAAGAGCATAGCCGTATCAGCTAATTCGAAATTATAGCGGGAATAATCTCTTTCGGCACGGAGAAAGACATCGCCGTATGTAAGGCCTTTGCCATTGAAATCGAGGTCATAGACATTCTCTACACCCTGCACGTACATGGCAAGACGTTCCAGTCCGTAGGTCAGTTCAGTTGAGGGCATGACAGTCGGAATTCCGCCAACCTGCTGGAAATATGTAAATTGCGTGACTTCCATTCCGTCACACCAGACTTCCCAGCCCAGTCCCCAGGCTCCGATAGTCGGGTTTTCCCAATCATCTTCCACAAAGCGGATGTCATGTTTTTCAGGGTCGATACCAATTGCACGATAGCTTTCCAGAAGGAGATTCTGGCTTTCTTGCGGTGTTGGTTTCAGCAGGACCTGATATTGATAATAATGTTGAAGCCGGTTGGGGTTCTCACCATAACGTCCATCAGAGGGACGGCGACATGGTTGCACGTATGCGGCTGCCCAGGGTTTTTTACCTAAAGCACGTAATGTCGTGTAAGGAGAGAGGGTGCCTGCTCCAAGTTCTGTGTCATAAGGTTGCAGGATTGCACATCCTTTTTGAGCCCAGAAAGTGTGAAGGCGCAGGATCAGATCCTGAAAGCAAGGAGGCCGGGTGATAGACAAGTCTGGAGGCTCCGTTCATAAACATAAATAAAAGCAAATTTCCTTCATATTACATGATGGTCAGGCACATCACTAGAGTAGATGAGAAAGTGAGAGCTGATGAAAAGGATTTTATGACAGAAGATTAATCAAAATTATCTTATGATCTTTGCTATTAATTAAAGAGATGATTTTCTGAAATGCCTGTTGGGATAATGCTCTTGCCAGTCGAATGGAAGCGCATCATATCTTCCCTCAGGAATGATGGAGAGACCGTCTTTTGGCTTTCTTTTGCAGCTGAATAGAAAAGGCGGGTGATTGGATATAAGGAGGCACTATTATGAATTCAGAAGAACGGGACCTTATCAGCCGTTTCGTTGCTCGTGTAGGAGCCGGTCAAGGCAATATTGGAGGGCAGAGCGGGCAGGTTGCCCTGGCTCCAATTGACCCGGAAGCTGACCGTTTTATTGAAGAGAATTTCCAGAAATATCCTGAAGCACGCTATCGTATCACGCAGTTGGCTGTCGTGCAGGAAGCGGCTCTGGCTCAGGCCCAGAACCGTATTCGTGAGCTTGAGTTCCAATTACAGCAGGCGCGCAGTCAGGTTGCGCAGAGTCAGCAGCATTCGTCTGGTGGCGGTTTTTTAAGTGGCCTTTTTGGAAATCGTCAGACGCAGCGTCCTCAACCACAGAATAATTATCCACCAGGATGGGGGCCACAAGCAGGCGCACCACAGGGAGCAGCAGGCTTTCAGCAAGGACGGTATGCACCTCCTCAGGGTTATCAGCCTGGAATGTTTCCCCGTTCTGGTTCAGGGTTTCTTGGGTCGGCGCTTTCTACGGCAGCTGGTGTTGCGGGTGGCATGATGGCGGCAAATGCGCTTGAAGGCCTGTTTTCAGGGCATCATGATGCTGCTGGTGCCGCTGGTGTGGGAAGCAGCGATAATACAGGTGCTTTTGGAGCGCCTGCTTCGTCAGATCCATTTGATGGCACGGGTACAGAGGCATCGGGTTTCAGTGATGGTGATTTTTCACAACCAGATGATTCCTCTTTCGGTGGGGATGATGGCGGTTTTGATGATGGGGGCTTTGACGGCGGCGGTTTCGACGATTTCTAGGCCATATTTTTTTGCCTGAGAAGCTTGCCTGAAACAGAGGAAAGACAGGATGACCGACACCAATACCGATACGGACGCCATTGCGGGGCAGACATTCCACGATGTCATTGCTTTGGATGAGCTTGAAGAAGGGAAGATGTACCCGCTTTCAGTAGCAGGTATTTCGGTCGTTCTTGTGCGTGAAGGTGATACGGTCAGGGCCCTGGGTGGTAAATGCCCACATAAGGGGGCCCCTATGGAGCAGGGAGCTTTTTGCCGGACGAAAGCCCATGGCGATGTGTTGGTCTGTCCATGGCATAAGGCGGTGTTTGATAGTGAGACTGGCTCTGTTGTCGAGCCAGTCGCTTTTGCTCCGCTTCCTGTCTATCCTGTTGAAATTATCCAGGGCCGTGTGCTGGTCGGGGCTGTTGCGGAATCTGAGAGAGAACCTGCTCCTGTTAAGGAAAACGAATCAGTATTGATTATTGGCGGAGGTGGGGCCGCGGCAAGCGCGGTTTATACCTTGCGACAAGGGGGCTTTGCAGGAAACATCACCATGGTGTGCGGTGAGAGGAAGCTTCCTTATAACCGTACTGCCCTCAGCAAGACGGTATTGCTGAGTGATCCTGAGAAGATAAGAGTGCCTGTTCTGCTCGATGAGACCTATTATGAAGAGCACAATGTTACGATTATTAATGATTGTGTAACAGGTTTTGACAGTGCAACGCAGGTAGCGACCCTGTCATCAGGTCAGACAGTGCGCGGTGGCCACGTGATTCTGGCTATGGGGGCGAGGCCCAACCTGCTTGATCTGCCGGGAAGCGAACTTGCAGGGGTGAAGCATCTTGGCACACTTGATGATGCCTATTCTATTTCTTCAGAAATAAGACCGGAAGATACTGTCATATTGATTGGGGGAGGATTCATCTGTCTGGAAGTTTCTTCAGCCTTGCGGCAGAAAGGTGTAGGTGTGACCATCATCAGCCCAGAAGCCGTTCCGATGGAGGAGCAATTTGGACGGGAATTAGGTTCCAGGCTTTTGCAGCTTCATGAAGAAAATAGTGTTGCATTCATCCATGACAGTAAAACCGTCAGAATCCTTGGAAAGGAAAAAGTTGAGGGTATAGAGCTTGATGATGGAACGACATTGTCATGCTCGCATGTTATTCCTGCTCTGGGGGGGTATCCTAATACGGATTTAATCAATGACCTTCCCAAAGACGACAAAGGCGCTTTGATTGTTGACGAGGCCATGAGGGTTCGGGGTAATATTTATGCAGCGGGTGATGCCGCCTCTATAAAATGGGGAGAGAAAACATGGAGCTTCCCTCACTGGCGTCATGCCCTTGTCATGGGCAGGATTGCTGCACGTTCTATTTTAGGTCATTCACCTGAAGATGTGCCCACACCGTGGTTCTGGACCCAGCAATTTGGCAAAAAGCTTGAATATCTGGGATGGGGGGAACCCTTTAATCATGTGACAATTGAAGGGGATCTGAGGAGCTTCGAGTTTCTGGCGACATTCAGAAATCAGGGAGCTATTGTAGGGCTTGTCAGTTCTGGTAAAGCTGTTGAAATGGCAGAAGCCGCGGTAAACTACAAAAAATTTATTAATGAAAAGATTGGTGATACGCCAACGTAAATGTCTTTTAGGAGAGAAACTCTTGACAGATGAGGGTTGCCTCGGCTTCCTGCCTTTTTGAGATCGTCTTGAGTTTATAATTTATAGCCGGAGCAATGAGGGTTTATCCATGCATCAATACCGTACTCACACCTGTAATGCCTTGCGTGTGGAGGACGCGGGAAAAACCGCACGGCTTTCTGGCTGGATCCACAGCAAGCGTGACCATGGGGGGCTGCTTTTTATTGATTTGCGTGACCATTATGGCGTGACGCAAATTGTTGTTCCGGCTGGTGGCGAGCTTCTGGCCCAGGCAGAACGCCTTCGTGTAGAAAGCGTTATTACTGTGACGGGTGAGGTCGTCGTGCGCGAAGATGGGCAGCGTAATGCTCACCTTCCGACAGGTGATATTGAGTTACGTGCCCATGAAATTACGGTGCAGTCTCATGCAGATGTCCTACCTTTCCAGGTGGCAGGACAGGAAAATTACCCTGAAGATCTACGTCTGAAATATCGGTATCTTGACCTGCGCCGCGAGAAAATGCAGCGCAATCTTCTCCTGCGGAGCCGTGTGATTTCAAGCATGCGTCGCCGAATGCAGGCTCAGGGATTTGTCGAGTTTCAGACACCGATCCTGACAGCATCTTCTCCAGAGGGTGCACGTGACTTTCTTGTGCCAGCACGTTTACACCCCGGTAAATTCTACGCTTTGCCTCAGGCGCCGCAACAATTTAAACAGCTTGCCATGGTGGCAGGCTTTGAGCGTTATTTCCAGATTGCTCCCTGTTTCCGTGATGAAGCCTCACGTGCTGACCGTAGTCCTGGTGAGTTTTATCAGCTTGATTTCGAAATGTCCTTTGCAACACAAGAGGATGTCTTCGGTGTGTTGGAGCCAGTTCTTGCCGGGCTTTTCGAGGAATTTACCCCTGAGGGATGGAAGATTACGGAAGGGGCTTTCCCGCGTATTCCTTACGCAGATGCCTTAAGAGATTATGGCTCTGATAAGCCTGACCTGCGAAATCCTCTTATCATCAAGGATGTGACTGAGATCTACGAGGGGTCCGGCTTTGGTCTCTTTGCCAAAATTGCAGCATCAGGTGGGCAGGTTAAGGCGATTCCGGCACCTGGAGCAGGCGAGAAACCACGTGCCTTCTTTGATAAACTGAATAACTGGGCGCGTGAGCAGGGTGCTGGTGGCCTTGGCTATGTCATTTTTGAAGAAGATGGTGGCAAAGGTCCGATTGCAAAAAATCTGGAAGCCGACCGTCTGGCAAGATTGCGCGAAGTTTGTGGTTTGAAAGCGGGCGATGCTGTTTTCTTTGCCGCCGGGAAAGGCGATGAAGTTACGAAATTTGCCGGTGTCGTACGGACAAAAATTGCGACAGAGCTTGATTTGATTGAAAAAAATGCCTTCCGTTTCTGCTGGGTGGTTGATTTCCCCATGTTTGAGCGGAATGAAGAAACCGGGCAGGTTGATTTCTCCCATAATCCATTTTCCATGCCTCAGGGAGGGCTGGAAGCGCTTGAAACGCAGGACCCTCTTACAATTAAGGCCTATCAGTATGATATCGTCTGTAACGGTGTGGAATTGTCCTCAGGGGCGATCAGAAACCACCGCCCTGATATTATGCTCAAGGCCTTTGCCATTGCAGGCTATGGGCCAGAGGTTGTTGAAGAGCGCTTTGGCGGTATGTTGAATGCGTTCCGTTATGGAGCGCCACCTCACGGAGGGGCGGCTCCGGGTGTTGACCGTATTGTCATGCTTTTGGCAGATGAGCCTAATATCCGTGAAGTTATTCTTTTCCCACTTAATCAAAGTGGTGAAGACCTCATGATGGAAGCGCCAGCCCCTGTTGAAGCCGCGCGGTTGAAAGAGCTTTCTCTGAAGCTTGATCTGCCAAAACCAAAAAGCTCAGTTTCCCACACTTAAGAGACTGAAACGGAGGCCTCCCTTTCATATTTGAAAGGGAGGTTTTTTATTTGAGGGTAACAAGAAGGGGTACATGATCGGAGGGTTTTTCTTTTCCTCGTTCATTTTTGTCGATTTTTACAGCTTCAAGTTTGTCTGTCAGGGAGGGAGAAAGCAGGGCGTGGTCGATTCTTAAACCGGAATTGCGTTGAAACGCGGCCGCCTGATAGTCCCAGAATGTATAGAGTTTCTCATCCGGGTGGAGTGCGTGCACTGCATCAGTCAGGCCAGACCAGATAAGACGGCGGAAGCCAGCCCGGCTTTCGGGAGCAATGAGTGCATCCCCTTTTGAAAGAGCGCCGGGAGCAAAATCTTCATCTGTCGGACAGACGTTATAATCACCGATAAAAACAAAAGGACATTTTTCCTGTAGGAGTGCCTTGCCTCTGTGATAGAGGGCATCAAGAAAGGATAATTTGGTCCTAAAGCCTTCTTCTCCACCTGAATTTCCGTTTGGAAGGTAAAGATTCCCGATCCTAATATCACTGATTTCAACTTCTAGATAACGTGCAGAAGGATCTTCAAAACCTGGAAGATGCTCAGTGATAAGTTCCATAGGCTGGCGACTGATAAAAGCGACGCCATTATATGATTTTTGCCCTTTTACAACGCAATGAAAGCCGTTTTCTTCAAAAAGAGGCGGAAACTGCCCTGTTTCACACTTGATTTCCTGTAAGGCGAGAATCTGGCATTCAGGATGGCTGTGAAGCCAGTCCAGAACTAGAGAAGACCGCATACGGATAGAGTTGATGTTCCATGAAGCAAAACTGAAGGACATATGAGGCAAAGGCTTTCAGAGATTTTTAAAATGATCAGAGGCGCATTTATGCAAGAGAGAAGCTGCTGCCACACCCGCAGGAGGATGCTGCATTGGGGTTATGAACAACAAAATGGGCTCCCATGAGTTTATCTGTAAAATCAAGTTCAGCGCCTTCTAGGAGAGGTAAACTAGCAGAATCGACAACAACATTTACGCCTTCTGATGTAATGAGCGTGTCGTCCTCTTGGTGGTTTCTGTCCAGTTTGAACTGATATTGGAATCCGTTACATCCCCCGGCATTGACGGCCACGCGGAGCGCTAGCCCTTCTTTATTCTCCTGTGCCTCCATAATCTCAATGATACGGGCACGGGCAGCAGGGGAGATACGGAAAGTCTTTGTCATGAATTTTCTTTCCTGTCGAAACAGGAAACTCTCAATTTTGGAAATGGAAGTCAGTCACTCACGCTTGACTATAAGGCAAGCCGGGTCAAGAATCGACGATAATAATCGTGGTCGTTCCCGATAATAAAAACGGTAGAATGAAAGGTTACTTATGGTTGTGCCTTATGCTGTCCAGCTCCAGAATGCCCGTGGTCGTCTTTATGAGGAAGAAAAATCTCCTGAAACCAGTTCATTTTGTGTCAGGTCTCCCTGGCAGCGCGATCGTGATCGCATTCTTCATTCAACGGGTTTTAGGACGTTGCAATATAAAACGCAGGTTTTTCTTAATCATGAAGGTGATTTCTTCCGTACCCGTTTAACCCATTCTCTAGAAGTCGCTCAGATTGCGCGTTCAGTAGCGCGGAATCTTGATGTTAATGAGGACTTGACCGAGGTGATCGCTCTGGCGCATGACCTCGGTCATACGCCTTTTGGTCATGCAGGAGAGGATGCCCTGTCAGAAGCTATGAAAGGGTGGGGTGGTTTCAGTCATAATGCCCAGTCATTGAGATTGGTCACTGAGGTGGAATCTCGATACCATGATTTCAACGGCCTTAACCTGACATGGGAGACCCTTGAAGGATTGGCCAAACATAATGGCCCGGTTAAGAAACCTTCCGCCTGGCTTGTCGAGTTTGATGAACTCTATCCCCTGGATTTAACTCGCTACCCCTCAGTAGAAGCACAGATTGCAGCTATTTGTGATGATATTGCCTATCACGGACATGACCTTGATGACGGGCTTCGGGCAGGGCTTCTTAGTTTTGAAGACCTTGAAGAAGTGCCATTACTCAAAAGCTGCCTCGAAGAAGCCAGACAGCTGGGCTGGTCTTCTTTTGAGCCATTAGAACGGGATCAGAGATTGCGCCACGAGTTGGTAAGACGTGTGATCAACACCCTGATTCGTGACCTGACAGAGAATAGCCTTGCCCTTTTAAAAGAGCTGGCTCCCCAGAATATTGATGATATCCGAAATGCCAAAGGGAGCGTCATCGCCCTTTCAGCGGAGATGACTCAGAAAAATAAGGAAGTGCGTAAATTTCTTTATGCCAAAATGTATCGTCACTGGCGTGTCATGCGTATGGCGCGCAAGGCAAAACTGGCATTGAGAGAAATCTTCTCCATTCTTAGTGAAGAGCCGCGTCTTTTACCCAGCCCCTGGCGTGAAAAAGCGCTTGCTAAACATGGGGTAGAAGAAGAGGGAGCCTGCCGGCGGGTGATTGCTGATTATATTGCAAGTATGAGTGACAGGAATGCGATGGAGGAACACAAAAGACTCACTGATTTATCCGTTATTGTTTAGGGGGTGATAAAAAATATGACTGCCCTTATAAGAGCCATTATAAAACATTCTTTGTAAAAAGCCTTTAAGCCGAGCGGTCCTCTTTTGTCCGTTCGCTCCAGACAGGAACAAACATATGCCCGTTTCTACAGCGTCATCGACAATGTCAGACTGTTTTTTTACCCAGATGCTGGAGAAAGTCGTAGAGTGTGTGAGAGAACTTTTACCCGAGCTACCAGGTGATGTTTTTGCCCGCATTGAACTGACACCGACAAGAGATCCTTCCCATGGGGATATGGCTACAAATGCCGCTTTGTTAGTGGCAAAACCGGCCAAGACCAAACCACGTGATATTGCTGAGAAACTTGCAGTCCTGTTGGCAGGACTTCCTGAAATTGAAAAAGTTGATGTTGCCGGGCCAGGTTTTGTTAATCTGACTTTAAAAACAGCATTCTGGCAGAAAATTGTTCCTGTTGTGCTGATGAAAGGTGAGAAGGCGTATGGTCGTTCTTCTATCGGGCAAAATAAGAGGGTCAATGTAGAATATGTCTCGGCCAATCCGACGGGGCCAATGCATGTTGGGCATTGTAGAGGAGCTGTTGTAGGGGATGCTTTGGCAAACCTTATGGAAGCGGCAGGGTTTAAAGTTACCAAGGAATATTACATTAATGATGCCGGGACGCAGGTCAATGCGTTAAGCTGGGCAAGTTACTGGCGTTATCTTCAGGCGATAGGGACATTCATTCCGGCAGAAGAATTCGATAAGATATCTCCCAACGGCCTGCAATATCAAGGTGATTATCTGATCCCTGTGGGAGAGGCTCTGGCTGAAACCTATGGGCGTTCTCTTGCCAATGAAGATGGAAGCCCGGCATCAGTCTCACTTTGGTTTGAGACAGTCCGTAAAGTGACCCTTGAGCATATGATGAATATGATTAAGGAAGATCTTGCTGCCCTTGGTATTCACCATGAAATTTTCAGTAGTGAAGCTTCAGTCCTTGCGGATGGTGATGTAGATAAAGCAATTGCCGTTCTTGAACAAAAAGGACTTCTCTATCAGGGGGTTCTGGAGCCACCTAAAGGTAAATTGCCAGAGGATTGGGAGGCACGTCCCCAGACACTTTTCCGCTCAACTGATTTCGGAGATGATACAGATCGCGCTTTGAGAAAGGCAGACGGGACCAATACCTATTTTGCCAATGATATTGGTTATCATGCACGTAAGGCACAGAGGTCTGACCTTATCATTGATGTGTTGGGTGCCGATCATGGTGGCTATGTATCGCGTATGCGGGCAGCAGTCAGCGCCCTGACTGATGGAAAAACGGACTTTGAAGCCGTTCTCTGCCAGATTGTGCGGGTTGTAAAAGATGGTGAACCTGTCAGAATGTCAAAGCGTGCGGGGACTTTTGTGACCTTGCGTGACTTGCTTGATGAAGTGGGACGCGATGCGGTCAGGTTTATTATGCTGACGCGTAAGGCAGATGCCCAGATGGAATTTGACCTCAATGCTGCTGTTGCCCAAACTCGTGATAATCCGGTCTTTTATGTTAATTATGCCCATGCCCGCTGCTGTTCTGTCCTGCGTCATGGGGGCGAGTTGTTTGGAGAGGAAAAACTTTCAGAAAAGGCACTTGCTCAATCAGATCTTTCTGGTTTGACGCTGCCTGAAGAATTGGCCGTTTTACGTCGTATCGCAGCATTCCCTCGTCAGATAGAAGCTGCAGCCTTGGCGCGTGAGCCGCACCGGATTGCAACATATTGCATTGACCTGGCATCCGATTTCCACACGCTCTGGAATAAAGGGCGGGAAGATACGCGTTTGCGTTTTATCCAGGAAAATGCTCCAGAAGAGACATTTGCGCGCCTGGCTCTGGTTTCAACCATTGCCAGGACCTTAAGAGCAGGGCTGGCCATATTAGGCGTCGAGGCTCTGGAGGAGTTACGTTAAATGTATGAACGTGATGATGAAAAAGGGGCTGACATAACGCCGCCCCAGCCTGATGAGCGTCTTGGGGGGGGTAATTATGCTGATGGACCGCGCTCACGTCTGGGAGGTACACCCGGAGCGGAGAGACCGGAAAGGCAGTTCAATAAACCCCGGCAGAGAAATGTCCTGCTCTCTCTTCTAGGACAGGACCCGGCAACCCGTAAGCTGATGGGGGGGGCGCTGATCATTGTTGTTCTGCTCCTTCTTTCTGTCGGGGCATGGTCCCTTTTTGGAGAAAAGCATCCTCAGGGAGTACCCGTAATTGCCCCTCCCCCTCTTGCGGTGAAGGACCGTCCGTCTGATCCTGGAGGAATGCAGGTTATGAGTGATGATTCCCTTCAGGGAGATGTGACTGGTAAAGGTGAGGTGCATTTGGCCCCACCAGCAGAACAGCCAGATGAGCGCATTCTGGCACATAAGGATGGCCAGTCAGTCACACCGTCTGCCCAGCATCCTTTGCAGAGTGATATTCCTTCTTCTGATGGCAGTAATACGGTTCCAGGGGTGCCTTCTACGGCGTCTATTGTTCCTCCTCCGCAGGAACCTGCCAAGGGCGTTCAGTCAGATATGCTTCCTTCTGATGGGGTTAAGTCAGAGGTTACCCAACCAGAGGGTGGGCAGGAGCCAGCAAAATCTCCAGACAAAACTGCCGTAAATGAGCATGTTAACCGTCATGAGGTGAAGAAAGAAATCACTTCCCAGACCCTGCCGCCTCCCAAGCCATTGTCTGAAACTGGTTCTTATCAGGTGCAGCTTGCTGCTCTGGATAGCAAGGAAAAGGCAAAGCAGGTCTGGTCTCAGCTCCAGAAGCGTTTTCCCGAAACTTTTGGAAGAAGAACGCCCCTTTATAGCCAGACAAGCCGTAATGGACATAATTTTATCCGTCTTAGGATAGGTGGTTTTGCCGATTTGAAAGCTGCGAAAGCATTCTGTTCACAGTTGCAGGCACATTCCGTCTCTTGCACACCCGCTTTCTTTTAGGAGTGCAGCGTGACGGAGAGTCTTCATCTTCGTTTGGAAGGATATGAGGGACCGCTTGATCTTTTGTTGGAGCTTGCACGCCGGCAAAAGATAGATCTGGCTGAAATTTCGATCCTGCAATTAGCCAATCAGTTTCTGGCAGTTGTGGAAGAGGCAGAGGACGAAGCGCGTAATTTTGACCTGGAAGTCACGGCCGACTGGCTCGTTATGACAGCCTGGCTTACCTGGCTGAAATCTCGCCTCCTGCTAGAAAGCCCTGAGCCAGAAGTGGAAGAAGCGGTCGATCTGTTGCATGTGCGCCTTATCGAGCTTGAGCGTATGAGGGAGGCTGTCAAATGGCTGGAAGCACGACCTCGTCTGGGGGAGGACGTGTTTGAACGCCCTGTTGCAGAAGAATATGTTGAAATTGACCGTTTGCAGCTAAAAACGGACCTTTCTTCCTTAATCAAGGCTTATCTGGCAGCAAACAGGCGCCGCCAACGCAAGCAGGTTTACCGTCCTCGCAGGTTTCATTATTGGAGCGTTCAGGAAGCTCAGATGGTTCTTTCCCGTTTATTGGGGCAGGAAGTCAGCGTGCGCTGGCAGTCCCTGACTGCGTTGGTCCCGACATTACAGGAGCAGAATGACATTGAAATGAGGGCAGCTATTGCAGGTGCTTTTCTGGCAGGGTTGGAAATGGCGAAAGGAGGTCGTGTGGAGCTGAGGCAACAATCAGCTTTTACAGCTATTGAATGGCGGAGCAGGAGAGATGCCTGACGAGCAGGAACAGCTCAGAAAGCGTGCTCTGATTGAAGCCTGCTTGTTTGCCAGTGCAGAGCCTGTTTCGTCCCAGAGCCTGTTATCTTTTCTCCTGTCGCAGGATTATCACATTGAGAAAGAAGAACTTCTTGAATTAATTACGAAGATTCAGAAGAGTCTGGAGCCTCATGCCTTCGAGCTATGTTCTGTTGCACGAGGATGGCAATTTCGAACGAAAGCCGAGTTTGCACCCGCTCTTACAAAAATGATCGAAAAACCGCGCCGACTTTCACGTAGTGCTATGGAAACCCTGGCCATCGTCGCGTATCATCAGCCTTGCACAAGAGCCGATATTGAAAATATCCGAGGCGTTAGTCTGGGGCAGAACATTCTCGATACCCTTCTGGAAGAAGAGCTTCTTATGCCCAAAGGCAGGCGGGAAGTGCCGGGGAGACCAGTTTTGTGGGGGACTACCTCTCACTTTTTGAGGCTTTTCGGGCTGAATGGTTTAAGTGACCTTCCCCGGAAAGAGGAGCTGGTTATTGACCAGAACTGGATGAATGATGAAGGGGATGGCATAATGCAGGGCGGAGAGGAAACAGGCAAAAGCGATGTTTGACTTCAGCTGGACAGAAATTGCCCTTTTTGCTGTTGTTGTGCTGATTTTTATCAAGCCCAAAGATCTTCCTGTTGCCATGCGTACTCTCTCAAGGGCGATAAAGGCGATACGCCGTATGGCGGGTGAATTTCAGCAGCATGTTGATGAAATGGTGCGTGAAGCAGATCTGTCAGAAGCACGCGAGCAGGTCAGGGAGCTACGTCAGTTCAATATTCGTGATCAGGTTAAGAAAGCTCTTGATCCTGATGGAAGTCTCAAAGAGAGTCTGACGTTTGATGAGCCGGATTTTACGGCTACCTTGCCACCTGCTCCGGCGCCTCTTCCGGTTATGGAGGACCACAGACCGGGAGAAAGTCAGCCTTATAATGCACGAATGCAGGCCCAGGCTGATGCTCTGAAAAAAGCCCCTGCGATCATCCCTCCGGCTACAGCAGTCCGTTTAATTGACGAGGCAGAATATTGGCACCCACCAGCTATTATCCCACCAGAAATCGCATTACATAACGGTAAGCGTGTACGTATAATTTCGGCTCCATCTATGGCTAACGCTGACAAGAGGCAGCATGGTTGATTCGCAAAACACAATTCATGATAAAGCGATGCCGTTGCTGGATCATATTGTCGAATTAAGAAAACGCATTATCTGGTCCTTGGCGACGTTTATCATCGCTTTTGGGATATGCTACCATTTTTCAGGTGAGATTTATCGTTTTCTTTCAGCGCCTCTGGCTGAAATTATGCGTCAGAAAGGGGAACAGCCCCACCTGATCTATACAGCTTTATATGAAGCTTTTTTTACCTATGTGAGAGTGGCGGTTTTTGGGGCGATTTTTTTATCTTTTCCCATGATTGCGATCCAGGCCTGGATTTTTATTGCCCCAGGTCTTTATCGTAATGAAAAGAAGGCTTTTGCCCCATTTCTTATTGCGACGCCCTTATTATTTCTTTTAGGGGCAGCCTTGGCATATTATGTAGTTTTTCCGTTTGCTTGGCGTTTCTTCCTTTCTTTTCAGCAGGCGGGGGGAGATGCTCAGATGGGCATTGAGTTACAGGCACGCGTTTCTGAATATTTGAACCTTGTAACAAAAATGATTCTGGCTTTCGGAATCTGTTTTGAGCTTCCGGTTGCACTGACATTGATTGTTAAAGCCGGGCTGGTCAAAACGGACTCTCTCAAAAAAGTGAGGCGTTATGCTTATGTGGCGGCTTTTGCAGTAGCAGGGGTTATTGCACCACCTGACGCAATTACCATGTTAAGTCTCGCGATTCCGCTTGTCGGGCTTTATGAGCTTTCCATTCTGGCTGCTCGTCTGGTTGAACCTCGCTACGATACTGAATGTGACGAAAATCATATGGAAAACGCAGCTTCAGAGTTTTCCAAATTGGAACAGATAGAAACTGATAAAACTGGGGGAGCAACCTGAACCTATGCATGACCTTAAAAAATTAAGAGCTAATCCCGCTGCTTTCGACGAGGCTTTGGCCAGGCGTGGGATAAACCCCGTGGCAATGCGTCTGGTGCAGGAAGATGAAGAGCGTAGGGCAGCTTTATCAGAGCTGCACCAGGCTCAGGCAGAGCGTAAAATCATTGCGCGCGATATCGGTCAGGCAAAGAGGCAGGGGCAGGATAGTACTGCATTGGAAGAGAAAGCCGTGCAGCTTCGCGATCATATAGCCACGCTTGAATCCCGTTCTGATGCACTTACCCAACAGATTGAGAACGTCCTGAAGACACTTCCCAATCAGTTAGATGAGTCTGTCCCTGATGGGCGGGATGAAAGTGAAAATATTATCGTTCATCAGACAGGTGAAATTCCAGAATTTTCCTTCACACCGAAACAGCATTTTGAATTGGGAGAAAATCTGGGGCTGATGGATTTTCCCACAGCAGCCAAATTATCTGGAGCGCGCTTTGTCATGCTCAAAGGATCTCTGGCGCGTCTTGAGCGGGCTATTGGGCAATATATGCTTGATACTCATACGCAGGAATTTGGTTATCAGGAAACAACTGTTCCGCTTCTTGTTAATGATGCGGCCATGTATGGCACTGATAAACTCCCTAAATTTGCTGAAGATTCTTTCCATACGGATGATGGCAGATGGCTTATTCCCACAGGGGAGGTCCCTCTGACGGCAACAGTGATGGGCGAGATGCTGGCAGCAGATACCTTGCCTATCAGATTAACGACGCTCTCTTCCTGTTTCCGTTCTGAAGCTGGCTCGGCTGGGCGTGACGTAAGGGGCATGTTACGGCAGCATCAATTTACAAAATGTGAGCTTGTTTCAATCGTAAAGCCTGAAGAGAGTGACGCTGAGCATGAGCGTATGACCAGAGCTGCCGAGACAATTCTTGAAAGATTAGGTTTACCTTACAGGCGTGTCCTGCTTTGTGCAGGTGATACAGGTTTTGGGGCAGCCAAGACCTTTGATCTCGAAGCATGGCTTCCCGGCCAGCAGGCATGGCGGGAAGTTTCATCCTGCTCCAATACCAGAGACTTTCAGGCAAGACGTATGAATGCCCGTTATAAAAGCGAGAATGGGCCTGCTTTCGTCCATACATTAAACGGATCTGGCCTGGCTGTTGGCCGTGTCATGATTGCCTTGATGGAAGTCTATCAGACTCAGGAAGGCAAAATCAGGATTCCAGCGCCTTTGCAGCCTTATATGGGAGGCCTGGAACAGATCGGATAAGGTAGAACGTCAAAAGTGATGGATCGGTAATGTCTCAAACCCTACCTGATATTTCAGGTGGGGTTTTTATTTGGTCAAGAGAAAGTGATTCTTCATCAGGTTCTAATATCCTGTAACCTTCATACCAATCATACGGAACGATATCTTAATTCATATGATTATATAGTGAATAATTGGAATGATCCTGCGTCTCTGATTAAGAGTTCTTCTTTTGGAAAAGAATTTTCGGGACCTCTGGAGAGCAGTGAAAAAATTGGGGGCAGTGTCCCTGTATGACAGAGGGTGGCATAGTGAATCGTAGAGACATGCTTAAAGGTGGTCTGGTTCTGGTAGCCAGCACTGCTCTGGCTTCAATTTTCAGGCCCGCAGGCGCTGCAGCCAGGATCTTTGTCGGTGGGCAAAAATGGCCTTCCCCTCCAGGGCCCGTTCCGCAACCTGTTGACCCCGCAAAGAGCGTTTTCTTTACTCAGAAAGAAGCTGATCTGGTCAAGGCTGTGTATGACCGTCTGATCCCTGCTGATGATCTTTCCATAAGTGCGTCTGAGGCGGGATGCGTGATTTTTACTGATTATCAGCTTATTACCGCTTATGGCAGGGCGGAGCATCGTTATAAATTAGGCCCTGTCCAGAAAGGGACGCCAGAACAGGGTGAGCAGTCTGTGGTGACGCCGGCGGAATTATACCGCAAGGGGTTAAAAGCAATGGAAACACATTGCCATTCCCTGTATGGCAAGAGTTTTACTGCCCTGACCGACGAAGAAAAAGACCGGTATCTTGAAAAGATGGAAGCAGGTCAGTTCGATTATGGTGATGTTGAGAGTGGCAAGTTATTTGCTTTGATGCTCTCCAATGTCAAGGAAGGCTTCCTTGCTGACCCGCTCTATGGCGGAAATAAAGGCATGGTCGGGTGGAAAATGATCGGTTTCCCCGGTGCCCGGTACGATTACCGCGATTATATCACGATTAAAGGTCAGAAGGTCACGCTTGAACCTGTAAGTCTCCTAGGGCGCACAGCCTGAAAGAGCCTTTGCCAATCATCTCCAGAATTACGAGTAACGTGCCATGGATTATAAAAGACCCAAAGCAGATGTTGTCATTGTCGGACTGGGCTGGTCGGGCTCTATTATGGCAGAAGAGCTGACACGTCATGGTCTTAATGTCGTTGCGATTGAGCGTGGTGCCTGGCGGGAAACCAGCGCGGATTTCCCTACAACGACAGACCCTGACGAATTGCGCTATGCTGTCAGAAAAGAAATCCTTCAGCCTGCTTCAGTTGAAACCTACACATTTCGCAATCATAAAGACCAGACAGCCCTGCCGGGGCGGGAATGGAATAACTGGACACTTGGCATGAATGTTGGTGGGGCAGGCACTCACTGGGCTGCTGCTGCCTGGCGTTTTTCTCCCTGGGATTTCGAAGTGGAAAGCAGGGTTAAAGAACGGTACGGAACGAAACAGCTTGTTGACGGGTTGATCGTGCAGGATTGGGGTGTCAGTTATACCGAGCTTGAACCCTTTTATGACCGTTTTGAAAAAATTGCCGGTATTTCCGGTACAGCAGGTGTGCTGAATGGGGAAAAGCAGCCAGGGGGTAATCCTTTTGAAGGGAGCCGTTCAGCACCTTATCCAACTCCAGCTTTGGTACGTTCTCGCTGGAATGATATTTTCGCTGAGACAACAACCAAAATGGGGTACCATCCCTTTCCGGTTCCTGCGGGAATTTTAGGGGCTGATTATACCAACCCATTAGGGGTTCACATGGCTCCCTGTACTTATTGCGGTTATTGCCAGCTTTATGGATGTGGCAACTGGTCCAAATCATCGCCCAATGCCTGCGTTATGCCTGCCTTAATGCAGCGTAAGAACTTTTCCATGCTGACTGAATGTGAGGTGCTGCGTATTGAGAAAAGTAAGGATGGTAAAACAGCGACCGGAGCCACCTTTATTGATTCAGACGGGAATTATGGATTTCAGCCCGCAGATATTATCGTGATTTCAGCATATCAGCTTGATAATGTCCGCCTTCTCATGCTGTCCAGATTTGGTAAAATCTATGATCCCATTACAGGAGAGGGTACCTTGGGAAGGGCCTATAATTTCCAGACGCTCTCATATGGTTTTTTGAATCTCGATAAGGAATATCTTAATCCCTTTATGAATACAGGGGCGCTTGCAACCCAGATTGATGATTTTAATGGCGATAATTTTGATCATTCGGGTTTGGGATTTATTGGTGGGGCGGGGATACAGTCTCTTTCAAATACGGGATTGCCGATCAGCCTGTCAGATCAGGTCCCACCAGGTCATAAACAGTGGGGGTCAAGCTGGAAAAAGGATTTTAAGGAAGCCTATCAGACATGGGCCATGATTCAGGGGCAGGGGACGAGCTATTCACATCATGATCAGTTCCTGGACCTGGATCCGACTTATAAAGACCGTCATGGTCAGCCTTTATTGCGCATGACTTATGATTATAACCTCAATGACCGCCGTTCAGGCGCTTATATTCGCGATCGGTGTCTTGATATTGCGAAATCTGTGGGGGGAAAGAATATAAGGGCAGTCTCTTTTGCTGATGACCATTATTCCCCTTATCGTCCTTTTGATAGTTCTCATACAATTGGTGGAGCGGTTATGGGGCTTGACCCCGCAACGTCCGTGTTGAATCGTTTCCAGCAACATTGGGATGCCCATAATCTCTTTGTAACAGGGGCGTCTTCTTTCCCGAATAATGCAGGTTATAACCCGACAGTGACAATTGGAGCCTTAACCATCCGTACAGCCAGAGCGATTATTGAACGCTATCTTCAGTCTCCAGGGTCTTTAGTATAGGGGTCAGCTTATAATCTCCAGTAAGTCTCCTTTTTTCGGAAGAAGGGGACTTGCTGAGAGATATTTACTATTTAACGGGACTTTTTTTCTTTTTTGAATGAATTTTTTTCGGTTTATGGGGGGCATCTGCATGGTGAGGCTTTTTGGTCTCACTTGCATCTTTCCTACCTGATTTGTGGCGTTTCTGGTTAAATTTACGCGCAGTTTCTTTCATGCGGCTTTTGGTACGCAGTACGCTTTCAATCCAGTCATTGAGGCGGGCTGCATTTTGTTCAGCATCCTGCAATGCCGGATAATATTCTGGAAAGCGCATGGCCAGCCAGCGCCAGCTGACCAGACGTTTATGCCGTTTTTCTGCACGTTCAAGCTCACTATTACCAGCATTGGCTGGATGAGGGAGTTTTCCGGTGCCGGGAGGATGGATAATTTGTCCCCGTGCATGAGCGGCGGCCCATTCAATCAGCCGTGCTATGCCATTATCACGTAAATCAACCGGGCACATCGCATAGGTCCAGCGTGTATTTAAATCGAGCTTATCGACGCCTTCGAGGGCAGACGCAATCTCAAGGGCCTGTTCCATGTCAGCCAGACGATAATTGGGGTCATCAGGTCGTAAAACGGCTCGTTTAATGCGTGTCAGAACACCATAAAGACTATCAGAGCCTATTTCCTGAGCAACAGCCTGGACAATATCAGCATCTGGTTGCACGAGTGGCCGGAGTTCCTTTAATTCCTCAGGAGGGGCGTCAAGCATATGACGCACGAAAGAAGGGCTGCCTCCTCCATCAAGAACGCAGACAAGCCCTTCTTCATGCTTGCCGTAACGACCTGCGCGACCACCGATCTGTTTAACCTCCTGTGAAGACAGGTTCCGTGTGTTTCGGCCATCATATTTACGGAGTGTACTGAATATCACCCTCTTAATGGAGAGATTAAGCCCCATGCCAATGGCATCTGTCGCGATGAGTATATCAGCTTCACCATGATTGAATCGCGCAGCTTCAGCACGCCTGACTTCCGGGCTTAAGGCTCCATATATAACAGCAACGCTTTTATTCTTCTCCAGTAATTGTGCCCGGTAATCAAGGACATCCCGCCGGGAAAAAGCGATGAGTGCATCACCGGCACGCATGTCACCAAGGGCGAGGCTATGACCTGCCTTGAGGGGACTTTTCCGCTCAAGATGGATTTCATCAACGGGGTCATTGCAGAGTGAAGCAATCCGTTTCACCAAAGGAATACAGTCAGCTGCGCCTAAAATGAAAATATGCCGGGCAGGGACACCCATGATTGCTGCTGTCCAGGCGGCACCACGATCAGGGTCCGTCAGCATCTGGGCTTCATCAATAATGGCTACATCTACAGGGTTATGAAAGGGACACATTTCCACAGTTGCAGCCAGATGGCGGGCTGTTGGATCAATAATGCGTTCTTCTCCCGTTGTAAGAGAAACGGCAACACCACGGTTTAACAGTGCCTCTCTGAATTCATGAGCTAAAAGGCGCAGAGGGGCTAGAGCAATTCCCGACTCAGCTTCAGCTAATGCTTTCAAGGCTGTATGTGATTTTCCAGAATTTGTCGGACCTGTAACAAGCGTAATACGTCGTTTTAAAGCGCGGGCTGTTCTGAAATGGGCAGCAAACCGGTCCAGTGCCGCAACGCGGGCAATGGCTTCATTCCCAATCTTGCTTTCAGCAACAGTGCCCTTGGCGCTCTTGTCTTTTTTCGACAAACCTTTTCGCCATAAAGGTACTTCGGGAAGGAGTTTTCTGATTTCGACGGGGTCAAAGAGAAAAATCTCCAGACCATCAGAATGTGTTTCACGTTTGGCAATAGGGAGACGGTTTTCAGCAACCCACCTGAGCACTTCACGAATGGAACAATGCAGTATCGCAGGGAGCTTATCATATTCAACAAGTGTATTTTCCCATTCTTCCAGACGGGCAAGTTCTGCCTGACGGCGCAGCTCGGCGCGCTTGCGGATTTCTTCCTGTTCCTGCTGCTTTTTTTCTTCTGCGAGGATGAGGTCATCTTCAAAACCCAGATCAATCCCTCCAAAAGCCTGGGCAATCGTTCGCGAGAGCTGTTCAATTTGTCTGGCAGAAAGGTGGGTTCCTTTATCAGCCAAATCTGATCTGACTTCTTCCATTACGTCTCTCGGGCGATCAGCCGTCTCACGCCAGCGTTCTTCCAGGACCGAATCGAGCAGGGCAGATAATGCTTCTTCTCTGATAAGCGGGTCGTTCACACGTTCTGCCGCGGTGAGGACGTCATGTTTCTGCACCCAGATATGACCCTGCCCATGAGCCATTTTCATTAGAGTACTGGCCCATTGTCGTCTTCTTACCTGGCAAAGTGCATGCAGCAGTTCAGCGGGCGTGATCTCTGTTTTTTCTGAATTAAGCCTTCTTGCAATCTGCCGCAGAAGTGCTGGGCGTTCTTTGGTGGTAATGCCAAGATTTCCTTCCCATTTTGCCTCAGCATGAGTGAGGGCTGTTTCAGCAGGGGAAGGGGCGTAGTCATTCATGGAAAAAACCTGTGGAAAAATTTGTGCCAGGGCGTTTTTGTCGGCAAGAAAGGGAAGAGGGGCGGAGGGTGTAAAGCTGCTTTTAAAATATCTGTTTTATATGTTTTGAGTGGGTGAAGGTCTATGACGGCTTTCCGTCCCTTATGATAATAGGGTAGAAACATGTCATAATTAACGTTAACGGGCTTTCTGCCTTAATTCCTTTTGTTCTTATTGTCCAATGGAGACAAAGACGGATATGACCACACCATTCCCGACTGATTCGGCCCCTGTTCCAACACTTGATGCCCCTTTGAGTGGCCTTGTTCCTTATGAAGGACATGACCGCCAATATCGTCTGGCAAAACCAAGCAAGGAGTATAGCCACCTTTATCCGGCAGAAGTAAAGCAGGTTCATCATTGGACGAACCGTCTGTTCAGCTTTACCACGACTCGTGATCCCGGGCTGCGTTTTGAAAATGGTCAGTTCACCATGATCGGTATTGAAGTTGACGGAAAGCCGCTTTTGCGTGCCTATTCGATTGCTTCAGCCAATTATGAAGATCAAATGGAGTTTCTTTCCATTGCTGTGGAGGATGGTCCTCTGACATCCCGCCTGCGTCATGTTAAAGTTGGTGATACGGTTCTGATCGGTCGTAAGCCTGTTGGCACATTGTTGCTCGATAACCTCAAACCAGGTCGCAATCTGTATTTCCTCTCAACCGGGACAGGTCTTGCCCCTTTTATGAGTCTGATAAAGGACCCTGAAGCTTATGAGCGTTATGAGAATGTTATTTTAACGCACACGGTGCGTGAGCGTGGAGAGCTTGCTTATAACGATTTCATTACAAAAATTTTGCCAGAAAATGAATTTCTGGGGGAAGATGTCAAAACAAAGCTGAAATATTATCCTGCTGTGACGCGTGAAGACTTTCCTGTGCAGGAGCGTATTACAAGCCTGATCCAGAGTGGACGTATTTTCCGTGATCTGAATATTCCAGAACTGGATCCTGAGCTGGACCGGGTTATGATCTGTGGTTCGCCTCAAATGCTTGCCGATACAGAAAAACTTCTTGAAGACCGTAATTTCGTAGAAGGTAACATGAATAATCAAGGTTCTTACGTCATTGAAAAAGCATTTGCCGAGCGGTAAGTCTTTTCAATAAGGAGCTAAATTGATGCAGGAATTTGATCTCTTTATCATCGGTGCAGGTTCAGGCGGGGTACGTTGTGCCCGTATTGCGGCCCAAAATGGTGCCAGGGTCGGAATTGTCGAAAGACAGCATTGGGGTGGAACCTGCGTCAATATTGGCTGCGTACCAAAAAAACTGATGGTTTATGCTGCTGAGGCAGGGCGCGCCATTCATGATGCACCTGCCTATGGGTGGGATGTCTCCACCAGGGGGCATGACTGGCCGCGTTTTATTGAAGCAAAAAACAAGGAAATCGAACGCCTCAATGGGATCTATATTTCCTTGTTGAAACGCTCTGGCGTAGAGCTTTTTACAGGCAATGCCAGTCTGACAGATGCTCATACCATCACAATTACGCCCTCATTACTGGAGCCAGAAGCCCAGCCTCAAACGATTAAAGCGAAGAAAATTGTACTTGCGACGGGCTCAACACCAGTGCGGCTGGATTTCCCAGGCTCAGAATATGCTCTTGTATCAGATGATCTCTTCACTTTGCCTGCGCGTCCTGAGCGTATTGCCATTATAGGCAGTGGTTATATCGGGCTTGAATTTGCAGGGATTTTTTCTGGTCTGGGGTCAGATGTGGAGCTTGTTTATCGTCAGCCTCTTCCATTAAAAGGATTTGACCAGGATCTGCGTGAGCAGATGCGCACGCTGATTGCCCAGAGAGAAATTACTCAACATCATGAAGTGACGCCGCATAAAATAGAGAAAACGGCAGATGGATTGGTGTTATCACTCTCCAATGGCAAGGCCATCGAGGTAGATGCCGTTTTAATGGCAACGGGGAGACGTCCTGCCATAGAGGGTCTTGGCCTAGATAAGGCAGGGATAAAAGTCGTCAATGGTGATGTCGTCATCAATGAAGACTTCACCACATCTGTACCGTCTATTTATGCAATTGGAGATATTACAAACCGTTATAATTTAACGCCGACAGCGATTGCTGAAGGGCATATGCTGGCAGAAGCTCTTTTCCATCCGCAAGGGCGTGAATGGTCTTTCGAGACAACTCCGAAAGCTGTTTTCTTTTCTCCACCTCTGGCCAGTGTTGGAATGAGTGAAGAAGAGGCTCAGAAACAGCATGATCTTGAGATTTATACCGCTGAATTCACCCCAATGGGGCAGATATTGCCGCATCGGCCAGGCAAGTGCTACATGAAACTTGTGATTGATGCCAGAAGCGGGGTTATACTCGGGGCTCATATGATTGGCCCAGATGCTCCAGAAATAATCCAGATCATGGCTGTCGCAGTAACAGCCGGCCTGACTAAAACAGAAATGGACCGCACAGTAGCTCTGCACCCGACATTGGCTGAAGAGTTCGTGACGATGCGTCTGCCTGACAGAAAAGTCCCCCGGGCGCGCTCTTAATTCCAGAATCTGTATTTATAAACCGGGCAGATTAGAAGTCCGGTTACACTATCCAGGATGAAAAATGTAAGGCAGATTAACGATATTCTGGTCTAAATTTTTCTGCCTCACAGGATCATAGCCCTAAAACTGGAAGCCATTCCCACGGGGGGCAACCCAACCATTTCCGGTTGCATCTCCCATTTCGCCCTGTTGTGTGGGATTGCTGTCGCGATAGGCAGTACCGAATTTGCTGAGGTCAGTCCCAGTTGTTTTATCACGCTGGACTTTGGCCTGATGGTCAGGGTCGGGGCCGTTTTGGAACTCCATAGAGGGTGCTTCTTGATAGCCGGCCGGTGGAGGACGTGTCCCACGGGCGTGATAATGCTCTCCTCCATGCACGCTCTGCGCCTTTGGTGCAGGTTTGGGAGTATTTTCACTGGATTCCTGGTCATATGGCTGGCCAAAATGCACTTCCTGAGCGATGGCCTTTGTAGATAAGGTGCCAATTCCTTGAGAAAGACCAAGAATGAAAGCCGTCGAGCTGATGAGTGAAACGACTTTGCGACCTATAAGTAATCTCATGATTCTTCCTGACGAAGAGAAAAAATAATTCACCCTATAATTGACCTCAAACACAAAAGCTTCAACCCCCAATAGTCAGGAAGTCGTTAATGATTGGCAAAATAACGGAATTTCTGCTCTTTATAACCTGATCAAAAACTCTATTTTAAGGCGGTTATATTTTGCGCCATAGCCAAAAACCCGGATAGAGTATAATTTGTAGGCCCGATAAGCCGCGACGAAAGCTGGAGAATAAAGAATGGCAGAGGTTAGTAAAACCCCTGAGACCGCAACAACCACTGCCCATAATGGGTGGCTACCTGAGAGCTGGCGCACACGGCCAGTGCGTCAGATGCCATCTTATGCTGATCAGACATTACTTGGGACTGTAGAAGCACGTCTTTCGAAATATCCTCCGCTTGTTTTTGCCGGGGAAGCACGGCGTTTGAAATCCCGTTTGGCGCAAGCAGGGCGGGGGGAAGCTTTTGTATTGCAGGGCGGAAACTGCGCTGAAAGTTTTAATGAATATACAGCTGATATCGTACGTGACACTTTCCGTGTCTTGTTGCAGATGGCAGTTGTACTGACATTCGGGGCGAAAGTGCCTGTTGTGAAAATCGGCCGTATGGCAGGGCAATATGCGAAGCCACGCTCGTCAGATATGGAAACGGTGGACGGTCAGAGCCTGCCTTCCTACCGTGGTGATATCATTAATGGCCCTGAATTTACAGCAGAAGCCCGCGAGCCTGATCCACGCCGGATGGAAACAGCTTATTTCCAGTCAGCAGGGGTCATGAACCTGCTGCGTGCTTTTTCCAATGGCGGTTACGCGAACCTTCACCGTGTGCATGGGTGGAATCTGGATTTTGTAGCGCGTTCTCCTATGGCTGAGCTTTATCAGGATCTTTCCAGCCGTATTGATGAAGCCCTTTCTTTCATCAAAGCCTGTGGTTTAAATGGTGATTCAGCCCATATAGATGAAACTGAATTTTACACGTCCCATGAAGCGCTTTTATTACCCTATGAGCAGGCTCTGACGCGGATTGATAGTACGTCTGGACGCTATTATGACTGTTCAGCCCATTTCCTGTGGATTGGGGATCGTACTCGCCAGCCTGATGGGGCGCATGTCGAATTTCTCCGGGGTGTTGAAAATCCGATCGGCATAAAGGTTGGTCCCACCACGACAATTGTAGACCTTGAAAAACTGCTCGAAATTCTCAATCCATTGGATGAAGAAGGCCGTATTACGCTGATCTCCCGTATGGGGCAGGCAAAGATTCATGATTATCTGCCGCCCTTACTGGAAGCGGTCCAGAGAACAGGCCGTCATGTGACGTGGTTATGTGACCCGATGCATGGAAATACGACAACAACTACAGCCAAGGTCAAAACACGTTCTTTCGAGGATGTTCTGGCAGAAGTGATCGGTTTCTTTGAAGTTTTTAAACAAGCAGGGTTGCGTCCTGGTGGTGTGCATTTTGAAATGACAGGACAGAATGTTACAGAATGTATCGGCGGGGCGCATCGTCTTTCAGAAGATGATCTGGGTCTACGTTATGAGACATTCTGTGATCCGCGCCTGAATGCAGAGCAGTCACTGGAAATGGCTTTTCTGCTGACAAAGGCACTGACTGAATCGAGAGGTCGTCAATAAACGATCCTTTTTTAATCTCATGTCTGCGAAAGAACGCGTTCATGGCAACATCAGAAGAAGCACTTGCATCTGCTTTGGGTCCGAAACTGACACTGTCTGAAGATGAAATTCTTAGCAGGACGGATGCCTATTTCCAGCGGACACGTGAGATTGTAAGTCATTTTGGTGATGAGCGCGTTACTTACGCAGTTTTTATTCGACGCCCTGTTATTGCGGCCTGCGGCCTTGCTTTGGCCTGGCTAAAAAATGTCGCACAAACACAGGGGTTTGGAATTGAAATTGAAGAGCATTTTCCTGAAGGAGCGTGGGTTGGCGCGGGGGAAGTCCTTTTTTACCTGAGTGGTAATTTTTCTGATCTGGTTTTACTGGAAACGATGGTTCTGCAAAAAATAGGAGCGGCCTGTGTCGCAGCCTATAATGCCTATCAGATGGCGGTAACATTGCCAGAAGTTCCATTTCTGGCGATGGAAGCGCGTCATTGTGCAGGTGCTGAAATGCAGGAGCTTATGGCTTATGCAGCGTCTGTTGGATCACGGGCTGCGCAGAAGGAGGGAGCCAGAGGATTTATTGGTAACGCCAATCACGGTACGGCCGGCTTTTTCGGAATGGAAAAGGGACTGGGGACGATGCCTCATGCCCTGGTTGGCTACGCAGGCTCAACAGTTCGGGCTGCGGAAATGTATGCGGAGCTTTATCCAAAAGATCAATTGGTTGTTCTGGTGGATTATTTTGGTCAGGAAATTAAGGATACATTGGCTGTCTGTCATCGGTTTCCAGAAAGGGCCAGACGTGGTGAAATCAGTATCAGGCTTGATACGCATGGGGGGCGTTTCCTGGAGGGGTTGGATACATCCTCTTCTTATGAAGTTCTAGAACGCCATAATCCGGGGATTATCCGCCATTATTGTTCTGATAAGGAAAGACATTATCTGGTGGGTATGGGCGTCTCGGCTGCAGCAATATGGTATATGAGAGAGGCGCTTGATAAAGCTGGCTTTCCGAAAGTAAAGATTATTGTTTCCTCTGGTTTCAGTATTACAAAATGCATTACAATGAAAAAGGCCCATGCCCCTATTGACGTTGTAGGGACAGGCTCATTTCTGCCTAAAAGCTGGTCTGAAACCTATGCAACGGCTGATATTATCGTCTATGGAAAGCAGATGCGCGTTAAGGTCGGACGTGAATTTCTTCTGAACAGATTTCGTCAGAAACTATAGTTAAAGCAGAGGTCATGAGTAATACGGAAACAAAGCCTGAATCCCAGCAATGGGTTGTGAGGATTATTGATCAGTCAGGCGCAACAGATGATGATACGATTGAAGAAGTCAGAGGATTTCTCGATCTGGCTCATGCCAATGCTTTTGCGCGTGCCTATGTTCGCGACAGTGTTGAACGTTGCCGCGTGCCAGGGGCAATTGGGCGGGAAGTTCTTGAAAGCTGGTTTTCTTTCGGAGAAAATGCTGAAGTGCTTGAGGCAGGAGATGATGGCTGGAAAGCCACTTCTGAGCTGGATGATTTTGTATCTTCACCTGCAACGGTCATGGAACGCGATTGGCGTAGTCTCGACCCGCGAAGGCTGGTTGAAGAAGATGAATTATTTGACGATCAGAGAGAAGATGAGGATGACTCTGATGATGCGTTGGACCTTTCTGAACTGGTCCGGCACTAAAGAATATGATTTAATTAATTGAGAATATAGCTGCTATGAAACTTCGCTTTGCTCCGTCCCCGACTGGTTCCCTTCATGTAGGGAACGCACGGCTTGCTGTCGCTAATTATCTGTTTACACGCAAGCATAAAGGCACTTTTTTATTGCGTATGGATGATACCGATACGCAACGCTGTAAAAAAGAATATGAAGAAGCGATCAGGCGTGACCTTAAATGGCTTGGATTGGACTGGGATGAAGAAGAGTGGCAGTCTGAAAGGCTGGACCGTTACGCAGAACAAGTTGAAGCTTTAAAAGCATCTGGCCGACTTTATCCCTGTTTTGAGAGCGAGCTGGAGCTGAAGTTTAAAAGAGAACAGCGTCTGCGTGCCGGGAAGCCCCCTATTTATGATCGCGCCATGCTCAAAATGACGGCTGAACAACGTGAAAAGGCAGAGGCGAATGGTAAAGTGCCTTATTGGCGCTTTAAGCTCTCAGATCAGACCCGCCAGTG
The DNA here is from genome assembly GCF_058107345.1 of Aristophania sp. ESL1142. NCBI lineage: Bacteria > Pseudomonadati > Pseudomonadota > Alphaproteobacteria > Acetobacterales > Acetobacteraceae > Aristophania > Aristophania sp. ESL1142. The sequence goes on from NZ_JBYLUH010000002.1 coordinate 184,894, forward strand.
GAACGATCTTGTGATGGGGGAGATGAGTGTTAAACTGACAGCGATCTCTGATCCAGTCCTCATTCGTGCGGATGGGAGTATTCTCTATACGCTGGCATCCGTGATTGATGATCTCGATATGGGTGTGACTCATATCATGCGTGGGGAAGACCATATTACAAATACAGGCGTCCAGCTTGATATTGCAGAGGCATTAGGCGCGAAGCCAAAGCATTTTACGTTCGCCCATCTCCCTCTTCTGGTTGGAGGAAGCGGGGAAAAACTTTCCAAACGCTTGGGCGGTCTAGCTCTCTCAACCCTGCGTCATGATGGCGTGGAACCACAGGCGATCGTGTCTTATCTGGCTCGCCTAGGGACGTCCGATGACCCTGAAGTGCTATCGATGGATGAGCAGATTGAGCGCTATGATATCGGACACGTTTCCAAATCAGCAGCGCGTTTTGATATGACACAGCTCCTCGCTCTGAACCGCCGCACCTTGCACAATCTTTCTTTCGAAGAGGTTAAAGGCCGTTTGCCTGAGGGGGCGGATGAGGCATTCTGGCTGGCTATTCGTGGTAATATTGATCTGATGGCGGAAGTTCCACATTGGTGGGACGTATTTCATGGCTCTATTGTTCCGGTTTCCATGCCGGAAGAAGGTGAGTTTCTGACAAAAGCCAGAGACCTTCTGCCGCCAGAACCATGGGATGAGACATTCTGGAAAAGCTGGATCGATGCTCTCAAGGCTGAGACGGGCCGGAAGGGAAAACAGCTCTTCATGCCATTGCGTCTGGCCCTGACGGGAGAAGAAGCCGGGCCAGAGCTTGCTCATATTATGCAGGTTATGGGGCGTGCAAAGGTTGTACAGCGTTTAAATGATGCTTTGACAAGCTGAAGTTTTAGAAAAAGACGTAAAAGAAAATGCCCCTTTTGAAAGGGGCATTTTTTATGGGGTCTCAACAAAACGTCCATAATCATGAGAAAGGGCGCGTACAACACCATGAAGTGTGCGTAGTTCTTGTTCTGTCACTTCGCCACGGGCGAAGAGATGGCGGAGATTACGGATCATGCCGGGCTTTTTCTGCTCATTGCGTAAGAAGCCGGTTTTTTCCAGATCACTGAGAAGATGATTCATGAAATTATTCACTTCGCCCTTTGTGGCGACGTGGGTTTCATTAGTCATTAAGACACGTTCTGGTGTCTGGTCTTCAGTCAGAAACCATTCATAGGCCATAATCAACACAGCTTGTGCGAGGTTGAGTGACATGAAACCAGGGTTAAGAGGATAGCGGATGAGTGCATCCGCTCTGGCCATATCCTCATTATCCAACCCTGCACGTTCAGGGCCAAAGAGGATGCCTGCCTTAAGCTTGCGCTGACTGATTGCCCGTAATTCCGTAGCGGCGCCGCGGGCAGTCATTAAAGGCTTTATGATATGACGAGGGCGAGGGCAGGTTGCGAATACACGGTGCAGGTCAGCAATAGCATCATCAACCGTCTCAAAAACCTGTGCTTCTTCGAGGATACGGTCTGCCCCGGAAGAGGCATACCAAGCGCGCTCCTGCGGCCAGCCATCGCGTGGGGCAACAAGGCGGAGGTGAAAGAGTCCCCCATTGGCCATGGCACGGGCTGTTGTCCCGATATTAACTGCCAGTTGCGGGCGCACCAGAATGACAACAGGGTCATAAGGGCCTAAAGGGGCCAGGTCGGCACCACCATCACGTCCTGTCATGGTTTTATCCTTTGCGCCATGTCGTGCCCTGTGGGCCATCTTCCAAAAGAATATTCTGAGCCGCCAGTTCATTGCGGATTTCATCAGCGCGTGCAAAGTTTTTATCTTTTTTGGCAGCCTGACGCTCAGAGATTAAAGCTTCAATCTTATCGGTAGAGAGAGCAACATCTCCCTGAAACCACTCAGAAGGAGGCATCTGGAAAAGCCCTAGAAGCCTGCCCCCATTATAAAGGTCATTCGCAGCCTGCTGATTCCCTGCCATGGTAAGATCAGCAAGTTTGTGCAGCTCTGCAAGGGCCTGAGCTGTATTCAAATCCTCATAAAGAGCGTTAAGTAAACTTACGGGAACGGCTTTATTTTCGGTTAAGGGTGGTGTTTTTTCCAAAGCACGATAAAAGCGGTCGAGCGTTTTGCGGGAGTCTTCAAGTTTTTCCCATGAGAAATCCAGCGTCGAACGATAATGTGAACCGAGGTAAAGAAGACGCAATGCTTCAGCAGGGAAACGCTCCAGCACCTCTCTGATGGTGTGAAAATTCCCCAATGATTTGGACATTTTCTCCCCATTGGAGAGAAGCATGCCAACATGGATCCAGTAACGGGCAAAATGGCTGCCGGGATGGGCGCAGAGTGATTGTGCGCGTTCATTTTCATGATGAGGGAAGAGAAGGTCATTCCCCCCACCGTGAATATCAAAATTTTCTCCCAGATAATGTTGGGCCATGGCAGAACATTCAATATGCCAGCCCGGTCGGCCCCTGCCAAAGGGGCTTTCCCATCCTGGTTCATCGGGGGTGGAGGGTTTCCATAAAACAAAGTCACCGGGGTCACGTTTATAGGGCGCAACCTCGACCCGGGCGCCTGCGCGCATATCATCGAGCGAACGCCCAGAGAGCGCGCCATAATCAGGGAAAGACCTTACATCGAATAAAACGTGACCTTCAGCGATATAAGCGTGGTTTTGTTCGATTAACTGGCCGATCATTGTGAGCATGTCAGCAATATGTGTCGTTGCACGAGGTTCAACATCGGGTGGCAGAATGGCCAGAGCTTCCAGATCCTGATGGAATTCCTTCGTCGTGCGGTCTGTCAGGGCGGAGATATCTTCTCCCAGATTGTGTGCACGCTGTATGATTTTGTCATCAATATCGGTGATATTGCGTACAAAAGTAACGTGTGGATAAAGTGTTCTTAGAACACGTACCAGAATATCGGCACAGAGCATGGCCCTGAGATTGCCAAGATGCACCCGATCATAAACGGTTGGACCACAGAAATAGAGTTTGATATGCGCAGGGTCTGATGGAACAAAACGCTCCAGCATATGACTGTGGCTGTTATAAAGACGAAGGGTCGGGAGAGAAGAAATGTCATTCATAAAGTGATCAATGCATGAGCAGAAAGTTTTGAGCAATTGTTTTCATACAGCAAAATACTTGTTTTGCATAAGAAGCACGTTATGAGTGAGATATGACCTCACAGACTTCACCAAATTCCACACAGATTTCATATAGCAGACACGCTCTCTCGCTTATTCGTGTCGGCCTGCCCCTTGCATTGTCTCAGCTTTCTGAAATGGCTATGGGCGTGACTGATACCGTCCTTTTGGGTGGGTTAGGCGTTTCAGCGGTAGCCATTGGTGGGATTGCCAATAATTTCTTTTTTACAACCATGGTTATTTTTCAGGCACTTCTGGGAGGGGTGGGCGTTATGCTCTCCCATGCCAGAGGCGCGCAGGACCATGGTCGTGATGGTGCTCATGACGGCAGAAGCATTATGAGTGCAGGTTTTGTTTTGGCCATGCTCGCTTTTATTCCCTGTTTTATGATCTTGTCATCTTCAGGGTGGCTGTTTGCGCTAATGGGTGAGCCGAGTGAAGTCATGGATAAAGGTGTTCATTTCATCACGATCCTCCTTTATTCGCTCCTGCCTCATATCATGGTGCTTGGACTCTTCCGGGTGGCGTTGCCCTCATTGGGGGCAGAGACCTTACTGCTTTGGATCATGCCGGCAATGGCCCTTTGCAATGGGGTGACGAATGCGGCCCTGATTCATGGCTGGTTCGGGCTACCAGCTTATGGATTATTTGGCTCGGCAAGGGCGACGACGCTGACGGGATGGGCGATTACAATTGCTATGGTCATTCTCTGCTGGTATCGCCCGGAAGTAAGGTCTGTCATGTACCCGGCCCCTATAAAACTTCCTGTCCTTAAGGAGCTGTCACGTCTGGGATTTCCCATGATGGCATCTGCTGCTGCGGAGCTTCTGATGTTTCAGATTGCAACATTGCGGGCGGGTAGTTTGGGAACGCAAAGTCTGGCGGCTCATCAGGTAGCGCTGAATACAGCTTCGCTTCTTTTCATGGTGAGCCTTTCTATTGGACAGGCAACCAATGTGCGCGTAGCTTACTGGCGTGGCGCTGGTAAAATGGATCAGGCGCGGCGCTCTGCCCGTGCGGCTGTGGTGCTTGTGTTGTTATGGTCTTTTACGACAGGAACTGTTTTGGAATTATTTCCAGAAGTTATCGCTCATTTTTATTTCAGAGGAAATTCGATAGATCCTGCAGCTATAGCAATGACAATCATACTTCTTAAAATTGCTGGCATCTTTCAGATGGTTGACGGTTTACAGACTGTCTTTGGTGGTGCCCTGAGAGGCTGCGGTGATGTTTATGCTCCAATGCTCCTGACAGTTGGCAGTTACGGCATTATGGGGCTTGGCCTGGGAGAATATCTAGCCTTTTATCAGCATGATGGTGTTGCTGGGTTATGGATCGGGCTGGCATCAGGGCTGGGCGTTGCAGCCCTGGTGCTGGGGTACAGGGCTTACCGGGTTATGTATCGCATCCCTTAAGCAGGGATGCGTTTTTTGACAATGAGTGCGATCAGGTAAATGCCTAATCCACCTGCTGACAGGATGGCTCCTCCCCATCCAACGGCATGGAAACCAAACCCGGCATCAATAAGTCTGGCAGCAAACCATGGTCCTAGTGCATTAGCACAGTTGAATGCTGACTGGTTGAGAGCTGCTGCCAATGTCTGGGCATCACCTGCAACATCCATCAGGCGTGTCTGAAGAGCAGGGCTGATGATGATGCACCCAGCAGGGATCAGGAAGCAAAAAGGAAGGACCAGCCATTGATAAGGTAAGGCTATCCAGAAGCCCAGCATAAAGAAGATGCTGGCAAGCAGTGCAAAAATAACAGTTTTATCAAGATTGCGATCAACCATTGCACTGCCAAAGGCATTGCCTGCAACAAGGCCAAGACCACAGACAACCTGATAAAGAGATATGGCCCAGTGACTGAGGTGAGTGACTTCAGAAAGGGCAGATGTCAGGAACGTATAGACACCAAACAACCCAGCAAACCCGATAGCCCCTGTAAAGAAAGTCAACCAGACCTGTGGAATAAGCAGGGCCTTTAATTCAGTTAGTGGGTTAGCGCCAGGTTGGGGGTGATCCATCGGGACAAAATAGATCATGCTTGCAATACAGATCACACCGACTGAAGCAATCAGTATATATATGACATGCCAGGATACATATTGGGAGAGAACGGTAAAGGAGGGGGCTCCGATCACGGTGGAAATCATGATGCCAGTAAAGACGAACCCGATGGCACGCCCCCGATGGGAGTAATCAACGAGTGAGGCAGCAATCAAAGCAGCAATGCCAAAAAACGCTCCGTGGGGCAGGCCCGTAATAAAGCGGAGGATTTCAATAGAAGGGAGAGAGGCACAGAGGATGGTGCCAAGATTTCCTACAACAAAGAGGCATATCAGCAGGATCACCATCATCTTGCGAGAGAGTTTGGCCCCAGCTACGGCTAGAACAGGTGCGCCTACAACAACCCCAAGGGCATAGCTTGAAATTGTCGTAGAGGCTTCTTCAACAGTCAGATGGAGAGAATCGGCAAGAGGCTGTAAAATGCTCATTGTGCCAAATTCAGTCGTGCCGATGGCAAACGTCCCTGTAGCAAGGGCAGCTAAAGCAGGTTTTACACCATGAATAGGGCGCACATGTTCAATCTCATCATGCGCAGTTTCAGCATCCATAACTTTAAAAATCCAATAGTGATCAGGAAAACCTTTTAACCTTCCGGGAAGAAAGTTTTACTGCAAAGTAAATCATACTAACGGTCAAGATGATGACTTGAACTATATATTTTGTTTTAAGAAAAGGTGAAAAATATTTTCAGAAATAAAAGAGGGTTTGCAGAAAGCAAAAAGAGCTGAACTGATTGACAGAGGCTCCCAATTCGTGTAACCGCCCATCTATTGCCGGGAAAGTGGGTGTTTCGGCAGTTTATGATAAAGACAGGCTGTGTGTCTTTTCTTGGCTGTAGCGTTATATCCCGTTCTGCTTCATGAAGGAGGCAGAGACTACCGGTGCAACAAAGGGTCTGTCCTCACAGTATCGGGCAGGTCCGATTGAGAACTAGGGATTACCTGTGTCCAAGCGTCTTGCGAGTAAGTATAAAATCAACCGTCGTCTCGGTGCCAATCTGTGGGGCCGTGCAAAATCTCCTGTCAACCGTCGTGAATATGGTCCTGGCCAGCATGGTCAGCGTCGTCGTTCCAAGCCTTCTGACTATTCTGTCCAGCTGATGGGTAAGCAGAAGCTTAAAGGTTATTACGGCAATATCAGTGAGAAACAGTTCCGTCGTTATTATGATGAGGCTGTGCGTCGCAAGGGTGACACATCAGAGAACATGATCGGGCTGCTGGAGCGTCGTCTGGATGCCGTGATCTATCGCATGAAATTTGCAATCACGCCTTTTGCTGCCCGCCAGTTCGTTAACCATGGTCATATTCTGGTTAATGGTAAGCGCGTCAATATTCCATCTTACCTCGTCAAGGAAGGTGATGTGATTGAAGTGCGTGAAAAGTCCAAACAGCTTGCTGTTCTGCTTGATGCCGTTCAGAGCGCTGAACGTGACGTGCCGGAATATATGGAAGTGGATCATCGCCAGATGAAAGGCACATTCCTGCGCGTGCCTCAGCTTTCTGACGTTCCATATCCTGTGCAGATGGAACCAAATCTGGTCGTCGAGTTCTACTCACGTTAATAACTGGTTATACGGTTACAGAATTTATCAGTTGCGGAGCGCCGGGCGGGAATTTCCGCCCGGCGTTTTGTTATTATCGTTTCCTTGGTAGTAGGCTTTCATGTCCGACACACTCTCTCCGAATGAATTATCGCGTGAAATTTCCAGACGCAGGACTTTTGCGATTATTTCTCACCCGGATGCCGGTAAAACAACATTAACAGAGCGTATTCTGAGAGCTGGCGGGGCGATTCAGATGGCTGGGAATGTTCGTGCCAAAGGGGAGAGAAGGCGTACCCGTTCTGACTGGATGGGCATTGAGCGTGATCGTGGCATTTCGGTTGTGACGTCTGTCATGACATTCAATTATGGAGGGTGCGTCTTTAATTTGTTGGACACACCGGGCCATGAAGACTTCTCTGAGGACACTTACCGGACATTAACGGCGGTTGACTGTGCTGTGATGGTGATTGATGCTGCTAAAGGAATTGAGGCACGGACTCGTAAATTATTTGAAATCTGTCGTTTGCGCGACATTCCCATCGTCACATTTATCAATAAGATGGACCGTGAGGCCCAGGATTGCTTCGCCTTGTTGGATGAAATTTCCAATAGTTTGGCTCTGGACGTTTCGCCAGCGACCTGGCCTGTTGGGCGTGCTTCCAAATTTATCGGGACATATGACCTGCGGACTAAAGAGCTGCATGTTAAAGAACCATTGGCAGAGAATGATCCCCGTCGGGAAGAGCTGGAAGAAGAATGTGCCCTGGCAGAGGGTGTTTTGCCTGCTTTTGATAAGGAAGCCTTTGATGAGGGCCATTTAACACCAGTTTTCTTTGGGTCTGCCATGAAAGAAATCGGTGTGACAGATCTTCTGGATGCTCTGGTTGCTTATGGTCCTCCTCCACGGGCCCAGCAGACAGAGACAAGAGAGGTTAAGGCTGATGAAGATAAAGTTACGGCACTTATCTTCAAAATTCAGGCCAATATGGACCCGAATCATCGTGACCGCATGGCTTTTGCGCGCGTCTGTTCCGGCCGTCTGACCCGTGGAATGCGTTTGAAGCATGTCAGGATCAACAAGCAGTTTGCCCTGCACACGCCACAGTTTTTCTTTGCCCAGGATCGTCAGTTGGTCGAAGAGGCTTTTGGTGGAGATGTGGTTGGAATTCCCAATCACGGAACATTACGGATTGGGGATACGCTGACAGAAGGAGAAGATCTGCGTTTTACGGGGGTGCCTTACTTCGCACCTGAGATTTTACGGCGCGTGCGCCTTGATGATGCAATGAAGGCGAAAAAACTCCGTCAGGCCCTGACAGAGTTAGCCGAAGAGGGTGTCGTACAGCTTTTCCGCCCGCAGGATGGTGCTCCTCCAATCGTCGGTGTTGTCGGAACTCTTCAGCTTGATGTGCTGCAATCCCGGTTGGCTTCGGAATATAATGTGCCAGTGGGGTTTGACAGCACACCCTATAATCTTGCTCGCTGGGTTACAGGTGAGAAAGAGGCAGTAGAAAATTTTGCATCTCTTAATCGTACAGCTATGGCTGATGATATTGACGGCGATCCGGTTTTTCTGGCGAGTTCTTCTTTTATGATGAACCGGGCAGCAGAAATGAACCCGAAATTAGCCTTCCATGATATTAAACAGATTGGAATGTCTGGAGTGTAAATTTCAGGGAAGATCCAGTGTAACTGAGACAGGGCAGTGATCGGTGATCATGGCCGTGTTTTGGTCAAAGCGGAAGGTTAATACGCGCAGGCTGTCGGAGACGAGCCAGTTCTTCGTTGATCCTCCGAGAAGAATATGGTCGATAAAATAGCTCTTTCCACGACATGGACTAGCCAGACCTGCGGTAACGGATTTTAGTGGGGCATCTTGCTGCAAAGCCAGGAAGGCAGGGTCTTTCGGGGTGAAACGACGATTGAAATCACCCAGAATAATATAGGGAACACCTTCATCTTCCCGGTCCAAAATCCAGTTTTCAACTATGGAAAATTGTTTAACCAGAAGAGAACAGGAATGTCTGGGATCTGAGAGCGGGCGCGTCCAGCAGCCTGCTTTGAGGTGGACAACCAGGAGGCGTACTATTTTGTTATTGTCATCATCACGTAGGGTTACATCCAGACCGCTGCGTAAAGCGTGTCTGGCTCCAGGTGGTTCTACGTTAAGTGCAGTAATATCTGGATTAATCGTAGCTGAGATATTATTGCGTAGTACGAGCCCAACACGTTGGACTATCTGATCTTTGCTTAGAATGAAATGATAATCGTGAGGATCGAAAACTTTACGCAGAGCTGCTTCGTTTTCGACCTCTTCAACCGCGATAATGTCGCTTTTCAGGCGTGTGGCATAAAATCGCAAACGGTCGAAATCCCCCTCAGAACGAAAGGGGATATTGGCTGGAACTTCCCTATCCCCCGGTGAACGAAGGGTCAGCCAGTCCAAATTCCATGTCGTCAGCTTCAGTCTATGGGCCGAAGCAGGGAGTGACCATAGACTGAAAATCAGACAGAAAACTGAAAGAAACTTTCGAAGAATAGTCGAAGAGTCAGGATTTCGCACGTTTTCTTAAAGCATCCAGTTCTTCTTTTGCAGGGCGGAATTTTCCAGTTTCTTCGTCATAAACAAAGATTTTTCCATTCTGAATATCGTAATACCAGCCCTCAATACTGACTTCATTGCGGGCTAATGCTCCCGCAACGATAGGGTGTGTTTTCAGATGCGTTAATTGCAGCATGACATTGGCTTCGGTCAGAGAACGTATTTCTGCAGGGCCTGCATCCTCAGCTTTCAACTCAGCATATTGGGCCTTGGCTGCTTCGGCGTTTCTGAGCCATTGTCTTACAGTTGGCATTGTATCAAGCTTGGAGTGGTTCAGGTCAAGCAGGGCATTCATAGCTCCGCAATTTGAATGGCCACAAATGATGATATTTTTTACTTTAAGACTGCCAACAGCATATTCAATCGCTGATGATACCCCTCCGATCATATTGCCATAAGCCGGGACAATATTACCGACATTACGAATCAGGAAAAGTTCTCCAGGTTCAGTCTGGGTAATCATGCCTGGGCTGATACGGCTATCTGCACAGGTGATGAAAAGAATTGGAGGGGACTGGTCATAGGCAAGACTCTGAAAAAGCCGCTCATTACGAGGGTAGATTTCTTCCTCAAACTTGCAGACACCTTCGAGAAGCTCAGTGAGGGTATTTCTATGAAAAGCCATAATAAGCTCCTGTTATTTATTTCGATAAAAGAATTATAAAATAATCCTGTTTATTTTATCTGAAGATGTTGTCTTTCCTCTAGAATATGCCTCACAAAGAAAAATAGGCACCTTAAATTTTCGTAAGGTGCCTTTTAAAGGATGTGGAGGAAACAGGCGTGATGTTTAAAAAAGACTGATTCAGATCTGTTCGATTTTTGAGCGGATCATGTCAAATACTGCTTTTTCAGCGATTTCGGTACCGCCAGCCTGAGCCATGTCCGGCCGGCCTCCACCACCTTTGCCCCCCATAAGGGGTGCTGCTTCTCTTACCAGTTCAACGGCGCTTATGCGGTCTGTCAGATCAGGAGAAATGGCGATGACAAGACTGCCACGTTCATTTGCGCTGGATAAGAGGGCGACAATTCCTGAACCAAGCTGTTTCAATAATGTTTCTGCCAGGCCCTTCAGATCTCGTGGATTGATATCGCCTAAATTACGGCCAGCAAATTTGACATTATTGACTGTCTCGATGGCTTCAGTATTACCACCTGTGGCCAGTTTATGCTGAAGAGATGAAATTTGGGCATTGAGGTTCTTGCGTTCTTCAAGAAGACCTTCAAGGCGTTGCGGCACTTCATTGGGAGCAACTTTCAGAAGGTCAGCAATCTTCTGTAACAAAGCCTCGGTTGAGTTCGCAGCTTCTTCCGCTGCAATTCCACAAACAGCCTCAATACGTCTAACGCCTGAGGAAACACCAGTTTCAGAAAGAATACGGAAAAGACCAATATCGCCAAGTCTTTCGACATGTGTGCCACCGCAAAGTTCAATGGAATAAGCTGAACGATCTCCTTCACCATTCCCCATTGTGACAACGCGCACTTCGTCTCCATATTTTTCACCAAATAGGGCCATTGCACCTTCAGCAACTGCCTGATCTTTAGTGAGAAGACGAGTCTGAACCTCGGAATTCTGGCGAATCAGACTGTTAACTTCCTGTTCGACAGCTTTCAGCTCCTCTGCGGTCAAGGGGCGTGGCTGGCTTATATCGAAGCGAAGTCTGTCAGGAGAGTTTAAACTGCCTTTCTGTGCAACATGTTCACCGATCTGACGTCTGAGCACTTCATGAAGCAGGTGAGTAGCTGAATGGTGGGCACGAATCCTTGTGCGGCGTTCATGATCAATCTCAGCATGGACTGTCATGCCAGGTTTGAGAACACCCTCTATGACTTTGCCATAATGAACGACGAGATCCCCGTTTTTCTTTTGCGTATCAGTAATTTTAACGAGGAGATGATCGCCTGTTAGCGTGCCATGATCCCCGACCTGGCCGCCGCTTTCACCATAAAAAGGCGTCTGGTTCAGGATGATGGCGATTTCAGAACCGGCAGGAGCTTCAGCGAGTTCATCCTGTCCGCGGAAGATAGCCTGGACTTCAGCATCAGCTGTTTCTGTGACGTAACCAAGAAACTCTGTTGCACCCAGCCTGTCACGAGCATCAAACCAAATGGTCTCTACACCGCTATCACCTGATCCAACCCATGCCGCACGGGCACGTTTGCGTTGCTCAGCCATAGCCTCTTCAAAGCCTTTTTCATCGACTTTATGGCCTTGTTCACGCAGGACATCCTGTGTCAGATCAAGGGGGAAACCGAACGTGTCGTATAATTTGAAGGCCACAGTACCGGCAAGTGTGCCATTTTGAGGTAGGCGGGAAACTTCATCTTCCAGCAAGGCAAGGCCACGGGTCAGAAGTGCTTCGAAACGTTCTTCTTCGCCTTTTATGGTTTCCGTAATGAGAGCTTTATGCTGGGAGAGTTCGGGATAAGCATTTCCCATTTCCTGAATCAAGGCAGGGAGCAGACGATAGAAAACCGGCTCTCTGGCACCCATGATATGAAGGTGGCGCATCGCACGGCGCATGATACGGCGCAGTACATAGCCCCGTCCTTCACTGGAAGGCAGCACACCATCAGCTATTAGGAAAGCAGTTGAGCGTAAATGGTCGGCGACAACACGGTGACTTGTTTTAAAGCGGCCATCCGCATCCTGATGGAGTGTTTCAGCCGAGGCTTCAATTAAAGCGCGCAATGTGTCTGTATCGTAATTATCGCATTTACCCTGCATCACTGCGGCAAAGCGTTCCAATCCCATGCCGGTGTCGATGGAAGGCTTGGGTAGATTTGAACGCTTGCCGCCGGCTTCTTCCATAAATTGCATAAAGACGAGGTTCCAGATTTCTACAAATCTGTCACCATCTTCATCTGGGCTTCCAGGAGGGCCACCAGCTATCTGTGGCCCATGGTCATAAAAAATCTCGGAACAGGGACCACAGGGTCCGGTATCGCCCATACGCCAGAAATTATCTGTCGTTGCGATGCGAATGATCTTGTCGTCTGAAAAGCCAGCGATCTTTTTCCATAAAGTCGCCGCTTCTTCATCCTCGGCATAAACTGTAGCCAGAAGCTTGTCTTTGGAAATGCCAAATTTCTTTGTAAGCAGGTTCCAGGCAAATTCTATTGCCTCAGCTTTGAAATAATCCCCGAAGCTGAAATTCCCCATCATTTCAAAGAATGTATGATGGCGGGCTGTATAGCCGACATTATCCAGGTCGTTATGTTTGCCGCCTGCACGAACGACCTTTTGTGCGGTTGTAGCCCTTTTATAGGGGCGTGTTTCCTGGCCCGTAAAAATATTCTTGAAAGGAACCATCCCTGCATTGGTAAACAGCAATGTAGGATCATTCTGTGGAACCAGGGAGGCTGATGGGAGGACTTGATGCCCCGCAGCAGCAAAGTGGCTAAGGAAAGCGGAGCGGATGTCGTTCGTGCTGGTCATGGTTTGGTATTTCTGCTTCCAGACATAGACGGAAAATTATCTCTTTTCCTAACCGATTGTTACGGTCTTGAAAATGGATAAGAGATTCTGGCTGTTAAAAATAAGATCCTTTTAACAAAGGGAAAACAACAATAATATTTCTTAATGGGCTATGTGGCAGAAAATACACAATATTTTGTTAAGAGAAAATTGATCAGCATCCCTCCTAGTGCGCCGCAAAAAAGAATAATCAGATTTTCCTGTGCCAGTGAAGGAACATAATAATGAAGGGTGAGAGTGATGCCACGATTAACGCAAAAGCCTGGGATCGTGGCTAGAAGAAATCTTCCCCATTGTACAGAAGCCTTATGGTGGTCATGGCTTGTTTTGCGAAATGTCCAAAGACGATTGAGTAGCCAGTTCCAGGATGCAGATAGGATATAGGCACAACTTATAGCGGGCGGAAAAGGCAGGACGAGAAGTAAAATTTTTAGAAAGAGCCAGTCAATAATAAGTCCTGATGTTCCCACGACTCCGAAACATATAAATTGTGAAAAGATGTCCCGGTTTATGGAAGGGTTCATGAAAGTTTCTTAATTATTTATGGTTCCAGAAAAACATACAAAAAAGGGCACCTCTTAGTAAGAGGCACCCTTTTTGTGAGACCTTGCGGAAGGTGTTGTGAGATTATTTAAGGATAATCTCGACGCGACGGTTCTGAGGTTCACGCGTGTTAGGTCCTGTAGCGACGAGAGGGTGAGCCTCCCCATAGCCATGGATGTCGATTGCTGTAGCAGGGACACCATCACGAACGAGCTCAGCTTTTACGCTGTTGGCGCGACGCAGTGAGAGGCCCATATTGTATTTTTCCCCACGAGGACCTGGGTGAGCAGCGGAGTTATCGGTATAACCGTTAACTTCGATGCGAGTGGTCTGAACGTGAGTGGAAGCCTGAGCTGCCTGAGCGACGATTTCGCGAGCGCGAGGTGTCAGGTTAGATTTATCCCAGTCGAAGAAGACGAGATAGGTGCGTGCTGCTGTTCTCTGAGGAGGAACGACGACATGGGCAGGTGCTGGAGGAGGAGGAGGTGCATTGTTGAATGCATAACGCAGCCCGAGGATAAACTGGTGCTGGTAACGTGAACCTGTATGCACCCTATGATTCTGGTGACTACCATCATGATATGTGCCGATATTCACACCTGAACCGCTGCCTGTTTGAGCGAGGAAACGATATTGTGTGGTAAGGGCAAGTCCCGGAACACCAGGGATGTCATAAGCGGCACCGACGATTGCCTGTGCAGCGAACCCGCCGCCAGTGGAGCGCATAATATTTCCAGAGCCGCCCGTGAATCGGCTGGAATCTCCATGGATACGGTATTTTTCCCACATATAACCGGCACCGACACCAACGAACGGTGTAACGGGAACATCAATACCAAACTGGGCAAGATCAATATCATAGAGGACATTAACGAGGGCGCCATAGCCTTGGTTAGCACCACCGGTTTTCACTTTGTGTGAAGAATAGCCAGGAGTATGACCTCTTACGGAGCTATTGTTGCTTTGGGCATAAATGCCTTCCAGTTCGACGCGGATCCCGTTACCGAAGCCCCAGCCTGCTGACAGGAAGCCGGTATAGCCATCTGATTGATGAACTTTACCTTTAATGGAACCTTGTGGATTTGCTCCTTTATCTTTGAAAGTCTGGCTTTGTGTCAGATTATAGCCGGCACCAAGGTCTACATACGGGCCAGTGATGGTGCTCGCCAATGCCAAGGTAGGTGCAGCTGCCAAAGCGGTCACAGCAAGAAGTGCTGTACGTATACGCATTCTCATTCGTCCTTAATAAAGCTAAATTTCATAAATCAACGCGTAAGGCTCAGTTGCGGTTTTCCTGAAGCAGGGTCAAGCCTCACGTGGTCAATATTGGTTAATATAAAGCCAACATATCCTTTTCAAAAGGTAAATACTGTTAATAGGTTATGAGAATATATTAACGTGTTGCGTAAAAAACACAAAAATATCTTTATGAGGAATATGGAGCTCTGAAGATAATGAAACACAATGCAACAAAAAGGGCACCTCTTAGTAAGAGGTACCCTTTTTGTGAGATCTTGCGGAAGGTGTTGTGAGATTATTTAAGGATAATCTCGACGCGACGGTTCTGAGGTTCACGCGTGTTAGGTCCTGTAGCGACGAGAGGGTGAGCCTCACCATAGCCATGGATGTCGATTGCTGTAGCAGGGACACCATCACGAACGAGCTCAGCTTTTACGCTGTTGGCACGACGCAGTGAGAGGCCCATATTGTATTTTTCCCCACGAGGACCTGGGTGAGCAGCGGAGTTATCGGTATAGCCGTTAACTTCGATGCGAGTGGTCTGAACGTGAGTGGAAGCCTGAGCTGCCTGAGCGACGATTTCGCGAGCGCGCGGTGTCAGGTTAGATTTATCCCAGTCGAAGAAGACGAGATAGGTGCGTGCTGCTGTTCTCTGAGGAGGAACAACGACATGGGCAGGTGCTGGAGGAGGAGGAGGCGCATTGTTGAACGCATAACGCAGCCCGAGGATGAACTGGTGCTGGTAACGTGTGCCCGTATGTATACGGCCACCTGAACCATCATGATATGTGCCGATATTTACACCTGAACCACTGCCTGTCTGTGCCAGGAAGCGGTATTGTGTCGTTACAGCAAGACCTGGAACGCCTGGGATGTCGTAAGCGGCACCAACGATTGCCTGTGCAGCAAAACCACCACCTGCTGAAGTCATTATATGACCGACTGACGAATTGTGGAGATGATATTTTTCCCACATATAACCGGCACCGATACCAACGAATGGCGTAACGGGGACATCAATCCCAAACTGTGCGAGGTCAATGTCATAAAGGACATTAACAAGAGCACCATAGCCTTGGTTTGAGCCTTTTATCCCACGACTCTCGGAAGTGCTACCTGGTGCGTGAGCCCGTAGTTTACCGTTATAAGACTGAGTATAAATACCTTCAAGTTCGAGGCGAAGACCGTTACCGAAGCCCCAACCGGCTGAAAGGAAGCCTGTGTAACCATCTGTCTGGTTTGTATGTCCACGCATCTGGTTAGTAATTGAGGTACCTTTAAATTTCTGATGCTGTGTCAGATTATAGCCGGCACCAAGGTCTACATACGGGCCAGTGATGGTGCTTGCCAATGCCAAGGTAGGTGCAGCAGCTAATGCTGTCACAGCAAGAAGTGCTGTACGGATATTCATTTTCATTCGTCCTTTAAAACAACAATTTTATTAATCTACCTGTCAGACTGATTGATGTGTTCAAAAGCATCAGGTATCTGTGGGATTAATGGTTATTAACATTAAATAAACATATTGTCTTTAAAAGGTTAATGTGAATTATTTCACTATTAATTCATGGTTATGTCACCCAAAAGTCACGTACTGTTATTAAGTATCTTATTTATACTATATAATTTCCTGTGTGTTTAAGAAATTATCTTTATGATTTTCCTGAATAAAATAAGGATGCCCCCGTGTAGGGGGGCATCCTTATTAAAGTGAGATCGTAAAGGCCGTATCGTGATTACTTCAGGATAATCTCGACGCGCCGGTTCTGAGGTTCACGCGTGTTAGGTCCTGTAGCGACGAGAGGATGAGCCTCCCCATAGCCATGGATGTCGATTGCTGTAGCGGGGACACCATCACGAACGAGCTCAGCTTTTACGCTGTTGGCACGACGCAGTGAGAGGCCCATATTGTATTTTTCCCCACGAGGACCTGGGTGAGCAGCGGAGTTATCGGTATAGCCGTTAACTTCGATGCGAGTGGTCTGAACGTGAGTGGAAGCCTGAGCTGCCTGAGCGACGATTTCGCGAGCGCGAGGTGTCAGGTTAGATTTATCCCAGTCGAAGAAGACGAGATAGGTGCGTGCTGCTGTTCTCTGAGGAGGAACAACGACATGGGCAGGTGCTGGAGGAGGAGGAGGCGCATTGTTGAACGCATAACGCAGCCCGAGGATGAACTGGTGCTGGTAACGCGAACCTGTATGGACGCGATGACCACCATCTGCATGATATGTGCCGATATTCACACCCGAACCACTGCCTGTCTGAGCGAGGAAGCGATATTGCGTGGTAAGGGCCAGGCCAGGAACGCCTGGGATGTCGTAAGCGGCACCAACGATTGCCTGTGCAGCAAAACCACCACCTGTGGAGTTCATAATCCGGCCTACACCGCTTCCTGAATTGCCGTGGATACGATATTTTTCCCACATATAGCCAGCACCGATACCGACGAATGGTGTGACAGGAACATCGATACCGAACTGGGCAAGATCAATATCATAGAGGATGTTGACGAGAGCACCATAGCCCTGGTTACTACCACCAGTCCTCGTTTTTCCGTTGCCAACACCATGATGGCTTATGGAGTTGTTATTGCTTTGAGTATAAATACCTTCGAGTTCGAGACGAAGACCATTACCAAAGCCCCAACCAGCTGATAAAAAGCCCGTATAACCATCTGATTGATGAACACGCCCTTTTGTACCCGTTGATTTAACTTTGTATGTCTGGCTTTGTGTCAGATTATAACCGGCGCCGAGATCAACATATGGTCCAGTGATAGTGCTTGCCAATGCCAAGGTAGGTGCAGCTGCTAAGGCAGTTACGGCAAGAAGTGCTGTACGTGTACGCATTCTCATTCGTCCTTATAAAACTACGAATTTGTATGATCTACGTTTCAGACTGGTCGGTGGTATCTAAGAAAAGACACAGCCCTACGAGATCGATGCTAGTTAATATAAGATGAATATATCCTTTTTAAAAGGTAAATAGCATGAATGGATCGTGAAATTGGAAGGTTGTGTTGTAAAGAAGACACGGTGTATACTTTCTCTGAGAATAGAAAATAAAGAGTATTTCTGGTAATTTTATAAGAAAAAAAGGGCACCTCTTAGTAAGAGGCACCCTTTTTGTGAGACCTTGTGGAAGGTGTTGTGAGATTATTTAAGGATAATCTCGACGCGACGGTTCTGAGGTTCACGCGTGTTAGGTCCTGTAGCGACGAGAGGGTGAGCCTCCCCATAGCCATGGATGTCGATTGCTGTAGCGGGGACACCATCACGAACGAGCTCAGCTTTTACGCTGTTGGCACGACGCAGTGAGAGGCCCATATTGTATTTTTCCCCACGAGGACCGGGGTGAGCAGCGGAGTTATCGGTATAACCGTTAACTTCGATGCGAGTGGTCTGAACGTGAGTGGAAGCCTGAGCTGCCTGAGCGACGATTTCGCGAGCGCGAGGTGTCAGGTTAGATTTATCCCAGTCAAAGAAGACGAGATAAGTGCGTGCTGCTGTTCTCTGAGGAGGAACGACGACATGGGCAGGTGCTGGAGGAGGAGGAGGTGCATTGTTGAATGCATAACGCAGTCCGAGGATAAACATGTGCTGATAGCGTGTGCCTGTATGGACACGGTTACCGGCTGTGTCTCTGTAGTTGCCGATATTGACACCGGACTGGCTGCCTGTCTGAGCGAGGAAACGGTATTGTGTTGTTACAGCAAGACCTGGAACGCCTGGGATGTCGTAAGCGGCACCGACGATTGCCTGTGCAGCAAAACCACCACCTGTGCGAGACATGGACTTCATGCCATTAGCGGCAGAAGACCCCTCATGCAGACGATATTTTTCCCACATATAACCAGCACCGATACCGACAAACGGTGTGACAGGAACGTCAATGCCGAATTGTGCGAGGTCAATGTCATAAAGGACATTGATCAAACCGCCATACCCTTGGTTGGAGCCATTGGCACGGCTTCTTGGAGTGCCATTTTTACCACCGAAAATGGTGTTGTATGACTGAGCGTAGATGCCCTCGACTTCCAGACGGAGGCCGTTACCGAAGCCCCAACCACCGGCGAGGTAGCCAGTATAGCCATCCATTTGATGGAGGTGGCCATTAGCTCCTGTAGCCGGGGTCGACATGTGTTGATGTTGTGTCAGGTTATACCCACCCCCAAGGTCTACATATGGCCCAGTGATGGTGCTTGCCAGTGCCAGTGTAGGCGCGGCTGCCAAGGCGGTTACGGCAAGGAGTGCTGTACGTGTAAGCATTCTCATTCGTCCTTGTTTAATGTTTAATCATAAACACTCATTCACGTCAGACGATCTGTTATTATCAATAGCAGCTCACCCAGACGATATAGGACAAAAATACCGGACTGATAGTTAATAATTTCTGGACAATTATTTAATAAAATCCCCTTTTGAAGAAGAACATTATCACCTGTTGCATGAAAAACACGATTTTATGTGAGTATAGAATAAGGTTAACCCAGACATCCTTCTTCAAGATAGAGAGCTTTAACCAGTTCGGTATCAACTTTGCGGCAGGTAAAAGCCTCTCCAATACCGTGAAGAAGTATGAAGGTCAGGCAACCATCATGGACTTTTTTATCTCGTGTCATATGTTCCAGGAGTGCCGAAACCTGGAGTTGATCAGGTAAGTCAGAGATTTTTCCGGGCATATGAAGCGCCTCAAGATGGGCATCAAGACGTTTAAGGTCGTTTTCAGGTGCTAATCCCATTTTAACAGAGAGAGCCATAGCCAGATGCAGTCCGATAGAGACAGCTTCTCCATGGAGAAGGCGCCCGTCATAGTGGAATTCAGCTTCCAGTGCATGGGCAAAACTATGGCCGAGATTTAAAAGTGCTCTTCCGCCTTGTGAGGCTTGTTCGCGTTCATCTGCACATACGACATGGGCCTTAAAGGCACAGGCTTTTTGAACGGCTTCGCCTAGCAGGACTGTATTACCATCTAAAAGGGCTTTTCCATTTTTTTCACACCAGGCAAAAAGTGCCGGGTCAGAAATAAGCCCTGCTTTGACGATCTCTGCATAGCCGGCAATAAGCTGGCGTTTGGGTAAGGTTTCAAGTGTTGTGATATCTGCCAGAACGAGTTGTGGCTGCCAGAAAGCACCAACCAGATTTTTGCCGATTCTGGTATTGATCCCGGTTTTCCCTCCGACAGAGCTATCCACTTGGGATAAAAGTGTGGTTGGTATCTGAATAAAGGGAACACCACGCATGGCAGTAGCTGCGACAAACCCTGCAAGATCTCCTACAACCCCGCCTCCCAGGGCGATGATGGTTGAACGACGTTCAAGCCCAAGTGCCAGGCAATCTTCCATCACACGTTGGTATGTCGCGAAAGATTTGCTTTCCTCCCCCGGGGAAACGGCAATTATGTCAAGGCGTACAGCGCTGTGTTCGAAAGAGGATTGAAATGTAGCAAGATGATGAAGTGCCACCGTTTCATCTGTGATGACAATGGCATGATTATTTTTAAGAAATGGTCCAATGTAAGCTGCGGCCTTGCTGAGAAGGCCATGGCCTATGACGACGTCATAATGATGATGGGGCAGGCTTACAGAAACTTTTTGAGGGGCCTCATAAGTCTCGAGAGCTGTGATGAGTTTCTGAACTGCTTCATCCACGGTTTCTTCTCCAAAATTAACGACCATATCTGCCTGGGCATATAACGGATGCCTGACAGATGCGAGGCGCTGTAATGTTTCGTGCAGGCTTTCTCTTCTTTGATGTAGAACTGGCCGTTTGGCTTTGTTGTGAATCAGGCGTGCGTGGAGGGTTGAGAGGGGAACATGTAACCAGATGGAGCGTGTGCCGGTCGTGTTTTTTACAAGCTCACGTGTGCGTTCATCCATCCAGGCACCGCCACCAGTCGCCAGGACGCAACTTGCGCCATGAAGAAGGCGGCGGATAACTTTATGCTCTCCTTCGCGGAAATGTGCCTCTCCGTGTGTTGAGAAAATTTCTGCAATGGAACAACCGGCAGCTTTTTCAATTTCACTATCAAGATCAATAAAAGGGAGCTTGAGTGCATGGGCAAGGCGGCGCCCTAATGTTGTCTTACCAGCCCCCATATGGCCAATCAGGACGATAATCCGTGGAATTTTCGTCATTTAAGTCCGGTTCCCATAGATAAAGATAATAAAAAACTTTCTATCACGAAGTGTGAGAGAAACCATAATTTTGTCCTGTATGACTTTATGAGATTGTAAAATTCCAGTAAATTCAAAGGCGTTTTGACGCTTTATGCAATATTTCCGGCAAGTTTGCGTCTAAAAAGTCATGAGGGTAATGAATATGTTTCGGTCAGCAAAAGGAGCTTTTGTGATAACAGGGCTCGTTATCCTTCTTATAGTGGCGGCTCTAGGTGGTGGGGCTGTGTATCTTGGACAGGTAAAGCCGCCAGTACAGGTGAAAATGCACCATGTTCTAAAACAGGCACAACAAAACTCACAGCTGGATACGCATTCTTTGCCTGACCTGCCTCCTGTTTCACCGCCAGGGGAATAAGATAAGTCAGTGAAAGATATTCAAGGCTGATAATGGATCCTTTAATTGAGCGGTTTCTTGAAATGTATGCTTCAGAAAAGGGGGCAGCATTCAGAACGAGACTCGCTTATCAGGCAGACCTCGAAGATTTTGCTGTATGGTGTGGTCAAAGAGTTTTTGCTGAGATACAGCCAGAAGATATCCGTGCCTATTTGGGAAAGAAGGCTGAAGAGGGATTGAGTGACCGCTCCTTGGCGCGGCATCTTTCCTGTCTGAAAC
Organism: Aristophania sp. ESL1142; assembly: GCF_058107345.1. Lineage (NCBI taxonomy): Bacteria > Pseudomonadati > Pseudomonadota > Alphaproteobacteria > Acetobacterales > Acetobacteraceae > Aristophania > Aristophania sp. ESL1142. The sequence goes on from NZ_JBYLUH010000002.1 coordinate 206,311, forward strand.
AGTTTTATCGATTTTTGTTTCAGGAGAAACTAATATCCTTTAATCCGGCTTCCGATATTTCAGGGTTCCGTTACAGAGCTTCCCTCCCTCATCCTTTAACTGAAGAAGAGGTGAAATGCCTTATTGAGAGTGGGTCCTGTCATCATGATGACCCCCGGCGTGATATCGTGGCCAGGGCAGCTCTGGAGCTCCTTTATACAACGGGATTGAGAATTTCAGAGCTTTTATCGTTGCCTTCAACAATTACACAGCGGGAAGAAGGTATGTTGCTGATTAAAGGGAAAGGGGGGCGTGAAAGACTTGTCCCATTTTCCGAATCGGCTCGTAATGCCGCTGAAGCTCTGGTTCATTATGATGCAATCCTCGATAGTCCCTGGCTTTTCCCTGGTCGCAAGCCTGGTAACCCTTTAACAAGGCAGGGTTTTGACAAGATTCTACGTGCCTGTGCTCTAAAGGCTGGCATAGATCCACAAAGGGTCAGTCCGCATGTTCTGCGTCATTCTTTTGCAACGCATCTTTTAAATCGTGGGGCGGATTTACGAGCATTACAGATGCTTCTGGGGCATGTTGATATCGCTACAACCCAGATTTACACACAGGTTATGAGTGAGCGTTTAAAAGAAATCATGGTTCATTATCATCCATTATCGTCAGAGTCCTGAGAGTGAAGTCAGAAATGACGGATATAAATTTGGGGTGTTTGATTAAATAAAGACTGTTTCTTCTGCTCTGCTCATGCTATCGCGCAATCTATGCGCCAGTTCCTAGATTTTGAAAAATCAGTCGCCGAGCTTGAAACCAAGATCGACGAATTACGCCAGATGGGACGCCGTGAAGACGGGTTTGGTCTGGATGGTTTAGACATTGATGAAGAAATAATGCGTCTGTCTGAAAAGGCCGATAAGCAGCTTCGTCTGGTCTATGGTAAATTAACGCCTTTGCAGAAAGTGCAGGTCGCAAGACATGCTCAGCGCCCACATGCATTGGATTATATTGCACGTCTTATGACTGATTTTACGCCCTTGGCTGGAGATCGTGTTTTTGGGGACGATCAGGCAATGGTGGGAGGGCTAGCTCGTTTTCGTGGCCAGCCTGTGGTGGTTTTGGGAACGGAAAGAGGTTCTGACACCGAAAGCCGCCTTAAGCATAATTTTGGTATGGCCAGGCCGGAAGGATATCGTAAGGCTCAGCGCCTTATGCAACTCGCAGCCCGTTTTAGTCTGCCTGTATTAAGCTTTGTCGATACTGCCGGAGCATGGCCCGGAATTGATGCCGAAGCCCGCGGACAGGCAGAGGCAATTGCACGTTCAATTGATGTTTCACTTAATCTTCCTGTGCCTGTGATTGCAACAGTGATCGGAGAAGGTGGATCTGGTGGGGCGATTGCGATTGCTGCGGCAGACCGCGTTTTTATGCTGGAACATGCAATTTATTCGGTTATTTCTCCTGAAGCTGCGGCGTCTATTTTGTGGCGTGATGCCAAATTGGCTCCAGCTGCGGCTGAAGCATTGAAACTGACGGCACAGGATCTGAAGAAATTCAACCTGATTGATGAAATTGTGCCGGAGCCTGTCGGAGGCGCTCAGCGTCAGCCGGAATCTGTCATTGAGACAGTAGGGAATATGATTGAAGCCGGTCTGCCTGATCTGATCGCACTATCGCCAGAAATGCTTCTTGAGAAAAGGCGGGAACGTTATCTCGCTATGACCAGAGAGCATTGATACTGCTTTGGAATGAATTTTTAGAGAGGCTCCCCTTCAAAAGGGGTAGCCTCAACTTTTTCAATAATTGATTTTAATTTGGCACCTGCTTCTTTAACCATCGGGGCATCATAGCCTTTTACGACAAGAGCAACGCCATGTCTGCCATCCCTGCTGAAGGGATAGGAGCCAAGATCCAGCTCTGGGTACGCATCCTGCAGCTCACTAAAGGATTTTGCGATTCTGCTTTCGTAAATATCGAAACCATACCAGGCCTGTGAGCATAAAGGTGCTCCCTGGGGTAGGCGTGGAATTTGCCATTCAACCATAGACCGGAAGATGGAGGGGACACCTGCCATGACATAAATATTGGCAACAGAAAAGCCAGGGGCGACTGAAACGGTGCTCTTGATTGGCGTTGCCCCTTCGGGAAACCAGGCCATACGTTGGCCTGCTTCGTTAAAAGTACCTGGTTTGAAGGCTTTTTTGAGTAGATCAAATGTTTCCTTATGGCAAATGAAGGGGAGCCCAAGCGCCTTGGATATGGAGGCACTTGTTATATCGTCGTGAGTGGGGCCAATGCCACCGCTTGTGAAAATATAGTCAAATTTGATGCGGCACTCATTAACGGTAGATATGATACGCTCTTCATTATCAGGGATGGTTCGGATTTCGTCGAGTTTAATCCCTTGATGGTTGAGGGCTTGTGCAAGTGTGACTGTATTGGCTTCCTGAGTCCGTCCAGAGAGGATTTCGTTGCCGATCACAATAAAACAGGCTGTTTTGGGAGGCATGTCGTATTAAATCCTTTGCTTTGGAACTATGGAATCTTCTTCTAAAGACTAGAGACTATAAAAGAAAAGGGATAGCATTTTCAGGGGTAAGATTCTTGTGATGAGATCAGTTTTAAATGAACCTGTCTGTATCCTTGATCTGAAAGCCAGATTGGGAGAGGGGCCTTGTTGGAGCCCTCAGGAACATAGTCTCTATTTCGTTGATATTCTGGGTCATAAGCTGCATCGTTATCAACCAGAAAAGGGGCATATGGATTCATGGCAGGCACCTCCCCATACAGCTTTTATCCTACCTGTCAGTGATGGGACATTCATCATAGGACATCAGGAGGGTCTCTCCCGCTTTATTCCGGAAACAGGTGTATTTTCTCTGCTCTGTAAGGTTGAGAATGAAATGGGAAGAAACCGGCTTAATGATGGCTGCATTGATCATGTCGGGAGACTCTGGTTCGGGACAATGGATATGAAAGAGGAGCTGCCAACAGGGGGCGTTTTCTGTCTCGAAAGCATGGGAAAACGTCTCTCGCTCTGTCAGATTGATGAAAATTATATTGTCTCAAATGGACCAGCTATTTCTCCAGATGGAGCGGTCCTTTATGTTGCTGATAGTCCCCGGCAATCTATTTATGCTTATGATCTTGATGAAAATGGTCATCTTTGCCGAAAAAGGATTTTTGCCCGTTTGCAGCAAGGTTATCCAGATGGCCTTGTTACAGATACGGAGGGAACTCTCTGGTGCGGTGTCTGGAATGGGGGGCGTATCGCCCGTTTCCGGCCTGATGGTCGTGAATTGCCCTTTATTAAAATGCCAGTCAGTCATGTGACTAAAATCTGTTTCGGTGGGGCGGATTATAGGACTGTTTATGTCACAACCGCCAGAAATGGGCTGAAGGAAGAGGTGCTCTTGAAAGAGCCCCAAGCAGGGGGGCTCTTTATGTTCAGGACAGAAATTCCAGGGTGGGAGCAAGCGCGCTTTCCGGCTTTTTAAAAGCGCTTTTTATCAGAAAGAGGAATGTCTGAAGAAATTCTGAAGTTTGGGAATGAGAGGCCGGTCAGGCTCTGGCATGGCATATTGTCCAAGTTCTGAAGTTGAAACCCATTTAAAGACTTGTCCTTCCCGCCCCCTTAATGTGCCGCTCCATTCTCTTAATGTGTAGAGAACCATTAAGAGATGGAATTTCTCGCACTCTTCGCTGACAAAGGTGAAGGGCTGCAAATCTTCTTCTTTGACGGCAATATCAAGCTCTTCCAGTAACTCACGGCAGAGAGCGTGTTCAGGGGATTCTCCGGCTTCAATTTTACCTCCGGGGAATTCCCATAAACCTGCAAGAGGTTTCCCCTCAGGGCGTTGTGCGAGTAAAATATGCTGGTCATTATTGATTAGAATAGCTGCTGAAACCATGACCAGACGTTTAGAGGCAATTGTCATTTGGCGATTTTGGCTTCAAGTTCAGCTGCAAGGGCTGTAATGAACTGACTTGCAACACGCCCAGAGCGGCTGCCCCTGGCTAATGACCATTGCAGAGCTTTTTCTGCAAGTGTTTCGTCATTAATGGGTAATGATTTCGCGTGGGCATAGGTTCTGACAATCGTCAGGTAATCGTCCTGGGAGGCACTATAAAGTCCGATCCATAGACCGAAACGGTCAGAAAGGGAGACTTTTTCTTCAATGGCTTCACCCGGATTGATGGAAGAACTGGCTTCATTTTCAATCATATCGCGTGGCATGAGATGTTTGCGGTTAGATGTTGCATAAACCACAACATTTTCCGGTCTGCCCGCAATCCCACCATCCAGAACTGATTTGAGGGATTTATAATCCGCATCCTGTGATTCAAAGGAAAGATCATCACAAAACAGGATGACACGTCTTTCAGTCTGTCTCAGGAGAGCGAGTAGCTGGGGGAGTGTGGAGAGCTCATCACGGGGAATTTCAATAAGAGCTAAAGGTGTTTTATGTTTTTCACGCTGTGTTTTATTAACTTCCAGCACGCAGGCTTTGACGAGCGAGGATTTTCCCATGCCTCTCGCTCCCCATAACATGACATTATTCGCCTCACGCCCAGCAGCAAAATGTTGTGTGTTGTCAAGCACGATCTCACACTGTCTCTGAATGCCACAAAGATAGGAAAGAGGCACTGCTTGTACTTTCTGGACCGGTATCAGCAGGCCTGTACTTCCTCCCCATAGAAAAGCGTCAAGAGAATGGTCTTCAAGCAGGGCTGTATCGATTTTAGGAGGAGCCATACGCTCCAGACTATCTGCAATACGGTTCAGAATTGGTAATAAATCTGTCATGGGTAAGGTTTGCTGTGACATAATAACTCTTGATTGAACGCTTGACGCCAGTTCTCCTCACGATATGGTCGCAAGCATTAATTAGCAAGATGGAAGCGCGAATCTTATGTACACACTCCTGTTTTCAACCGCTTATGCAGCTGATCAAGCTAGTGGAGGCGGAGCTTTTTCAGTGCAGGCTCTTATGCAATATGCGCCGATTATCCTGATTTTTGTGGTGTTTTATTTCCTGTTAATCAGACCACAGCAGACACGTCAGCGTCAGTTGCGTGAAAAACAGGACGGGCTACGTCGTGGAGATAAAATCGTAACGGCGGGTGGTATTGTCGGTGTTGTGCAGGCGACACGCGAAGATTCACCAGAAATTGATGTCGAAATTGCTCCTAATGTTCGCGTAAAAATTGTTCGTAGCACGATTACGACGGTTATTCCGCGCGACAAACCAGCAAATGATGCCTAATCCAGGTTTATAAGCGGTCTGTAAAAAAGCCTCTATAGCGGTGAAAGCTATGGAGGCTTTTTTATTATAGGCTTTAGGCTGAAAGAAGCTGGGCCTCAGCGAATTCATAATTCGCCAGATTATCAAGGAAGTTTGTAGTATAGTCTGGACGACGGTTACGGAAGTCCAGGTAATAGGCATGTTCCCAGACATCAAATGTCAGAAGAGGGCGATCTGTTTTTTCAGCAACAGGTGTACCTGCATTGCCTGTCTTTGTGATTTTCAGTTTACCTTCAGGACTTAGGACCAGCCATGCCCAACCGGAGCCAAACTGGCTTGTGGCAGCCTGTTTGAAATCAGCCTTGAATTTCTCAACTGAGCCGAAATCTTCATTGATTTTCGCTTCCAGTTTGGAAGGGATCTTGCCCCCTTTAGGTGACAAACATGTCCAGAAAAAGCTGTGATTCCAGTGCTGCCCGGCATTATTGAAAACAGGTGTTAGCTCAGCCTTGTTGAAAGAGAGCTGGACTAGTTCTTCGAGCGACTTCCCCTGTAAAGAGCTATTGCCTTCAACAAGACTGTTTAATGTGTTGACATAAGCCTGATGATGTTTCCCGTGATGATATTCTAATGTTTCCTGGCACATGCCAGCCTGAGCAAGAGCGTCAGCTGCATAAGGGAGGGAGGGAAGGGTAAAAGACATAAACATACTCCTTGATTTACAGAGCTGTCAGCAAAACAGCTCAGCTTGGTACATTAGCTATGTAGTGCGGAGACACTCGTCAAGCGTGAAGCCTGCTTCTGCTTGTTTTAAGAACGGGAGGCTGAGAGGGCGGCTTTTTCAAGCTCCCCAATTAACGCCGAATAATCTTCATCTTTATGGTGTTCGTTAGAGCGTGAAAGTGCCTGCGTGGTGTCTGCCATAGCAGAAAGGGTCGCAGATGTATTCTTTCCAGCATCAAGGAGAAGTTTCATGTCCTTGAGCATGAGACGTGTCGGAAACTGGGCAGGAAAAGATCTGTTCTGTGCCATTTTAAGTTTGCGCTTGTGATGCGGGCTGATAACGGCGAGCTCTTGTAAGCTATTATAGAGGACATCCCGGTCAATTCCGGCAGCCAGACCGTAAGAGACGCCTTCTGCAACCACATTGAGTGTGGCTCCCATAATACCGTTAATGACAAGTTTAAGACGTGCGGCTGAGCCAGCAGGACCTGTATGGATTGTAAGGCGGCCAATGCAATCAAGAATAGGTTTTGCCCGTTTGACTACAGCTTCATCGCCTCCTGCAAGCATGATAAGCTCGCCTTTTTCAGCCTCTGGTGTGCTTCCTGACATCGGGCAGTCAAGGGCCTGAACATGGTACTCACACAAAAGCTTAGCCAGATGGTCTGCCCATTTAGGAGAAACAGTTGATGTATCAAGGATAAGCTGATTTTTTTTAAGACCAGCCAGAAGACCGTTCTCACCCTCGAGCATCTTTTTTTCTGCATGATCATCAGGAACGCAGAGAATGATGACATCTGATTTCTCTGCAATTTTGCGTGGGGAGGATAGCATAGGGACAGGAGATTTTTGCCCGAGAACCAGCCCAGAAGGCGTATAGGCTATAACATTATAGCCAGCTTTGGTCAGGTTCTTCCCCATTAGGGAAGCCATTGCACCATAACCGACGAAACCAATGATCTGGTCGTTCATTTTCTGCTCCAGACTGAAATATTAATAAAAAAGACCGCTCTATCGTCTTGTCATTCTAGCTTATATAAGAGTGTTTGTGAGGCGAGTAGCGAAAACGTGATAGCGCTTGCGGGCTGCATAAGCGCTGCTTCTTTTGATTGCGTTGCACGGTAGAGTCGTGATACTCATCGCAAAAGTACTTTCCCTTCTTTGGTTTAAATAAAGGAATTCTGCCCTATGGCACGCGTGACTGTTGAGGACTGCATTGAAAAAGTTCCAAACCGTTTTGAGTTGGTTCTTCTTGCTGCCCAGCGTGCAAGAGGGTTAAGTCGTGGTGAAGAGCTGACTATTCCACGGGAAAATGATAAAAACACGGTTCTGGCTTTGCGCGAGATTGCAGAAGAAAATGTATCTCTCGAGGGACTTCGCGGTGCGATTGTCCGCTCAATGGGGAATCAGCCGGAGCTTGAGCCTGCCGATGAAGAAGTCATGGATTTGATCCCGACAGACCAGAATATTTTTGGCCTTCAGGATGTTACCGCTGAGGAAGAAGCGAGCCATATGGCTTCTGATGAAGCTTCAAAACGCTCCAGAAGACGCTGAGGAGCAGCGTCACAGTTTCTGGTTTTCCTGAATGTGAAGGTGGGCTTTGATTATTTATCCCTCATTTCCGTTCAGAGATGTTTTTTTTGAAAAAGACAATGGGGCAGGTAGCCCCGTTGCGTGCTGGCTTGTTCACAAGAAAGGAGAGGTGGGTTTCACAGCTCCCGATTTTCATCCTCCCATTACAGGGCTGTTAAGGCGTGTCGCCGAATATTGTAGTGAGGCAGACCTCAAGGATATTCGAGATGCCTATGAGATATCGGCGGAAGCCCATAAGGGGCAATGTCGTGATAATGGTGACCCTTATATAACCCACCCTATTGCTGTGGCCTCCATTCTGGCCGGTATGGGAATGGATAAGACCTCCATTATTGTGGGACTTCTTCACGATACAGTTGAGGATACCGATGTCACCCACGAAAAACTGGAAAAGCGCTTTGGTTCAGATGTAGCCTCTATCGTAGATGGGGTTACAAAACTGACGCGGCTGGAGCTTCAGTCTGATCGCACAAAACAGGCTGAGAATTTCCGCAAGCTTGTATTGGCGATGTCACGTGATATTCGTGTTCTGGTCGTTAAACTGGCTGACCGTCTGCATAATATGCGGACCCTCCATTATGTCACAAGTGAGGAACGTCGGCGGAGAATTTCGCGGGAAACACTTGATATTTACGCTCCCTTAGCTGAGCGTATTGGTATGGATCGGGTCAAGACCGAGCTACAGAATATTTCTTTCGTCAATCTTGAGCCCGAAGCTGATGCAACAATTCGGGCACGGTTGAATTATCTGCGAGGGCAAGGCGCAGATATGATCGAGAAAATTGTTAACGAGCTGAAACAACTTTGTCATGAAGCAGGGATTAGTGACGTCGAAGTCACGGGGCGCGAAAAATCAGCTTATTCCATCTGGGAGAAAATGAAGCGGCGGAATGTCGCTTTTGAGCAACTTTCAGACATTATGGCATTTCGCATTATCGTGCCTACCCGTGAGAATTGCTATATGGCCCTTGGTGCTGTGCATGCGGCCTATCCGATGATAGCTGGGCGTTTTAAGGATTATATTTCCACGCCTAAAGCAAACGGATATCAGTCCCTCCATACAGGGGTTACGTTATATCGTCCGCAAAGCCAGAAAATCGAAATTCAGATTCGGACCGAAGCCATGCACGATCTGGCAGAAAATGGCGTGGCGTCTCACTGGTCTTATAAAGAGAATATCGATTCTAATACAAATAAGGAAATGCTGTCGCAGAATTTTGGCAGTTATACACGTAAATTACGTTGGGTTCAGGACCTGCTTGAAATTCTGGAAGATAGTCAGGAGCTGAACGAGTTTCTCGAAAATACAAAACTTGAACTTTATCAGGATCAGGTTTTTTGTTTCACTCCTAAAGGAGAGCTGATCTCCCTGCCGAGAGGCGCGACACCGGTTGATTTTGCCTATGCAGTGCATAGTCAGGTCGGGGACTGCTGTGTGGGGGCCAAGGTAAATGGTCGCCTTGTGCCATTACGTTATGTTCTTGAGAATGGTGACCAGATTGAAATCATGACGGCACGGGGCGGGCAGCCTTCACCTTCCTGGGAACGTTTTGTCGTCACGGGGAAGGCGCGTGCGCGTATTCGACGTTTTGTTGCAGCGCAGCAGAAGCAGGTCCACCTAGATAATGGCAAGGCTGCTGTTGCCCGTGCTTTTCGTCAGGAAGGTGTTGCTAAATCTGACAAAATTCTTGAAGAGCATCTGACCGACTTACGGCAGCACTCTCTCTCTGATTTATATATAGCCGTTGGAAGCGGACAGATACTGGCCCGGGATGTTGTAAAGGCAGCTTATCCTGAACTGGGGCGCCGTAATCGTGCGCCACGGATGGTACCGGGGCTTTCTCCGTCAGCACCGGGGGGCAAAGGCGGTAAACTTGAAAAGAAGGACGACCGTCATGAAGGTGAAATCCTCAGTGATATAGGTCGGGGAGTCGAGATACATTTTGCGGGCTGCTGTCGTCCCGTGCCCGGAGACTCCATTGTTGGTATCATAGCGCAGGGGAAAGGGATATCAGTCCATCAGAAAGACTGTCATAATCTGAATGCTTTCTCCGAAACTCCGGAACGTTTGATGGAAGTGGATTGGAATCCTGCCCTGCTTGAAAAAAAGGGAAATTGTCGTTACGTAGCTCGTCTTTCTGTGGTGGCGGGGAATGATCCTCATATTCTGGCATCCATGACGAATGTGGCTTCACGCCACGATAGTAGTGTCGTCAATTTGAGAATAGCGCACAGGCAGCTTGATTTTATGGAGATTTTTGTCGATGTGCAGGTCTGTAATCTTGCTCATCTGACGACCATTCTTGCGGCTTTCCGGGCAGAGGAAGGGGTGATCCATGTTGAGCGTGCGAAGAGTTAAACAGAAAGTGTGAGTCATGATTTTGGGTATTGGGGCTGATATTTGTCTGATAACACGCTTGAAAAAAATCATAGATCGTTACGGAGACAGCTTTCTTAACAGGGTTTTTCTTCCGGAAGAGCGGGCTTATGTCGAGCAGCTTTCAGAACAGATGCGTTTTGGGGGTTATGCTAAAAGATGGGCGGCGAAAGAAGCATGTGCCAAGGCGTTAGGGACAGGTTTCTCCCAAGGGGTGCAGTTTCGTGACATCAAGGTTACGTCAAACGCTTATGGTGCTCCCGGGTTAATCCTGTTAGGAGGAGCAGAATCTGTGCTTGCACGTCTTTTGCCGAAAGGGTATGAGGCGCAACTTTTTTTGACAATGAGTGATGATGCCCCCTATGCACTTGCAAATGTACTGATCCAGGGCGTGCCCTGTCAGGAAGGAAGTCACGGATCGTAGGGGAAACTCCCTTCAGTCTGGAGCGTGTCAGTAGGTTGATAGAAGTGGAAGTGTCTTAGGAATATGAATGAAACAGGAAAAAATGATATGAAGGAAAAAAAAGAAACGCTTGCTAGTTTTATAAGCCAGTGCCTGATTATCATTGTTGGTGTTTTTCTGGTCCGCTCTTTATTGATTGAACCTTTTAATATCCCTTCAGGTTCCATGATACCGACCCTGCAGATCGGTGATTTTGTGGCTGTTTCCAAATATAGTTATGGCTATTCACGTTACTCTTTTCCATTTTCGCTTCCCTTATTTAAGGGGCGCGTCATGAGCAGCCAGCCACATCGTGGTGATGTTGTGGTGTTTCGCTACACACAGGATACGTCGATTGACTATATTAAACGTGTAATTGGTCTGCCGGGTGACCATGTGCGTATGGAAGAAGGCAATCTCTTTATCAATGATCGCGAAGTGACACGCGATTCACTGGGACATTATGAAGTAAAAGATGAACGGGGGCGTTTGCTGAGTGGCACGCGCTACCGTGAAAATCTTCCTGCCTCGAACGGGGGTTCTGTCGTCAGGCATGAAATTCTGAAAATGAGTGAAGATGATGATGCCAATAATACTCAGGAATATGTCGTTCCTGAAGGTTGTCTGTTCATGATGGGTGATGACCGTGATGATAGCTCGGATAGTCGTTTTCAAGGGGGAAGAGAGACAGGTAAATGTGCTGCCCCTGCTGGAAATGATTTTCTGAAGGCTTCTGACCATGATCTCGGTTTTGTCCCCATGGAAAATCTTATTGGACGCGCACAGAGGGTGATGTTCTCAATTGATCTGAAACATCCAGCCTGGGAATTCTGGTATTGGCCAGGTGAAATCAGGTGGGGGCGCACTTTCCACGGTATAAATTAATATGGATCGCAATGAAATTCTGGTGGCCCTTCAGAAACGTCTGGGCCACGCTTTTGAACATGATCTTTTGTTACAGGAAGCATTGACACATCGCTCGGCTTTGGCGCGGCGACCGGGCAAGAGGCACAGCAAGATGGATATCCATGAGGCCTCTCATGGGCACCATGGTGCTAAAACGTCAAATGAACGACTTGAATTTATCGGTGATCGTGTTCTGGGATTGGTGATTGCGGAATGGCTTTTTGAGCGTTTCCCTAAAGAACATGAGGGCGCTTTAGGAGCGCGTCATGCGCATCTGGTCTCGCGTCCGGTCCTTGCGGATATTGCTCAGACAATTGGTCTGGCAGAAGCTTTGCTGATTGCACGTCATGAAGAGGCCGCTGGCATTAGAGAGCTTGCAAGTGTGAAGGCTGACGCCATGGAAGCGATTCTCGGCGCTGTATATCTCGATGCAGGGTTGGAGAAAGTTCGCCGGTTGATTCATCGTTTCTGGAAACATGCCATAGACCGGGAAAAAATGCCTCATAAGGAGCCTAAAACGCTGCTCCAGGAATATGTTCTGGCAAAAGGTAATAATTTGCCTCATTACGAACTTGTCTCAGCGGAAGGGCCGTCCCATGAGCCGGTTTTTCTTGTAAAGGTTACGGCATTGGGGCGCAGTGGACACGGTGAAGCCCGGAGTAAAAGACTTGCGGAGACAGCCGCCGCCGTCGATCTTCTTAAAAATCTTGGACAGGAAACAAAGAGTGTCTGATCAAATTCAAACATCCTGTGGTTTTGTTGCTTTGGTTGGAGCGCCTAATGCCGGCAAATCAACTCTTCTAAACAGAATGGCTGGTGCTAAACTTTCCATTGTCAGCCCCAAAGCACAGACGACTCGTTTCCGTACGCTTGGTATCGTCATGCGGGGGGAAAGCCAGATTATTTTTGTCGATCTTCCTGGTATCTTCAAGCCGAAGCGCCGGTTGGACCGGGCAATGGTTAATGCAGCCTGGAATGGCGCGCAGGATGCAGACCTGACAATATTCCTGGTCGATGCCCGTAAGGGGCTGAAGGATGATGTCCGCGAAATCGCAGAGAAACTTCAAAAAAGCGAACGGCCTGTCTGGCTGGTTCTTAACAAGACTGATCTTGTTTCTCCAGAGACATTGTTACCTTTGACGAAGGAACTTTCCGGGCTTTTGCCTGCTGAGCATGTTTTCATGATCAGCGCCCAGACTGGAAAGGGCGTTGAGGATCTGCTCGATCGCCTGGCAGGCTCTCTTCCTTCTGGTCCATATCTTTATCCCGAAGATGATCTTACGGATTTGCCTGATCGTCTTCTGGCTGCAGAGATCGTGCGCGAACAGGTCTTTTTCCAGACTCAAGAAGAAGTTCCCTATCAGACAACGGTTGAAACCGAGAGCTATAAAGATCGCCCTGATGGGTCTGTGCGCATAGAAGTAACAATTTACGTCTCCCGTCCTGGACATAAGGCGATTTTGATTGGTGAGAAGGGAAGGCGTATTCGGGAAATAGGCATGAAAGCACGTCAGCAGCTGGAAACGCTTTTGGGGCATCCCTGCCATCTCTTTTTAAATGTAAAAGAACGTGCTGGCTGGGATGAGGAAACAGCCAGATTGAAAGCACTTGGTCTGTCTGACTTTGCATAAAGAGATCATTCTGACAGCCCTTGTTGAGTCCGAAGCAGGCTTGTAAGAAAGGTCCATGTGCGGATTTTATGGGAGTATAGCGAATCATGAATCATAATCTTCAAAAAGAAAATCTCCCATATAAAAGAGTTTTGCTTAAAGTGTCAGGTGAGGCACTTATGGGGCATGGCGAGTTTGGGATTGACCCTGCCATGGTTGAAATGGTTGCTGATGATATTACAAATGTGGCCAATAGTGGTGTGCAGGTCTGCCTGGTTGTCGGAGGTGGTAATATTTTTCGCGGTGTAGCCGCTGCAGCCAAGGGAATGGACAGGGCACAAGGTGATTATGCCGGGATGCTCGCAACAGTCATTAATGCCCTGATGGTGCAGAATGCCCTTGAACGACGCAATATGGAAACGCGAGTCATGTCCGCAATTCATATGGCCTCTATTGCAGAGCCTTATATTCGTCGGCGCGCTGTCCGTCATATGGAAAAGGGCCGTATTGTGATATTTGCAGCTGGCACAGGTAATCCTTTCTTCACAACTGATACGGCAGCAGCACTCCGGGCGAGTGAAATGGAATGTGATGCCCTCTTTAAGGGGACGCAGGTTGATGGTGTCTATTCTGCAGATCCCAGAACAAATCCTGAGGCCATTCGTTATGACTATTTGAGTTATACAGAGGTCCTGACACGTGATCTCAGAGTGATGGACGCAACGGCGATCAGCCTGGCCCGTGAGAATAGTCTGCCGGTCGTTGTCTTTAATATGCATGTCCCCGGAGCTTTCAGCGCAGTAATTAAAGGGGAAGGTCGTTTCACAAAAATCAGGGAGTCCTGAGTAATCTTACAGTTTCAAAGACTGTTTTCTGAATTTTTAGTGAAAGAGACATTTTTAATAAAAAGGAATTCTCATCATGAGTGCAGAGCTTAAAGAACTTGTCGCAGACTTGCAGCGTCGTATGGATAGTGCTTTGGAAAGTCTTCGTCGTGATTTGTCTGGTTTGCGGTCTGGGCGGGCAAGTCCAAATCTTCTTGAGCCAGTACGTGTGGAAGTTTATGGTTCTGTTGTTCCTTTGTCACAGGTTGGTTCTGTTGCGGTGCCTGAAGCGCGTATGCTTACAGTTTCTGTCTGGGATCGTAGTGTCGTTGGCGCTGTGGAAAAAGCTATTCGTGATAGCGGATTGGGCCTTAATCCGGCTTCTGAAGGTCAGACAATTCGTGTTCCCATTCCACAGCTTACAGAAGAAAGACGCAATGAGCTGGCAAAGGCTGCTGCCCGTTATGCTGAAAATGCCCGTATCGCTGTGCGTGGTGTCAGACGTGATGGTATGGATAAAACCAAGGCCCATGAGAAAAAGGGTGAAATCAGTCAGGACGACTTAAAAAGCTGGGGCGATTCAATCCAGAAACTGACTGATGATTATATTGGTCGGGTTGATAAAATCCTATCAGAAAAAGAACGCGATATTAAACAGGTTTAATGGTTCTTATTTGCTCGTGTCTTCTCCCGATAATAATTTAAAGTGCCAGGAACAGATGCCCACACATGTTGCCATTATTATGGATGGTAACGGGCGATGGGCGCGCTCTCGTGGGGCATCTGTCGCCTATGGGCATCGAGAGGGGGCAGAGGCCGTCCAGAGATGCGTGCGCGCAGCGATCGCGCATCGCGTGAAATTTCTGACCTTATATGCGTTTTCTTCAGAAAACTGGAAACGTTCACCAGAAGAAATCAATAATCTGACATCTCTTTTGCGCTTTTATTTACGTCACAAACTTTCTGAATTACACAAGCAGGATGTGCGCTTGCAGATTATTGGCGAACCAGAGCGTTTCGGGGGGGCTATCCTTGAAGAGCTTCGTAAAGCGGAACAAAAAACCAGTCAGAATAAAACATTAACCTTGACACTGGCTCTGTCTTACGGTGGGCGTGCAGAGATTATCGCAGCTGCGCGCATACTTTCCCAGGCAGCTATTGATGGGAAATTGAAGCCTAATGATATTGACGAAGGAACATTATCAGCTCACCTCCAGACACATGATATGCCGGATCCCGATATCATTGTCCGGACTAGCGGGGAGCATAGGCTTTCCAATTTTCTTTTATGGCAGTCTGCTTATTCAGAGCTTTTATTTCTTGATATATTGTGGCCAGATTTCAATGAAAGCCATTTTGGCGAAATTATCGACTGTTATACAGGCCGTGACCGTCGTTTTGGAGCACGCCCATCATGAAACCATTTGCACAATGGAGTGAGCTCCAGAAGAGACTGGCTTCAAGTTTCGTCCTGATTCCTGTGGCATTATTCTGTTTGTGGTATGGGAAATGGTACTATAATGCCCTGATCTTACTTGTTATGATTGGTCTCGTTTGGGAGGGAGAGACTCTTCTGAAACAGCCTATGAATAACTGGCGGGGCGCGTTATTTCTTCTATGGCCTCTTGCTGGAGGGCTTATAGCTATAAAAGGTGATTTTCTTAGCCTTTTATATTTTTCCTTGTCTGCCCTGCTATTTGGTTTTCGTCCCTGGTTCCCGATTGTCATTTCGATTCTTGGTGGTGCTTCATTATTATATCTGAGAGCAAGAGCTGAGGGTTTCTGGGAAGTTTCTCTTGTTATAGGGGCTGTTATTGCGAGTGATAGCGGGGCCTATATTACAGGTCGTCTGATTGGAGGGCCAAAGCTGGCTCCACGTATTTCGCCTGGTAAAACGATTTCAGGTGCAATAGGGGGAATGCTGACCGCAACAATATTTTCAGGCCTTCTGATAGGCTGTGGGACGGAAAGCTGGTCTGTGTCGCCTTTTTTCTGGGGCGGGGTTTTAAGTCTGGCCGCACAAAGTGGAGACCTGACAGAAAGCGCTTTCAAACGACGTATTGGTGTTAAGGATTCGGGAAAGCTTATTCCAGGTCACGGGGGGCTTCTGGATAGGTTTGATGGATTGCTGGCGGCCGCCCCGTTAGCGGCGTGTCTGGCCCTTCTTTCAGGGGTAAGTCCTTTCTGGCAGCTTGGGCTATCATTTATAAAATAAAATTCTGGCGAATTTGGCGATAATGTAAGAGGAATTCAGTAATCATGACTGCTGGGGTACAGGCTAAAAGACGTCGCATTAGTGTGCTGGGTAGTACAGGAAGTATCGGGACTTCGACAGTCGATCTTCTTAAAACGCTTGGAAATGAGATTGAAGTACGCGCATTAGTCGGTGGGAGTAATGCAGCTCTTCTGGCGCAGCAGGCACGGGAATTAAAAGCTGAACTAGCTGTCATCAATGATGAATCCCGTTTGGGGGAGCTGAAAGAATATCTCAAGGGGACTTCAATAAAAGTTGGGGCTGGCCGTCAGGCAGTTATTGATGCTGGTGCGCTAGAAGCTGATTGGACCATGGCGGCTATTACAGGAGCTGCTGGTCTGGAGCCGACATTGGCCGCCGTACGTAATGGGCATGCTGTAGCCTTGGCTAATAAGGAAGCCTTGGTTTGTGCTGGTGATCTGATGTTGAAATTGGTCGATGAAGCTGGTGCAAAGCTTCTGCCAGTTGATTCAGAGCATAATGCCATTGCGCAGTCTTTGGCTGGCTGTGATATGACGCAGGTCGATAAGCTCATTCTGACTGCTTCAGGTGGTCCATTCAGGTGCTCTTCTCTGGAGGAAATGGCAGCAGCAACACCAGAAAAAGCCTTGCGTCACCCAACATGGTCTATGGGAGCAAAGATAACGATTGATTCTGCTTCAATGGCGAATAAAGGGTTGGAAGTCATTGAGGCGGCCCGTCTCTTTGGTGTAGGAGAGGAGCGAATTGACGTCATCGTGCATCCGCAATCGGTAGTGCATGGGATGGTTTCTTTTAAAGATGGGAGTTTTGTCGCGCAGCTGGGAAGTGCTGATATGCGTATTCCTATCTCTCATTGTTTAGCATGGCCAGATCGTATGAGGACGAATTGTGAACGTCTGGATCTAGCAAAATTGGCGAAACTGGATTTCGAGCCTGCTGATGAAGTGCGTTTTCGTCCATTAGCCCTGGCACGTCAGGTTCTGCGTGCAGGCGGGGTGGCGCCTACTGTCTTCTCTGCCGCTAATGAGATTGCTGTAGAGGCCTTCCTCTCAGGGCGTATCCGCTTTCTAGGTATTGGCGAGCTGATTGATGCCAGTTTGCAGGCCATGACCGAAAACCCCACCCCTTCAACGCTGGATGACGTCCTCTTCTGGGACCAGCGGGGGAGGACTCTCGCAAAAGAGCAGATTGAACGAGTCAAAAGTCATGCATAGTTTGTACGATATTGCTGTCGGATTACTGGTTTTTGGTGTCATCGTCTTTATTCACGAAATGGGGCACTATCTGGCAGCGCGTTGGTGCAAGGTTCGCGTAGATGTTTTTTCTATTGGCTTTGGTCCGGCATTGTTCAAATGGAAAGACCGGGTTGGTACGGACTGGCAGTTAAGCGTTGTGCCTTTAGGGGGGTACGTCAAATTACATGGCTTTGAGGGTGATGCCAGTGCGGAGCATCCAGAAGGTAACCCGGATTCTTTTCATAGTAAGCCTGTTTGGGCGCGGGCTCTGGTTACTATTATGGGGCCAGTTTTTAATATTATCCTGACAACTCTGCTCCTTGTAGTCATTTTTAGTCTTTATGGGCGTCCTGAGGTTAAGCCGGAGATCAGCATGATTGCGCCGCATAGCCCGGCCGAACAGGCTGGTTTACAAAAGGGGGATAATTTTACCCGATTTAATGGGAAGAAGATCCTTGGCGCTGCGGATCTGCAATCTCTTATCGCGACTCACCCTGGGGCAAAGGTTACGTTGGGAATTCTAAGGGAAAATCAGCCCAAAGATGTTTCGGTAACACTGGCTAACCTTGAACGGGGAGGAAAGCATTACGGACAGTTAGGTATTGGTTTTTCTGCAGCACAGGCCAACCCTATGCCGATCTATAAGGCTATTCCTTCAGCAATAGAAGGAACGGGGAAGTTATTTTCCCAGATCTGTGAAAGTCTGTGGCAGATTGTCAGCGGGCAGAGAAGTCCTCGTCAGTTAGCAGGAACAATTGGTATTATTGCCATGTCTGGTCAGGCAGCAGATAACGGTATGGCTAGTCTTTTGTTCTTCGTTGCAATGCTTTCAGCAAATTTGGGACTGATTAATCTTTTCCCAATTCCTATGCTTGATGGCGGCCATTTGCTTTTTTATGCAGTAGAGGCAATCAGAGGCAAACCACTTTCCATGAAAGTAAGGGAAATGGCCTTGCAGATTGGTCTTATGCTCGTTATAGCGCTGTTTTTATACACAGCCTACAACGACGTAAGAGGGTTAGGGTGGCTTAAATGGTTGGGGTCCCATTAATAAACTTGACCTTGACTATAGAGTTTTAAATTTGAGCAGTTGGAAAGAGTGCATCTTTTGTTTAAAAAGAATTTGCTCTTTTAATAGAGGCTCTTGCGTGTAAAGATGATTTTCAGGTGATTCTGTCATTTTGGTGAATAGGATCATCTGTGAAATCTGGAAACGAGGGATACCGGTTTTGTCAGGATTGTGCTCTAAAAGTTTCCGGCCTGTAGCTATTAGGTTGGCTTTACTGGCTTCAGCGTGTCTACTTCCGGCAGTATGTCATTCGGCAGAAGCACAGACATCTAGCCGCCAGGATGCGAGTCCCTCAAAAACACGCAAGCATAAAGTTGCGACGCAGCAACATGTTTCACCCGATAGCATTATCCAGTCTATTGTGGTGAAAGGTAATTCACGTATCGAAACAGGAACTGTCCTGTCATATATGGTCGTTGAGCCAGGGGATGCGTTTGATAAAAACGACCTGAACCGTTCGTTGAAAACACTTTATGCAACGGGTCTCTTTCGTGATGTAACGATGCGCCGTCATGGGGGGACGTTAATTGTCCAGCTTGTCGAAAATCCTGTTGTGAACCGTATTGTTTTTGAGGGTAATCATGCTCTCAAGGATAACGAGATTCTTAAAGAGATTAATCTTAAGCCCCGTGCTGTGTTTTCTGCCCAGACAGTGGCGTCAGACCGGCAGAAGATCTTAGGGATTTATGCTAAAAAAGCACGTTATGGTGCAACGGTAACGCCGCAAATCATTCGACTATCCAATAACAGGGTTGATGTGGTGTTTCAGATTAATGAAGCACGCCAGACCCTCGTGAAGAAAATTACGTTTATAGGTAATAAGGCTTTTAGCGAATCGGCACTTGCCAGCGTGGTTTCATCAAAAGAGACGGCATGGTACCGTTTTTTCTCGTCTGCAGATGAATATAATCCAGAACGTATCCGTTATGATGCGGAGTTATTGAGACGTCATTATCTCCATAATGGATTTGTTGATTTTAAAATGATTGACGCAACTGGTGAGTTGTCGCCTGATCACAAGACGTTTTACATTACGTTCACGCTTAATGAAGGCCCACGTTATAAATTGGCCAAAATTGATGTGCGCTCGGATGTGCATGGCGTGACAAATAAAATGCTCAAGCAGCATATCGAGTTATTTGCTAACCAGTATTATGATGGTACGGCAATTCAGGATAATGCTAACGACATGCAGGAATGGTTACAGGAGAGTGGCCACCCCTTCGCACTTGTTAGGACGGAAATTGCGCGCAATCCTGAGAAAAAGACGATTAATCTTCTTTATGACGTTGTACAAGGTCCACGTATTTATGTTGAACGTCTTGATATTAATGGCAATACAATAACCCGCGACCCTATTATCAGGCGAAATCTGCCTATGGCAGAGGGTGATGCCTATACGCCTTATGATCGTAAATATGCCAAGCTCGGCCTTCAGGATATGGGGTATTTCAAGTCTGTAACCGTTGATCAGACACAAGGCTCAGCGCCTGATAAAACGAACCTGGCAGTTAATGTGACTGAAAAACCGACTGGTGAGTTCTCCCTGGGCGGCGGTTACTCAACAGACGTTGGTGTGATGGGTAATCTAGGTCTTAAACAGCATAACCTGCTCGGTACAGGTATTGATGCCGGTTTCTCTGGAACTGTTGCCTATTATGAGAAGCAGGTGGATCTTTCTGTAACGGATCCGAATTTCCTGGGGCGTAATTTCGTCGCGGGTGCAGATATTTATTATATGCAGAATTCGGGCCAGACATATCAGAGCTATGATGAAGACCAATATGGTCTGTCCTTCCGTATGGGATATGCCTTTAACCGCTATCTATCACAATCATGGACCTATTCTCTGGTTAATCGTAAAGTCAGTCATACCCATCCGAGAAGAAAATGGTGTGGTGGGGGTAAAGACCAACCAGGGTGGTGTAATGATGAGATGTCCTCGGTCTATGTTCAGGATGCAGCCGGTTGGTCGCTCCTTTCACAGCTGAGTACCACTCTGACCTATGATCGCCGTGATAATACGGTTGATCCTCATTCGGGTTATGTTATTCGTGCAACGGGTGATTTCGCCGGTATTGGTGGGAACTCGAAATATCTGCGTGGAAAATTCAGTACTGCTTATTATATTCCCTTGGATCGTCTTACAGCTAGTCATGACTGGACGATTCAGCTCAGAGGTGGCGTAGGCTATATGGGCGATTGGAGCGGAAGCAGTAACCGTAACATTATTGATAACTTTTATCTCGGTGGTGAAAATCTCCGCGGCTTCCTGCAGGGGGGAGTCGGGCCTCGTTCAGGGCATTATCATTGCAGTAACGGCCAGAATGGCTACTGTCCTGTTGCGGGTCAGGAAGATCTGCTTGGCGGGCGCTTTATGTATACGGCGTCTTTCCAGCTGAATTTTCCATTCCCTTACGGCGAGAGCCTGGGGATGAAAGGCCGCGCCTTTATTGATGCAGGTAGTCTGACCGGGACACGTGTAAAACGTCACCATACAAGCCCTACACAGGATAAAGGAAGTTACACGCCCATTAACGGCAATACTTATACGCCACGTGTGGCAGGCGGTCTTGGTTTCTCCTGGAAAAGTCCATTTGGTCTGGTTAATATCGATGGTGCTGTGCCTATTCATAAGGAACATGGCGATAGGGTCTATCCTTTGCGCTTTGGTTTTGGCCAGCAATTCTGAAAATTTTTGTGATAATTTTCTGTAGTAAGTTCATAGAGGTGTTTTATGGTTATGCGTTTTAAAACCCGTCTGTTTGTAGCCTGTTCACTTCTTGCTGTTAGTGCTGCGGCTCTTCCGGCATTTGCAGCAGAGTCTCCTAAGGCTAATAATCCAGGCTGGTTTGTGCCTAAAACTGAGCAACCTCACGCACCTGCTCCTGCTGGACGTCATCACAGAGCTCCGGCACCGGTAGCGGCTCCAATGGAAAGTGATGACGAGGATTCAGTTGTAGAGCCTTCAGGGCAGAATCCTCCTGTGCTGCCTTTGCCACCTGTTCCTGTGACATCTGCCATTGCCAAGGAAAACCCACCGCCAGCTGCTGTAATTGGTGTGATTAGTGTTCCTGGTGTTATGCAGCTTTCAACAGCTGCTCAGGAAATGCAGCAGGTTCTGGGAGAACGTCGCGATAAGTTGGCGCAGGAAGTTCAAAAAGAAGAGGCTTCCTGGCGGGCTGAGCAGCAGAAGCTGCAGGTTCAGGCCCGGACATTGACGTCAGACCAGATTCAAATTCGTGAACGTCATCTTCAAGAACGTCGCGCCAGGGATCAGCGCGATTTTGGTAATAAAGCTCGTATTATACAGGAAGCTTATCAGGTTGCTTTCCACCAGATAGAGCGTGAGCTGGAGCAGAGAAATGGTATTATTGCCCGCGTTGCTGCCGCTCATAATATGAATCTGATCCTACATGCTGAGCAGGCTGTTCTGCATGTAGGGGAGCAGGATATTACTGAGGAAGTTGCTGAACGTTTGAATAAAATCCTTCCTCATGTTTTCATTCCAGCTGCAAATGTAGATCCTGAAGTGTTGGCAAAGTCAGGAAAAATGCCAACGACAGCGGATGAAGAAAAGGAACTGCAACAGGCTGAATCGCCTAAAGTTGTTGAAACTCCGCCACAATCAGTTGTTCGTCAGAAACATTGATCCTGAGTTTATCAAAAGCTCATGGATCACGCTTTAGAAGAACGCTCTAATACTGGAGATCCCCGTTTTTTTTCAAGACGGGGTCCTTTTGCCCTTTCTGTGATTCTCTCACATCTGAATCTTGATGTCTCATGTGAGCATCCAGACAAAAAGCGGGAATTCAGTAATGTTGCACCGCTTCATACGGCGGGTTCTTCAGAAATCAGCTTTTTGGATAATCGTCGATATGTTGATCTGCTAGATGAAACAAAGGCCGGTGCCGTTATTGTAGCGCCTGCCTTTAAAGAAAGAGTTCCAGCAGGCTGTATAGCTCTTGTATGTAAAGAGCCATATCTTGCCTGGGCACGTTTGGCGCAGCTTTTTTATCCTTTACCTCCTTCAAGAGGAGAGATCCATCCGACGGCAGTTCTGGGAAAGAATCTTTCTCTGGGAAAAGGTGTTCAAATAGGTCCTCTTGCTGTGATTGGCGATAATGTGACGATCAAAGATGGATCTATCATCAGTAGCCATGCAGTTATTGGTAATGGGGTAGAGATTGGCGCAAATTGCCGGATCGGCTCTCATGCCACGGTCTCGCATTCCCTTTTGGGAGACCGGGTGATTCTGTTTCCGGGTGTCCGTATTGGACAGGATGGTTTTGGCTTTGCCATTACAGCTCAAGGGTTTGAAACAGTCCCTCAGCTGGGGCGTGTCATCTTGCATGATGATGTTGAGATTGGAGCAAATTCGACAATTGACCGTGGTTCCATGAAAGACACAGTTATTGGCGCAGGATCTAGAATCGATAATCTCGTGCAGATCGGCCATAATGTTCAGATGGGGCGATGCTGTATTATTGTGTCACAAGCCGGGGTTTCCGGTTCTACGACTTTAGGCGATTTTGTTACTGTTGCGGCGCAGGCTGGCTTGATTGGTCATATTCATATTGGCTCTAAAGCCCGTATTGGAGCGCAATGTGGTGTTATGTCTGATATCAAAGCTGCATCGGATGTGATAGGGAGCCCGGCAATGCCTTTCAGGGAATTTTTTCGTAATGTGGCGACTTTACGCAAATTGTCTCGTAAAGAGTGACCCTGATAGTATTTTAACGTAAATTTTGTTAGATATTGGCACTATTTCTGACAGAGTGTTTTTTTGAGCAGGCAACAGTCAGTGATATTGGGAATTAAGTCAGGAAAGGTATTGCAAGTGAACGCAAAATCGGATCAGGATCATATCGTTCCCGAAACCGTAGATATTCTGCAAATCATGCAGGCTATCCCACATCGTTATCCGTTCTTGCTGCTTGATCGTATGGAAGAGATCAAGGCAGGTGAATCAGCCGTAGGGATCAAGAATGTCACTGCGAGTGAGCCTTTTTTTCAAGGACATTTCCCTGCTCGTCCTGTAATGCCAGGTGTCCTGATTGTCGAATCAATGGCACAGACAGCCGCGACACTTGTTGTTTTGACATTGGGTAAAGAGTTTGAAGGCAAGCTTGTTTATTTTATGACAATTGAAGGCGCGAAATTCCGTCGTCCCGTCGGACCGGGGGATCAGTTGCGTATTCACGTCAAAAAAGAGCGGGCAAGAGCAAATGTCTGGCGTTTTCACGGGGTTGCTAAGGTCAATGATGTTGCTGTAGCAGAAGCGACTTTCAGTGCCATGATCATGGGCTAGGCTTTGTGAAGGACGCAGCAGTGGATTCGGCAGCCCCTTTCATTCATCCTACAGCACTTGTCGACCCGAAGGCTTCTTTGGGGACAGATGTTTTTATCGGTCCCTGGTGTATGGTGGGGCCAGAAGTCGTTTTACATGACGGCGTCAAGCTTCATGCTTCGGTTATTATTGAAGGGCGTACCCAGCTTGGCAAAAAGGTGGAAGTTTATCCCTTCACAACCATCGGAATGGCGCCACAGGACCAGAAATATACGGGTGAATCGACCTCCTGCCATGTGGGAGAAGGTACGATCATCCGTGAGAATGTGACCATCCATAGAGGCACTTCGCAGGGTGATGGTATGACGCATATAGGCAAATCGTGTCTGATAATGGCCAATGCGCATGTTGCTCATGACTGTGTGTTGGGTGATGAAGTCATCATCGTCAATAATGTCGTCATGGGTGGTCATGTAAAAATAGGCGATCAGGCGCGCATTATGGGCTCTGCTGCGATTCATCAATTCGTCAGGATTGGAAAAGGTGCCGTTATTGGTGGGCTCTGTGGTGTTGAAATGGATGTCCTGCCTTATGGAAGTGTATTAGGAAATCGGGCACGTCTCGTAGGGCTGAACTGGGTCGGTTTGAAACGCTCCGGAGTCGGCAATGATGAGATGCAGATTTTACGACGCGCCTTTCGTCAGCTTTATCCACGGCTCGATGATTCAGGTGATGTACTGAGTCACAGAATAAAAAAATTAAGACAGGAATTTGCTCACATAGACCGTATTGTTGAGATGCTTGATTTTATGGAAGCTCCCAGCCGTCGCGGATTGACACGTGCTGTCCGTAGAGAGTTTGACGACTATGCTGAAAGTCTATGCTGATTACACCTCCAGTGATTGGTATTCTGGCTGGCGGAGGGCCACTTCCTTCGCAGTTGGCTAAAAATCTGACGGAAAAAGGGAAAGCTTTTTTTATTGTAGGGTTTGAGGGCTTTGTAGAGTCTAATTTAATTGCAGATTACCCTCATAAAATAATCCGTCTTGCAGCAGCAGGGGAGATATTGCGCGCTCTCAGAGCATATCATTGTAAAGATCTGGTTCTTATTGGCCCCGTTAAGAGACCCTCATGGCGTGATTTACGTCCTGATCTTGAGGGGACAAAAATATTAGCGCGTTTGGGTAAAGCAATTTTCAAAGGCGATGATGGGCTTCTTAGTGCTATTATGACAGTTCTGGAAGAAGAGGGATTTCATATCAAAGGAGCCCATGAATTTCTTGATGATGCTTTAGGGCTGGAGGGTGTCATGGGAGCGATTGTTCCTTCATCAGAGGCATGGCTTGATATCCAAAAGGCAGCGCATATTTTAAAGGTCATGGCGCCTCTGGATGTGGGGCAAGGCTGTGTCGTCCAGAATGGTGTGACATTAGCGATAGAAGCCATAGAAGGCACAGATGCTATGCTTGAGCGTTGCCAAGCCTTTGAGCAGGGGCCAAAAAGAGGAATCTTACTAAAGATGCCTAAATCGGGGCAGGATATTAGAGCAGATATGCCAGCGATTGGACCTGTAACGATTCAAAAAACAGCACAGGCTGGTCTGGAAGGAATTGCGTTCCTAGCAGGGTATACCCTGTTAACGCATAGAGAAACATGTAGTGCAATTGCTGATCGGGAAGGGGTTTTTTTATACGGTCTGTCTCGCGAAATTGTACAACAGTGGCAGGAAGAAAAGGAGACATAATATGAGTTCTTTTTTACATACAATGGTCAGAGTCAGAGACCTTGAGCGTAGCATCGCTTTTTATAATCTATTGGGTATGCGTGAGCTTCGTCGCTGTGAAGTCAGAGAAGGACGTTACACACTCGTATATATTGGTTTTGATGAGAACAAGAATGGTCAAGCTGAAATTGAGCTGACCTATAACTGGGATCAGGAAAAGGATTATGAAATCGGCAATGGTTTTGGCCATTTTGCCATAGGTGTTCCCAATGTTGCTGATGCTGTAGAGAAAGTCCGCCTCGGTGGTGGGAAAGTAACGCGTGAAGCGGGGCCTCTTAAATTCGGCACAACTATTATTGCCTTTGTCGAAGACCCTGACGGTTACAAAATGGAGCTCATTGAGAAAAACGAATCTCCTTAATAACGGCGAGGGTCGCGTCCAGAGAGGCCATGATCATTTGGGCTTCACGGCGGACGTCCTGGTCTTTATGATTCGTAAGGTGGTCGGCAACCATGACTGCCGGTGAGAGTTTATTGCGTAAGTTATGTCGAAACTCTGATAAAAAGGTTTCTATAGCTTTTGGATCCATGGAAGGCTTTGTGATGCTGTCAGTCATGGTTATCTCCTCGTGTTAGGATTGACACTTTAGGACAAGCCGCTTAAAAGCACCACAAAATAGCTGGAAATTGCTTAGGGCGTTTGGCGTCCGATCTTTTGATATGTTTCGACATATCTGTGTTTTAGGGGAATGAAGAGAATGAAGCGCACTTATCAGCCTTCTCGTTTGGTTCGTAAACGCCGCCATGGCTTCCGCACACGCTCAGCGACAGTCGGTGGTCGCCGTGTTCTGGCTAATCGCCGTGCTAAAGGGCGTAAAAAACTTTCAGCCTGATTGGTGAATAGATGATCCGTCTGACCCGTCTGAAAAAAAGGGCGGAGTTTCTGAAGATGGCTCAAAAAGGAACAAAGGTTGTTACACCTGGTCTAATAGGCCAGGTTGCGGCTTTTGGGGATTCCTTGGAAATACGTGTTGGGTTTACGGTTACCAAGAAAGTTGGTAACGCAGTGATTCGTAACCGCGTAAAGAGGCGGCTCAGGGAAGCCTGCCGCCTTGTAGTAAAAGAGAATGCGCCTCTTGCAGGAAGCATGGTTTTGATTGGACGGAATCAAACGGTAGATAGGCCGTTTGATGCATTGAGAAATGACGTTCAAAAAGTCATGAGAGTGATGAGCGAAAGGGGGGCATGAAAGAGTGAGAAATATTCTCACAAAAGCATGTTTATTCCTGCTCGTAATTTATCGTACTGCCTTTAGTCCCTTTTTAGGACGTAATTGCCGTTTTCACCCCACATGCAGCGCTTATGCAGCAATTGTTATCAAACGATATGGGCCTTTTAAGGGAGGATGGCTTGCTCTAAAACGGGTTATGAAATGCCATCCCTTTCATCCAGGCGGGGATGATCCTCCGCCATAAAGTTAAAAATAGTTGTTTAAAAATGCTCCCATCCTGTTTTTTTGGTTGAGAGAATTACCACTTTGTGGAAAAACCTTCTGGATCGTTTAATAGGGTTATTTTCCGTCTCCTATAAGGGAGGGTTAGCCCTTATGGTATGATGAAAGAGTGGCTTCAGCTCGATGGAAAATAATAAACGTATTCTTTTAGCCGTCATTATTTCGGCAGCAATTCTCTTGGGGTTTAACTTATTGATGCCCAAGTCCCCTCAGCATGAAGAAGGGGCTTCCAAGCCGGATACGACGAAAACACTTGTTTCTGCCCCGGCTGCGTCCTCTGAAAAAGTGGCTTCTGAGGTAGGGAATGGTTCAGTTCAGCCTGATATGGACCATGCTGAACATCGTTTGATTGTATCAGGTGATGATATTGAAGGATCAATTAATCTTCGTGGGGCTCGCCTCGATGACCTGGTCCTGACTCGTTATAAAGAGAGCCTCTCGCCTGGCAGTGCTCTGGTGCGTCTGTTGGATAAAGCTGGCAGTGAAAAGCCAAGCTATGTCTATCTGGGCTGGAGCAATGGTGAAGGGTCTTCAGCCAAGCTCCCCGGGTTACAGACACTTTGGCAGAGTGATAGTGATAAACTGACGCCAGATCATCCTGTGACATTAACATGGAATAATGGGGAAGGGATTGAGTTCCTGATTCATGTAAAGCTGGATAAGCATTACATGTTCTCTGTACAACAGGAGGTTAGAAATTCCTCAGATAAGCCGGTTTCCCTGAGGCCCTTCCAACGGGTTCAGCGTGATTATCTGCCGGAATCTACAGGTTCTTATACCGCCTATGAAGGCCCCATTGCTGTTATGAATGGCAGCTTGGCAGATAAAGGCTATAAGGATTTACGCAAGGCTGTTTCAGAGCCTGGACAGATTGCCTGGCAGGCAACAGGTCAAGGGGGCTGGGGTGGTATTACAGATAAATACTGGCTCACCTCTATCGGAGCTGATTCCTCCTCAATCGTGACAGCACAATATGCTTATCATCCTATCGGCAAAGGTGTGTATCAGGTTACATTCCAGTCGCGTGATGCCCAGACAATTCAGCCAGGGGCTTCCTTGGGGCAAGGGAGCTATATTTTTGCTGGAGCAAAAGTTCCGAGCTTGTTGAAGAATTATGAGAAAAAATATTCTCTACCCAAATTCGATAAATCTATTGATTTTGGTTATTTGTTCATCCTTACGCGGCCTATTCTCTACGTGTCGCATTGGTTGTACATTCATATAGGTAATTTTGGTCTTGCCCTGATGGCCCTGACCCTGATTGTAAAAATCATTCTATATCCGCTTGCAGTTAAGGCAGCGGTCTCTTCAGCCCGTATGCGCCTTTTAGCACCCAAGATCACAGAGCTTCGGGAAAAGAATAAAGATGATCCCATGGCTGTGAATCAGAAGATTATGGCCCTTTATAGAGAGGAAAAGGTAAATCCGGCAGGTGGATGTTTGCCCATCCTGATTCAGGCACCTATTTTCTTTTGTCTCTATAAGGTGTTGAATCTCAGTATTGATGAAAGACATGCGCCATTCTTTGGATGGATACATGATTTGTCGGTTCCTGATCCAACAAATATACTTAATCTTTTCGGTCTTCTGCCTTTTGACCCGACCGATATAGCCTCGTTCCTTCATGTCAGTATCTGGGGTATTGCCCTAGGCGTTACCTTCTGGCTGCTGCAACGTCAGAGTATGGTCAGTATGGACCCCATGCAGGCCCGTATCATGCAGTTTATGCCGATTGTTTATGTATTCGTCATGTCAAGCTTCCCTGCCGGTCTGATGGTTTACTATACATGGAACAACGTGCTGACACTTGCCCAGCAGGCAATCATTCAACGCAGGACGAAGCTGCCCGTTCCACTCTATAAAGTTAAGACAAAGAAATAAGTTTTATGTCCAAAGAGCAGCCAGGCCCTCCATCGCCAGAGCAAATAGAAGAAGGGCGCAAACTCTTTGCTGGCGAGTGTAATTTCTTTTTTGGCGCGCAAAAACTTGAGCAGCTTCCAGAGGCTAAAAAGCCGGAAGTTGCTTTTGCTGGGCGTTCCAATGTAGGGAAATCAAGCCTCATTAATGCTTTAACTGGGCGGAAATCCCTCGCACGAGCTTCGTCTGAGCCGGGGAGAACAAAACAGCTTAATTTCTTTAATTTGGCTGATAGATTTACACTGGTTGATATGCCGGGTTATGGTTTTGCGAAGGCATCAAAATCCGTCAAGGAAGACTGGCAGGGGATGATGTTTGATTATCTCCGTGGGCGCCCCGCATTAGTGAGGGTGATTTTGTTGATTGACAGTCGGGTTGGATTGAAATCCTCTGATCGGGAAATCTGTGATTTATTGGATAAAGCCGCAGTGGTGTACCAGGTGGTTTTAACCAAATGTGATGCCGTAAAAGTCAATGAGCTTGAAAAACGTCTTGAAGAGATAACACAGTTCCTGAAAATACATCCAGCCGCTTTCCCCTATATTTTACCGACCAGTAGTGAGAAAATGCAAAATATACCAGAGTTGCGCGGGTTATTATCACAATTCGCCGAACCGGCTTTTTCATCGTAGAACTGGTCATAAGGGAGCA
Source organism: Aristophania sp. ESL1142 (assembly GCF_058107345.1). NCBI lineage: Bacteria > Pseudomonadati > Pseudomonadota > Alphaproteobacteria > Acetobacterales > Acetobacteraceae > Aristophania > Aristophania sp. ESL1142. The sequence goes on from NZ_JBYLUH010000002.1 coordinate 235,651, forward strand.
TAGAGACCATGTCTGGAAAATCCTTTGAGGATCAACTCATGATTCCAGTGCCAGAGGAGCTTCTGGCTGCTGAGGGTCTTACCGAGGCACAGAAGGCCGCGGTCCTTGCAGAGGCCCTTCCTTATCTGCGTCGTTATGCTGGTGATACGATTGTTGTAAAATATGGCGGCCACGCCATGGTGGAAAATGATCTGGCAGCGACATTTGGTCGTGATATTTCACTGTTGAAACTTGTCGGAGTCAATCCAATCATCGTGCATGGTGGTGGCCCACAGATTAACGCAGTTCTGAAGCAGTTAAATATCGAATCACGCTTTATAGATGGTCTTCGTGTGACGGACTCATCCATGATTGGCGTGATTGAGATGGTTCTTTCAGGAACGGTTAATAAACAGGTTGCCGATTTGATTAATCGTGCAGGGGCGCTGGCTGTAGGAATTTCTGGGCGGGATGGCAGGCTTATTCAAGCCCGTAAATTATACCATAATGGTCCTTCAGCTAGCGATCAGCCTTTGGATCTCGGTTTTGTAGGCACGCCTGAAACTATTGACCCCCGTGTTTTATATGCCCTTCTCGGAGCAGGGTTAATTCCTGTTGTAGCGCCACTTGGTGCGGGTGAGAATGGTGAGATATTTAACATCAATGCGGATACTGCCGCAGGGGCAATAGCGGGCTCTGTTGGGGCTTCACGTTTATTGATGTTGACAGATGTCCCGGGTGTTCTGGATGAGAAGGGCAACAGACTGCCAGAACTGACTGCTGATGAAGTACAGTGGCGGATTGAAAAAGGCCTGATTACAGGAGGGATGATTCCCAAAGTGGAAACCTGCCTAAAAGCCGTAAAGGCAGGTGCGAAGGCGGCTGTCATCCTTGATGGACGTGTCCCTCATACCTGCCTTCTTGAGCTTTTCACTCCGGCAGGATTGGGGACTTTGATTAAGGCTGAATAAAGAAGACTGTATCAGTAAAAAATGACGGGACATCAGGCATTCTGATGAGCAAAATGCCATAAACGGCCGCTTTTCCTGTCAGTTGTTTTTTTCAAGGCAAGAGTAGCTTGCTCAAGCAGTTCGTCAATTGTTTCGGGGCTTGATGGCTCGCGGCAACAGAGTCCCATTTGCAGAGATAAAGTCGTTTTTTGCAGAAATGGTGCGACGATACCTTTTTTGGTCATATCTTCAGCCCTTTCAGCAGCTGCGTAACGATCGGCACCATCAAGCCAGATAACGAAAAGAGGACCACCGAGTCGGGCAAGTGAGTCGGTAGGGCGGATCGCATGTTCCAGAACCGAGACACTATGAGCAAGGATTCTTTCTTCCATCTCAGGACCATAGGTTAGAGCAAGGGCTGAAAGACCATTAATCTGCACGATAATCAATGTACCTGCCAAGCTATCGCGATCCAGCCTTGGAAAACGGCGGACAAGAGACTGACGTAATGCAGGCCATGTCAGGACACCCGTCGTCGGGTCGTGGCGGGTCTTTTGTAGGGCTGTCATGTAAAGATTTTCCATTTCCATCAGAAGTGCTGCCACCTTCCAGAAATGTGTAATGATCTGCTCATCATCTTTCTGCCAGGGGGATTTCCGCCAGAGTAGAAGAATGGCCCATTCATGTTGTCTTAATGCCTGATAGCAGGCTAGTGCCTCAATATTATCAATCTTGAAAGTGAAAATATCTTCCTGAGCGGCGTTGGGGGCAGAAAGATGTTGCAGGATTGCTTGATCTATAACCCCTGAAAGCACGGGGGCAGAATTATAGGGGTCATGAAAAATTGTGGCAGTTTTTTCGCTCTCTGTCTGAGCATCTTCAGTAATAGCACATTTGAGTAGTGCTCCCTGACAGTTATAATGGCTGAAAAGAAGGTCAGCAGCGGCGCAAATCCCTCTGTAAGGGGTGACATTACGACGTAAAATATCGAGGAGATTGGAAACTATATCCTGATTTTCAGCGTCCTGAGAGGCCGTAAGAGGTTGTTCAAACACTGACACTGTTCAGCTCCTCCTTTATCGAAAAAGACATAAACTGCCTTTGCAGTGATATTCATTTTCAGTAGTTGACTTCCACGCCTGTGGCCCTCATGGTCCACATTGCTTATTCGTTTATTAGATAGTTTGGGTTAATTCGTCATGCAATATGGTCAACTCCGTCCAAAAATTGAGAGATTATGGGAAGAACGCGATACGCTTTCTCCTCAAACCACCGGTGAAGCACGTAATATCATCGAAGAAGCTCTTAATGGACTCGATTCTGGTGTTATTCGTGTTGCAGAAAATGGTGAAAATGGCGTTGTGGTTCATGAATGGCTGAAAAAAGCTGTTCTGATGTCTTTCCGTCTTTATGATTCAGCGCCAATGGCTCAGGCATGTGGTGGGGTGCCAGGCTTTGACAAGGTTCCTCTGAAATTTAATGGCTGGGGTAAGGCTGAGTTTGATCAGGCAGGTTTCCGGGCTGTTCCAGGAGCGATTGTCCGTCGTTCTGCTTATATTGCACCTGGTGTTGTGTTGATGCCGAGTTTCGTCAATCTTGGTGCCCGCGTTGAAAGTGGTACCATGATTGATACCTGGGCGACAGTAGGCTCATGTGCGCAGATTGGTAAAAACTGCCATATCAGCGGCGGAGCCGGGATTGGCGGTGTTCTGGAACCCTTACAGGCATCTCCTGTAATTATTGGTGATAACTGCTTTATCGGTGCACGTTCAGAAGTGGCTGAGGGCGTGATTGTAGAAACGGGTTCTGTCCTGTCCATGGGGGTCTTTTTAGGGGCCTCAACCAAAATCATCGACCGCGCGACTGGTGACGTCTATATGGGACGTGTCCCTGCTTATTCTGTGGTTGTTCCCGGGACACTTCCCCCTAAAACACCAGGTGGGCCATCCTTAGCCTGTGCTGTCATTGTTAAAAAAGTTGATGAACGGACACGTTCGAAAACGTCTATTAACGACCTGTTGCGCGATTAATTATGACAAAGCCTGTTTCTGATAGTACTGACCCTATTGCCTTATTAAAGACCCTGCTGAGTTGCCGCTCTGTAACTCCTGTAGATGATGGTGCTTTGGGAACTGTTGGTCATGTTCTTGAGGAAATGGGCTTTCATGTAACGCGGTTGGATTTCGGGCCCGACAATGCCCGGACTCCTAATCTCTATGCCCGATTAGGAGAGGGGAAACCTCATTTCTGTTTTGCAGGTCATACAGATGTCGTACCTGTAGGTGAGGGATGGTCTCATGACCCCTTTTCAGGGGATATAGACGGCGCGTTTATATATGGCCGTGGCGCTGCGGATATGAAAGGGGGCATTGCCTGTTTCCTGGCGGCAATAGCACGTTTTCTGAAAGAAAATCCCCTCAGAGGAAGTTGTTCCCTGCTTATTACGGGTGATGAAGAAGGCCCCGCCCATCATGGAACAAAAGAGGTTTTGCGCTGGATGGAAGAAAAGGGTGAAATCCCTGATTTCTGTCTTGTTGGTGAGCCGACCAATCCTCATGAAATGGGAGAGGTGATCAAAATAGGACGTAGGGGCAGCCTGAATGCTGTTATTACAGTCAAAGGGAGAGAAGGTCATGTTGCTTATCCCCATCTTGCGGATAATCCGATTCATAGACTAATTCCTTTGCTGGATGCTCTGACCCGTGATCCTTTGGATCAGGGAAGTGAATGGTTTGCTCCTTCCTCTTTGCAGATTACGAGTGTGGATGTTGGTAATCAGGCAACAAATGTCATTCCTGCAAAAGCGGTCATCAGGCTTAATATCCGTTTTAATGATCTTCATAGTGGGAAATCTCTTTCAAACTGGCTCCAAACGCTGATTGAACGCTTTACGCCTGAGGCAGAGATGGAGATTGCGATCAGCGGTGAGTCTTTCCTCACGCAACCAGGGGATTTTGTCAGTCATATCTCTGGTGCTGTAGAAGAGGTTACAGGCCGTAAACCCCGTCTGGATACAGGAGGGGGAACGTCAGATGCCCGCTTTATCACCCGTTACTGCCCTGTTGCTGAATTCGGCCTTGTGGGGGCGACAATGCATAAACGCGATGAATGTGTCTCTCTTGAGTCCCTGGAAGTTCTGACAAGGATTTATCAGGAAGTTATAACGCGTCTTGGCCTGTAAGCCTGCCTTCAAAAATCTTTGAAAGGGTTGTCGGGATAGCCGACGTCAATAAAGCATAGCCCGCTCGCCGGAGCCGTTGGGCCCGCTTGACAGCGGTCGCGGGCTTCCAGAACTTCCAGCATTTTCTCAGGAAGCCACTGTCCTTTTCCAACAAGCGATAATGTGCCTACCATGTTTCTGACTTGATGATGCAGGAAAGAGCGTGCCTGCGTTTCAATAATAATGAGGTCGTCCTGCCTTATGACTGTAAGCTCATCAAGTGTCCTTATGGCATTTTTGGCCTGACAGGCTGCGGCTCTGAAAGAGGAAAAATCATGTCTGCCAAGCAGATGGTTAGCCCCTTCCTGCATGGCTTTTTCGTCAAGTAATGGTTTGACGTGCCATACAGTGTTCTCACTAAATGTTGGGCGTGAAGGGCGGTTTAGAATCGTGTAACGATAACGGCGCCAAAGGGCTGAAAAACGGGCATTCCAGTCATCAGAAACGGGGATAGCTTCAAGGATGACGATCGGATGGGGCTTCAGGTGAAAGTTGATTCCATCACGTAGAGAATGTGCTGCAATAGGGCGATCTGCAGGCACGTCCATATGGATGGCCATACCAGAAGCATGAACCCCAGCATCTGTGCGGCCACAGGTAATTGTCGAAATGGACTGCCCTTTAAAAAGTCTTGAAGCAGCTTCTTCAAGTAACTGCTGGATGGACAGACTATGTTCTTGCCTCTGCCATCCAGCATAAGCGCTCCCATCAAACTCGATCCGTAAAGCCCAGCGCCTCGTTGCAGCAGGAAAGACGTTATTCAAAACGCGTACCTTCCGGCACCATATATCCTCTAAGGAAATCATCAGATTTTATCATGGCCCGACCCGGTTTTTGAAGAGAGAGTAAACGCAAGGCGCTGCCCTTACCGCATGTAATGGTCAGACGGTCGTCTAGCACTGTTCCTGGTGCAGCATTTAAAGAAGGTGTTTCAACAGCGATTTCAGCTGCCCCGATACGGATGACCTGACCATTTAGCGTTGTAAAATTACCAGGCCAGGGCGTAAAAGCACGAATCTGGCAGTCAATCTCCTTGGCTGGACGGGTCCAGTCAATTTTGCCATCGCCCCTCTGAAGGCGTGGTGCATAACAGGCCCCACTATTAGATTGAGGAGTAGGGAGTGGTAAGTTCTCGAGCGTTTCCAATAATGTTTTACAGCCGAGCGCAGATAGGCGGTCATGGAGCGTTTCTGCGGTATCACATGCTGTAATTTCAGTTTCAACCTGTTTGAGGATGGCGCCTGTGTCCAATCCTTCATCCATCTGCATGATGCAGATTCCTGTTTTTTGATCACCAGCTTTTATAGCTGATTGGATAGGAGAGGCACCGCGCCAGCGGGGCAGAAGACTGGCATGGATATTTAAGCAGCCTTTTTTTGGTAAATCCAATATTTCTTTAGGCAGGATGAGGCCATAGGCTGCAACAATAATGGCTTCAGGCTGAAGCTTTTTCAGATAATCCAGCTCTTCTTGATTGTTGCGTAGTTTTATAGGGGTTCTGATCTCAAGGCCATATTTTTCAGCAGTCAGATGCACAGGTTGCTTTTGCATCGTTTTGCCACGGCCTGCAGGGCGAGGGGGCTGCGTGTAAACAGCCAGAATTTCATGACCAGCCTTAATGAGTCCCTCAAGTGCAGGAACAGAAAAATCAGGAGACCCCATGAAAACCAGTTTCATCAGATCAGGACTTTCTCTTCTGTTCTTTAGCGAGACGGCGCATCAGCATATTGCGTTTCAGCGTTGAAAGATGGTCAACAAACAGAATACCATCCAGATGATCTATCTCATGCTGTATACATGTTGCGAGGAGTCCTTCGGCTTCCAACATCGTTTCATTACCGTCCATGTCGTGATAGCGCACTTTAATGGAAGCGGGTCTTTCGACTTCGGCATATTGGTTAGGGACGGAGAGACAGCCTTCTTCCCGAACGGAATATTCTTCGCTTTCCTCAATAATCTCTGGATTAATAAGAACCATAGGTTCTGGCGGGGCATCTTTTTCCGAAACGTCCATAATCAAAAAACGTTTACTGATTCCAACCTGTGGTGCAGCCAATCCGATACCGGGTGCTTTGTACATGGCTGAGAACATAGCAGGTAAAGTTTTTCTGATTGTCTCAATTTCATCAATAGCGACAGCCTTTGCAACCTGTTTCAGGACAGGGTGAGGGGCTACCAGGATAGGCATTGGTTCAATTGTTTCGATCTGATCGAGGAATTCAAATGTTGTCATAGGTGGGAATTTACCTAGCAATGAGATTTTCTTCCAGAGTTAAAATCTGACATTCCTACGAAATGGCTTCGGAATAAGGAAAAGATTTTTCTTGCCTCTTGCACGGTAACCAATAAGTTCCTTAATCTAAAGATAATGAAAGGTAATGCCTTGAAAAGGGTTACCTGTTTTGTCTCGCTCCACGAGGAGGCCTTCTGTCGCGTGTCCAATCGTCTTTTTACGTCCCCGATGTTTCTAGGGTTTGATCATCTTGAGCAGATGCTTGAGAGAGTGTCCAAAACTACGTCTGATGGGTACCCGCCTTATAACATAGAACAAATCAGCCATACGGCATTGCGGATTACGCTCGCAGTTGCGGGTTTTGTCATGGATGATTTACAGATTACCCAGGAAGATAATCAGCTGGTTATCCGTGGCCGACAGGCTGATGATAGTCAGGGACGCGTTTTTTTACATAGAGGGATCGCAGCGCGGCAATTCCACAGGGCTTTCGTTCTGGCAGAAGGGATTGAAATTAGTGGCGCCTGGCTTGATAACGGATTGCTACATATAGATCTTGTGCGTCCCCGTCCGGAAGTTCGTGTGAAGCATATAACGATTTCTCAGGGGAACCAGAAATCTCGTATCTTGTCAGAGGCAGAATCAGGCAAGCAACCTGTGAGGGGTCGCCCTGTTCGTAATCTTCATATAGCTGAAGAGGATAAGGGAGAGGGTAATGGTTAAAAACATGTCCAAAGATAAATCTCCCACTATAGAGAGTTCTACCCTCGCTCAGGAAACGATTATGAGTGGTAAAGAATTCAAAGGATTGGGGATGACACAAACGGCTTATTTTAAACCAACGATTCACGAAGGTGTTAAAATGGTGGCGATCTATGCAGCGGATGGCACCAAGATTGCGGTGGCAGAAGATGAGCAGAGCGCAATGGACGTTATTTTAAAATCACAGCTTATTCCGAGTTTTCTCCAGTAAGGCGTGATGGAAGGAAAACCCTCTTTGAAAAGAGGTAAATAAGGGGACTGTGGCATAATTTTGACTGGGCTACATTGTAAAATGTTCGCCCAGATAAACACGCCTTACATCTTCATTCGCAACAATAGCCTCAGGTGTCCCCTCCATGAGGACTTCACCACTATGGAGAATATAGGCTCGGTCAATGACTTCTAAGGTTTCACGGACGTTATGATCTGTAATCAACACGCCGATCCCGCGATCTTTCAAATGTGAGACAAGTTCCCTGATTTCACTGACGGCGATAGGGTCAATTCCCGCTAGAGGTTCATCAAGTAGAATATAATTAGGCTGACTTGCCAGGGCGCGGGCGATTTCCAGACGTCTACGCTCGCCACCTGAGAGAGCGAGCGCAGGAGAATGGCGTAAATGAGTAATACCAAATTCGGCCAGCAGGCCATTGAGCATTTCGTGCCTTTTCTCTGGGTCTCGCTCTACGACTTCCAGAGCAACCATAATATTCTGCTCAACATTGAGACCACGGAAAATACTGGCTTCCTGCGGCAGATAGCCGACTCCGAGCCGTGCCCTGCGATACATCGGTAATTGTGTTATATCAGACCCATCAAGCATGATGGCGCCTGTATCGGCACGGACAAGTCCGACGATCATATAAAAACTCGTTGTCTTACCAGCGCCATTAGGTCCCAATAAACCAACAGCCTCACCACGCTGTACGTGCAGGGAAACATCTTTGACAACAGGTCGCTTCTTATAGGTTTTACCGATCCCGTGAGCGACCAGGCCAGGCCCTTGATATAATTCTGAATACATTATTGATGCGTCTCATTTGGAACGACCAATCCCTGAATAGGCGAATCATGACCTGGTAGCATGGTGGCAATTCCCGTTTTCATATTCACAACAGCCTGTGAGCCATTATTTTGATTCTGGCCCTGCGTGATATGGACATGCCCAATTACGCGAGCAAGCTGCGGCCCGAAAAGATAAACACCTCTATCTCCAGTGGCAACCTGTTTATCCGTTTTAATGATAACGTGTCCCCACCCATAAGCGCGGTCGAGAGAACCGTTATCATGATCCCCATTTTGTTTTTGGCGCTCGGCTTTCTGGGCATCTGTCAGTCCAACTGATTTTAAAATATCAGCAATGACACGTTTGCCTTCATCATTCGTGACAGAAGCATCTCCACGGCCAATCGTAATACGTTCCTTAGGGTAATATTCTACCAGGTCGCGGGCAGTCATGATCTGATGTGGCGTGGTGAATTTCATATGTTGTCCCGTTAATAATATAACGGCCCGGTCAACATCATAAATTCCATGATCTCCCCAGCCTTGACTGTTCTGGTTGTAAAAATGGACATGTCCGATAGCTTCAACACGATAAAGCTCCATATCGCCGCCCATTACATCATTATTGTTTTTAGGTTTGGGAGTGGCTGGGGGGGCTTTATCACGTAAATAGCCGACCAGAATATCAGCATCTAATGTCACATCTCCTCTGACAGCTCTGGCGCCGCCAGTTAGTGTGACTGTCTGCTTGTTATGATCGTAGATCTCTTCCTGCTTCCAATAGAGCTTAATGGGTTCGCCATGCGACTGATCATTGGTCGCTGTTTCAGGTTGTGTCGCTTTGACGGATTCAGAATGAGTCTCAGCTTTACTGCTTAAAGGAGCAAGAAGCAGAAGCAGAGCAAAAAAATAAGATGACGGAAGATAATTACGTTGAGACATTATTGATTATGTCCCTTTCGACGGGGAAGAAGGTGGATCTTTATCGTCATTATGGACAGTCAGACCTGGCCCTGTAAACTGAATTGTCTTGGTATTCTGGTCCAGAAAAGCGCCTTCAGCATCTTGCGTACCAAAAGGCCCTTCTGCATGAACCCAGCTGGCGGTAGCAACAATATTTCTCTTCAGATCAATATCAGCTGTCGGACTGTTAAGAAGGATACCATCATTGCGATATAGCACAACATGACCAGTTAATGTGAGAGTCTGTTCATCTCGCATATAGACGCCTTGGTCAGCACGTATATTCATCCAGACATTATTCTTCATCAGAATGTCGGCGACAGGATATTCCAGATCAATATGGTCCTTACCGATCTGTCTGGCATTTTGCGAGGTCAAAGTATAGGGACGATTTTTCGAATCGATATCGTGGTAGATGGCGTGTTCTATGGCCCCGGTTAAATGTTGAAAGCGCTGCATATCATGGAGCGCTTTTCTATTCAGGCTAACAAGGTGAGAGATTTCGGGCCAGGCTGCGAGTGAAACAAGTATAAGGGCAGCCAAGGAAGGTAGTCCCCAACGTGCTAGTTTTAAACGGGCTTGTCTTCGGGACATTTCAGCGGCAGTGGGAGGACGCCTTACACGTTGGAAGGATTCGCTGCGTATTTTATCAAGCTTGGCGCGGTCCTCGGTGTTCTGGTCTCCAAAATCACTCCTTTGGGCTGGGCGGCGTTCGTCACTATTGCTCATAGAACCCCCGTGCGTAATAGGTCGTGAAGATGAACAATTCCTAAAGGATAATGATGTTCGTTAATAATAAATAAATTACTGATAGGAGGTGAGTGCTGATTCATGAGATGGAGTACATCCTGCACGGTCATGTCTGGTGTAACCGTGACAGGATCCTTGTTCATAATGTCTCCAGCGCATGTTGTGTTAAGGTCTCTGGAAAGAGAAGGGCGCAGATCACCGTCTGAAATGAGGCCGATTAATGTTCCTTTTTCATCAGTAATTCCTACGCAGCCGAAAGCTTTCTGTGTTATCTCCATAATAGCTTGGGAAAGAGACATGGAAACTGGACCAAGAGGCATTGCTGTGCCTGTGTGCATAACATCGCTGACTGGGCGTAGGCGTGCCCCAAGCCGGCCAGCAGGGTGAAAGGCGTTAAAGTCTTTGTCCGTAAAACCGCGTCGGTCAAGAAGGGTTGCCATCAGGGCATCCCCGACTGCCAGTTGCAGAACGCATGATGTAGAAGGCGCCAATCCGATAGGACATGCTTCAGCAACGGCTGGAAGTGTCAGGCAATATGTAGAGGCTTTGGCCAATGTTGAGGAAGGATTGCTTGTGACAGCGATTATGGGAATTTTATATAGTTCAGCATAGTTTAATAAAGGATATAATTCCGCTGTCCCACCTGAGGCTGAGAAAGCTAATAAACTATCACCCGGGCAGATCATCCCCAGATCACCATGTGCGGCTTCAGTGGGGTGAATAAAAAAGGAAGGTGTTCCGGTTGAAGCAAGACTTGCTTGGATTTTACGGGCAACATGCCCGGATTTCCCTACACCTGTAACTGCGATCCGGCCTGAAGAAGACAGAATATGTTCAACTGCCTGGCAAAAAATTGTCCCAAGCTGGCCTTTAAAGGCTGCTTCCAGAGCTTTTAACCCCTGCTGTTCCTTGGCAAGTGTATCAAGGGCTGTTGCGAGGGGAAGGGAAGACATCTGTTTTAATATCAGCCTTTGTGGGAAAATATATCCGGTTCTATATAACCAAGCAGATCTAGTGTGGCACGAGTTGATAGAAAATCAAAACATGATTGAGCTATTTCAAGACGATTTTCACGAATCAGCATCGCCTTGAGCTTATCCCAAAGAGCGTGAAGATATAAAACGTCGGAAGCAGCATAGCTTTTCTGCGCTTCTGTTAATAGAGGGGCACCCCAATCCGAACTTTGTTGCTGTTTGGAAAGATCAATGCCTAATATCTCCCGGCATAGATAAGCAAGCCCATGCTTGTCAGTAAATGTATAGACCAGGCGTGACGCGATTTTTGTGCAGATGACGGAAGTGACCATGATGTCAAAGGAATACTGTAATAATGCGACGTCAAAACGGGCAAAATGCATCAGCTTTGTGACGTCCTTGTTTTCCAGAAGAGCTTTGAGATTAGGACAACCTGCTCCTTTCCCTTCTAGATGAGAAGGGCGAATTTGGACAAGGTGAGCTTGTCCGTCACCGCTAGAAAGTTGGACAAGGCAAAGGCGGTCCCGGTAGGGGTTTAGCCCCATTGCTTCAGTATCAATGGCGACGATTGGTCCGAGATCAAGATTCTCCGGCAAATCTCCGTCATAGAGATGGATGATGTTTTGTTCATTATTCATAAGACACCGGGAGAAAATATGCACATCACGTGGCAGATACTCCTAAATAAAGAGAGTTTTTCTGCCTAATATGAATATGGTGCCCAGAAGAAGACTCGAACTTCCACGTCCTTGCGGACACAGGTACCTGAAACCTGCGCGTCTACCAATTCCGCCATCTGGGCCTTTGTCATCCAGCTTCATATTCCTTAAGATTGAAACACGAAACCAGCGTTGGTGGGATGCTTTCTAGCGACCTCTTGTGGGAACGTCAACTCATAAAAAAGAATAATTTAGAGAGCTTAATTAAATGTTCCGTTTCGGACATATTCTTGAGTGATCATTATGTTAATTTTCCTAAAATGTCGATTACATTCTCGTGAAAGGTAAGCAATGTTGACTATTTATTTGGTTAGTTTATTGTCATCAATGTCGCAGATTTTTAATTTGCTTCCTGCTCTCAGGTAAACAGGTCGTAAACAGGAGACGTGCTTTATGGCTGATCCCATGCTTAAATTTGTGCATCAACCACAGGAGCGTCCTGTTAAGCGGTCCGCTGAACAAAGACGGAAAGATTTTAATGAAATTTATGAAGGATTCCCCTTAGATAAAGCGGAGACACAGGCCTCACGCTGCTCTCAATGCGGGATTCCTTTTTGTGCCTCTCACTGCCCCCTGGGAAATAATATTCCAGACTGGTTGCAGCTTGCTGCCACAGGGCGCCTCAAAGAAGCCTATAGTCTGTCTTCCGAGACAAATAGTTTTCCTGAGATATGTGGGCGTATCTGCCCCCAGGACCGTTTATGTGAGGGTAACTGTGTCATCAATAAAGATTTTAAAAGTGTAACAATCGGTGCCGTCGAACGTTTTATTACAGAAACGGCATTTGATGAAGGATGGGTGACGCCTGATCTCCCCCTTACGGAAAAGTCCCTAAGTGTTGGGATTATAGGTTCGGGGCCGGCAGGGCTGGCATGTGCCGGGAGCCTCAGGGCGAAAGGTTATGACGTTCATGTATATGAACGCCAGGCGGAAGCAGGTGGGTTGCTGCGTTACGGAATCCCCGGATTCAAACTTGAAAAACACGTAGTCAAGCGCCGTATTGATCTCCTGAAAGCTCAGGGTGTTATTTTCCACCTTGGGCAGGAAATCGGCAACAAGCCAGATGCCCTACCTTTCAGTGAAGTTAGAAAGCGTCATCAGGCAGTTTTCCTTGGAACAGGCGTTTATAAAGCGAAACGTGCACATGTAGAAGGGGAAAGCCTGAAGGGTGTTGTTAAAGCACTCGATTTTCTCTGCCAGGCAGAAGCTCCCGAAGCACAATTAAATAGTGCAGGGAGGCGCGTTGTTGTGATCGGTGGTGGTGATACTGCGATGGATTGCGTCAGGAGTGCACTAAGGCAGGGCGCTGCAAAAGTAACATGCGTTTATCGTCGTGATCGGGCCAATATGCCTGGTTCGCGTCAGGAAGTGATTAATGCAGAAGAGGAGGGCGGAGAGTTTCTCTGGCTTGCTGCCCCAGAAGCGTTTCTTGGAAAGGATCATGTTGAAGCAGTCAGGCTGAAGGAAATGCGTCTTGGCATGCCAGATATTGATGGCCGTCGGGCAGTTGAACCTACAGGGCAGCATAGTCAGTTAGAGGCGGATATGGTCATCTGTGCCTTAGGATTTGACCCAGAAGATCTACGTAATTCATGGAGCTGTGATGATCTTGCTGTCACAGCTCATAACACGTTGAAAGTCTCAAGAAACAGCTACGAGACTTCTCTTGCAGGTGTTTTTGCTGGTGGTGACATTGTGCGAGGAGCCAGTCTGGTCGTTTGGGCTATTCGCGATGGGCGGGAAGCTGCAAGGGCCATGGATCGTTATCTTTCAACACATCATTCTCAATTACAGGCTGAGCAGACTCTTGGGGGAGTTCTTTAAATGACAGGTGCGAATTTCGTTCAGGAGTATGAGGCCAATATCGAACGCTTGAAGGGACTATATGATCCTGCGCAGGAACATGATTCCTGCGGCGTGGGCGTTATTGTCAGCCTTGATGGGAAAGCATCGCGCAAGGTTGTTGAGGCGGGGATTGAGGCATTAAGCAATATCTGGCATCGCGGTGCAGTTGATGCAGATGGCAAGACAGGTGATGGTGCTGGTATTCATGTAGAGATTCCCCAGAATTTCTTTGCGGAGGCGATTCACAGCACCGGTATCAGCAAGATTGACGGGATCATTTCTGTTGGCATGGTCTTTCTGCCACGTAATGATCTGGCCTCGCAGGAGCGGGGACGTCAGATCATTGAAAGTGAAATCCTCGCTTTTGGGTATGAGATTTATGGTTGGCGTCAGGTGCCGATCAATACGTCCTGTATCGGCGAAAAAGCGAATGAGACGCGCCCTGAGATCGAACAGATCATGATCCGCAATGTCCTGGGACATGAGCAGGATGAGCTTGAACGTAATCTCTATATTATCCGTCGCAGAATTGAAAAAGCAGCAGCAGCCGCTTCGACAGATCTGTATATCTGCTCCCTTTCGAGCCGGTCTGTCATTTATAAAGGGATGTTTCTTGCTGAAAATCTGACGGATTTTTATCCAGACCTGCTGGATAAACGCTTTATCTCACGTTTTGCACTCTATCATCAGCGTTATTCCACCAACACTTTCCCGACCTGGAAACTGGCACAGCCATTCCGTCGTGTTGCTCATAATGGTGAGATAAACACCCTGTCAGGGAATATTAACTGGATGAGAGCGCATGAGACGCGTCTGTCCAACCCTGATCTTGATCCCTATATGGATTCACTCAAACCTGTGATTCAGCCATCAGGGTCTGATACAGCAGCTCTTGATAATGTATTTGAACTCCTGACATTTGCTGGACGAGATGCGCTGATGGCAAAATCTCTGATGATACCGGCATCGATTGGTGGCAGTACGTTTATCTCGCCGAAGGTGAAAGCTTTTTACCGTTATTGCTATTCTGTCATGGAGCCATGGGATGGTCCTGCTGCAATTTGTGCAACAGATGGTAAATGGATTATTGCTGGTCTTGACCGGGCAGGGCTACGCCCATCGCGTTATTCCATCACAAAAGATGGTTTGCTGATTGTCGGTTCTGAAACGGGCATTGTCCGGATCCCTGAAGAATCTATTCTGGAACGTGGTCGTTTAGGGCCGGGCCAGACGATGGCCGTCAATCTTGCAACAGGCAAGCTCTATAAGCCTGATGAAGTGGAGGAAGAACTCGCTTCGCGGCATAATTATGAAGAATGGGTCAAATTAACACGTGATGTCGCTCCCTTGATTGAAGGGATGGATGAAGAGAGTGCGCTTTCAGAAAGTGAGCTTTTCCATCGCCATCAGGCCATTAGCCGCACTTATGAGGATCTGGAAACCATTTTGCACCCTATGGTTGCAAATGCGGCTGAAGCTATCGGTTCAATGGGGGATGATACGCCCTTACAGATTCTTTCAACACATTATCGTGGTTTGGGGAATTATTTCCGGCAGGGATTTAGTCAGGTGACAAATCCCCCTATTGATAGTTTACGTGAGACAAGGGTGATGAGCCTTGTAACACGTCTGGGGAATCTTGGTAATATCCTTGAAGAATCAGCTTCTCAATGTGATCTTCTTCAGCTTCCCAGTCCTATTCTGACAAACGGGGAATTTGATCGCCTCAGGGATGTCTGCGGGGATCAGGGCGCAGTGATTGATTGTACATTCCCGCTTTCTGACGATAAAGCCGGTCTTAAAAAAGCACTTCATGCAATTTGTAGTCAGGCTGAAGATGCAGTGAGGCAGGGATGTGCTCATATCTTCCTGACAGATGAACATAGTTCTGCTGAACGTGTGGCTGTGCCGATGATTTTGGCTACAGCAGCAGTTCATATTCATCTAGTCCATCATTCTCTGAGGACATTTACTTCCCTGAATGTGCGTAGTTCGACCGTACTGGATGTGCATAGCATCGCCGTGAATATTGGCGTTGGTGCGACGACTGTAAATCCGTGGCTTACGCAGCATTCCATTGCTGACCGGCTTAAACGCGGTTTGTTTGAGCCTATGACGCTACGTGAGGCGATGTTGCGTTATCGCAAAGCCCTAGATAAGGGGCTGCTTAAAATTATGTCAAAGGTTGGGATATCAATCGTATCTTCCTATCGGGGAGGGTATAATTTCGAGGCAATTGGCCTTTCACGTGCGTTGGTTGCAGAATTTTTTCCTGGTATGCCCTCACGTATTTCAGGGATTGGTCTGCCGGGAATTGCCCGTAATGTTCTCAAAGCCCATAAAGCAGCCTGGGCTCCGGCAAAAATTGCGCCCCTGCCTATGGGAGGGCGTTATAAATTACGCATGAAAGGTGAAGCACATGCCTTTAATGCAACGGTAGTTCATCAGCTTCAGATGGCTGTTAATGCCAATAGTTACAAGCTGTACCGTCGTTATGTTGAAGCGCTTGAGGCTTTGCCTCCCATCTCTTTACGTGATCTGTTTGGCTTCAAACCTGTTGCCCATCCTATCTCGGTTGATGAGGTTGAAGGGGTTACACAAATCCGTCGTCATCTTGTTGCACCAGGGATTTCGCTTGGGGCACTAAGTCCAGAGGCACATGAGACGCTGGCAATCGCCATGAACCGGATTGGTGCCAAGTCTGATTCAGGTGAGGGGGGAGAGGATCCTGCTCGTGCTCATCCGCGCCCTAACGGAGATAATGCGTCTTCTGCAATTAAGCAGGTTGCGTCAGGCCGTTTTGGGGTTACGGCAGAATATCTTAATGATTGCCGAGAGATTGAGATTAAAGTGGCACAAGGTGCCAAACCGGGAGAGGGCGGACAGCTTCCTGGGTTTAAAGTCACGGAATTAATTGCGCGTCTCCGTCATGCGACACCGGGTGTGACACTTATCTCTCCTCCTCCTCATCATGATATTTATTCGATTGAGGATCTGGCGCAGCTTATTTATGACTTAAAGCAGATCAATCCTGAAGCGACTGTTACAGTTAAACTGGTTGCAAGAACCGGGATTGGGACTATCGCAGCAGGTGTTGCAAAAGCGAAAGCAGACGCCATTCTGATCTCCGGTCATTCTGGTGGGACTGGTGCAAGCCCGCAATCATCGATTCATTATGCAGGTCTGCCCTGGGAAATGGGGCTGAGTGAGGCACATCAGGTCTTAATGCTTAATCGCCTTCGTCACCGTTTAACCTTGCGTGTTGATGGGGGCATCAGGACAGGGCGTGATGTTGTCATTGCTGCCATGTTGGGTGCAGAGGAGTTTGGTATTGGCACGGCTGCTTTGGTTGCTATGGGCTGTATCATGGTGCGTCAGTGTCATTCCAATACATGCCCTGTCGGTGTGTGCGTCCAGGATGAAGCGTTGAGAGCCAAATTTGAGGGAACACCAGAAAAGGTCATTAATCTATTTACCCTTATTGCAGAAGATGTGCGTAATATCCTGGCGCAATTAGGTGTGCGTTCGCTCAAGGAAATTATTGGGCGGACAGATATGCTGCATCAGGTCTCGCGTGGGGCCGATTATCTGGATGACCTGGATCTAAATTCCCTGCTTGTACAGGCTGATAGTGGGGGATATGCCCGCTACTGTACACGTGAGGGTCGCAATGAAGTGCCAGATACGCTTGATTCAGAGATTATTGCTGACGCACGGCCATTGTTTGAACGCCGCGAAAAGTTACACCTGCATTATATGGTGCGTAACACACATCGTGCCATCGGGACGCGTATTTCTTCTCTGATCACACGCAAATTTGGTATGAATAGTTTGCCGGAAGGTCACGTTACCCTCACGCTTAAAGGTTCTGCAGGGCAATCACTGGGGGCTTTTGCTGTAAAAGGGTTGCGTCTGGAGGTAGAAGGTGATGCCAATGACTATGTAGGCAAGGGACTTTGTGGGGCTACGATTATCGTACGTCCAGGGCAGGGCTCAACGCTGGTCACTCGGGATAATGCAATCATAGGTAATACTGTGCTCTATGGGGCTATTTCTGGGACGCTGTTTGCAGCTGGGCAGGCAGGGGAGCGTTTTGCGGTCCGTAATTCGGGGGCAATTGCCGTTGTTGAAGGATGTGGCTCTAATGGTTGTGAATATATGACTGGTGGCACGGTCGTCGTTCTGGGTGAAGTTGGTAATAATTTTGGTGCCGGCTTCACAGGGGGAACAGCTTTTGTACTGGATGTTAATGGCCAGTTTGAAGGGCGTGTGAATAATGAAAGTGTCATCTGCAACCGGGTTGTTTCCCCGCGCTGGGAGTTACAATTACGTGAGCTTGTCGAGCGTCACGTCAGAGAGACGGGAAGCCTTTATGCTGCAGGCCTTCTGGATAACTGGGCTGAGACACTTCCCAAATTCTGGCATATCGTACCGAAAGATTATGCCAGGATCATAGGTTTTGTTGAGGAAGATCTGACACGTCTTTCCGCCTGACCGGCCCATATAGGCAAAAGGGGACATTTTTTAGCTATAAAAAGAGTTCCCAGAGTTCTTTTGGCAGGGTAAGCTCTGCGTATGATAAATATGCATTCTTACCCTTTATTTTCTTCCGTGAAGTCTTCACAGACATCCTCTGCTGAAAGCCGTGTCCTTCAGGCTCCACGGTGGGATCTCTCTGATCTATATAGCTCGCTTCTGGATCCACGTATTGAGCAGGATTTCCAGGAACTGGAGCAGAAAGCAAAAGAATTTGAAACAGAGTGGAAGGGCAGGATGCATGCTCTCTCCCCTGCCGATTTTGCAAAAGCAATAGAAGAATATGAGAAAATTGAAGAAGGGCTGGGTAAGCTTGGAGCTTATGCACAGCTTCTTTTTGCCGCTCATACCACTGATCCAGAAACAGGGCGTTTCTATCAGGGTATTCAGGAAAGAATGGCCTCTTTATCGGTCCATCTACTTTTTCTCTCACTTGAAATTAACCGCCTTGATGATGCGTTTGTTGCTGATCTCTGCCAGTCCTCGGAAGCAGGAAAATGGGCACCTTTTCTTCGTGATCTGCGGGTTTTTAAACCTTATCAGTTAAGTGATGAAGTTGAGCGTGTCCTGCTTGAGCTTTCTGTGACAGGGCGTCAGTCATGGGTTCGTCTGTTTGATGAAACAATGGCTGCCATGACAGCCAGAATTGGCAATGAGGATCTGCCTCTTGGTGATGTTTTTAATCGCCTGACAGACACAGACCGTCAGAAACGCCAGGAAGCTGCGCAGAGTATCAGTGTTTCTTTGGATAAACAGCAAAAGCTCCTGGTCATGATTACTAATAATCTGGCTAAAGATAAGGCAACGCTGGATAAGTTACGTGGTTATCCACGGTCTGTAAGCAGTCGTAACCGGGCTAATATGGTTGAGGACGAGGTTGTTGATGCTCTTGTCGAAGCTGTAGATAGCTCTTTTTCCCAATTGTCACACCGTTATTATAGGTTAAAGGCACGTTGGCTAGGGTTGGAAAAGCTTGAACATTGGGACCGTAATGCGCCCCTTCCTCAGAGTGATGACACCATTCTCAGCTGGGAAGAAGGGAAGGCAATCGTCCATCAGGCCTATTGTGACTTTGACCCAGAAATGGGCCGGTTAGCAGAAAAATTCCTTACAAATCCATGGATTGACGCTGCTGCGGCACCCGGTAAGTCTTCTGGAGCCTTTGCCCATCCTGTCGTGCCATCTATCCATCCTTATCTTTTAATGAATTATCATGGACGTGCGCGTGACGTCATGACCCTGGCTCATGAAATGGGGCATGGGATTCATCAGATATTGGCTGGGCAAGCGCAGGGTTATCTGAAATCTTCCACTCCTTTAACCTTAGCTGAAACAGCATCAGTCTTCGGGGAAATGCTTACCTTCCAGTCCCTGCTGAAAAAAACAGTCTCTCCCGAGCGTCGCCGCCATCTTATCGCCTCCAAAGTTGAGGACATGTTGAATACGGTGGTACGGCAGATTGCATTTTACCAGTTTGAGGTAAAGGTTCATGCTGAACGCCAGAAAGGAGAGCTTTCAGCAGAGCAGATCGGCAATATCTGGCGCGAAGTGCAACAGCGCAGCTTGGGGCCTGCCTTTAATTTTACACCGGATTATGATCTGTACTGGTCTTATATCCCCCATTTCATCCATTCTCCATTTTACGTATATGCCTATGCATTCGGAGATTGTCTGGTAAATGCGCTTTACGGTGTCTATTGTGAGAAGCCTGAAGGTTTCACAGAGAAATATAAAGCTATGCTTGCAGCTGGTGGGACCCTGAGACACAAAGATCTTTTGCAACCTTTTGGACTGGATGCAAGTGACCCAGCTTTTTGGCATAAAGGCTTGAAGGTCATTAGTGGTTTGATTGATCAGCTTGAGGCTGACTCAGTATAAAAGAAGGAAAGCTGTATCATGGCGCGTGAACGTGATCTCGATAAAACTGGCTTTATGGATAATGTCCAGCGTGTCGTTCGCGCATCTGGTGCGATGGGGGGGGTTGCGGCCCGCCTGGCTGGGTACAAACTCGGTCTCAAAACTGACAAAGAGAAACATGCTGAAGAGTTACGGGCTGCTCTTGGTAATTTAAAAGGCCCCCTTATGAAAGGGGCACAGCTTCTTTCTACCATTCCTGGGGCCTTGCCTGAAGAATATGCTGATGAGCTTGCTCATCTGCAGGCGAATGCACCGCCAATGGGGTGGAATTTTGTCCAGCGTCGCATGAGAGCAGAGCTGGGCAGTGACTGGGAGAAATATTTTCGTTCATTCAGTCATGATGCAGTGGCTGCTGCTTCATTAGGGCAGGTTCATCGGGCTCTTTTGAAGGATGGTGAAGAGGTTGCCTGTAAACTGCAATACCCTGGCATGCAGGGGGCTATGGATAGCGATTTACGCCAGTTAAAGACGGTGTTGGGGCTTTATGGCTTTTTTGGCAATACCATCCGGCAGGATGAAGTCTATGCCGAACTGGCTGAGCGGATGCGCGAAGAACTGGATTATGAGCGTGAAGCAAGTCATTTGCGTCTTTACAGGATTATGTTGCAAGGAATTGACAGTGTTACAGTTCCCAAACCATTTTCTGAGCTGACGACGGCGCGTTTGCTGACCATGAGCTGGGTGAAGGGCCGCTCGATGAAATCAGTGCTTGCAAGCGATCTTTCTCAGCAGGAACGTAATGATATAGCACGGGCGTTGTTTCATGCCTGGTACCGCCCTGTTTATCATTATGGCGTTATTCATGGTGACCCACATATGGGTAATTTCACCGTGCGTGAAGATGATGGTATCAATTTACTTGACTTTGGAGCCGTGCGCATTTTTTCCCCCCGCTTTGTGGGAGGCGTTGTAAGGTTGTTTAATGCACTGCGTGAAGATGATGAGGACGCCGCTTTCGAAGCTTATCAGGATTGGGGCTTTCGCGATCTTTCACGGGAGACAGCCAGTGTTTTGAATGGCTGGGCGCGCTTTTTTTATCGTCCTCTTATGACAGATAAAGAATGTTCCATGGAAGAGAGTAACAAACCTGAAGAAGCCCGTGCAACGCTTGAAGCGGTCTATGAAGGGCTGAAACGCACAGGCGGCGTGACCCTCCCGCGCGAATTTGTCATGATGGACCGCTCAGCTATCGGGCTGGGAAGTGCTTTCCTGAGGTTAGGCGCACGCCTAAACTGGCATCAGATGTTCATGGAGCTGATCAAGGACTTCAATGTCGATACGCTGGCTCTTCGTCAGAGAGAAGCGCTGAAACGTGCTGGTGTTCAGCCAACACGTTCAGGCTTTTGACAGATAGATTATTTCTTGAAAATTTTTCCTACTAGGTCAGATAGTCCTGAAGCATTCTTTTTGCCGTCTTCTCCCTGAGATTGATGGGCGTCTTTGTTAAAAAAGGCGCTGATCTGCTGGAAAACATTATTGACCTTATCACGGCCAGTCTGGAAATTATTGGAAATATCCTGAAGTTTTTGCGACCATTGTTGGGCTTTCTGATTACCTTGCTGGGCCTCTTCCTGTAGCTCCTGAATCAGGGACTGGATTTTTTCAAAACCCTCCTGAACCTTATTGCTGAACTGGCTGTAAGCTTGGGTGATATTTTTGATATCCATGATGGGAACCTCCCTTTCAGCCAGAATTATATCACTCTCTTTCTTAAGAAGGTGATTCCAGGATGAAGATAACTTGCGAAATCACCATTTTATCTCCATCTTGTTTCTAATGAGCACGAAAACATCCTCCCGTAAAAAAAAGAAACCAGTGTCGCCCAGGCAAACGGATTTTTTCCCGGAACGGCAGCCGATTAAGCCCAAAACACGGCGCCTTACAGTGCATTCAGATTATGAGCCAAATGGTGATCAGCCGCGTGCCATTGCAGACCTTGTCAATGGATTGGAAAAGGAAGAGCGCAATCAGGTTCTGCTGGGAGTTACCGGGTCAGGCAAAACATTTACAATGGCTAAAGTCATTGAGGCAGTTCAGCGCCCGACCTTGATTATGGCGCCGAATAAAACGCTTGCTGCTCAGCTTTATGCGGAAATGAAACAGTTTTTCCCGGAAAATGCGGTTGAATATTTTGTTTCTTATTATGATTATTACCAACCTGAGGCTTACGTTCCGCGTTCAGATACATTTATCGAAAAAGACAGCCAGCGTAACGAACAGATAGACCGTATGCGCCATGCGGCGACCCAGGCATTGCTGGAGCGTAATGACGTTATCATCGTCGCGTCTGTTTCCTGTATTTATGGTATTGGCTCACCAGAGCTTTATGCCAGTATGAGAGTTCATCTGGAAGTCGGGGGAAGAGTCGAGCGTGATGACCTGATCAGGTCATTGGTTGAATTACAATATATGCGTAATGACCTTGCTTTTGAGCGGGGAACTTTTCGGGTCAGGGGAGAGGTGATTGATATTTTCCCTGTTCAGAATGAAGATCGTGCCTGGAGAATTAGTTTCTTTGGAGATGAAATAGAGACAATTTATGAATTTGATCCCCTGACAGGGCAGAAAACAGACGATCTGTCAGAAGTGATGCTCTATGCCAATTCACATTATGTTACACCGCGCCCGACCCTGAATCAGGCAATGACGGGTATTGCTCGTGAACTTGATGAACGTCTGAAGCTGTTTAATGAGGAAGGGAAACTTCTTGAAGCAGAGCGGCTACAGCAAAGGACGAATTTTGACCTTGAAATGTTGGAAACGGTTGGTGTCTGTAAGGGGATTGAAAATTATTCCCGTTACCTGACTGGGCGCCGCCCGGGTGATCCCCCGCCGACATTATTTGAATATCTTCCTGAAGATGCCCTTTTGATTATTGATGAAAGCCACGTTGCTGTTCCCCAGATTGGGGGTATGGAGCGGGGCGATTATGCCCGAAAGGCTACTTTGGCAGAATTCGGATTCCGCCTGCCTTCCTGCCTCGATAACAGACCCTTATCTTTTTCAGAATGGGATGCGTTTCGTCCTCAGACAGTTTTTGTGTCAGCGACACCGGGTCCATGGGAGATGGAACAGACGGAAGGTGTTTATGCTGAACAGATCATTCGCCCCACTGGGTTGATTGATCCTGTCACAATTGTCAGGCCTGTTGAAGGGCAGGTTGATGATCTCCTTCATGAAGCCAAAGCTGCCATTGCTCAAAAAGGGCGGGTCCTTGTTACGACCCTGACCAAAAAAATGGCTGAGGAACTGACAGAATATCTTTCTGAAAATGGTGTCCGAGTGCGTTATCTTCATTCTGACATTGATACGCTCGAACGTATTGAAATCATCCGTGACTTGCGCTTGGGGACATTTGACGTTCTGGTCGGGATCAATCTGTTAAGGGAAGGGCTGGATATTCCTGAATGTGCTCTTGTTGCCATTTTGGATGCAGATAAAGAAGGCTTTTTGCGGTCCCGAACATCTCTTATCCAGACGATAGGGCGGGCGGCGCGTAATGTCGAAGGGCGCGTGCTTCTCTACGCTGATAAGATAACGGATAGTCTGCGTTATGCGATTGATGAAACAGCGCGCCGGCGTGAAAAACAGATTGGCTGGAATGAGGCTCACAATATTACACCACAATCAGTCAAAAGCCGTATTGCAGACTCGTTACAAGCTGAAGAAAATGTTCTTGAAAATGAGAAAGAGGCGGAGGAAAAACTATCTCTCGATATTTTGAGAAAGGAAATGCGTAAGGCTGCATCTGATCTTGATTTTGAAAAAGCAGCAAAATTGCGTGATGAGATCTATCGCCGAGAGGCTGAAGAGTTAGGTATGACTGTCAATCCTAAAGAGACAGTATTCCCCCATAATCTGACACCTGCTTTGCCCAAAAAGCGAACCCGAAAAAAGAAGGAAGCGTGATAATGAGTGTGCCTGATGAGCTTCAAACGTCTTTTACTCTCACGCAGGGCAGGGCCTCTCTTGAAATATTACCGCAGGCCGGTGGTGCTGTCAGAAGCTGGCGTTTTGACCAAAAGGAAATTTTCAGTCCTCAACGGAAGATATTGCAGGATACGCAGTTGGTCGCTGCATATCCGGTTGTGCCTTATGCTGGCCCCATAGCCCAAGGGAGATTTTCTTTTGGAGAAAATGATTTTCAGCTAGCTCCTGACGGGGAGGGGGCCTGCGCTCCAGCAGACGGGAATGGCTGTAAGAATCCTTGGAAACTGGCTCATAAGACAGATACTCATGCCATTCTGTTTTTTGATTTTGTGCCTCAATCCATATCGGATACAGACTGGCCTTTTTCCTACAGGGCTGTAGTCTCTTATAGATTGTATGAAAAAGCCCTCGAAATAGAGATGGTTCTTGAAAACCGGGACACGCAGTCTCAGCCAGTCGGGTTCGGTTTTCAGTCCTTTTTATGTGCTGATTCAGCTTCAACGCTCTCTTTTTCCTCACAATCAGTCTGGACGGATAAGGATGGTCTGCCAGACAAGGTTCTTCCTGCAGAAGGGGAGTGGTCTTTTAGCAAAGATGTGGCTTTTTATGAGCGATCTCTGGGGCATGTTTTCACAGAGGTGGGGGGCGAGATTTTACTGAAACGAGGTGGCGGCGGCCCTGATGTAAAGCTTGTTTCTGATTCCATATTCGCTTTTCTCTCTGTCTTTTCCCCCAGAGAGAGTGATTTTATAGCATTGTCACCTGTAACTATGATGGCAGACGGGTTTAATCACCCTGAAATAGAGAAACGTGGTGTCAGAGTTCTCAAAGCCGGGCAGCGCATAGGGGGTAAGATGCGCTTTACACTGACGGATAATTAGTTTTTCCCTTAAAAGGCTGCGACATGGCTGAGAAACCTTCTCTTAAACAATATCTTTCCCCCAAGGGCGCTGAACGCATGCGCGCTGAGTTGAAACAACTTTCTCATGAAGAGAGGCCAAAGGTTGTAGAGATTGTTTCCTGGGCTGCGGGTAATGGAGACCGCTCGGAAAATGCGGATTATCAATATGGTAAAAGGCGGTTGAGAGAGATTGACCGCCGTTTGCGTTTTCTAACTAAAAGGCTGGATGATGCAATTATCATTGATCCTTCCCATCAGACGAATCGGGAACAGGTTTTTTTTGGTGCAACGGTTCGATATGTTGATGAAGAAGACCGTGAGCATGAAGTGACCTTGCTTGGAGTTGATGAGGCCGTACTGGAAAGAGGCGAAGTCAGTCTTGTCTCTCCTGTCGCAAGGGCATTAATGCGGGCTCGCGTCGGTGATGAAGTCACTTTGCAGACACCGTCAGGACCGCTCCTTCTTGAAGTTCTTTCAATCACTTATCCGTAATTCCTGCCTTCATTAAAGGAAATAATCCATGACATCCCGTATATCGTCTCTTCGTGTTGCTGTTCAGATGGACCCTCTTGAAGGTGTCAATATTAATGGGGACTCCAGTTTTGCTTTGATGCTGGAGGCACAAAAAAGAGGGCATAAGCTTTTTGAATATCATCCAACGTCATTGACCTTGACGGAAGGAGGAAAGAGCGGCTCTTTCTCAGGAAGAGTGCAGGCAAAGGCACGTCCGGTTAAAGTGCAGCGCGTAAAGGGTAACCACGCACATTTTGGTGCCATAGAAATGCTTGACCTTGCTACAACAGATGTTGTGCTTATGAGGCAGGATCCTCCTTTCGATATGGGCTATATTACAGCCACGCATATTTTAGAGCATGTGCATGGGATCGGACCTGATAAGACCCTTGTTGTGAATGATCCTGCTGCAGTGCGGAATGCCCCGGAAAAGCTGCTTGTTACACATTTCCCTCATTTAATGCCCCCAACCTTGGTGACATGGGACAAGGAGGCGATTGGCGAATTCCGGCGCCATTATCGTGATATCATCCTAAAACCACTTTTCGGAAATGGTGGAGCAGGCATATTCCGCGTGAAAGAGGATGATGAAAATTTCAGTGCTTTATTGGAAATGCATTTTGCAACTTCAAGAGAACCTTTGATGGTGCAGCGTTATGAAGCCTCTGTAAGAAAAGGCGATAAGCGGATTATCCTTGTAGATGGTGAGGCCATAGGGGCCATTAACCGTGTGCCAGCGCAAGGTGAGGCGCGTTCAAACATGCATGTCGGTGGTCAGGCACAGCCCGTGGGACTAACGCAAAGAGATAAGGAAATCTGCGAAGAGATTGGCCCTTATCTGAAAAATAATGGGCTGATTTTTACGGGTATAGATGTTATTGGCGACTGGCTCACTGAAATTAATGTGACATCTCCAACAGGGTTACAAGAGCTTGATCGCTTTGAGGGCATTAACAGTGCTGGCCTTATTTGGGATGCCATAGAGAAGCGGCTTTAGGAAAAACTGTTTCAAACGCGCCGGTCGGTCATTCACAATTAAGAGATCAGAGAAGGCTAGTTCGGCGGTTCTTCATGTTCTTTGTTGTTTTCCGCCGGTTCCTCTATGTGAGAGGCTGTAGAGTGAGTGGTTTCTTTTTTAGGCCGGAAATCGTCATAGGGGAACGGTAAAAGAGGCTGGGATCCTTCAGTATTTTCATGAGGATGTTCGGGTATTTTATCGCGTGTAAAACGATTTAAGAACCATGATTTTATCCTGTCTTTTTCACGGATATAGATTAGGCCGCCCCATGCAAGAAAGGTGATGATGCCAATGGTGAAATTCAGGAATGAAAAATGAGAAATGATATCCTCCCCCCGCTAGAGTTGCTTCTGTCACTTATCAAGTCTATTTAGTGATAAAGATATGCCGTCAATCTTGTCGAAATAAATTTTAACAGGCAAGTAATTAGAGTGTGTTTGTGCATATAATCATGGTGAGTCCCTGATGGGACAAAGATAAAGACGAACAAGGTCCTATAATTTCATGATGACTTCCGATCAAACTCGTAATTCCCTTGATGCTGATAGCGTCATAAACGCCTATAGAAGATGGGCTGATATTTATGATGTTGTATTTGGCGGCATTTCAGCTTTCGGGCGTAAGAGAGCTGTTGAGGCTGTCAATGCCCTGCCAGGTGACAAGGTGCTGGAAGTTGGGGTAGGGACAGGGCTTTCCTTACCTTCATATCGTATGAATAAGCTTATCACAGGTATTGATCTTTCTGGAGAAATGCTGGCCAAGGCGCGTCAGCGTGTCCGGCAGAAAGGGCTCAGCAATGTTGAGGCTCTTCTAGAGATGGATGCGGAAGAAACCAGTTTTGAAAAAGACAGCTTTGATATTGCTGTTGCTATGTATGTCGCCTCCGTTGCGCCTCATCCGAAAAAATTGCTTGAAGAGCTGAAAAGGGTTGTGAAGCCGGGGGGGTATATTCTTTTTGTTAATCACTTCAAGGCTCATGGTGGCCTGCGTCTTGCCATTGAGCAGATTATGGCGCCTGCAGCGAACACATTAGGATGGCATCCTGACTTTGCGCTTGAGGATCTACTTTCCAATCAGGACATTATAAAAGCAACAATTACACCGGTTCCTCCGCTTGGATTGTTTACACTGGTCACGTTGCCTCATTAAAAGATTAAAAAATTGTCATGATTTTACGTGACAGAAGGTCGGTTTATCATTATCAATTCTGAATTAATGATGTTTTGAATATAGAGGGAATTCTGTCCGTAGGAGAGGATTTCTTCATAAAACCCAGAGGTCGAATGTGATCGGCTATCCAGAGTCAGCAGAATCTTCTATTCCTTCGGCTAGTAATCGTATCGGGACTGCTTACCTCCTCCTGGCCCTTTTTGCTGGGCTTTTGGGGGGAGGAATGGCACTTCCCTTTATTAATATGCATCCCACTGCCGGTTTCCTTGTAAGCCATACGCTTTTAATGGGTTTTTTTGTTGTAGTGCCCGGTATTTTAGGTGGGTTGGCTCACTGGTTGCTGCCTCAATCAATCGGGGCACAAAAGATGGCTTTGCCGTCTTTCTCAATCGGGGCATGGCTCCTTCTTGCCATAGCAGTCATTGTCTTGCCGTTATGGCCTGGTAATGCACTGATGCTTTGGTCTGTAGGAGTGTTGATTCTTGCGATAAATATAGTCGCAACCATTCTTGAAGAGAGAACAAGATCTTATCAGGCCTTGCCATCGATAGTGTGGGCCTTTCTCTTTAACGCTGTTACCGTGATTATTATTGCACCTGTTATTATGGCCCTTCTGGTGAAGGGGAAAATAGATCTTGGTTCAGCGTCCTCATTGATGCGTTTTTTCCAGATTCCAGAACTCAGCCTTCTGCTTCTGCCTGCTTTTGGTGTGGTTTCGCAGGCGCTTTTACCTGTAAAAAGCAGTTTCCCTGTAAAAATAGCACCTTATTTGTTTGGTATAATAGGAATTGTTGCGCCTTTATTGTGGGTAAGAAGCCTTTTTTGTAATTTTCTTTTTAGCGATTCATATTCTATTCTCTATCTTGCGCAGCTAGTGCCGTCTGTTATTTTTCTAGCAACTATATGTATTGCTATATGGCATGCTTCATTTAGGAAAAGTGCTGCACCATATTGGGCCGTTTTATCTGTTATCCTGCTCGGAATTGGGACTATATCTGCTTTATTTTCTTCTCCTTATTCCAATATGTTTTCCTCAATTGGTGATATTACCCAGGGGCACCAATCTATTGTCTTTGGTTGCCTATTATCGCTTTGTGCGGGTTTTTATGCCTGGATGGGACAAATGGTTCCCTTTTTCTCCAGAGGATATCTTGAACTGGGAGTGGGGCATGCCTTTGTAACATTCGCGGCAATGTTGTGCTTTATGATCCCGCAAGCCCAGCTTTTTGCGATTGTACTGACTGGTATCAGTCTGCTTGTATTTGTTTTCATGGGGTGCTTTGCCTGTGCAACTCTAAAAAAGAGGCAGAAGATATTTGCAAAACAGTCTTTCGTAAAAGGCTAGGCCATCATGTCACAAATAATATCGTCGCATTCTTCTGTTGCGAAATTAAAAGAAATATTCAAAATTGAAGGGCAGGATGGTGATGCCTCCCTAAGAGAATGGATCAGTCTGCTAAAACCACGTGTTATCTCTCTTGTGGTATTTACGGGTTGGGCAGGGATGGCTGTTGCGCCCCACCATGTGCCCTTTGTCATTGCCCTTGTCACGATAATGTCCATCTGCCTGGGAGCCGGGGCAGCAGGGGCGATTAATATGTGGTACGACAGGGATATCGACGCTATTATGAAGCGTACGAGTGTCAGACCCGTTCCATCAGGCAGGGTGAGTCCAGAAAGCACTTTGATTTTTGCTATCGTGCTTTCCGTAATCTCGGTGATTCTTTTATGGCTTGCAACGAATGCTTTGGCTGCTGGTATTCTTGCGTTTTCCATTTTCTTTTATGGTGTGATTTATACGATGTGGTTAAAGCGTCGTACACCACAAAATATTGTTATTGGCGGGGCGGCAGGGGCTTTTCCTCCCATGATTGGCTGGGCGGCGTCCATGGACTCGCTCGATGTTTTACCAATCAGCATGTTTGCTATCGTGTTTTTATGGACACCGCCGCATTTCTGGTCGCTTTCACTCTATGCTTGTAAAGATTACGATCGGGCGGGAATCCCGATGCTGCCAGTCATAAAAGGCGCACGTCATACACGCTGGCAGATTTTTATCTATACATTGATCCTGACAGCTGTTTCCCTTGCCCCTAGCCTTGCAGGGCAGTGTGGGTGGTTTTATACGGTTTGTGCGGCTCTCCTTGACGGCGGCTTTATTTTATGTGCTGTGAAAGTTTTACTTGACCAACAGGATGAAAAAGGGGTTAGCTTGACAGGTGACAAGCCAGCTCGTCTGGCATTCAGATACTCGCTGGCTTATCTTTTTTTTCTGTTTAGTGCATTGTTGATTGACAGGATTTTGTTAGCATGATGATTAGACATGATCTTTCATCGCGCCGTCGGATAAGCCGACTTTTGGGAATAGTGCTAGGACTATTATTTATAGCACTGGCTCTTTTCAACATAGCCCTTTATCGACTTTGTTAAGCATGGTCGTTTTTGGAGGTTAACGCCTTCGAGCCGACGGATTGTGATAAAAAACGCCTTCCCTTGTAATCAGGGGAAGGCGTTTTCGTTTAGTTTATCCTGCCTGCTGTATTGCGGAGAGGACCCAGTTTCCTCGTCCGTCTGCTTTAACGAATGTCCAAAGCTCCGTAACAATTTGTGGCTCGGTCTGGCTGCCATCAATGACGTTGCCTAGGCTATCAGTCGTTACGTCAATGAGGCTGTAGCGCATGGCAACTGTAGCGTAAGTCAGATTTCCTTCACGCCATGCTTCGGAAAGATCACCCTGTAAAAACCTTACGTCAGAAAGGATATTACGCGCACCCCGGCTGGAGAGATCAGAAAGCTGTTCCCCGAAATATTGTGCCATTTCAGGTGTCGTCATGCTTTTGAGGGCTGAGATATTCTGGGCACTCCATGCTGCCTGAATTTGCAGGAGCAGGGATTGAAAAGCGATAAAGTCCTCGCGTTCAAGGAGTAAGGGGGAAGGGCGCTGTTGTGGAGATAAGTTATTTGTGTAGCTACATGTTTGTCGTAATTGTGCTTTTATCAAACACAAAACGGCATAAAAGAGCGTAGCTATTTGTATGCAAATGCCCAAAAGATACCCAAAATTCTCAGTATCATTATAAGAAATGTCGTCTCCTATTAAGCCACAAAGACCTGATCCTAAAAAACCATACACAAAGTCAGTTAAGATATAGTGTTGTGCTGGTGCTATGGGAGGGGGATCAGGATTGACGATGACTGGTATGTCCGAAGGTTTCTGAGATGATGTGGTTGGCGTTGATGTTGATGGTAAAGGATCTTCCGAAACAGACGGCTGAGGAACGGTTTCTGAAGATGCTTCATCATCACTTGCCATATTATCATTGTCTGTCGTAACTGGAAGTGGTGGGGGAATCAGAACAGCCGCCTTCCTGTGGAGAGCAGTTCGTTGCTTTAATCTATGAGTTAAAATGGGCTTGTGGATTACTTTTGCATCGGTAGTCTGGCGTTGCAGTAAAGGCGGTGTAATGTCTTTCTTTTCAGGAGGATTTGGCTTGCTTTCCGTAGCCTGACTTACTGTAGAGATATGTTCTTCTTCAATAGTATGAGTGCGATGGGGATGGGAAGGGGGAGTCCAGCTTCTTTCTATGGGGTGAGACCAGCTCGATGTCATTGATGTAGCTTTGGGAGCGCTCCATGTATGAGAGCCACGACTGCCAAATGAGGAGCCACGTCCTGCACGAGCCAAGCTGTCAGAGGGAGATGAAGTTAAAAATATAAGACAGGTAAGAAGGAAAAAACGAAAAAGATGATTCATAAAGTACTTCTCAAGTGAATGTCATGCCATTAGCTCTGGCTGAAGAGTGCTCTAATTTGATCAAAATTAATATTTTATCAATATTGTCCATTATAAGAAAATTTTGAAGTAGATTTACGATATATTATGGTTTAAGTATAAAATAAAAATAGATTATATTTACAAAATTCATATAGGCATATTTATTAATATTTTATAATAAATTTTTACATTTTCATTTTTGATATAGAAGATATAATTGATGAAAAATTATAAAGAATAATATTCAAAAATAAAGTTTATATAATATAGTTTCATAATTTATTCTGTAATCATTTGTATTTTAAATTTATGAATATTATATATGTGTATTATGTTGTTACAAATTTTGTACAATTTGACGGCTATATTTCACTATATAGAAAAATTAAATCATGATTTTTTATTTGTTAACCTATTGTGAGAAAATTCTCACAATAGGTTATAAGTTTTATCCTGCCTGCTGTATTGCGGAAAGGACCCAGTTTCCGCGTCCGTCTGCTTTAACGAATGTCCAAAGCTCCGTAACAGTTTGTGGCTCAGTCTGGCTGCCATCAATGACGTTGCCTAGGCTGTCAGTTGTTACGTCAATGAGGCTGTAGCGCATGGCAACTGTAGCGTAAGTCAGATTTCCTTCACGCCATGCTTCGGAAAGATCACCCCGTAAAAACCTTACGTCAGAAAGGATATTACGCGCACCCCGGCTGGAGAGATCAGAAAGCTGTTCCCCGAAATATTGTGCCATTTCAGGCGTCGTCATGCTTTTGAGGGCTGAGATATTCTGGGTACTCCATGCTGCCTGAATTTGCAGAAGTAGGGATTGAAAAGCGGTAAAATCTTCTGGCCGTAAAGTCACAGGGCTTCTCTGTGGGAATGAAGTGTTAGTTCCGTTATTGCCAGCCTGCTCAGAGGGTTTTCTCCATAGTTTCATTATTAGTGAAATGAAGAAGACAACAACGAGGATCTGAATCAGGACACCGAGAAAAGACCATCCATTGGCAAAACCACCGAAGAAACCGTGTCCGCTGAGCAGGCCAAATAGCCCTGCCCCCAGAAAGCCGCCAGCAAAACCAGTCAGCATGGGATGGCGTGCGGCAAATGACGGGCGGTATCCAGTCATGGCCGGGGCACGGGACATACCCATAGGGGGTGTTGGCCTATTGAGGGTTGGAGGGGTTAGACTCCGCTCCATAGGCCGGGACCAATTCGGTGTTATCGTCGTATTTCTGGGAGCACTCCATGTGCGTGAGCCGCGACTGCCGAAAGAGGACCCACGCCCGGCACGGGCGAAGCCATCGGCAGCCTGCAGAAAGGTAAAAAGAGCCAAAAAGGCAAAAAGAAAGAGACGGGAGGGTTTGTGCATAAAGTTACTCTCCAGCAATTGTCATTCCATCAATTCTGATGGAAGGCGCATTGATGGCGCTTTCCAATAAAAGGTCATTAGCCGGCTCAAACCGGGCAAACATATCATTCAGGTTTCCAGCAATGGTGAAGCCTGAAAGGGACTCTGCAATTTCACCTTTTCTGATCATGAAACCAGAGGCCCCCCGACTATAGTCACCTGTCAGAGGGTTAATGGCATTACCCATCATTTCGGTAATGAGGATGCCTTCCGAAAGCTCTCCGATCATCTCCTGAACTGTCTTGCGGCCAGCGTGAAGAAGAACATTGCTTATACCAGGGTGAGGGCTCCCGGCATAAGACCGGACAGCCCTGCCATTATATGGTATGCCAAGCTGCCGGGCGCAACGGCTATCAAGCAACCAGTTTACTAATCTGCCCTGCCAGGCAAGATTCAGATCATAACTCCCATAACCTTCCATATCGAAAGGACGGGAGCCAAGCCCGCGGGGCAGCAGGGGTTTATCCTCAATAATGATGGATTCAGGGAAGAGTTTTTCCCCTAATTTTCCTTCTAGAAATGATGTTTTCTGCACGAGGGCAGAACCATTAATGGCAGAGAGAAAATGCCCCACCAGAGAAGAGGCCACCCGACGATCAAATATGACTGGTAATGTCGCTGTACGGGGTTTTTGGGGATTTAGCCGCTTTAAGGCCCGTTCTGCAGCTTCCTCTCCCAGAATATGACACGCTTTCAGATCTGAATAATGAAGCGTGCTATGGGTGGCATAATCCCGTTCCATCGCGTCTTTAGGGCCAGCGATAACGCTGATGGTGCGATTAAATTGTGTGCGCTGGTAACAGCCAGAAAACCCGTAACTTGTCGCATATCCAATTGTCGTAGAAGATCGACTGGCTGAGGCTCCATTACTATTGGTAATGCCTTTCTGCTTCAGCGCCGCTTCTTCCATTTCCTGAGCCTGTTTTATCAACTCATCTGTTCCAGGGCTGCTTTTACGGTCAATGAGGTCAAGTTGCTCAATAAACGCAGGGTCAGTTTTCTCCAGAGGGCTTTCAAGAAGACCGTCAAAAGGGGAGGGTGGCAGAGCATCAGCCATTGCGCAAGCGCGCTCAGCGCAGAGAGACAAGGCTTCTGCAGAGAGGTCATGGGTAGAAACAAGAGCCAGTTTTTTATTTTTAAAAACGCGTAGCCCGAGACCGATCTGCTCAGAGTGTTTAATGCCCTCTATGTCACCATTTCTGACAAGGGCATTATCGCTTGAAGATCTGGTAATCAGGACATCAGCATTATCAGCACCTTTCTGACGTGCATATTCAAGTGCTTGCGATAAGAGGGCTTCTATGTCAGTCATTTATTTAATATTTCACGAATATCGTCAGGAGAAGGAATATTTTTTGCCAATCCCATAGTGGTTACTGTGGGGGCAGCGCTGAAAATAGTGCGCGCTATGCGTAAAATATCGTCCTCTGTAACCTGATCAATCCGCGAAACTGTTTCTTCAGTAGGAATAATACGTCCATAAAGCTGAAGTTGGCGCCCGATCTGGGCACAACGGCTTCCGGGGCTTTCCAGTGACATAAGCAATGATGCCTTGAGCTGGGTGCGCGCACGGCTTAACTCTTCTGGGGAAAGGCCGTCCTGAAGTTTGCGAAGTTCGTGCAGCATGGAGGGGACCAGCTCATCTGTCTTCTCTGGCCCGGTTCCCGCATAAACGCCAAAAATGCCGCCATCTTCAAAAGGGCTTGCAAAGCTATAAACACTATAAACAAGTCCGCGTTTTTCACGAATTTCCTGAAAAAGACGTGAGGACATTCCGCCGCCTAGAAGGGTCGAGAGGACCATAGTGCCGTAATAGTCAGCATCCTGATAACCGGAAGAAGGGAAACCTAATAATAAATGAACCTGATCCAGCTTGCGGGGGGTTTGGTGGATCCCGCCCTGATAGAGGGCAGAAACAGCCTTGGGTGGCTTATGTGTAGGCAGGTCCCTAAAATGCTCTTCGACCAGTGAAACAACCGTTTTATGGTCTAATTTACCAGCTGCTGCAATAACAGTATTCTGCGTGCTATAATGCTCGTTCATATAAGCAATGAGTGTATCACGGCTCATGGTGCGGACATTTTCTTCACTTCCTAGAATTGGGCGCCCCATTGGCTGGTTGGGATAAGCCTGCTCCTGGAAATAATCGAAGATAATATCATCCGGTGTATCATTCGCCTGCCCGATTTCCTGAAGGATGACACCGCGCTCGCGCTCGATTTCTTCAGGGCTGAATGTACTATGGGTGAGGATATCGCCAATGATATCAACCCCTAAGGCAAGATCCTCTTTCAGAAGCTTGACATAATAAGCCGTGTTTTCACGTGCCGTATAGGCATTGATTTGCCCGCCAACATTTTCAATCTCTTCGGCAATCTGCATCGCTGTGCGGCGCTGAGTACCCTTAAAAGCCATATGTTCCAGAAAATGTGCAACACCGTTATTCTCTGCTGTTTCATGGCGTGAGCCGGAAGCGACATAAACGCCAAAGGAAACAGTCTCAACACGGTCAATCGTTTCTGTCACAATTCTCAGGCCGTTTGCCAGAGTGGTTTGTTCAATTGCGGAACTCATAAATGCCTTATTTTATATAAAATTAACGGGGCCGAATATGTGCTCTGATAGCGCTTTGCACTTCTTCAAGATTATTGGGCAATGTTTTATAACGTTCCTGACGCGTAAACAAATCAGCTAAATGGGGAGGAAGCTCCGGGTGGAGTCCCGTTGCTTTTTTAACCGCGTCAGGGAATTTGGCTGGATGTGCGGTGGCTGCAACAACCATAGGAACATCGCTTTCTTTATAATGACGTCCGGCTTCTAGTCCAATGGCGCTATGAGGGTCTGCACAATAATGTGACTCTTCATAAAAGCGACGCATGGCAGCAATGGTTTCATCATCATCAAGGCGTAGGGCATTAAAGTTTTCACAGATTTTTTTCCACGCATCCTGAGGGACAGCCATGCGTCCTGTCTGGCGGAATTCCTGCATGATGGCACTGCAGCGGTCAGCATCACGGTCCAGCATTTCAAACAGCAGACGTTCAAAATTAGAAGAAACCTGAATATCCATGGATGGAGAAAGGCTGGGATCAACGTTTGTAATGCTCATGTCATTATTGAGCAGAAAGCGGGTCAGGATGTCATTTTTGTTTGATCCAACGATATATTTCCGAATAGGCAGCCCCATTTTTCCTGACGCCCAGGCAGCCAGGATATTGCCAAAATTTCCGGTTGGAACGGCAAAGGAAACTTCTCTGTCTGGTGCTCCGAGAGAGAGGGCAGACCGGATATAATAAGGGATCTGGGCTGCGATACGGGCCCAATTGATCGAATTGACTGCAGATAAAGAAACTTCCTGCCGGAAGGTTTCATCTGCGAACATGGCTTTAACCATATCCTGACAGGTATCAAAATCACCTTCAATAGCGATATTGAGGACATTCTCTTCCATGACAGTTGTCATCTGGCGGCGTTGTACATCTGACGTGCGCCCAAAGGGATGCAGGATGACGATTTTTACACGTGCTTTCCCCTTAAAAGCCTCGATAGCGGCTGAGCCTGTGTCTCCTGAAGTTGCCCCTACAATTGTGACTGTGCGGTCTTCTTTTTCCAATACATATTCAAAAAGTTGGCCGAGCATCTGCATCGCCATATCCTTGAAAGCAAGGGTGGGGCCATGGAAAAGTTCAAGCGAGAAAAGCCCGTTTTCGACTTCGATAAGGGGAACGATCGCTGCATGATCGAAGTTTTTATAGGCGTCATGGGCCATGGTCCGCAAATCTTCGAGGGGGATACTTCCAGCAGAGAAAAGCGAAATAACTTCAGCGGCAAGGTCGGGATATGAGAGACCACGCCATCTCAGAAAAGTCTCGCGGGAGATTTGGGGCCATTCTGTCGGAAGGTATAACCCTCCATCAGGTGCTAATCCGCTGAGTAATATGTCAGAAAAAGAGGGAGCCCTGTCATTGGTGGCGTTGCGGGTCGATCGATAAAGCATCATCTATCCATCAAAATGTAAGGATCAAGGTAAGTTAACGATGAGTAGTTTTAACGGCTGTTCTGTCTCGCTTGATGTATTTGGATCATCCGCAGCATTGACCAGAAGGGCAAGTTTCGCCTTCGAGGAAGTTCCTGCTGGAATAAATACCATATCTTTTGCTTGCGTAAGCTTTATATCATGAAGCAGGCGCATAGGAAGGTGTTTCTGAGGGATGGTGAGCAGGTCTCCATGATCGACATCTGCCATATAAAGGGTGTTTTCCGGAGTGATGGCAAGGCCACCAAGGCAGTATGAATTCCGCCATTTGACCATTGCTTCTAGCAGTTCAGCAGGTCCCGTAGTCGGGTCATTTAACAGGACGGTTTCAATCATGAAAAAAGGACCAGGGGGCGTTTGATAGAAAAGTTTTTTTCCATCCTGGCTTAAAGCAAGGTAGCGGACATTGCCGACACTTAGAAAATGACCATCAGGTTTTTTTTCTGACCTGCCATTGCGTTTATAGGGGCGTTCCGCAATGAGGCTGGGATAGCTGACCATCAGGCGGCGGGCTAAATGAGTTTTAAGGTCCACGACAATAAGGGCAGGAGCACCTTCATCAGAGAGATAGGCAAAATCACGACCGATCTGCAAATTAGGAATATGGCTTGTCGGTGTTGTCACTTTCTGAAGAGGGTTGTGGCTTTTGACAGCCCCTTCAGGAGAGAGATGATAAAGTTCTGGTGTCTGGCCTTTGGTAACAGCCCATAATCCCTGGTCATTCCCTGTTAACGCGCTGAAAGCGGGCAGACCAGAAAAATGGTGGGTCTGGTCTTGTGTCTGTTCAAGCTGGACAAGGACCCCATCCTTATCAAGGCTATAGAGCC
The DNA here is from genome assembly GCF_058107345.1 of Aristophania sp. ESL1142. Taxonomy (NCBI): domain Bacteria; kingdom Pseudomonadati; phylum Pseudomonadota; class Alphaproteobacteria; order Acetobacterales; family Acetobacteraceae; genus Aristophania; species Aristophania sp. ESL1142. The sequence continues at coordinate 273,073 of NZ_JBYLUH010000002.1, forward strand.
TGCCATCAGGAATGGCAGCAAGAACAGGCAACAACCTTTCTGTAATAGGGTGTTCAGAACTGATCTGTGCTGGCGTGGGAGCCGGTTTTACTTCATCGGCTGGGTAGGCTGCCTTTATGGTGGCCAGACTGCCCAGACAAAGCAGGGATGAGAGAGTCAAATGCCCCAAAAGACGTTGTGTCATAGGGCGCAGGAGCAAGGAAGACATAGTCATGACGCCTATGTTTGGACTTTTTGCAGCATTTGGCAAGATAGTGAAGAGCGACTAAATGGTAATTAATGACCCAAAGTCTCTATTTTAGGGATAAAAATGTTATGATGGCGTTATTGGAACGTGCCCTGAATGCTTTCAAAATGGGCGATTTTGACCAAGCGGCACAAGATGCGCGTTCTTATCTTGGTCAAAAGCCTGATGACCCATATGGTGTGCATATCCTGGCAGCGGTTGCCCTGATGCAAAACATGCCGGCAACGGCAATTGCTCTCATAGGGCGTATTCTCCCTATGTTGGGGGAACTGGATGATCCGGTCATTCTTGGCAGACTTTACCAGACTTTAGGACGTGCCTTAATGCTTGAAGGGCAGTTGGATGCAGCCCGTTCGGCTTTTATTGTGGCTATTCAATATTTTCCTGAAGAAGCCTCAGCGCATGCTGGCCTTGGAGAAGCACTTCTTGGAGAAGGTAAATTATCTGAAGCTGTTTCCGCTTTTGCTCAGGCAGTAAGGCTTGCTCCAAGAGAGGCCGTGCTTTGGGGGTTCCTGGGCAGTGCTTCTATGCAGCTAGGGCAGTATCAGCAGGCAGTCTCAGCTTATGGACAGGCACAGAAACTTCTTCCAGAAGAAGGCAGTTTTTACGCTAATCAGGGAGTGGCCTTTTTCCATCTTGCGCAATGGGATGCAGCTTGTAAGGCTTTGGAGAGAGCCTTTTCCCTAGGGAATTTTACGTGGGAGACAAGACTTACACTGGCTCTTGTAAAATTATCACTGGCAGAGATCATTTCTGCAAAAGAGCTTTTTGAAGATCTGATAAGAGAACAGCCCGATAATTCCGCCTTGCAACTGGCTTATGGAAGTTTTTGTTATGAAACAGGAGCGCGCCGTAAGGCAGAACAGCTTTTCCAGAATATTGAGGCACATGGAAATGAGTCGAAACTTCCGATTAATCAGGAGTTTTCTTCAAAGGCCGCTTTCAACCGAAGTGCTATTTTACTTGAAAGAGGATTATGGGAAGAAGGCTGGGCACTTTACGAAAAAAGAAAAATTTTTACCTCTGAATTTTACCAGACGTTGCTCCCCGAATGGGACGGTTCTGCCGGAGAGGAGGCTATTTCCATACGGCTTGAAGGAGGATTGGGAGATGGTTTATTCTTTTTGAGGTTTTTGCCTGAAGCTGCTTCAAAACGTCCCTTAAGGCTCGATTTTCCTCCAGATATGCTGGATATGGTCCGGCTCATGCCCGCTATGCCGCGTGAGAGACTGGTGCCGGCGGGGCATCCTGTAATGGCCTGGCAAAGTTTGAATAGTCTGCCTTTCCTTCTCCATAAAAAGTCGGAGACAGCACCTTATCTGTCAGTTCCAGGTCAGGCAGAACCTTATTTGATCGGTCTTTGCTGGTCTGGAAATACAGCTTATATTTATGATCGTCGCCGTTCTATATCTGTGTCTTTGCTAGAGCCCTTGCGCTTCATAAAGAATGTCAGGTTTCTGAGCCTGCAAAAAGGAGGGGATGTTCCAGAATGGATGGAAAAAGCGCCTCTTGATCATCTTTCTGATCTGGCAGCCGCTATCCAGCGTTGTGCCCTGATTATCAGTATTGATAGTCTGGTTGCCAATATGGCTGGAGCAATGGGAAAGAATTTATGGTTGCTCCATCGTCAAGGAGGTGATTGGCGATGGTCGCATCATTTCTGGTATCAGAATGTGCGGTTATTTTATTCTGGCAATGATCTGTCAGATGTAAATGAAGGTTGGAAAGTTGCAGTCAAGGTTCTTGAGAAGGCCGTCTGTGAATGGGCAGAGCAAGGCTGTAAGCCCTTATCAGAACGAGAGGAACGACAATAACCGGGCCACAATACCCCCATAAAAAGAGGTCATGGATATTCCACCTAAAAATGAGGACAGTAACAGGTACCGCCAAGCTCACCACCTCCCCCCATAAAGAGAAACGGCGTGGTATCGAGGCAAGAAAAGAGGGGGCTCTTTCATGTTTGCTGGTAAGCGATAATCTTGATAAGGCCCAGCTTATCCAACAGATAAGAAATAACCATATCATGTGTTTTTTCTCATTTTCCGAAAAGCGATCAGAGCTGCCAGACCGATGAGGGCAGCGCATAGATCAATTGCGAAGCAGAGTTTCGTGGCATCTTCAAAGGATCTTGTCATGAGGTCAAGTGGAAACAGGCCAAACCCTGCCAGGACCAGTAAGCAGGGCAGAACGGCATATCTGCCGTTTGTGATAAGGCTGATGAAGTAGCTGCCTCCCCAGAGGCTGAAAAAAGCCAGCATTTCCCACTGATATGTTGCCATAAAAGATGGGGTTGGCAGGCGTGTGAGGGCCAAAAGACATAAGGTCGCCAGAGGAAGCCCCATAAGAGTGCCATCATTCAAGGTTTTATAGAGATGGCAGAGGGGTAGGTTCCCTGGTTTTTTCCCAATTTGTTTAGCGGCCTGTCTGTAGAAAAGAATCAGACCACTGGCTGTCAACAAAGCCCCCAGAAGGCCGGTTAAACTGATATAATAACGTAACCCTCCATGAACCCACCTTACATTATGTATGGCGTGGAATAGGATAATCGTCTTGCATTTATCCAGAGCCGGAGAGGCTTTTCCTTCTTGAGTGATAAAAGAGCGGGACCCACAGAAATGCGTTTCATCACCACGGATAAAATGTAGCCCATCAGGCGTATTAAGAAAAAAACTGCCTTCAATATCATGCCATTCTTTCATACCTTCTCTCACCATAGGTAAAAGCGAAGGAAGCTCAGTATAATGTCTGGAGGGGGCTTGATGATGATTATGGTGTGAACTGATTAATCCGAGCCTATGGAGGTTAAGGATTGTTCCTGAAAAACTGATTATCATCATGACCGGAAGGATGACGCATCCCAATAATAAATGAAGATCCAGCCAGCGCCTGTTCTCCGATGATTGTGGCCTGAAGAGCAGAAGGTCAGGGAAAAAACGTTTCAAATGAATCCAGAGGCCCGTGATGAGCACAAGGATCAGACCTGAGAAAATGAAACAGCCAATCAGGGCACCGTAAAATTTGGGCAGATGGAAAGAACTGTGCAAAAGGACGAAAAAAGTCGCGCCACTATGATTTTCTGTCTTAATGACCTCACCTGTCTCAGGGTTCAAGGCAATGCCAGAAAAAATATGGCCATTGAAATGTAATATTCTTATAACCGGGTCACGCTGGGTGGGAAGACGTAAGAAACTATTTGAATCATGCTGTAATGATTGTGCAAATAGGCTTGTTGCCCGATTAATGCCCTTATCTGTTAAGGGCGCATGGATATAAGTTTGCGGCTCCATCCATTGTTGAAGCTCTGTGCCTGATGTTGCCAATGCTCCTGTAAAAAACAGAATAAATAGAAAAATCCCAGTAGGGTAGCCGATCCATTTGTGAATAAAAGTCAGCCAGGAGCGCAAAAATGGTGTCATGATATCAGTCTGGAAGCAGGATATATTTTATTATCTATGAGACATAAAACGATATAATATTTTTTTCAATATATTTAGTGTACTATAATTTTATCAATTAATACTTCAATTTTATTGAAGATAATGAGAATTTATTTGAAAAATATCAATCTAAGGTATTTTAGGGTTTTGGAGCTGTCAATCTGTATAAAGATTAAGAATGATTGAAAAAGTTTTTTATACGTCTTGACCTCATATTGTGACCGTTAATGCCCGAGAGGACTGATCTTTACCTGATGAATTTATTTTATATCCTTATTATTGCAAATGATTCTTAACATCATTAAAAGAGACTTCCTTTCCCTCTCTTAATTTCAAGTTTGCGCCATGTCTCAATACCAGCTTCACAGGGAAGTAAGCTTTCCCCTTCGTTCCTTATGTCAGATAGGTGTTATGACGTTATCTCTATCAGGGGCGGCCCTGGCTGATGCGGGGCAGCTTGAGAATGAAAAGAAAAAATCTCCGACAGTTTCTGCCGTTGCTTCAGAAGAAACGATCCTTGTGCGTGCCCGTAAACGTGAACAGATGCTCGTAACTTCAGGAGGGCAGTTAGGGGTTCTCGGAGAGAAAAAGGGGCTTGATGTACCGTTCAATATTCGCAGCTATAATGCGAGTCTTGTTGATAACCAGCAGTCCCAGACATTGGGTCAGGTTCTGCAGAATGACCCGTCTGTGCGGACGACCTATGGTTATGGAAATTTTTCCGAGTTATTTATCATACGTGGCTTTCCGGTTTATGGTGATGACGTTGCGATTAATGGCCTATATGGCATTGTGCCACGTCAGATTGTCTCTCCCCAGCCTTATGGGAAGATACAGCTTCTCAATGGAGCCAGTGCTTTTCTGAATGGTGCGGCACCGGGAGGGACGTCCATTGGTGGTACGATCAATCTTCTTTTTAAACATGCTGAGACGACACCTTTGATGCGTATCACGGGTGATTATACAGGAACCGGCATGGGAGGAGGTGTGCTGGATATGGGACGGCGTTTCGGACATGACAAGCAGCTTGGCATGAGGCTGAATGTCGCAGGTATGTCAGGTCAGACATCAATAGATCATGAACGTCGTCATTCTACTATCGTCAGTTTTGATACAGACTGGCATGATGAGAAAACACGGATCACACTTGATATGAATTATCAGAATCAAGGTGTGAAATGGGGCCGTCCCTCAGTGATGGTGTCTGCGGGCAGCAAAGTGCCACGTCCTGTCAAACCATCTCATAATTATGGTCAACCTTGGTCTTATAATGAGCTGAATTATATTTCAGGCATGCTTAATATAGAGCATGATCTTACTGACAATATCATGCTCTATGGAGCATTTGGCGGCTTAGGCGGCGATGAGGCGGGAGATTACTCAAGCTTTACGTTAAAAAATGCAGCAACTGGTGCTGGAACGACAGGGGCTATGTATGTACCCTATATCCAGACCAATGAAAGCACACGTGCAGGTATGAGGGGGCATTTCAAGACAGGACCGCTGAGACATGAAATAAATCTGGGAGGTTCCGGATTGTGGGAGGAGACGGATACAGCCTGGTCAATGGGTTCTGCTACGCCAAGCAATATTTATCACCCCTCTTATGTTGAGAGACCCAATCATACAATGGTTGGAGGTGATGTCAGGAATCCTAAAAGAAAATCAGATGAGCGTCTTTATAGTCTTTATTTTTCAGATACGGTTTCTGTCTTTAAAGACCGCGTCGCTCTTACGGCAGGGTTTCGCTACCAAAATATCATGACGAATAGTTATGATTACAAGACACATATGAAAGACCAGCACTATGACCGGGATGCCATAACACCGGTTGTCGGGTTAGTTGTTCGTACAACACGCCATAGCTCACTTTATTTTAACCGAATTGAAGGAATTGCGCCAGGGCCGCAGGCGCCGACCAATACAGTGAATGCAGGGCAGATCTTTGCGCCATACCGCACTGTTCAATATGAAATTGGCGCCAAATATGACATCGGCCAGTTAAGTGCATCTCTGGCTTTTTTCAGGATGTCCCAACCAAACGCTTACTCAATACCTTACGGGAATACAGGGTCAAATATTTATACGACAAATGGCAGGCAGCGTAATCAGGGGATAGAATTCAATCTGGATGGACAGATTATGAAAGGGCTGCGTTTTAATGGAGGCACTTCCATTACAGATGCCGTGCAAAGACGAACCGCCCGTAATTTATATGATGGGAATAAGGCTATTGGCGTAGCAGCTTATACCATTAACGGGAATCTTGAATATGATATTCCTTCTCTCAAAGGTCTCACATTAACAGGTCGTGTAACACATACGGGCCATCAATATGCTGATAATGCCAATATGGCCAAAGTTTCGAGTTGGACCAGTTTTGACGTAGGAGGCCGTTATGTTTTCATGCTTGATAAGCATCCCATGACAGCACGTCTCAGTGTCGATAACCTGGCTAATACGCGTTATTGGGCTTCGGCTTACGGGGGATATCTGACAGAGGGCCTTCCCCGGACATTCAAGTTTTCTGTTACGACTGATCTTTAAGTACTTCAAGCAGGACCGACCGGATACGGTCCTGATCTTTCTTATCAGTGAATTTCCGTCCTTCCTGGTCGCAGATATAGAATACGTCAACAACTCTCAGGCCATAGGTGGCAATATGGGCAGAGGAAATGACAGCACCTTCCTGATAAAGGGCGTTGGTTATATTATGCAAAAGGGCAGGGCGATCCCGTCCAGAAATTTCCAGAATTGTATAAAGGGCTGACGCGTTATTATCGTAGATGACCCGGGAAGGGATATAAAGCGCTCCCATGCGGCGCGTGAGGGGCAGGGTCGCCGCACTTAACGCTTCTCGGAGGAGGAGGTTATCATCCAACACATTCTGTATCGTTTTTTTTAGTCGTTCAATGTGCGTTGGTTCGTCAAAAGCTTCACTATACCCGTTTTGGATCCAGAATGTATCAAGAGCCATGTCATTAGAAAATGTATGGATACGCGCATCTGAGATTATGGCGCCACACAAAGCGAGAGCACCTGCAATTTTGGAAAAAAGGCCAGGCTGGTTTTTGCAGAAGATCGTCAGCTCGGTGATATCCCGGCTTGGGAGGGGCTGAAGATCAATCATTGCATTTCCTGCATTGCCCTTATTATGGGCTGCGATCAGTCGGGCATGTCGCCCAAGTGTCTCCTGGTCAAAACTCAGCCAGTAACTTGGCTGTCCCAAAGCCATGAAGGTTGTGATGTCTTCATAGCTCAGATCAGCAATCAGAGAGGTTTTGACGGTATTTTTGACCTCATTAACGCGGCTGTCATTCCCCTGGGTCTGTAATCCACCATCAAGGACATCAGCAATACGCGAATAAAGACGGTATAGAAGTGTGGCTTTCCAAGCATTCCAGGCTCTGGGGCTGACAGCGCGGATATCGGCAATGGTTAAAAGTAATAGAAGCTTCAATCTTTCAGGGGACTGGATAATATCAGCAAGATCAAGAATGATATTGGGGTCGTCAATATCACGTGTGAAGGCAGCCTGTGTCAGTAAAAGATGATGGAGTATAAGCCATGAAACGGTATCTGTTTCTTCTCGCGACAGGCATAGTTTCTTGCAGATGAAAGAAGAGAGATCAGCCCCCACGCTCGAATGATCCCCACCATATCCTTTGCCGATATCATGCAGTAATGTTGCCAGATAAAGCTCTTTCCGTGCTTGTAACTCTTTGGTTAGACCGTATGCAAAAGGAATTTCATCAGCCATTTTCCCTGCTTCAATCTGGCGCAGAATTCTGACGGCTTCAATACTATGCTCATCAACAGCAAAAATATGATAGCTGTCAAATTGAGTGCGTCCTACAATGCGTGACCAGTAAATAATAAAACGGCTTAACAAGCCTGTTTCATTAAAAAGAGGCAAAAGGAAGGGGCGTTCTTTTTCATCTCTTCCAGAAGGATGACCATTTTCAAAAGCTGGATCACATAATAAATTGAAAAAAATCTCTGAAGCTTCAGAGTTTCCACGTAGTAATGCGGCAAATCGTTCATTATTGATAAGCTGTTGTATCGCAGTCGGATGAAGCTCCAGCTGGTATTGGCGAGCACAATCAAGAATTTTAAAGAGGTCAGCAGGGTTATCCTGAAATGTTTCTTGCGTGGAAAATGCGAGACGGCCATTAATAAGAGTAAATTGTTCTGGTCCGGACTCAAGTTGGAGAGGCACACCGCTTTGCTGGTTTAAAATATGCAGCATGATCGCAGGTTGTAAGACACGGGCCAGTCTTAAAACGATTCTGGCCATTAGAAAATAATGACGCATAAATCGCTCAACGCCTTTTTGATGCCCATGAGCTGCATAGCCCATACGGGCTCCGATAATGGGTTGGACATCAAAAGTGAGACGCTCTTCATTCCGGCCGGTAATGTAATGAAGGTGAAATCTCACGGTCCATAAAAAATTCCATACTTTCTGGGCACGGTAGCTTTTATGAGGTGAAAGAAGACCAAGTTTGACACAGGTCGGGGCAAGCTCCAGACGGTTTTGCGGAGAATCATGCTCAGGGCTGAGGACGTCCAGGCTTGCGCGGCCTATCCAATTAAGAACCTGAAGATCGCGTAGTCCCCCACGACCTTCTTTCAGGTTTGGTTCTACCAGATAAGGCGTTTCGCCAAAACGTTGATGGCGGATCTCTCTTTCCTTGATTTTTGCATTGATAAAATCAAGAAGAGCAGAATCGGTGAGGTAATTTCGTAACCCTGTCTGTATATCTGTCGCTAAAGCAGATTCTCCATAGAGGGGGCGGAGATAGAGGAGAGTCGTGCAGGCTATCTGGTCGGTCTGGGCATTTAAAAGACAGGTTTTGACACAATGAGTTGCATGGCCGACTTTCAGCCCCAGATCCCAAAGGCTATAGAGGATATATTCGATCCGCTGCAATAAAACAGGTGAAGGGCTAGGACTGGTTATAAAAAGAAGGTCGATATCACTGAAAGGTGCTAATAATCTGGCGCCATAACTACCAGTTGCACAAATACAGAATGCCTCTGAAGGATCAGCTGGGTCCAACCCTGCATCGTCGGCCAGCTGGATAATGATGTTATCCATAGCCGTTGCAAGTGCCTGTCCAGCTTCAACGCCGTTGAGTTTCAGGCTTTCAAAAGTTTTTCTTACTTCTTCACGCTGTTGTCCCAGTTTACGTCTGGCTAGACTCACAGCCTCGTTGCGGGGAAGTCGAAACAAGTTAGAATCAGAACGTCCACCGAAATGATTTAGTGCTGAAGAAGTCATGAAAAAGAGTGCCTGAACGTTAAAAGTGATTAAAACAATGTTAGGGGTAAGTAATGAAAGTAATATTTTCGACTCTGTTTATAGAGGAATTACATTGATGTTACGTTACCGTTTTATAAAAGGCCATATCTTTTAAACGATAGAGCATTTCATGGGCTTGTCGAGGGGTAAGGGAATCCGGTTCAAGTTCGTTAAGAAAATGCTGTAATTCCATCAGGTTATCAGAATTTTCTGTTTGAGAAATAGCAGTAATTTGTTCTTCATTTGAGGAGAAAAGGGGGAGAGGATCGCTGATATTTTCTCCAAGGTCAGTCTGTTCTTTTTCAAAACGTTCAAGAAGTACTCCAGCACGTGATAAAACGGATTTCGGAATACCTGCCAATTTTGCGACATGCAAGCCCCAGCTTTTCCCTGCGAGTCCAGGTTTGACTTCATGCTGGAAAATGACTTTTCCCTCCCATTCCTTAACGGCCATAGTATAAGCGGCAAGTTTTGGAAGACGCCCCATTAATGTCCCTAATTCATGGAAATGGGTTGCAAAGATTGTCCTTGATTCAAGCTGTGAGTGGAGCGTTTCCAATGTTGCCCAGGCGATTGCAAGGCCATCAAGGGTTGATGTGCCTCTGCCAATTTCGTCCACTACAACCAAAGAGCGAGGACCTGCCTGATTTAAGATCGCTGCTGTTTCGGTCATTTCAACCATAAAGGTTGATTGCCCGCGAGCAAGATCATCAGAGGCACCAACACGTGAGAAAAGCCTGTCAACGAGCCCTATTTTGGCCGAAGAAGCGGCAACGGGGAGGCCTGCCTGAGCCAGAATGACTGCCAGGGCTGTCTGACGTAAAAAGGTTGATTTCCCCGCCATATTGGGGCCAGTAAGCAAGATGACGTGCTTTTCAGGAGGAAGTTCACAATTATTGGGGATAAACCGTGCTTCGTTTGAAGAATCTTCTTTAAGGGCATCATCGACAACAGGGTGGCGACAGCCTTGAAGAGAAAATTCTGTTCCGTTTGAAACGGTTGGGCAGCACCATTGTCCTGTATTGAATAACTTTGTGCAGGATAAAAGGGCGTCCAGTTTGGCGAGTGAAATAGCTATTTCATCAAGAGCAGGGGTTGCAAGAATATGATTGCAGAGATCATCAAAAAGATGTTGCTCAAGAAGAGATGTTTTTGCGCCTGCCTCTGTGATGTTCTGGTCAAGCTGAATGAGTTCATCAGTTGAAAAACGGGCAAGGTTGGCTGTACCCTGACGAAAATGAAGTCCCTCATGTTTTTTGAGTTTTCCTGCCGAAGCAGTAGTGACTTCGATAACATAGCCAAGCTGGTTATGATGGCGGATACGCAGATTAGAGATGTTATAAAGTTCGGCTAGGTGTGCCTGTAACTGAGTGATTTTCCTTCGGCCATTATCGCGCAGGTCCCTTAATTTATCCAGTTCGGAATCAAAGCCAGGCGCAATAACGCCACCATCTTCCAGTTTAGCAGGAAGCTCCTGGGACAGGGCGCTGATAAGGCGGTTCAGCAGGGTATCAGCCCGTCCATATAATGTTGCGGCAAGAGAGCGTATATAAGGAGGAAGTGTTTCCTTATATTTTACAAATAATTGAGTGATCGTTTCCGCTGATTTAAGCGTGTCACGTATGGCTGCCAGGTCGCGGGGAAGGGCGCGTTTGCTGGAAATACGACCGAGGGCGCGGGCAGAATCAGGTGTCTGTTTCAGAATGGTCTGGAAGGTTTGTGTTAAGTCAGGGTGCTGGCTCAGCCAGAGCCACCCTCCTTGACGACGCTGGATAATTTCCAGATTTTTACTTGGTGCAGAGAGCCAGCGTGCCAAGAGGCGCATTCCCGCCGCTGTTTCAGTAAAATTGATACTGCTGAACAGTGTACGGTTCGTGCTTCCATCACGCGACTGAAGAATTTCAAGACTTTGACGTGTAGCAGGGTCTATTCCCATTACATTTTCACCACCTTCCTGTAAGGGGCGGCTTAAACGTGGGAGTTTACCAGCCTGACTACGGCGCACATAGGTAATGAGCGTGGCGCAGGCAGCAATCTGTTCATCAGGAAAGTCTCCCAAGGCGCTCATTTCAGTGATGCCATAAGCTTCAAAAAGGGCTTTTTTCATCAGATTGGGGGTAAGTCTGGTCACTGCTGGTGCCACCCGGGATTCATAATCTTGCGGGATAAAAGACTTTTCAGCCAGAATTTCAGAAGGATCTAGCCTGGCCAGTAATTCAGGGAGTGCTTTTAAAGCAAGGGACGTGGTTTCAACATTGCCTGTAGAAATATCAATCCATGCAGCCCCAAGGGGAGCTTTTTGTTTTTTCTCAGCTTTCAGAACGCAGAAAAGCAAATTGCTGCGCCCTGCTTCCAGAAGCTCATCCTCAGTCAATGTGCCGGGAGTGACCACACGTGTAATCTCACGTCGTAAAGGACCTTTCTGTCCTTTGGAAGGGGTTTCAGTCTGGTCGGCTACGGCCACACGGAACCCACGTTTTATCAAACGTAAAAGATAGACAGAAGCAGCCGCAGCAGGCACGCCACACATGGGGATGGGGTTTCCGTCATGTGTGCCCCTATTGGTAAGGGCAATATCCAAAGCCAGAGCAGCGGCCTGGGCATCTCCAAAGAAAAGCTCGTAAAAATCTCCCATCCTGAAGAAAAGGAGGGCATTTGGTTCCTGTTCTTTGAGAGAAAACCATTGTGCCATAGCAGGAGTCGCATTTTTAGAAGATGGGACAGCCATAGGGGTAAAATCTGCGTTGGCAAGAGACATAAGAAGAGAAAACCTGATATTTGTCTGAACGAAATGTTCAAGAAAAAGAAAATTTACGGTGATTAAAGATTTTGATCAAATTCTTCATGCAACCTCTTCTCAGGAGGCTTTTCTGAAGCGGCGTCTGATCATTGCGTAGATGGATTTAAGAGAAAGAAGCCCTGAAAAATGCAATACAACACCATAAAGAGCCATATGGACAATCATTAAACCACCCAGCGTGAGTAGTTTGGAAAAAGCTAATGAATCTACAGAGTGAGGGAAAAAAACATGCAGGCTCCCATAAGCACTAAGTCCCATAAGGAGGCAAGCTAATATAATCTTTCTGATACGTATGAGAGCTGTTTTGTCCGGGCAGAATAGGTTTTTGCGTTTTAAAAGCAGCATCAGCAGGCAAAGATTCACTATGCCTGAAAATGTGCTGGCAAGTGGTGGGCCGATATGTGCGAGAGGGCGGTACAATAAAAGATTGAGCCCCAGATTAAGTGCTAACGTAAAAAGTCCGATATAAACCGGCGTCTTGGTATCACCCTGTGCAAAAAAAGCAGAGGCAAATAATTTAATAAGGATAAAGGCAGGAAGCCCCAGAGCATAGGCCTGCAAACATTGGGCTGAATTGATGAAGTCATTATGGGAGAAGTGGCCATAACCAAAAAGACCACTCATAATCAGCGGGGCCAGTGCGATCAGGCCAGCAGTTGCGGGTAACGTGAGTAACAGGGCATAATCAAGCGCTTTATTCAGACTTTCCTTGAGGGCAGTAAAGTTTTTTGCAACAATATGTTGCGTCAGAAGCGGGAGCAGGGTTGTACCGAGAGCGCTTCCTAAAACGCCAAGGGGGAGCTGGTTAACCCGGTCTGCGAAATAGAGCCATGAAATGGAACCGGCAGGTAAAAGTGTGCCGATGATTGTATCAATCGCCAGATTTAATTGTGTAACACCGGAACCGACCAAACCAGGTGCCATGCGTTTAAAAAGCGTAGCGATATCCTGATTATAAACAGGCCAGGAAAAGGTGGGCAGAAGACGAAATTTTTTTGCTGCCCATATAAGGGCTCCTAACTGGATAATGCCGGAAACTGTAATACCCCAGGCACTGCTGACAGGCACATTATATACCGAGAAAGCACCGATAAGGATTGCAATGATCCCAACAATATTGAAGGTGACGTAGGCAGCTGCCGCTGCACCGAAATGACGGCGTGCATTCAGGATGCCAGCAATAAGGGCTGCACTACAGATAAACACCATATAAGGCATCGTAATGCGGGTTAAGTAAATGGCGAGGTTATAACGACTGGCATCACCATGCTTAAAGCCAGGGGCTATGAAGCTGATGACAGCAGGCATGAATATCTCGCATAAGAGAGCGAAAATAATGAGCCACGTCAGTAAAACAGCAAGAGCCTGCCCTGCAAATTTGAGAGCTTTTTCCTGTCCGTTCTCTGTATATTGGGTTGTAAAAAGAGGCACAAAAGCAGCATTAAAAGCGCCCTCCCCCAAAAGACGACGAAACATGTTGGGGATACGGAAAGCAATCTGATACGCATCCTGCAAGGGACCAGCTCCCAGAAAAATTGCCAGAAGCTGGTCACGGATAAGCCCCAGCAAACGCGAGAGCATGGTCCATCCGCCAACTGTCAGAAGATTGCGTAACAAAATAAGGGGTACCTTCGAGAAGGAATTAACTGATTTTTTTTGTTAATCGGCCAACCGCTTTATAAAAGCGTTTTTTATCAGGCGCTGTTAAAGGGATGTGCCAGGATTGAAGTTTGCCTTCACGATTAATGAGATATTTATAAAAATTCCATCTTGGACGTGAGAGGATACCTCCTTCCTGAGCGAGCCACCGGAAAAGGGGGATCGCATCGGGCCCTTTAACATGTGATTTAGCGGATAAAGGAAAGGTCACACCATAATTTTTCTGACAAAACTCTCGTATTTCCTGAGGGTTATCAAATTCCTGCCCCCCAAAATCCCCACTGGGAATACCGATAATGACGGGCCCGTCAGGGTCATGTCTGCATAGTTTGTCCCATAGAGACTGAAGCGCTTCGTACTGAGGGGTGAAACCGCATTTTGAGGCTGTATTGACAATGATCAGAGGGCGTCCCCGCCATTGGGACAGATCTATTTCTCCTCCATCAAGAGCAGGAAGCGTAAAATCATAGGCTGTTTGAGGCACTATTTTCATCACAAAAGGGGCTTTCATGGGGGAAGAGGAGGGAAAGATGAATCTGAAAAGGCCTATTCCAAACGTGAAGGGCGCTCAAGCAGGTCGTCACGAGCTTGTTCGGGAGTGATTTCGCCTTTTAACAGTCTGTGAACCGCATCTATGATGGGGGTCTCAACACCATAACGAGGGCCAAGGGTGCAAAGCGTCTCTGCTGAAAGAGCACCTTCAGCGACTGTGTTTCGCTGGGAGAGAATATCAGAGAGCTGTTCGCCTTTTCCTAGAGCGATTCCCAGACTGTAATTCCGGGACCCTGCACCTGTACAGGTCAGGATTAAATCGCCAACACCTGCGAGGCCATAGATTGTCCTGCTTTGTCCGCCCATTGCCTCAACAAGGCGTCCCAGTTCTGCTAGCGCACGGGTAATGAGGGCCGCACGGGCATTTTCACCCAGCCCAGCCCCTATTGTAACGCCAGCACCGATTGCAATCACATTTTTAGCGGCACCGGCAAGCTGCACGCCCAACGGGTCCAGACTTGCGTAAAGCCTGAGGGTTGGGGTTGTCAGTCTCCTGGCCATGTCCTGTACAAAAAAACGCTCTGAAGCTGCAAGTGTTGCAGCTGTTGGCAGCCCTTGGGCAACTTCAATGGCAAAGTTTGGTCCTGATAATACGGCGAGGGGATGAAAAGGCATGGTTTCCTTCATGACTTCCAAAGGAAGAAGAGCAGTACCCTTTTCCAGACCCTTACAGCAGGTGATGACCGGGATATGAGGGGGAAGGACTCTCGCCAGTTTCAGGCTGTTTTCTCGCAAGGCCTGAGTCGGGACCACCATCAGGATAACATCGACATTATCAGGGAAAGTAGTTGTGACAGTTACTGATTCTGGAAGTGTGATTTCGGGTAGGCGCTTGAGACATCTTGGGCCTAATTCTGGAGAAGGTTCCGAGCGGGACCAGAGCTGAACGTCACCGATCTGACTATAAGTGCAGGCAAGGCCGATACCCCATGCCCCTGCACCAATGACGCCAATATGAAGCCTGTCTTTCATAAGGTTGTTCCCGTTGAGGCTGAAGGTGTGAAAACCTTCCTCTCAGATAATGGCCAACGTGGTCTTGGAGGGAGTATGAGGTCATCAGGACGCTCTCCCTGTTTTAATCGTTCCAGGGCTGCCCATCCAATCATGACAGCATTATCAGTGCATAACGGCAGAGGTGGTGCCAGGAAATTTTTACCATGTTTTTCAGCGGTTCGGGCCAGTGCCGCGCGTAGTTTTTTATTGGCGGCGACTCCTCCGGCAGCAACAAGGGAAGTTACATGGGGGGCAATTTTGAGGGCATTTTCAAGGCGGTCCTGCATAATATCGGCAACAGCCTGCTGGAAGCTTGCTGCCATATCCGCAGCAATCTGGCGCGGAATCGCACCCTGTCCATAGGGTTCGATCAAACGGGCAACAGCCGTTTTTAACCCTGAAAATGAGAAATCACAGTTGGGGCGGCCTTTAAGAGGGCGGGGCAGGTCATAGGCAGAAGGATTACCTTCCAGTGCCAGTTTTTCCAGGGCTGGGCCGCCTGGCCAGCCTAGGCCAAGCATTTTGGCAACCTTATCGAAAGCCTCACCGGCGGCATCATCAATCGTTCCCCCTAAACGATGGTAGGCACCAATTTCTTCCACAACAACACATTGGCAATGACCGCCTGACATCAATAAAGCGAGGTATGGGAAGGAAAGATTTTTGCAGTCCGCGCTTTTCAGTGCCTCGGGGAGACGTGGTACAAGAATATGGCCTTCAATGTGGTTGACCCCAATAAAAGGCTTGTTTTGCGCCATAGCCAACCCTTTGGCATAGGAGCTGCCAACAATCAGGCCGCCAATTAATCCCGGGCCGGTCGTCGCAGCAAAATAGCGTATATCTTCAAGGGTCAGACTGGCACGTTCAAGTGTAAGATCGACAAGAGAAGGTAAAAGTTCTAAATGCGCTCTTGCGGCAATTTCAGGAACGACACCTCCCAGTGCGGCGTGGCTATCCTGAGACCATACAGATTGTGCAAGGATAGTTCCGCGACTATCAAGAATGGCGCAAGCAGTATCGTCACAGGAGGTTTCGATCGCTAAAAGGGGTGTAAGAGTGGAGAGGTCGTTCATAACGGGCTTATTATGACGAATTTTATCCGTTCGTGACAGTCCCCTATAGAACAGGTTCTGTAAAATCGGCTAAGATGTACAAATTATGAATCTTTCATTCACGCCCTCTCAGGCTCTTCAAAAAGTTGCGGCTGAAGCAATTCGGCGTAATCACGTCACTGCTCCTTCAAGAGCCAGCCGTTTACCATTAAAAGTGGGGACCAGAGCATCACCTCTTGCCCTGGTTCAGACACGCAATTTCCTAACGCGTCTGACACGTTTCTGCCCAGTTTTGCGTGACATGGGGGCTTTCGAAGAGTTTCAGATGAGCACATCTGGGGACCGAAGCGCATTAAGGCTTGCTGATATTGGCGGCAAAGGACTTTTTTCCAAAGAAATCCATGAAGTCCTGTTGGAAGGGGGGATAGATTTTGCGGTCCATAGTTTGAAGGATCTCGAAACTAATTTACCTGAAGGGCTGACCCTGGCGTGCACCTTGAAACGTGAAGATGCACGCGATGTGCTGATATTGCGGGAACGCCAAATCACCCTCAATCAGGATGATCCGCTTTCATGTTTGCCAGAAGGTGCTCTGGTAGGATGTGCGTCAGTCAGAAGGCAGGCTCAGCTTTTACATTATCGTCCTGATTTACGTTTTTGCCTTATCCGCGGGAATGTACAGACAAGGCTTGATAAAATGAATGCAGGACAGTGTGATGCCACGTTGCTCGCATTGGCTGGTTTGCGGCGGCTTGGGATGGAAGACCGCGTGGATGTTATTTTAGAGCCTGATTTCATGGTTCCTGCTTCAGGGCAGGGTATTGTTGGTGTGACTGTCAGGGAAAGTAATACTGAACTGCGCGAACTATTATCTGCAATTGAAGACCCTGAAGCCCGGGCCGTTGCCACAGCAGAGCGTGCTTTACTTGCAGAGCTTGACGGGTCTTGCCGGACGCCGATTGGCGGTTATGCGCGTCTTGAAGGGGGCGTCCTGCATATGAGTGGGCTAGTGGCAAGTGAAGATGGTTCCTTTTATTTACGTAAGGAAATATCTGGCTCTCCGGCAGAATCTGAAGCCTTGGGAAAAGAGCTGGCTGCACAGTTAAGGCGTGATACGCCGGATGATATATTTGCAGCCATAACCAGAAGCTGAATGAAGGTATGAGAAGTCATGTCCCTGAAAAGCCATGTTCTGGTAACACGCCCTGAACCCGGCTTATCGGAATCGTTGTCGGAGTTGAAAAAACGTGGCTGGAAGGGTGTTGCCTGCCCAGCTCTCAAAATTATACAGAGTGATCCTTTCCCGCCATTGAAATGTAGGGCGATCCTTGTGACAAGTGGGCAGGCTCTTGCAGCCTTATCGCGACAGGGGAAAGAGACACTCATTCTGACTGTTGGAGACAAAACTGCCATGCGGGCGCGTCAGGCTGGGTTTAAAAATGTCCTGGCTGCAGGGGGGGATTCTGAGTCCCTCAAGCGTCTCTGCATTGAGCGTCAATTAACGGGGCCAGATATTGTCCTGGCCTGTGGTCGGGGACGGTCTGGTCAGGATTATGGCCAGAGTTTCAGGGAGCAGCTTTCTGTAAAATCGCTTTATGCTTATAAGGTTGAACGCAGCACGTCTCTTGCTCAGGAAGCAATGGCCCTTTTGAAATCAGACGCTGTTGATTCGATCCTCTTTTATTCAGCAGAAACAATGGCTGCCTTTTTAAGTTTATGTCCTTCAGAGGTTAAGAAGGATCACCTGAAAAATGTCAGGGCATTCTGTTATGCAGAGATTATTGCAAAGAAGGCGCTAAACTCTGCCCTGTGGCGTTCTGTTCAGGTTGCGTCTTATCCTCCCCTACATCCGTAATGTCCGGGAGAGAAGGGGAGGTTAGTTACAGAAATCAGGCTTCGCCAGCGGGTTCCGGGAATTCTTGTGCGCGTTTGGCCTGCCAGAGTGATACGAAATCGATGGGCTGAAGGACGATAGGCGGGAAACCACCATCACGCGTGACATCGCTGATAATTGAGCGTGCGAAGGGGAAAAGCAGACGTGGGACTTCGACAAGGAGGATAGGCTCGATGAGGTCTTCAGGAGGGTTTTCCAAAGTAACAACGGCAGCATAGGTTAATTCAGCAATAAAAACCATGCGGTTGGGACTGCCATCTTCAGGCTTGTCAGTAGCTTCAGCACGGATTGCCAGAGCGACTTCATAAACAGATTGATCCTGCTCGATCTTGTTAGCCTGGACATCAATATTGACATTGATCTGGGGTGCATTTCGCAATGTCGTGAAAATGCTGGCTCCGAGAGGCACTTCAAAAGAAAGATCTTTTGTATATTGCAGGTTAATTGCCAGAGGCATGGCTGGCGGGTTGTTTTCAGATTGTGGTGTATCTGCGCCGGCGGGAGGATTGTTCTGTTGGGACATAAGATAAAATCCTTGAGATATTTGCTTTTTTATTTCGTCAATCTGGCCTAGCATGTCTAAAAGAAATGGCCAAGTTCCGTAAAGTTTATTACAAATCGTTCAGTTTTTTTTCGAACTGGTTGAGATTGGGGCGTATTCGTCTTAAATTCAAACTGTAAAGACAGTGTGAAAGGCTCTCTATAATAGTGGGGAGCTGGGTATTAGGACTGATGATGACAAATTTCCCGTGGGATATTGTTTTACTAGCTATCCTGGCGCTTTTGATGGCAGGTACGCTTTTTTGTGTGCTTGGTCGGCGAATTGGTGCGCAAGGTTTGAAGCAGGAGCCCTCACCAGCTGTGCGGTCTCATGAGGCACGGCGTCTGGATGATCAAACGTCTCCTATGCAGCCACCTCCATTGCCTAATCAGGCTATAGCAGATGAGAATCGTACGGAATATGTCATTCCAGAAGGTCATACCCCTCTTTCAGACGAACTGGGGCAGCTGCAACAGAAAATGCCTGGCTTTACAGCTGAGAACTTTCTGCGTCAGGCAGAAGTTTTTTTCGAAAATGTTGTTACAGCCTTTGCAAAAGCGGATTTGCCTTCTCTTCAGGCGCGCCTTACGCCTGAAGCCTTTGAAGACTTCAAATCTCTGATTGATGCCAGGGTGAAAGAAGGGCATCAGGTTTTCTGTGACATCAAGCGGGTGGAAAAGCTGGAATATAAAGGCGTCAAGGTGACTGCTCCGGACGAAGAGACTGGGGAATCTGGGAGCGTCTTGTTCCAGATTGCTATCATTTCATGGCAGATCAGCAATGTCAGGGATTCGGACAAAAATATCGTTGATGGCACAGAGGCCCTGACGGAGTTTCATGATATTTGGGGTATTTCCTGTACCTTACAGGGAGGTGATCTGAAACTGGTTTCTACGGCCGTTTTTTAAGATTATCTGCCCTCTTTAAGTTCGTATTTAATTTCATTTTGAAAAATAAAGTTCTCTGCTGAGGGAGCTTTATTTTTATCTATTAGAGACATTAAGGTTAGTCTGTTGAAATCTTTCATGAAGCCTTTCGCCACTCTGGTTCTTTCCGCACCATTTCTGGCTGGTTGCGTTTCTCAGCATTCAGGGAACGGACTTTTTACCTCAGTTGGGTATGAGGCCATGTCACAATGGAAGCAGGAAGACCATAAGGCACTGCTTTCGATGGTGCTAAAGGAATGTCAACGTCTGGCCGAACTGCCCCCAGAAACGTCTCTGGGTGGGGTGGCGTCATTGCCGAATGGAACTAAAAGTGGTGAATGGGCAGGGGCGTGTACGGCCTTGCCGAAGGGAGACTCTGTCAGTGACGCGGATGCAGAGCGTTATTTCGAAGACTGGTTTCAGCCATATTTAATTCAGAATAGCGCTTTCTATACGGGTTATTACGAGCCACAGATTGAAGCGTCTTTGACCAAAACCTCTGATTATCAGGTTCCACTTTATCGTCGTCCTCTTGATCTTGTCCGGGAAAAGGCGACTGATGGTGAAATCGTCTTCGGGCGTTGGGTTGGACAGGAGTTCAAGCCTTATGATGATCGTGCCCAGATTGATAAAGGGTCTCTCGATGGTAAGGGTCTTGAGATTGCATGGCTGAAAGATCCGGTTGACCTGTTTTTCCTTCAGATACAAGGGTCGGGGCGTCTGATATTACCCAATGGCGATATATTAAGAGTTGGCTATAGCGCGCGTAATGGCCAACCTTATGTGCCTATCGGGAAGATTTTGGTACAGAAGGGGCTTATGGCCAAGGAAGATGTGAGCATGGAATCTATCAGGAACTGGCTGTCTACCAATCCTGATCAGGCTCAGTCATTATTGGAAGAAAATCCTAATTATGTTTTTTTCAAGAAACTTTCCATTTCCCCTTTAGAAGGTCCTATCGGGGCGTTTGGGGTGGAATTAACACCTGGACGTTCCATCGCGGTTGATCATGCCTATTTGCCATTTGCTGCGCCTGTCTGGGTAGAGACATCTTTCCCGGCAGAGTCTTCATCAACAATTGCTGTTGAACAGCAATGGAAGCATCTGACTTTTGCTCAGGATATAGGTAAGGATATCCAAGGGCCTGGCAGGGCCGATTTATTTACAGGCTGGGGTGAGCAGGCAAGTTTTATTGCAGGTAATTTACATCATAAAGGCCGGATGATTATGCTTCTGCCAAGGCCGGCGACTGTGCCGCTTGACTGGACGGCGTTTAGGGATTCGCTTCATCAATGATCCGTACGCGTCGTGAGACGTTAGGCCGTCATTTGCTGATCCGTGGGGATTCGGGTCGCGTGCTTAAACGTTTTGCGCCCGGGAGCGTGGATGTCATTATTACATCACCGCCCTATAATATTGGCCTGGCTTATCGCAGCTATCAGGATAGCAAAACAGAAGAAGACTATCTTGATTGGATGGAGGGGATCTGTAAGCTTCTTCATCGCTCTCTACGTGATGAGGGATCTTTTTTCCTGAATATTGCCGGTTCCAGCGCCCAGCCATGGCTTCCTTTTGAGCTTGTTGTGCGCTTGAGAAAGCTTTTTGTGCTGCAAAATCATATTAGCTGGGTGAAATCCATTGCTGTCAAAGATGTTACATATGGCCATTTCAAGCCCGTTAATTCAAAGCGATATTTAAATCGCAATCATGAGCATATTTTTCATTTGACCAAAAAGGGGGATGTGCCTCTTCACCGGATTGAGGCTGGTGTCCCTTTTACGGATAAAAGCAATATTCACCGCCGTCAGCATATGCAGGATAAACGTTGCCGGGGGGATTGTTGGTTTCTGCCCTATGATACGGTCAGGAGCAAAGAGGAGAAATTCAGTCACCCAGGTACGTTTCCTGTCTCTCTTCCGATGACATGTCTGCGTCTGCATGGGGTGGGACCGGATGTGACGGTGCTCGATCCCTTTATGGGAACAGGGACGACTCTGGTTGCAGCAGAGAAGCTTGGTATAAAAGGGATCGGGATTGAGGCTGATACCAATTATGTCAGGACTGCCCGGGAGCGCCTGCAAAATTGTCTTCAAGAAGAGCGCGGAGCACAAGGGTGAGCAGGCGTTTTCTACAACAGGATGAAATGAATTTATGGCATGCCGTTATGCGCGATGTCATTCCTTTGAAAAATCCTTTTTCCAGAGATGAGCAGCGTCCATCCGGGAAGAGGGAAGAGATATCATCTGAAGAGAAACATTCTCCATTTGTAGCAGAGAAACCAAAAGACATTCTTTTTAGTAAAATTTTACTCCCTACATCCTCAGTGCGTTCCAGGCATCACGAACTCTTTGTCGGGGTTCGTAATCCTGGATTGGATAATACGCAATGGCGGAAATTATCTCGGGGGAAAATTGCTGTCGATAGCAGGCTGGACCTTCATGGATATAGTATTCAGGAGGCTTTTGACCGGTTAGTCTCTTTCATGGCACGGGCTAGATCGGGCCATTGGCGTTGCGTAGAAATTATAACAGGTCTGGGGAGTGGAGAAAAAGGTGGAATGATTCGCCGTGAATTACCGCTTTGGCTGCAAAGAGCTGATATAAGGCCCTCTATTCTAGCGGTTGTTCACCCTCATCATGGAAACCAGGGGTCAGTACGCGTGCTTTTAAAAAGAAATAAAGGTTAAAATCCGTTCATAATCTGAATAAGAAGGATTTTGTCTTGGCGTGTGCTTTTCCAACTCCTATAAAAGACCGGACGCGAATGATTATCATTCCGAAAAAATTTTCCTGACCAGTGGAGAATAAAGCCATGTCTTTAAAGGCGATTGTGCGTACGGCTACGATGATCTCACTCTTATGGGGCGGGAGTGCAGCTTTGAAGACGCAGGCAAGAGATGTGACCGATATTACCGGTCATGTTGTGAAGGTCCCGGATAATCCCAAGCGGATTGTTTTGGGAGAAGGGCGCTTGATTTATGCTTTGGAACCACTGGAAAAGGAGATGCTTTTTGACCGTGTTGTAGGGTGGCAGGGAGAGTTTATTTCGTCAGACAGGGCTTATTATAAGCAGCTTCTTGAGAAATTTCCCCAGGCATCCAAAGTAGCCGTTATCGGTCGAAGCACGTCAGATACAATCAGCCCGGAAAAAATCCTTGATCTGCGTCCAGATCTTGTCATTTTCAGTACAACAGGTCATGGCCCGGGTCAGTCTAGTGATGTGACTACCCGTTTGAAAGCAGCTCATATACCCATTATTTTTGTCGATTTCAGGCAGGCTCCGGTCCAGAATACAACCAAAAGCATCAGCATTCTTGGTGAGGCTCTTGGCCGTGAGAAAGAGGCGCGCTCTTTTAATGATTTTTATAAAAAGCGCCTCACACTTATTGAAGACAGGCTGAAGGATATACCTTCTTCAAAACGTCCGCGTGTTTTCATAAATATGCTTGCAGGTGCGCGCCAGACATGTTGCCATACAGCAGGAAAAGGTAATATGGGGGCCTTTATAGAAGCCGCTGGAGGTCAGAATTTGGCCGCCACTATGCTTCCTGGCTATTTGGGTGATATTTCTGTAGAAGCTCTTATGACGCTTGATCCTGATATTCTGCTCCTGGATGGGACCAAAGGAGCAGACTCACAAAATCCCGGCTTAAAGATGGGGGCAGGGGTCAGTAGAGAGGTTGCGTATAATTCTTTTAAAAAACTTCTGACATTGCCTGAGTTTTCTACCCTGAAAGCCGTGCATAAGAAAAAAGTTTATGGAATCTGGCATACATATTACGACAATCCCTTTAATATTCTGGCGATTGAAGTAATGGCGAAATGGTTCTATCCAGATAAATTCAAAGATATAAATCCAGAAGCTGATCTGCGTGAAATGCAGATGAATTTCACGGCGCTTCCTCCTGGAGGGACTTACTGGATTAGTGATGATGCCCATTGAAACGGGTGAGATAAAAGATCATCACTATGAGGAGCTGGCCTCTCGTCTTACAGGGATGAGAGCCTCTTATCATCGTCTTACAAAACGTAGAACATTGGTTCTGTGGATGTTGGCCCTGTTGATCTGTGGCTCGCTTTTGCTGGATTTTTCTCTCGGGCCAGCGGGGTTGTCTCCATCTCAGCTTTTCCACGCTCTTTTCCATCCTTCTTCGGATACGGCATCCATTATTGTCTGGCAGCTACGTCTGCCCTATGCATTAATGGCGCTTCTGGTTGGTCTGGCCCTTGGCGTTTCTGGCGGAGAAATGCAGACAATCCTCGATAATCCGCTCGCCAGCCCATTTACGCTTGGTGTTTCAGCAGCAGCGGCTTTCGGAGCATCTCTAGCAATCGTTCTGAATTGGAGATTGCCTTATATTCCCGAAAATTGGATGATCCCCATAGAAGCTTTTATGTTTGCAGTGGGGTCAGCTTTTTTACTGGAGCTTGTGTCACGCACGCGCTCACGTTCGACATCGGTTGTGGTTTTATTCGGGATTGCGTTAGTGTTTACGTTCCATGCTTTCGTTGCCCTGATGCAGTTTGTTGCCGATGAAGACTCATTGCAGGAACTAGTATTCTGGACAATGGGAAGCCTGACCAGGGCAGACTGGAGCAAGCTTATGATTCTGGGCATTGGGTGTATCATCATACTGCCCTTTACCTGGCGTTCAGCTTCAGCGATGACGGCACTGCGTCTCGGAGAGGACAGGGCTGCAAGTTACGGCGTGAATGTGCAGCGTTTGCGTATGATGTCTCTTTTGAGGATCAGTATCCTTTCTGCCCTGGCAGTTTCCTTTGTGGGAACGATCGGGTTTGTAGGTCTGGTCGCGCCACATATAGCCAGAAGATTATTGGGAGAAGATCACCGTTATTATCTTCCGGGTGCTGCTTTATGTGGTTGCCTGATTATGTCTCTTTCTTCCATAGCGGCTAAAAACCTGATTCCAGGCGTGGTCATCCCTGTCGGGATTGTAACCGCCCTTGTCGGTATCCCGTTTTTTCTGGGTGTGGTGCTGAGGAAACAGCTTTGATGAAAGTGCTTCCGGACAAAGAGGAAAGATCTCTTTTCCTGCGTGATTTGAGTGTCCATTATGGTTCACGGAAAGTCATAGAAGGCCTGAGTTTATCTCCTATTAAAGCAGGGCGTATAACTGCGGTGCTTGGACCTAATGGGTCTGGGAAATCAACGCTTCTAAGGGCAATTGCCGGGTTGACTAGATCAAGCGGCAGCGTTGATCTGGGGAATGTCCATCTTTCTTCATTAATATCTTCGAAACGGGCAGAATTAAGCGCGTATCTTCCACAGACCTTGCCACCGACAGTTCATTTGCAGGTGCTTGAGGCAGTAATGGTTGCTCGTCGCGCCGGTTCTATGGTCTCAGCTCATGTAGCATTGGAGGAAAGTGTAGAAATCCTTGAACGGCTGGGGATTGGTGCTTTGGCGCTTCGTTATATGGATGAACTTTCAGGCGGGCAGAGACAGCTTGTAGGGTTGGCTCAGGCCCTTGTACGTAGACCAGCCCTTTTATTATTGGATGAACCTCTGAGTGCGCTTGATCTTCATTACCAGATTGCGGTGATGGAAGCTGTCCGTCATGAAACTGAAATGCGGCATTTAGTGACGCTGATCGTTGTGCACGACCTTAATATTGCCCTTCAGAGAGCAAAAGATGTTATTTATCTCAAAGAGGGCAAGTTAATCGCCCAAGGGGCAGTTACAGAAGTAACAACCCCTGAGATATTGGCAGAAGTTTATGGTGTCAAAGCGCGGATCGAAACGTGCTCACACCATAAACCTCACGTCTTGGTGGATGATATTGTTTCAAACCCGCTTCGAACGTAGCAATTGAACGCTTGGGCGGGTTTGACGGCAAAAAATACTCAGGGCCAGCATGTTTCCGGAGGCAGACTCATCAGAATGGCCTCTGTGTTGCCACCCGTCTTTAAACCAAAGACAGTACCTCTGTCATAGAGAAGGTTGAATTCGGCATAACGCCCTCGACGGATGAGTTGAGCCTGTCTGTCTTCATCAGTCCATTTTGTGAACATTCTTTTGCTGACAGCAGCCGGGTAAGCCTTGAAAAAAGCTTCGCCAACATCTTTAGTGAAGGCGAAATCATCTTCCAGTTTATCAGTGCGCAACCAATCATAGAAAATCCCGCCCAGACCGCGTGGTTCTTTACGGTGAGGAAGGTAAAAATATTCATCACACCATTTTTTAAAGCGTGGATAATATGTCGGATCATGTTTGTCACAGGATTCTTTAAAACACTCATGAAAAGCTTTGGCGTCTTCGATTGCTTCAGGGCTTTGGGGGAAGATCGGGGTAATGTCTCCCCCCCCACCAAACCATCCGCGTGAGGTTATGATGAGGCGTGTATTAAAGTGGGCTGCTGATACATGCGGGTTACAAGGGTGAGAAACAAGGGAAATACCTGTTGCAAAAAAGCGGGGGTCTTCTTCAGCGCCGGGAATCTGTTTACGGAACTCCGGTGAGAATTCTCCCCAGACGGTCGAGCAGTTTACACCGACTTTTTCAAAAACACGCCCGCGCATGACAGACATGATGCCCCCACCGCCACTTTCCCTCTCCCAGGCAGTCCGGACGAAACGACCGGCTTCAGAGCGGTCCTTGAGAATTTGTGAATTTCCGGCAACAGCTTCATCTTCGAGTTTCTCGTAGCTAGCACAGATACGATCACGTAAAGCCTCAAACCAGGCTTTGGCCTGTGCTTTCAAAGCATCATGAGGAACATTGGGACGAATAATTTCATTAAAGTTCGATGTCTTAGTCATGAAGCTTATCCTTATTATATCGCCTAAATCCGTTCGAAAACAGGCTAGAAAATATTTTATACCTTGAGTGACTATACTCTTTCGTAATTCACAGAAAAGAGAGAAAGTTATGCGAATTATGAAAATCAGATATTAAATTTGAAAAAAATATATGTCCCTGTGACCTTCTAAACGATAAGACGGAGACTATGAAAGCAGTGTGTTCATAAATTAGAGTGCAAGATGGAGAAATCGAGTTATGCCTCAGACAATTAAGCCTGTTATCGGTGTGATAGGAGGGTCTGGTTTGTATGAAATTGATGGCCTTGAAAACCGTGAGTGGCGGAAAATCTCAACCCCTTGGGGTGATCCATCTGATGAACTTCTTTTAGGCACATTAAACGATGTTCCCTGTGTCTTTCTACCGCGTCATGGACGTGGGCACCCCATTCCACCCTCGGAGCTGAATTTCAGAGCAAATATTGCCGCCCTGAAAAGTGTCGGTGTTACAGATATTCTTTCTGTCTCAGCGGTAGGCTCGCTGAAGGAGGAGCTGGAACCTGGACGTTTTGTTCTGGTCGACCAGTTTATTGACCTTTGTCAGAACCGTGCGCGGAGTTTTTTTGAAACAGGCTGCGTGGCGCATGTTGGAATGGCCGATCCCGTTTCAGCGCGGATTATGGAAGTTGTGGAAAAAGAGGCACTTGCCTTATCTATTCCGCTTACTCGTGGTGGGACTTATGTTGTGATTGAGGGGCCTCAATTTTCGACACGAGCAGAAAGTGAGCTTTATCGTTCATGGGGATGCTCAGTCATCGGTATGACCAATATGCCAGAAGCCCGTCTGGCGCGGGAAGCTGAGATCAATTATGCAACAGTGGCAATGGTGACAGATTATGATTGCTGGCATGATGAGCATGAAAATGTCACAGTTGATGCCGTCATTGCAATTATGAAGAAAAATGCCGATCAGGCGCGTGCGTTGATCAAGGCTGTTATTCCCGTTTTAGGCCGTAATAGGGAAATTGGTCCTCATGATGCTGAAAGGGCTTTGGATAATGCTCTTATCACAGCGCCAGAGGCTCGGGATCCTGCGATTATTGAAAAACTGAAAGTAATTGCTGGACGTGTTTTATAAAATAAAAAAGGGGGGGGAAATCCCCCCTTTTTTATTTTTGTTTGAGAAAAATACTTAAGACCTAATGACGCTTATTGACGCTGCAAATGGTCAGAGAAAAAGCTTAAAGAGCGTTCCCATGCCAGATCGCTAGCGTCTTTATTATAGCTGGGACGGTCTGTACAGCCGAAGCCGTGATCAGCATTTTTATAGAGATAGCTGGGGATATCGGGGCAGTCATGGCTAATCACTTCTCTGTCTGAAGCCGGAATAAGTGTGTCATTTTCTCCAAAATGAAGCTGGACCGGGCAATGGGGCCTGGGTGAAGTGATTCTGGCAATATCACCACCATACCAGGCAATGGCTGCATTAATAGAAAGGTCTTGCGCTGATCTCCATGCAAGATATCCCCCCCAGCAGAAGCCAAGGACCCCAACAGGTAGATTACTGTCCTGAGAGCGCAGAGCTTCCAGGCAGGCTGCAATGTCTTTCAAGGGAGCATCCGGGCTAAGTTTGGCACGGAGTTCCAGTCCTTTTTCCATTCCCGTTTGATCATAGGGTAAAACGATATCAGGCTCGACACGGTCAAAGAGTGCGGGAGCCATAACATGATATCCAGCTTTTGATAAATTCACGCATACCTTTTGGATATAATTGGTAAGACCAAAAATTTCCTGAAGAACGATTACTCCTGCCTTAGGGGAGTTATGGGCTGGTTTTGCCTCCCAGACACCAAGCTGGTGATGATCGATCGTATGAAGCTTTATCATATGCGTATCAATTGTTTGAGAACACATGGAAAATCATCCTTTTTGAGGGATTTCTAGGGAAAACTAAATTGTTATAATGGCTTTGAAAGGATGTAAAACATTAAAAAATCCTTTTTCAGAAGCCTAGCAGTTCTTGACGCTTCAGGGGGGCGATATTATCTCTTCAGAGCGTCTTGAATGAATGTGAAAGACGCACAGAGGTGCGCTGCTGTATATGAGTGCAATAACCCGGCTATGCCGCTTTTTACAAGGGCTGGCCTAAAATGGAGTGATCCATGACGAAATTTCGTCCTCTTCATGACCGTGTTGTCGTTCGCCGTCTGGATGGCGAGGCAAAAACCGCTGGCGGTATCATTATTCCTGATACTGCTAAAGAAAAACCAATGGAAGGCGAAGTTGTCGCCGTTGGTCCTGGGGCACGTAATGAGCAGGGGCAGATTGTTCCGCTTGACGTGAAATCAGGTGATCGCGTGTTATTCGGAAAGTGGTCGGGCACTGAGGTAAAAATCGACGGTGAGGAACTGTTGATTATGAAAGAAAGCGACATTCTGGGAATTGTTGGCTAAAGAGCCTTCCTTTTTATTTCGCTTGTTTGAACCTCTAAGGAGTTAAGTGTTATTATGGCTGCTAAAGACGTAAAATTTGGTGCAGACGCCCGTGAGCGTATGCTCCGTGGTGTTGATATTCTTGCCAATGCTGTGAAAGTGACGCTAGGTCCAAAAGGACGTAACGTTGTTCTTGACAAAAGCTTCGGTGCTCCCCGTATTACAAAAGACGGTGTTTCCGTTGCCAAAGAGATCGAACTGGCTGACAAGTTCGAAAATATGGGCGCACAGATGGTGCGTGAAGTAGCTTCCAAGACCAACGACATTGCTGGTGATGGTACAACGACAGCAACTGTTCTTGCTCAGGCCATTATCCGTGAGGGTGCCAAAGCCGTTGCTGCTGGTATGAACCCGATGGATCTGAAGCGCGGCATTGATAAGGCTGTCAGCCATGTTGTTGAAGAGCTGAAAAACCGCACGAGAAAAATTTCTTCTCCCGCTGAAATTGCTCAGGTCGGTACTATTTCTGCCAATGGTGAGAATGAAATCGGTGAGATGATTTCCCGCGCTATGGAGAAAGTTGGTTCCGAAGGCGTTATCACTGTTGAAGAGGCAAAAGGCCTTCATACAGAGCTCGACGTTGTTGAGGGTATGCAGTTCGATCGTGGCTATATTTCCCCTTATTTCGTCACAAACACAGAGAAAATGACTGTGGATATGGATAACCCGCTTATCCTGATCCATGAGAAGAAAGTTTCTTCACTTCAGCCAATGCTTCCTCTTCTTGAGAGCGTTGTTCAATCCGGTCGTCCGCTGCTAATCATTGCTGAAGATGTCGATGGTGAAGCTCTTGCAACACTCGTTGTCAACAAACTCCGTGGTGGGCTGAAAATCGCTGCTGTCAAAGCTCCTGGCTTTGGTGACCGTCGTAAAGCCATGCTGGAAGATATCGCGATCCTCACAGGTGGCCAGGTTGTTTCCGAAGATGTTGGAATTAAACTTGAGAACGTGACAGTTGATATGCTTGGCAATGCCAAAAAAGTGCATATTGATAAAGAGAACACGACGATCGTTGAAGGGGCTGGTCAGTCTGAAGCGATTAAAGCCCGTTGCGGCCAGATCCGCGCTCAGATCGAAGATACGACTTCTGATTATGATCGTGAGAAACTCCAGGAACGTCTTGCTAAACTGGCAGGTGGTGTGGCTGTTATCCGCGTTGGTGGTAGCACAGAAGTTGAAGTTAAAGAGCGTAAAGACCGCGTCGATGATGCTCTTCATGCAACTCGCGCTGCTGTTGAAGAAGGCATTGTCCCTGGTGGTGGTACAGCTCTTGCCCGCGCAAGCCTGACACTTGGTTCTCTGAAGTTCCATGATGAAGATCAGCGTGTTGGTTCTGAGATCGTTCGTAAAGCTCTCCAGGCTCCTCTGCGTCAGATCGCCCACAATGCTGGTGAAGATGGTGCTGTTATCGCTGGTAAAGTTCTTGAAGATACTAATTACACAACAGGTTTTGACGCTCAGAAGGGTGAATATAAAGACCTTGTTGCTGCTGGTATTATCGATCCAACTAAGGTTGTCCGTACAGCGCTGCAAGATGCAGCCTCTGTTGCTGGTCTGTTGATCACAACTGAAGCCATGGTGGCAGAACGCCCTGAGAAAAAAATGCCTGCTATGCCTGATGAAGGTATGGGTGGCATGGGCGGTATGGGAGGAATGGGCTTCTAATTCAGAAGCACATTTCTTTCTCCCTTCTCTTATACGGGGAAGGGAAGCTGCCTTTGAAAAGAAAAAACTTCCACTCCAAAAGAGTGGAAGTTTTTTTATGCCTGATTGTGTAAGATTTCGTCTGGATGAAGGAAGGGTGTTATTTCTTCGATAGCTTCGGCAAGTTTTAGTCTTTTGACTTCAACACCTTCTGGAAAGGCGGAGAGAAGCCTTGAAGGGAGTCGACGGTCTAGCATAACAAAGACTCCCTTATCATCCTTACGCCTGATTAGACGCCCAAAAGCCTGACGCAACCTCATTCTTGTAATGAAATCATCATAGTCAAGAGGGTTGCCCTGAGAGAGGTAGCGTCGCCTTTCCCTATGGAGAATATCCGGTCTTGGCCACGGAGTACGCTCAAAAACAACCATTCTGAGAGCATTACCTGGCACATCGACACCATCTCTCATGGAGTCAGTACCCAAAAGACAACTATGATGTTCTGTCCGGAAGATATCGACCAGAGTTGCATTATCCATGAGGTCTATATGCTGAGCATAAAGGGTAATTTCTTTATGGCTTAGTGGTTTCTTAATATGTTTGTAAACAGCTTTCAGACGACTTATGGCAGTAAATAATCCTAAGGCACCACCTTGAGCCGTTTCAAACAGATGTTGAAAGGCACGGCTAAGCGATATGATCTCAGGAGAGACATCGGTAATAATATAAGCGCGTGTCTGTTTGCTGTAATCAAATGGGCTGAGCAGGGAAGCCCTGATAGGAGCTTTCAAGAAATGAGGAATACCGACACGCTGTTCGGCTTTCTGCCAGTTCTGTTCTTCATTCCCTTTCTCCTGGCGGTCTCGTAATGTTGCTGACGTTATGACCAGGCCATGTGCAGTGCCCTGCAGGACGCTGGCAAAGGGAATGGTAGGGTCAAGCCAGTGTCGGTGCAGTCCTACATCTATGCCTTCTATTCCCATACGCGGTGCGGAAAATTTATCGCGTCGTACAAAATCAATATAGAGAGGGGTCTCATCCGTTACAGGAGGGGAGGAGATTGCTCTGAGCATGGAGATCCAGCCTTGTAGGGGAGTGAGTGCGCGGCGGTAAAGGCTACGGATCAGTGCCTCAAAACGTTGTATGAATGACGGGTCAAGCTCTGTATTTTCCTCAAGCTGATCCGCCAGATATGAGATGAGGTGCTCAAGCGGTTTTGCGATCTTCTGAAGAGCTTCAATCAATCTCTCTGTTGCATGTCGCAGAGGGTCATTAACTGGATGGAGATCAACTTCCTGACGGTCATATCTTATATCAGGCTCATTGGGGCGTATATTTTCGCGGAGGCGTGCCTCAAGCAGGTTATCAAGCTCTGCAAGAAAATGTTCAGAAGGATTATCCAGTTTTGAGAGAGTTTGAGGAGTTTCTGTCGGATTTTCTGAAAATAAAGCTTGCTGATCCCTGACTTCCTGTACGCGCAGGCTCCATTGGGGTTGGGGTAAGGCAGTTTGTGCAGCTAAGAGAATTTTTTGCAGTTTGTCATTTAAAGGCGGGAAGATTTCCAACAAATCATCAATCCTGCGGCGAAGACCTCTGGCTCTTGAACGGCTACCTTCATTTCCCAAAATCCAACGCCTTAATTCAGCAGCTTCCATGCCTGAGAAAGTCAGAGAGAAGGCATTATCACTGGCATCAAAAATATGATGTCCTTCATCAAAAATGATATGAGTGGGCATACCATTCTCATCCTGAAGATTTGCCGGTGCCTTTGATTGTGGAATAAGCGCATTCCATGCAGCCTGAGAAAGGGTTAAAGCATGATTGGCAATGACCAGATCAGCATAATGAGCTTTGCGAATAGAGTTTTCAATAAAACAGCTGAGATAATGGCCGCAAGCGGAATGGATACATTCACCGCGTCTGTCTGAGATTGCCGCAAGCAATCCTGTACCGAAAAGATCGCTGAACCAACCGGGAAGGTCTCCCCCCTGTAGGTCTCCATCAGCTGTTTTCCTGGCCCATCTTGCCAAAAGTGCAAGGGCGATTAAGGATGGGTTGTTATCTGCTGGTCTGTTGAGAGCGGCAACGACGATTTCTTCAAGATTTAAGAGACAGAGATAATTTTCTCTTCCCTTGCGTATGACGACTTTTTCACGTCTTATAGCAGGGTCGGGGTAGAGGCGTGTCAGCTCCTGTTCAATCTGTCTCTGAAGATGGCGTGTGTAAGTACTGATCCAGACGGCGCCATCATTCGCCTCAGCCCAGAGGCTGGCTGGTGCGATATATCCGAGGGTTTTGCCGGTTCCTGTTCCGGCTTCAGCGAGCACGATATTGGGTTCATTGGGTTTTTCACGCGGCTGGAAAGCATGACTTGTGACAGATGAAAAGTCTGCTTGCCCGACTCTTGTCTCTGCATTGATCCCTAGCATCTCGGCAAGTCTTTTACGGGCTGCTGATGGTGTTACGGTTTGTGAACCGGGTTGCGGACGAGGCGCTTTTTCCTCCCACTGTGGCAGATATTTCCATATTTTAAAGGCTTCTGCTGGATGTAGACTTTCAGATTTATCAGGGAAATGAGTGCTGCCTGTTTCAGGCGTGAGCGATATTCTTACTGAATCTGACCAGCTCCATCCTGCTTTTGCCATAAAATCCGTCAGAGAAAGCAGAATATTATGCTCTTCAGGAACCATGGTAGTTTCATGCAGGTAGGATAATAAATGATGGGCTATGTCATAGAGAATATTGGGTTGTAGAATCTTGTCATCATCTTCAGAAATAAGCCCTAAGGCAAGTGCGAGGCCACGTGGTGTTGGTGTTACGGACCTGGCTGGATATATGAACAGAAAAAGTTCAAGTAGGTCGAACCAGGGTACAGGCTGAGTTTCAGGCGGTAAATTGAGAAGTTTTAGAGTTTCTGGTCCATGTACTAACAGAGGAGGAGGGAAATCCCGTAAGAGGGTGATGAGTTTCTGATTGGGAAGAGTCAGTATTTCTCCGTCTGGTGTCAGCAGGGAGGAAATGGCTGGGCCGGCGATAAGCGCAGGCGCATGAAATGGAGAAAGGAACTGATCAGTCATTTGTAACACTTTATCTATAAAATGCGTTGATGCCGAGGGTGTAATCTCATAGAAAGGCCGGACTTCTTGATCTGTAACCTGAGGCACTCTAAATCTATAGGGCTATGAATACCATGCTGAGCCACTCCCTACCTGATCCCTCTTTGTTAAAGCTCTGGCCTTACGAAGAAGCTCGAAAATTGAGTGAACGGGTCAAAGACAGAGACCCGCAGAAACCTGTTCTGCTTGAAACAGGGTACGGCCCTTCTGGTTTGCCTCATATTGGCACATTTGGTGAGGTTGCCCGTACAACCTGGGTGCGTCAGGCATTTGAGGCTATGACCGGACGCAAGACACGTCTTTTGGCATTTTCTGACGATATGGATGCCTTGCGGAAAGTGCCAACTAACGTACCACAGCAAGAGATGTTGCATCAGCATATAGGGTTGCCTCTCTCACGTGTGCCTGATCCATTTGGGACTCATGAAAGTTTCGCAGCCCATAATAATGCTCTTTTATGTGAGTTTCTGGATAATTTCGGCTTTGATTACGAGTTCGCATCAGCCACTCAATATTATACAAGCGGTGTTTTTGACAAAGCCCTGAAGCGTGTTCTTGAAGTTCATGATCAGATTATTGCCGTGATTGCTCCAACATTAGGGGCAGAAAGAAGGGCGACCTATTCTCCGGTCCTGCCAATTCATCCTGAAACAGGCAGGGTGATGCAGGTTCCTATTCTGGAAGTAAATCCAGATGCAGGAACTGTCATATGGGAAGATGACGCTGGCAAACGCTTTGAGACATCTGTCTATGGCGGGCAGGCCAAAATGCAGTGGAAAGCCGATTGGGCTATGCGCTGGTATGCCCTGGGTGTTGATTATGAGATGTCTGGGAAGGATCTGATTGATAGCGTCAAGCTTTCTTCCAAAATATGCCGTCTTTTAGGTAAGGAGCCCCCTGTAACGCTGACATATGAGCTGTTTTTAGATGCACAGGGCCAAAAAATAAGCAAATCCAAAGGTAACGGGCTTTCTGTTGAAGAATGGCTTCGTTACGGGACCACCGAAAGCCTGGCTCAATATATGTTCCAGCAGCCTAGTCGCGCCAAACGGCTTTATTTTGATGTTATTCCCCGTGCGACAGATGACTATCTGACTTTTGTTCAGAAGGCTGAGGCGCAGGAAGGCGCTGACCTTTATAATAATCCAGTCTGGTTTTTACATAATGGGGATGTTCGCCTTCAGGATACCAGCCCGATTTCTTTTACGGCGTTATTAAACCTGGCAAGTGTTGCAAATGCCCATGAGGCAGAGACGCTCTGGAAATTCTTGCGTCGTTATGATGCTACTCTTTCTCCAGAGACTCATCCTTATTTGGATCGTCTCGTTTCACATGCTTTGACTTATTTTAATGAGCGTGTACGTCCGACAAAGGTTTTTCGCAGCCCGACTGAACAGGAAAGGTTGGCATTGGTAGATTTGGCCCAGGCACTAGCAGAACTGCCGTCTGATTCGACGCCTGATATGGTTCAGAATGTCGTGTTTGAAATCGGAAAGAGATATTTTGATAAGTCAGAACTACGTTCATGGTTTGGGTGTCTTTATGAGGTTTTGCTTGGTCAGAGTGAGGGGCCGCGTTTTGGTATCTTCGCCGCTTTGTTCGGGTTATCTGATACGATTTCCTTAATCAAAGAAGCGCTTGAGCGACCTGTAGAGCCATAAAAGCATACAGGGCAGATTCAGAGTTTATGAGCGGGCCAGGGTATTCTCCGCCTCAGGAGGGGCAGATAGCGGAAAAGGCAGATAAAAAGAGGTTTTCTCTTAAATATCTGCCCCCTCTTGTCGGAGGAGGGCTGCTGATCGCGGCTATTCTTGTTATCTGGCGACAATTTAAGCATTTTTCCCTTGAGAATATCCTTGTCAGTGTCGAAGCACTTCCGCTTTCCTCCTTATGGCTTGGGATTGGGGCGACGTTTCTTGCTTATGGGGTTCTAGCCTTTTATGATGGCCTTGCCTGCCGTCATGTTAAAGCGGGTCTTTCCTGGTGGAAAATCGCCTTCGTTTCATTCTGCGCTTATGTTCTGGCTCATAACCTTGGTTGCGCAGCAATTTCAGGTACGGCAGTGCGTTACAGGCTATACCGAAATTGGGGTGTTCCAGGTCGCAAGATCGCTTCCATTGTTGCCTTCTGCTCATTGACTTACTTTCTGGGCATGATAGGGCTGGTAGGGCTTATTTTATTATGGCAGCCGGGAACAATCCCCCTTCTGTCACATTACGGTCCTTGGTTTCCGGTTGGGTTAGGCGGTGGCTGTTTTCTCATATTGGTCTTGTATGTTTTGGCAGCTTATAAAAGGAAATCCCTTTCGTTCAGGGGGCATAGAATAGATGTTCCTGATTGGAAAATTGCCTTAGGGCAAATTTTTGTCAGTATGGCAGACATGTCTGCCACGGCTTTGATTGCATGGTGTTTGATCGGCCCCTTACCAGCTCAGTCAAGCTTGACGTTTGGTAGTTTTTTAGGAATTTACCTTTTTTCCTATACTGCCGGATTATTGACCAATATTCCTGGAGGATTGGGGATATTTGATGGAACAATGATGGTTGCGCTCTCTCCCTGGCTTCCAGTCTCACATATCATGGCGATGATCCTGATGTTCAGGGTGATGTATTATCTGGTTCCATTAATGCTCGCAGGAGGGGCTTTTGCTACGCATGAGCTCTGTCTTAAAGCCCATTTTTTTCGTGATAAAGCGTTTATACCAGGAAAGCGTGAACAGAATTTACGTCAGTCAGAGGCTTATTTTGCAGTTACAATAGCAGGTACGATACAATTATTCGTGGCAATTACCATTATTGCTTATGCTGTAACCGTTCTTGTACCTCGCTTTTCTTCGGGGGATCATACGAATTTTACACAATTCATGATCATCGCACTGACATTATCTGGTATTGCGCTTATAGCAGTTTCTTTCGGGCTTATGAATCGTATCGCTCTGGCGTGGCGTCTTTCGGTTGGACTATTATGTGTTGTAGGAGTTTTACTGATATTATGTAGGGCAGATTGGGAGATATATGCCATATTATTATGTCCGTTTTTAATTCTGCTCCCGTTTCGTTATAGCTATTATAGAAAAGCGGCGTTCTTTTCTGATCCTTTATCTCCTATATTATTATCGTTTCTGGGGTTGTTTCTGATCGGTTTCTCCGGTGTGTGCTGGATTGCCCTGCAACAGGGGCTTGAAAAACTCTGGCATGTGTCTGATTCTTATAGTCTGATTAACTTCAGAAGCCATTTTTTTATACTAGCGCTGACTTTGGGGTGTTTCCTTACATTCTGGTGGAGCTTGAGGAAGGGGCCGCTTTATCCTCAATATTGGACGCCTCTCATCGCAGCCGCTTATGCCTGCCTGGATACACAAAATAGTTTTCGGAATTTTATTGGAAAACTGTCTCTCCGTCCTGACGGTTTCTTTTATGATGAAAGTAGACAGGCTGCCTTGGCTTTTATGAGGAAAGGTGATTTTGTCCTTGCTTTGGGAGAGCCGGTGGGTAATCCCCTTAAAACACAGGCGGCGATCTGGCGATTGCGTGACTATGCAGAGCAAGAAAATTGTAGCCTGGCCTTTTTACAGCCAGGAGCGAAATATAAAAAACTCTATGAGGCACTTGGTTTGTCACGTTTCGACCTGGGGTCAGGGAGCGTGATCTTCTGTTCAGATGAAAACGCTCATCTTTTGAAAGCCGAACTAGAATTAGTCAGATCTTCCCAGCTTCCGTGATTGATATTAGATATTCTACCCTGAAGAGAGTCATATTCTTCAAGTAAGGAGAATTGACCATATGTCTTGGTGCTGTAATCTTCGATCAGCGCTAGATGATGGACATCAAATTCGGGGAACGGAAAGAGTGCATGCTGGTTTATCCAGCCTTTAAGCGGCAACTCATTGCCTGCTGGCATAGAGCCTAATTCAATAAAAGGTACAAATTTCTTTCTAGGGATTTCAAGGCCAGCGCGATGTAGGGCAAAATTTACCTTTTGGCGGAGCGCAAGCAGGGATGAAGATGTTGTCACTGTAAGGCCGAGCTTGTAGCCATCAGGGGCTATATGAAAGGTGATGTGTTTGATCGAGCAGGGAAACACAGACCAGCGCAGGCGGGAGAGCTCATAATCCACCTCTTCTAGTAAGGTCTGGTTATCACAATGCCCTATTCTGCAGAGAGGAAGAAAAGCATGCGGCTCCTCACGCCATTGACAGTCTATTGTTTTCAATAGCGAGAAAATGGGGGTAAACGAAGAGGGAAGAGGAATTATTACAGCAAGATGACTCATATGTCATATGAGGGTTTCTCAAGGTAAAAGGTCAAGGGCTCCGCCTTGACATAATCATAAAAAACCCCACATCGTTGGGAGCAGAGTCTCATCACAGATTTCTGGTGCATATTTAGCGGGTTAGGAATTCTATGGCATTTCAATATGATTATAATGCAGCCAGTGGTCAGCAGAATTATGCTGCCATGGATGCAGGTCTACGGAGCTATATGCTCAGAGTTTATAACTGGATGGCTGTTGCTCTGGTTGTTACAGGCGGCGTGGCTCTTGCTGTTGTACATACGTCATTGCGCGATCTGTTTTTCCACCTTGTGTCAACGCAATCAGGTACGATGATTGCGCCGAGCTTGCTAGGTTATGTTGCTATTTTTGCGCCATTGATTTTTGTCATGGTTTTATCCTTTGGGGTGAACAGGCTTTCGCGCTCTGCGGCTCAGATGATCTTTCTGGCCTTCAGTGCTGCGATGGGTGTCAGTATGGCGTCTTTGTTCTTTGCTTATACAGGGACGTCGATCGCACGCACTTTTTTCATCACTGCATCCCTTTATGCAGCGGTGTCATTATGGGGATATGTTACGAAAAGGTCATTGACCGGTTTTGGCTCTTTCCTGTTTATGGGAATGGTTGGACTCCTGATTGCGATGATTGTCAATATGTTCTTTCATAGCAATATGGTGAGTTTTCTTGTCTCTTGTGTCGGGGTTCTTATTTTTACAGGCTTCACCGCCTATGATACGCAGCGGATCAAGTTTTCCTACCAGCAGCAATATGCCTATATGGGGCCTGATCTTTTGGCAAAAAACAGCATTTATGATGCTTTGACGATGTACCTCAATTTCGTCAATCTGTTCCAGTTTCTGCTACAATTTCTGGGAGATAGGGGCGATAGCAGGGGATAATTCTACCGCGTAGGAAAAATTAATATTTATGATGATACAAGAAAGGCTGGGGGTATCCTCCAGCCTCTTTTTTGTCTGGAACGAAACATAAAGAGGGGCATTACTGCGACTATTAAAAAATTGTAATCCAAGTTTACTTTTACGTGAAATGAGATAGAATACGCGCTAGACCAATGTTTTCTTTTCAGGAAGCTGATGGGAGAAATCTTATCAGTATTCTGGCTTTTCTTGTGAACAATTGGGCGCAAGTTAATGTAAAGGGGACGGTCGGGAATCTTTCCCGATGAGTTGGTATAAACGTAGGAGTGGGAGGTCTCGCTTCTACCGTCAGGACAGGAACGGAGGAAGGTAACAATATGACGACGTTCTTACGCGCTAGGGCAGTCCTGACAGTGTCAAATTGTTATCTGGCCGTTTTGGGCCAGTACGACAGATAAAGGCAGGATCCATGAAAAAACTCTGGCGATTTTTCCCGGCGTTGCCTGCATTGATGCTTTCTGGGTGCACGGTTGATCTTCTTCAGCCACGCGGCCCTATTGCGGATGGTAACCGCGACATGATGGTCCTTGAATGGGCTGTTATGATGTGTGTTGTCGTTCCAGTCATCATCGCAACATTGGTATTTGCTTGGAAATATCGGGCATCAAACAAAAAGGCCGAATATTGGCCGGATTGGGATAATTCTCACAAGATTGAAACTTGTGTATGGGCTATTCCTATCGCGATTATTTTCGTATTGAGCTGCATCAGCTTCTGGAGCACTCATTTCTATGACCCCTATAAACCATTGACACAGGGGCAGCTTGCCAAAGAGCATGCTGAGAACAATAAACCACTTCGTATTCAGGTGGTTGCTCTTAACTGGAAATGGTTGTTTATTTATCCAGATCTGGGAATTGCTACAGTCAACGAACTGGATGTGCCTACGAAGACAGAACTTAGCTTCGTGATTACATCTGATGCTGCTATGACGTCTTTCTTCATTCCGCAGCTCGGTTCTCAGATTTATGCAATGGCAGGGATGGAAACACAGTTGCATCTTCTGGCACGTGATGTTGGCACCTATCGTGGGATAGCGTCACAATATACAGGTCCGGGGTTCTCTGATCAGAAATTCCAGACTATTGCCATGCCAGCTGAGCAGTTCCAGTCCTGGGTTGAAAATGTGAAAAATGGCGGAAGCCGTTTCGCATCCAGTGAGCCGCTTAATGGCACGACGTACGCAAAAGTATCTGCGCAGCAGGTGAATGCACCTGTGACGTATTTTGCTGATGCGCAGTCAGATCTCTTCGATCATATTATTGCCAAATATAACAATGGTATGGTGAAGGATCCGGCTAACGGCAAGATCATGAGCATGCAGTCTGTCACTGACAATGCTGCTTCTAACGACACCGGCATGTAAGGAAACACCGAAAGATGCTCGGAAAATTAACCTTATCTGACATCCCGTTTGATGTACCCATTCTTGTGGGGACGTTTATCGCGGTGGCAGTCATAGGAGTTGCTGTATTAGCGGCAATTACCTATTTTGGTAAATGGGGATATCTGTGGCGTGAGTGGTTGACAACTGTTGACCATAAAAAGCTCGGTATTATGTATATTGTGTTGGCGATTGTCATGCTTGTGCGTGGTCTGGCCGATGCAATCATGATGCGTACACAACAGGCTCTTGCTTTTAACGGTAACCCCGGTTATCTGCCTCCTCATCACTATGACCAGATCTATTCTGCTCACGGCACGATCATGATTTTCTTCATGGCCATGGCGTTCATGACAGGTCTGTTCAACTTTGTGGTTCCTCTTCAGATTGGTGCGCGTGACGTTGCTTTCCCATTCCTGAACTCTGTGAGCTTCTATATGACATTGTCCGGTGCTGTGCTGGTCAATATCTCGTTGTTCATTGGTGAGTTTGCGAATGTCGGTTGGCTTGCTTACCCTCCAGTTTCAGAGCTGGCCTTTAACCCTGGTGTTGGTATTGACTACTACATCTGGGCTGTTCAGATATCTGGTGTGGGAACATTGCTGACAGGTGTGAACTTCTTCACGACGATCGTCAAGATGCGCGCTCCTGGCATGAAATGGATGGAACTTCCAGTTTTCACATGGACTGCATTCTATTCCATCATCATGATCCTGATTACCTTCCCGGTTTTGACGGTTACTCTGGCGCTGTTGTCATTGGATCGTTACCTTGGAATGCACTTCTTCACCAATGACGGTGGCGGAAGTGTCATGCTCTATATCAACCTGATCTGGGCATGGGGACATCCTGAGGTTTACATTCTCGTTCTGCCAGCTTTTGGTGTCTTCTCCGAGATTGCAGCTGTTTTCTCTGGTAAACCACTTTTTGGTTACAGAACCATGGTTTATGCCAGTGGCGCGATCTGCTTCCTTGGATGTGTTGTGTGGGTTCACCACTTCTTCACAATGGGCGCTGGTGCTGACGTCAATACCTTCTTTGGTATTGCTACGATGCTTATCGCCATCCCAACAGGTGTTAAGATCTTTAACTGGCTCTTCACCATGTATAAAGGTCGCGTACGCTTCGAAGGTCCGATGAACTGGATCGTGGGATTCATGATTACCTTCTCAATTGGTGGTATGACCGGTGTTATGCTGGCTATGCCTACAGCTGACTGGGTTCTTCATAACTCACTCTTCCTGGTAGCTCACTTCCATAATACAATTATTGGTGGTGTGTATTTCGGTTACGTCGCAGGTCTGGCTTACTGGTTCCCGAAAGTCTTCGGCTACAAGCTGAATGAATTCTTCGGAAAATGGGCTTTCCGCTGCTGGTTTGTCGGTTATTATGTCACATTCGTTCCGCTCTATATTGCGGGGCTTGAAGGCATGACACGTCGTCTGAACCATTATGACAACCCTAACTGGTATCCTCTGATGCTCGTTTCCTGTGTTGGTGCATTCATCATCATCCTGGGTACACTTTGCATTGTTGCACAGCTGATTCTGGCTGTTGTTGATGCTGTAAAAGGTAAACGTGATGCGAATGATCTGACCGGTGATAACTGGGGATCTGGTCGTACTCTTGAATGGTCTCTTCCTTCACCAGTACCGCACTATAACTTTGCTCGTATCCCTGTTGTCAGGGGACTTGATACATTCCATATCGAGAAGAAACTCGGCCGTCCGGCACCTGTAACGCCGCTTGAGCCAATTCACATGCCCCGCTATACAGGCGTGGGTGCGGTGATCGGTTTCTTCACCATTCTTCTGGGCTTTGCTCTGGTATGGCACATCTGGTGGCTTGCAGGACTTGGTTTCTTGGGAATCATGCTTTCTGTCATTGCTCGTAGTGCTGACCTCGATGTGGATTATTACGTTCCTGTTTCAGAGATCCAGGCTAACGAAGATGCTTTTGCAAAGCGGCTCGCCGCGGCGCAGGCAGCAGAATAAGGAGGAGATGAATCAATATG
The DNA here is from genome assembly GCF_058107345.1 of Aristophania sp. ESL1142. Classification (NCBI taxonomy): domain Bacteria; kingdom Pseudomonadati; phylum Pseudomonadota; class Alphaproteobacteria; order Acetobacterales; family Acetobacteraceae; genus Aristophania; species Aristophania sp. ESL1142. The sequence goes on from NZ_JBYLUH010000002.1 coordinate 315,097, forward strand.
TCTACTGACACGACTCACTCGTCCGTAGCTGGCCACGAAGAACACGTCGACCATAACGAAGTTAAGGTCTTCGGGTTCTGGATCTACCTGATGACGGACTGCGTAGTGTTTGGCACACTTTTCACGGTATTTGCCGTGATGTGCCACCAATATGCAGGTGGTCCGACGGGTAAAGAGCTTTTCAATATCACCAATGTCGGCGTTGAAACGGCCATCCTTCTGGTCTCTTCAATCACCTATGGTTTTGCGATGATTAGTGCTTTTGCACAGCGCAAATCCGGGGTTCTGGCATGGTTGCTCGTAACTTTCCTCCTTGGTCTTTCCTTCGTCGTTCTTGAAGTGAAGGAATTTGCCGAGCTGATTGGTGAAGGGAATGGACCAGACCGCTCTGCGTTCCTGTCTTCATTCTTTACACTGGTTGCGACACACGGTCTTCACGTTACGTTTGGTCTGATCTGGATGATCGTTCTGTTCTTCCAGATCATGGGTAAACAGGGACTTGGAGAGCGGATGATGGGCAAGCTTACGTGCCTGAGCCTTTTCTGGCACTTTCTTGACATCGTCTGGATCTGCGTCTTTACCTTCGTATATCTAGGGAGTGTGATGTAATGAGCCAGAATCATGCAACATCTGCAGCAGGTGAGAGCCATGGCTCTTACGGTTCCTACATCACAGGCTTTGTACTGGCAGTTATTCTGACTGTTGCTTCTTTTGCCATCGTCATGACGAAGGCATTGAGCTTCTGGTCAACACTGGTAGTGATAAGCATTCTTGCAGCAATCCAGATTGTTGTTCATGTGGTCTTTTTCCTTCATATGAACACAAGCTCAAAACAGCGTTGGATTGTCATGACATTCCTGATTACAGTTTTCTCTGTATTGGTGATTGTCGCAGGATCACTCTTCGTGTTGTGGGATACACAGATGCATATGATGTCTCGTTAAGAGAGATCTAAGGCACTTAATGTGTTCCGAAAGGAAGGGCTGGGGATTTTTCCCGGCCCTTTTTTATAGCCAAATATGGTTAGATTTTTAAAATAGGCGTTAAAAAAACCTTGGCTCTTATGTAAGTGCCAAGGTTTTTTTAGCAGTATATAAAGTGATTTTAGTCTTGATGGGGCTCTTCTGATAAAAGCTTTGCTTTATCGGGTTTGCCATTCCACTCTTCGGCATCAGCGGGCTGAGTGCCTTTCTGGCTGATATTAGGCCAGACTTTAGCTAACCTGGCATTTGTTTCCATCCAGGGGCCTGATCTCTCATCACTGTCAGGGAAAATAGCTTCTGCAGGACATTCTGGCTCACACACACCACAGTCAATACATTCATCAGGATTGATGACCAGAAAATTTTCGCCCGCATAGAAGCAGTCAACTGGACAAACCTCTACACAATCCATGAATTTGCATTTAATGCAGTTTTCTGTGACCACATAGGTCATTGTCGTCTCCAGTTCTTACGTAGGCCTTCAGATAAAGCCTGATATCAGAATTTTCCAGAATGGTATGCGAAAATAAGGCATATTATGCAAGCATAAAACGCTTATTCGGACATTTCGCGATAGAGTAATGCGGCTTCAGGGGCAGGGCCCCGCCTCGTACCCAGTTTTTCGATGCACCATACTTTGACTATAGAGGGTCTTCCGGGGAGTGGAAATGTCAGAATATCACCGATCCGTAATTTTGTATGAGGTTTGCTTACGCGTCTGCTGTTTAAATGAATATGTTCTTTTTCGATATAACGTGCGCAAAGTTGACGGGTTTTTGCGACCCGAGCATAAAAGAGCCAGAGATCAAGGCGCTGTGAATCCATGTTCTAAACTTATTTCCGAAAACGAAGATTTTTAAGAATGTTAAAAGGTGTCTCTTTTTGTTTTTTGCAGTGGATTCTTGTTCTGAGCTGTTTCTTTTTACCTTTTTTAGGAGACAAGGCAGCTTTTAACATAAGGGGTGCTGGAGGACCGTAAATGTTTTTGGGAAGGGTTTGAGGCGTCTGATAAGCGATATTTATTATTTTCAGAATATCTAACACTGCTTTTTGCTTTACGCCTAAAAGAGAAGCAAGATTATAAGGGGCAGGAAGATTACGCGCATTTTTATCAGAGTCAGGGAGAAGCTTTAGGATTTTCTCAAGTTTAACCACGCTTAGAGTGGCTGTCCCCAGCTTTATGATTCCTGGGGCTAATAACTGTAAATTCTCTGAGTGTCCCTTATGCCAGGCAGCATGAAGATGGAGAAATATTTGCTGAAGGGGCGCTTTAAAAAGTGGTGCGCAGTAAATATAACGTTTACCAACGACAATATTGTCCTGACGCAGGATTCTACGCTGTAATTGTGAAAGTGTATTGTCACTTTTTTGTTTAAGCGTCATACCTCCATCATCATATAAACGATGAATAATTCCTCTCAGCTGCGGATCATTGTGAGTGCATTCGCGGGCTTTCTCAAGAGGAAGTAGCAACTCATCTATGAGCGAAGAGATCATAAAATGCAGATGTTTTAAAATAGTATGACGTTGCGCCATATCCTGAAAGTCACCGGGAAAAAGTGATATTTCAGGGACAAAATAGCTTTTCCCACGTTTTATCTGCCCAATAGGGATATTGTCCCAAATAATAAGGCCCTGAGCCTGAAATGATAAGGCAGAAGGTTTTTCAGTTAAGAAATGTCGGATTAATGACGGCATTTCAAATTGTAAGGCCCGTCTTGCCGTTTTAAGTAAAATCGCTTTTTCAGCTTGGTTGCTAGATTGATCCAGTTCAATGGTAAAACCCTTGATCAGCCCAATATCGTGGCCTTCAACGAGAATATGTTTATCTTTGGTAATTTTATAGAACAGCTCCCCTTTCTGTTCTGAAAAATTCTTAAAAAGTGAGACAGCTCGCTTATTGACGAAGCGGGCCATTAACCGTTCATGAAGGGCATCAGAAAGGTTATTTTCAACTTCGTGGCTGCGTTTCTGCCAGTAATTATTACGGGGCAACCAGTTAGGATGTGCCGCGATATAGGAACAGATGCGCACGGTTTGCAGCCGTTGCATAAGGGTGTCGATATCGGCGTCACTCTGGTTGAGAAAGCGTAATTGCCCCTCAATCCAGTCTGTAGGAATTTTCCCTTCTTTCAGAAGATGTAGAAATAATTTTCCACAAAGTTGTGCGTGACTGTCATCACCCAGTTTCTTGAAGTCAGGAATCTGGCAGACTTCCCATAAAATTCTGGTTGTTTTAGGGGTGAAAACGGAATTTTTAAGCAGGTCTGAAATTGTAAGATATTCAAGCACAGCAAGGTCAGAAGCTTCACGTCCCTTGATAAGCTCAGTTTGGAGGGAGGGGGTCTGTAATGATTTGAGGAGCGTATGTGGATTTGTGAAATCCAGATGGTTTTGCCGCCAATATATTTGTTTTAATGAGGAAAAGTTATGGGTCTCAATCGCTGTAATGGTTTCAGTTGGAAGGGCGTCTGAGTGACTGATCGTGCCAAAAGTTCCATCTTTCATACCACGCCCGGCTCTTCCGGCAATTTGTGCAATTTCCTGCAAAGTCAGTGAGCGATGAACCCGGCCATCAAATTTCCTCAGTGAGGAAAGGGCCACATGGTCAACATCCATATTCAACCCCATGCCGATGGCATCAGTTGCAACCAGATAATCAACCTCACCTTTCTGGTAAAGTTCGATTTGTGCATTGCGGGTACGGGGGCTTAGGCGCCCCATAATTAAAGCGCAGCCACCTTTTTTTTGCCTTATGGTTTCAGCCAGGGAATAAACTTCTGAAGCAGAAAAAGCGACAAGAGCGGTCCTGGGAGGAAGACGCGTGAGGGGAGTAGGTCCTGTATAAATCAGCTTTGATAATCGTGGACGGGTTTCGATAACGATATTTGGAAGAAGTTTTTTCAAAAGTGGGCGGATTATTTCAGCCCCGAGGAAAAGAGTTTCCTCTTTCCCTCTGGCATAAAGGAGACGATTGGTAAAAATATGCCCTCTGTCTGGATCTCCAGCGAGCTGTATTTCATCAATGGCGATGAAATTGACCCTACGTTCAAGTGGCATGGATTCAACGGTGCAGGAGAACCATTTCGCTTTAGCGGGAATAATTTTTTCCTCACCAGTGATAAGACCGACTGACTCTTCACCTTTCAGACGAACAAGACGTTCGTAATTTTCCCGGGCCAGTAAGCGTAAGGGAAAACCGATAATACCGCTTTCATGCCCAATCATACGTGAGAGGGCATAATGTGTTTTCCCTGTGTTTGTTGGTCCCAGAACAGCATGGAGGAAACCAGATGAACTTAAAGTCATGTGCATCCATGCCTTATAGTAGGTAAAATAGGGTAGGGAGCCCGTTATAGGCGAGCCTGAATGAAGGTCATTTTATAGGTGAAGAATGTTGAGTCCAGAAATAGTTTTGCAATCATTATCTTTATCGTTTCCCTTGCTTGAAGGGGAAAATATTTCTGAATCTTTTCCTCTCTTTCTTCTGCATAAAGATGACGAGGCACAGGCACGCGCCCTCTGTGGTGAGGACTGGTCTTATTTGACGTTAGATAAATGTGTTTTAAAAGCTGGAACAATTTTCCTTCTTCCAGGAAAAAAGGGTCTCAGAGGGGCTGTCGCGTTTTATGATAATCCAGAAAATCCTGAATCTTTTGGAGCGCTAGCACGTCAGCTGCCGGGCTTGATATGGTCTATTCAGTCAGAGGATCAGACGCTTCTTGAAAGTGCTTTTCTGGGAATATGTCTGGACGGGTATGATTTTACCTTATCAAAGGAAAAGACAGCGCCAGAGGTAAGAGCGCGTTTTCTTATTCCTGATTTTTTTGCCCGTGAAAGACTAAACTATGTCAAAACGATTGCCAAAGCTGTCTGGATGGGGCGTGATCTCATTAATATGCCCGCCAATATCCTTGGCCCAAAAGAATTAGCCAGTTTTGCTGCTGAAGAGCTTAAAAAACGTGGCGCCTCTGTCAGACTGATAGAAGGGGAGGATTTAAGGAGAGAATATCCTTCACTGGCTTCTGTCGCTGCTGGGTCAGATCGGGGAGGAGTTGTTCTCTCGGCTCATTGGAGTGGAAAGAACGGCGCGCCTCATATTGCTTTGGTCGGGAAAGGGGTCTGTTTCGATACAGGTGGATATGACCTTAAGCCTTCAAATGCAATGCTGAAAATGAAGAAAGATATGGGTGGCGCTGCCTTGATGCTAGGTCTTGCCTGCGCACTCATTGAAACAGGTCAGGAACTGGAAATAGACTTACGTTTAGGTTGCGTTGAAAATAGTATTTCGGGTCATGCCATGAGACCGGGCGATGTCCTTAAAACAAGGAAAGGCCTCTCAGTCGAAATAGGAAATACTGATGCTGAAGGCCGTCTGGTGTTATGCGATTTGCTCACAGAGGTCTGCGAAAAAGATCCAGCCATTGTTCTTGATGCTGCAACCCTGACAGGGGCTGCGAGAGTGGCTCTAGGACCTGATCTCCCGGCTTTATTCTGTAATGATGATGATCTGGCCGAAGAGCTTTTAAAAGCGGGACGTGAGTATTTTGATCCTTTGTGGCGTTTACCGCTCTGGTCTGCATATAATGCATGGCTTGAGAGTGATATCGCTGATTGTAATAATGTAGCGAATAAACCAATGGCGGGAGCCATTACGGCAGCGTTATATTTGCAGAATTTTGTTAAAAAAGGACAAAAATGGGCACATATTGATAGCTATGCCTGGAATGATCAGAGTACGTCATGCCACCCCAAAGGGGGTGAGATGCGCGCATTAAGGGCATTGTTTGGGCTTTTATCCACAAGATTTAAGGCTTAGTTATAAGAAAAAGACATAGCTGTTGAGCGTTAGGCACAATTCTTAATTTGTTACGATTCCATTATGCTTGCAAAACCGTTCTGAATAAGTCATCTCAATGGTAGTTATTGTCGGACTAAGGTCAGGCAGGTGACAATGATTTCAAATGAACGAACATCAAAGGTGGTTCTATGAATCGTGCGAAGAAAACAAACCAGACCTTATTAGTGCTGCGTGATACAATCGTCGAGAGTGTTCGGCGTGAAGGGCCCGATCTTTCAGCGCGTCAGCTTGCTGTGTTCCTGACCTGTTATCTGCAAGATGGGGCACATACGGTCCGTGGTTTGTCAGAGCTGTTGAAGGTTTCTAAACCTGCGATCACGCGTGCATTGGATCGCCTCGGTGAATTAGACTTGGCGCGCCGTAAAACTGACCCGCTTGACCGCCGCTCGGTTCTTGTGCAGCGCACTATGCAGGGAACAGCCTATCTGCGTGAATTAGGTACTATTATGGACCATGCAGCAGCGGGGAATCTTTCTTCCAAATCAGGAAATAATTCCTCTGCCCAAAAGGTAACGGATTTTCGTCTGCGTAAAATTGGTTAAAGATTCGTAACATTTTTTGTTAATGACAGGGAATGTTTTTTTATAAAGACTTTCCCTGAAAATATTTCCCTCTTAAAGCAATGCCTTGGGTATTTTAGACTTTTCACAGATTTATTGATAAAGTTCCGACAAATATGATCGTCGTTAAGGACTTTTTATGGTCGGGTCTGTCTCTTTTCTGAATTTGCCGGCACAACAGGCTCGTCTTGGAAAAGGTTTGAAAGAGCGTGTTGAGCGTGTTTTCGAGCATTGTCAATTTGTTATGGGGCCGGAGGTTGAAGCGTTAGAGCAGGCGCTTGCCTTTTATAGCAAAGCTCGTCATGCCATTGCCGTTTCGTCAGGCACAGATGCTCTTTTGATTACCCTGATGGCAGAAAAAATCGGTCCCGGAATGGCTGTTTTTCTTCCTGCCTTTACATATACAGCAACGGCGGAGGTTGTCTTACTGCTTGGGGCTGTGCCTGTATTTGTAGATATTGACCCTCATAGTTTCCAGATAAATCTGGCTTCCTTAAAGGAACGATATCAAAATGTCTTAAGCGGGAATGTGTTAAAGCCATCTGTGATTATAGCCGTTGATCTTTATGGCCAGCCTGCACCATGGGATGAACTGAAGGCTTTTTCTCTGGAAACAGGTCTTATATTGATTGCCGATTGTGCCCAGTCTTTTGGGGCTTCCTATAAAGGCCGTAAGCTAGGTCAGGAAGCCCTTGCCACGACGCTTTCTTTTTTCCCGTCAAAGCCATTGGGCTGCTACGGAGATGGTGGGGCCATTCTTACCAATGATTCTGAAAAAGCAGAGCTCTATCGTTCCCTGAGGTCTCATGGAGAAGGGAAAGAGCGTTATGACGTCTTGAGAATAGGGCTTAATGCCAGGTTGGATACCGTTCAGGCTGCCGTTCTTCTCGCTAAAATGGAAGTATTTGATGAAGAGCTGGCAAAGCGTGAGGCTGTTGCCAACTATTATGATCAATATCTGCCTAAATGCGTGAAGACGCCTGTGCGTGTAAAAGACAGTCAAAGTGCCTGGGCAGTTTATTGCATAAAGCTTTCTTCAAAACAGGCTCGCGATAGTTTAAGGCTGTGCTTGAAAGACCATCATGTTGCGTCGGCAATTTATTATCCCAAACCGCTTCATCAGCAACCCGCTTATAAAAACTATCATGATGGTGTCTCTCTTCCTGTTTCTGAAGGGATAGGGGAAGTTGTTCTGGCGCTTCCCATTCATCCTGATTTAACTGAGCAAGAGAGCAGACTTGTCGTGACAACCGTTCAGAAATGGGCTGATCAAAATGACTTTTAAAAGCAAAAATGGTTTTCTTCTTGGGTGTGCGCTCCTTGTCCTGATCCCTGTAATACTGATCTGGTCGTTTGCTTGGCCTATGTTACGGCCAGTTCCCTTCCCCTCTCTGATAAAGGGGCAGGAATTACAGCCCATGCAGCGTTCGTTGAATGGAAAGGAAGTTGATATTCTCAATCAGTGGCTTCAGCATCATAGGACGTCATGGGGAACCAAAGGAGAGAAAGCGCCGGCAGGAAACCCCTCAGTCCAGTTTCTACTGGAAGGAGAAAGCGATCATAAACTCTATCTGTCTTTTTGGCATTTTCGTCATGGGGATGATGTAGCGGGGTTTCAGACAGAGGCAGATGGCTCTTTCAGAATGAGCTCTGCCAATAAAGACGAGCTGACAGATTTGATAAAGAACTTCCCTGATGTGTCCTGGAATGCCAGGAAATAACTTTTCAGAAAAGATCAGTTTTAATCCTGATCTTTTTGATCATCATCTATTTTTTGGTTTTCTTCTTTTTTCCGGGCGTCCAGTTCTTCCTGACTGACTTCTGAGACTGCCATCTGGACAGCTTCAGCATTTTCAAGTGGTGGCATTGCCTTATCAAAAACTGCCAGTAACGCTGCTGTAATAGGAGAAGCAAGGACTAATCCGGGCACACCTAATATAGAGCTGAAAACAGTCTGTGAAAGAATGGCAATAGCAGGGGGCATGTGTACAGCACGGCGCTGAATGAGCGGTGCGAGCACATTTCCTTCGAAGAACTGGATGACTGTATAAAGGATTGCAACAAGAAAACACTCTTTAGTGCTGACAGAGAGGCTGATAATCAAGGCAGGCACAGCCCCCATAATGGCCCCGATATAAGGAATGAAATTGCAAAGTCCTGCAACGACACCTAGCGCAAGCGCTAGTGGAACGCCGATCATGGAAAGGCCGAGTCCAGAAAAACAGCCAACAACCAGCATGTCGAGGGCCTGACCAGAGGTCCATGCCCATAAAGTTGCTCCCGCTGAAAATAAAAGATCTCGGGTGACTTCTCTCTGGGGGGGAGGGATCAGGCGTAAAAAGCCGTTAATATAGAGAGAAGGAGAAATAGCAAAATAAAAGGCAGCTATCAGTACGACAAAAATGGTGCCCATTAGACCAAAGGCACTGCTTAGAAAGCCTGTGACAGAGCCAGCGAATCCAAAACCAAGGCTGCTCAGGGGATTATGGCTGTCATTACCGCCGATTGCTGTCGGTAAATGATCCAAAATCAATTTGCCCAAGGTTGAGTGAGATAAATGTCCCTTCAAATCGCCAGATTGTGTAATCAGAGCTGTTTTCAGGCTTATAAACTGGTCGCCAATGGCCGGGCCATTACTCCAGATCAGGGCAGTAAATAAACCGATGATTGTAACGACCACAATGCCTACAGCCGCTGCATAGGGGATAAAAGGAATAAATTTTCTCAATAATCTTGCAAGACCGTGCATAACAATCGCCATCAGGGCAGCTGCGAAAACAATGGTTATAACATCGCCCACGAGCCATAAGGCCAGCATGATAAGCGTCAGGATGATGACAGAGCGTAGGAGTGTCACAAGCTGGTTTAAAGCGCGTGAAGGTGGCTCTTTTTCAGTAGGTTGTGGTCGGTAAAAGAAAAATCCCATGAAAGTGGCACCCTTTATGAAAAAGATCGATGTGAAGAGCAGGTCTTAAATATTACTCTTTTCCAGTTCGTCCTGGGCTTCAAACCAGGATAGCTCTATTTGTTCAAGCATCTGGCTGACTTTGGAAAGTTCGCTATTGAGGTTCGTAATGTCGGAAGTTTTTCCAGAGTTATAGAGTGTAGGTGAGGCGAGCTTCTCTTCAAGTCTTTTTTTCATATCAGAGAATTTTGTCATTTGTGTTTCAAGATCTCTAATTTTTCGCCGTAAAGGGGCAAGCTGTCTTGTGAGCTCCTTCTTTTCTACACGTGTCATGGCCGATTCTGAGGTTTTTCTGCCGTCTGGCTGCTTTGCTGTGATGGCAGATGCAGCACGGCGGGCACGTGTTTCAAGCCATTCCTTGTAATCTGTCATATCCCCTTTGAAAGGGGTGATCGTACCATTTTCAGCAATCCATAAATCATCAGCGACAGAATCAACGAGGTAACTATCATGGCTGATTAAAATAACGGCACCGTCAAAATTGCACAGAGCGCGAATCAGGGCATCACGCGCATCAAGGTCAAGGTGGTTCGTTGGTTCGTCTAATAATAAAAGATGCGGGGCATGACGTGTGGCTAATGAAAGCAGAAGCCGCGCCTTTTCTCCCCCAGAAAGATTTTGCACAGCTGTTTCAGCTCTCATGGAGTCGAGTCCGAAACGCGCAAGTTGCGCCCTGATGGCTGTTGGAGTCGCTTTGGGCAAAGCCTTTGCCATATGGTCGATAGGGCTGTCGCTCATGATAAGTTCTTCACTTTGATGTTGAGCGAAATACCCTACTTTCAGGCGTGGGTTGGTTGATAATTCTCCCTCAAGGGGAGAGAGTCTTCCTGCCATAAGTTTGGCAAAGGTTGATTTACCCTGGCCGTTTTGCCCTAAAAGGGCGATACGGTCCTGCATATCAAGCCGTAAATTAAGATGGCTCAATATGGGTTTTCCGTCATAACCGACCGTAACATTTTCCAACCTGATCATTGGTGGTGGTAAAGCTTCTGGCTCCGGGAACGAGAAAACGGTTGGTGTCGCTTCAATGACTGAATCAATCTGTGGCAGTTTTACCAGGGCTTTCAGGCGTGCCTGAGCCTGCCGGGCCTTTGTGGCTTTTGCTCTGAAACGTGCGACGAAAGCTTCCATTTTAGCACGCTGGGCCGAAAGTTTTTCAGCAGCACGGTTCTGCTGGAGGGCTTGTTCTGTTTTGATTTGGATAAAACGGTCATACCCACCAGGTGTGACAGAAATTTTCCCCTGATCGAGATGAGCAATGGCATTGACTGTATTATCAAGCAGAGAGCGGTCATGGCTGACCATCAAAACAGCCCCTGAATATTTCGTCAGCCAGTTTTCCAGCCAAAGAGTTGCCTCTATATCAAGATGGTTTGTGGGTTCATCAAGAAGTAGTAAATCCGGGGCGAGGAAGAGAGCGCTGGCTAATGCAACGCGCATTCTCCATCCACCGGAGAAATCTGAAACAGAGCGTTGTTGTGCTTCATGGTCAAACCCGAGACCTGCCAGAATAGCACTTGCACGGGCAGGTGCGGCATGAGCGTCAATTGCGATCAGTCTTTCGTGAATTTCTGCCAATTTATGGGGGTCTGTGATGGTTTCTGCCTGAGCCAGGAGGGTGGCGCGCTCTTCATGGCTTTCAAGCACTGTTTCAAGAAGGGATTGCGGTCCAGAAGGCGTTTCCTGCTTAACGCGGCCAATTGTTGCACGATTGGAGAGGGTAATTGTTCCATCGTCGGGGGTAATATCTCCAGCAATAGCTGCCAGAAGGGTTGATTTCCCTACACCATTGCGTCCGACCAGGCCTATCCTGCGTCCCGGGTCTATTGTGAGTGAAGCTCCTTCAAGCAGGGGGCGTCCTGCAATGCGGAGTGTTAAATTATTAATGACAAGAAGACTCAAAAGTGATCCCCAGGGACTATAATTGCAGCTTGGTTTTTAAAAAAATTGGCTCGCACCCTATCAGATTCCTGATTTTTCCTCTAGTGAGTTCTGGAAAGCTTATCCTTTATATTAGAGAGAGGACAAATAATGGCCCTTGAACGCACACTTTCTATTATCAAACCAGATGCAACCGAGCGTAATCTTACCGGCAAAATCAATGCTGTGTTTGAAGATGCGGGTCTACGCATTGTTGCTCAGAAGCGTATTCAGCTGAGCGAGAAAGAAGCCGGCGCCTTCTACGAAGTACATAAAGATCGTCTATTCTTTGGCGAACTGGTTTCCTTCATGATCTCTGGCCCTGTTGTGGTACAGGTTCTTCAGGGTGAGAATGCTGTCGCTCTTCACCGTGAAGTTATGGGGGCCACGAACCCAGCTGAAGCAGCTGAAGGCACTGTGCGTAAACTCTTCGCCAAAAGCATTGGTGAGAATTCTGTCCATGGTTCAGACAGTCTCGAAAATGCCGCTCGTGAAATCAGCTTCTTTTTTGCGGAAACAGAAATTCTCCCCTGATTTTTTCAGGGAGATGATAGGGGAAATTGTTTTCCCCTATCGCTTCATTATCAGAAAGACTTTTCTTAGTCTTTCTATGCAATGGTCTTATCAATAAATTGTGCGAGCACTGCCGGATAAAGCCTGTGCTCTTCTTTGAGAACGCGGTTTCCCAGAATTTCGGCTGTATCTTCAGCAAGAACTGGTACTTTGGCCTGTGCTAGAATAGGGCCTTCATCAACACCATCTGTGACAAGATGTATCGTACATCCATGTTCTTGGACACCAGCTTTCAGGGCTGCTTCATGTGTATGAAGTCCAGGAAATTCTGGAAGCAGGCTTGGGTGGATATTTAACATATGCCCAGACCACTCCCTCACGAGATAAGGCGTTAAGACACGCATATAGCCAGCTAGGCAGATTATTTTAGCGCCTGAAGCACGGACCTGCCTGTCAATTTCCTTTTCATGCGCTTCACGGTCGCGGCCATAAAGCGTGTGATCGACTACGCTGGTGGGGATGCCATATTTCCGGGCAGTTTCAATCCCCGCCGCATCTGGTCGGTTGCTTAAAACCAATACAACGCGTGCCGGATATGCAGGATCAGCGCATGCTTCTAGCAAGGCAGTCATATTACTGCCACGCCCGCTGATCAGGATCGCAATGGGTGTTTTTTCTTTTGTCTTGTTCATTGCTCAGGCAAAGGAAACGGGATTGCTGAATTTAATATTCGTGCAGTCAGATGTTACGTGACCCATAACAAAACCTGTTTCTCCAAGGGATGCAAGTTCTGCCATAACCGCTTCAGGCTTCGAGGTGACAAGCACCATTCCGACTCCGCAATTAAAAACTTTCAGCATTTCTTCTTGTGTAACTGGCCCTTCTTTGGCGAGCCAGTGGAAAACCTTTGGTGCAGTCCAGCTTGCTCCATCAATGATGGCACCATGCCCTTCCGGCAGGATACGAGGCAGATTGCCGGGCAACCCACCACCTGTAATATGGCTGCATCCCTGAATGAGATTTTTTTCATGAAGGTGTAGGACCGTCTTGACGTAAAGGCGTGTTGGTTCAAGGAATGACTGTGCCAGTGTTTTGCCGGGGCTGAATGGTGAAGGGTCGTTCCATCCAAGGCCTGTTTTCTCGACAATACGGCGCACGAGAGAAAAACCGTTAGAATGTACACCTGAGGAAGGTAGACCTATGAGTGTATCACCAGCCTTAATCGTGGCAGGTAGTAATCTGTCCCGTTCAGCCGCTCCAACGCTAAAACCGGCCAGGTCATAATGCCCTTTGCCGTAAAGGCCGGGCATTTCTGCTGTTTCCCCGCCAACAAGGGCACAATTGCTTTCTTTGCAGGCACGCGCGATACTTTCGACAATACGCGTAGCGACCTCAAGGCTAAGCTGGCCTGTTGCCATATAATCAAGGAAAAAGAGGGGTTTTGCCCCTTGCACGATCAGGTCATTGACGCACATGGCGACGAGATCAATGCCGATATTGTCATGTTCGCCACTTTCTACTGCCAGAAGGAGTTTCGTCCCGACACCATCTGTGCAACTGACAAGGACAGGGTCGTTAAATCCGGCCGCTTTCAGGTCGAATAAAGCGCCAAATCCACCTAATCCTCCTATTACGCCGGGACGTGAAGTTGCTTTGGCGGCAGGTTTAATTGCTTCGACCAAAGCATCTCCGGCTGCTATATCCACTCCAGCATCAGCATAGCGTGCGCCGTTAGAAGGTCCAGAAGTCGAAGTCATAAAAAGTAAGCCTTTATTGGGGGTTGATGCTTCCCTTATTCTAAAGCATCCTTGCAAAAGACGAAATAGCTAGATGTGGCAGACAGGATATGAAACAATCCACCCTGATAGTCCGAGGGGGATTATGAGCCGGAATCAGTTACAAATGACACTGGATTTACGGCCCGGAGGGCGGTCTTTCAGTAGCGATTTTATCGCAGGTGCCTCCAATGCTTCAGCCCGCGCCTGGCTGTCACGGGAAAACTGGCCTGAAAATCGTCTCTGGTTATGGGGGCCTTCTGGAACGGGTAAAACACATTTACTGCGTTCCTGGTCTGAAAAAAATCTTGTTCATGTCTATGAAGCCTCAGCGCTTTCTGAAGAAAATTTAGCTGATATTCTGGGCGAGACAAAATATGAGGCGCCTGTTAAGGCAGTTGTGATCGACCATCTGGACGAAGGCCTGAATGAAGTTGCCCTTCTTCATCTGCTGAATCTTGCTTCTTCGCAAAAAGTGAGAGTTGTTATGGCTGCTCGGCAGCCACCTTCCTGGAAGCATTTCAGAGTACCAGACCTGGCTAGTCGCCTTAAAGCAACATGTACAACATTTATTGAAGAGCCAGAAGACAAATTACGAGCAACGCTTCTTTTGTCATTACTGGCCGAGCGACAACTTGTCGTGTCGCAACCAGTGACGGATTGGTTATGGCGTCATTTGCCCCGTACAGGAGAGGCCCTCGTAAGAGCTGTTACACGTCTTGATGAAATTGCCCTTGAAAGAGGAGAGCCGATCTCCCGGTCTCTTGCGCAAGAAGCTCTTGCTGATATGCTGGAATCTAGGGAGAGTGCGCCATGAAGAAAGTTTACTCCGATTCCGCTTCGCGATCTCATATTTCTTTTGGAGAAAAATATATTCCAAATGATGGCGAAAGAGATATCAGACATTCTCCTGAGCGTTTTGTTAATCGAGAGCTTTCATGGCTGGATTTTAATCAGAGAGTCATTGAAGAAGCTGAAAATAAACGTAATCCTTTACTTGAGCGTGTAAGTTTTCTATCAATCAGCGCCCGTAATCTTGATGAGTTTTATTCTGTACGTGTTGCCGGTCTTGTAGGGCAGGTGCGTGAGAATATTTCCACCCTAAGTCCTGATGGTGCAACGCCTGGGCAGCAGCTTGAGGAGGTCCGTCTTAAAGCCAGAGCCCTTAAACAGAATCAGCAGCATATCTGGCAGAATTTACGCAGAGAGCTTGATGAGTCTGGAATCCGGATTATTGAGCCTGACAAGTTAGCCGATAAGGATAAAGAGTGGTTGTCAGAATATTTCGATGACCAGATTTATCCTGTCCTGACACCTCTGGCTGTTGATCCTTCTCATCCATGTCCGTTTATTCCAAATATGGGGCTGGCCCTTGTTTTATCTCTGACCGATCCGCTTAATCATATCCATGTCATGGATGGGATTGTCCTTCTCCCCAGTCAGATATCACGTTTTTTGCGCCTTCCTTCCCAAAGTGATGAGATCAGATTCGTTTTGCTGGAAGATATTATTACACTTTTTGCTTCGCGCCTTTTTCCTGGAGTTTCTATCGAGTCTTCTGGCGTTTTACGAATTATCCGTGATACGGATGTAGAATTCGAGGATGAAGCTGAAGATCTCGTCAGCGCCTATGAAACTGCGTTAAAACAAAGGCGTAGAGGTGTTGGGATACATCTGGAACTTGAGGGAAGTTTACCCGATACATTAGGGCGTGAGCTTTATAAGGAAATGGGGGTTGGTCCTAAAGATGTGATTGTCCTGCCTGAAATGGTAGGGATGGTTGATCTGGCCCAGCTTGTGGTTAATGACCGCCCTGATCTTGTTTTTCCGCCTTATACGCCGCGCTTTCCACAGCGTGTTCTTGATTATGATGGCGATTGTTTTGCAGCGATCAGGGCTAATGATTTAATTGTTCATCATCCTTTTGAAAGTTTCGATGTCGTAGTAAAATTCTTGCAGCAGGCAGCTCTTGATCCGCATGTTCTGGCAATCAAGCAGACTCTTTATCGCACGTCGCGTGACAGCCCTATTGTTCATGCTCTTATTGAAGCTGCAGATGCAGGGAAATCAGTAACAGCCGTTGTTGAATTGCGTGCCAGATTTGATGAGGAGGCCAATATAAGATTGGCACGTGCTCTTGAAGCAGCGGGTGTACAGGTTGTTTTTGGCCTGGCACATTATAAAACACATGCAAAACTAAGCCTGGTTGTTCGCAGGGAAGAAAACCAGCTTCGTTCTTATGCTCATTTTGGTACAGGAAATTATCATCCATTAACGGCGAAAATTTATACAGATCTTTCTTTTTTCACTTGTAATAAGGCTTTAGTCGAAGATTCTGCACGCCTTTTTAATTATGTGACAGGCTGTATCGTGCCTGAACATATGCAGGCTGTTTCATTTTCTCCGATCAATATCCGCCAGACATTGGAAACCCTCATCAGGGAAGAAATTTCACATGTTCAGGCCGGCAGGCCCGGACATATTTGGTTGAAGATGAATAGCCTTGTCGATCCAAAATTAATTGATCTTCTTTATGAAGCATCTCAGGCAGGGGTTAAAATTGTAGCACTTGTGCGGGGCATATGCTGCTTGCGCCCTGGGGTTACGGGGCTTTCTGAGAGGATACAGGTCAGGTCTATTGTTGGACGTTTTCTGGAGCATTCGCGTATTTTTGCCTTTGGCAATGGGCGTCATTTACCGTCACGTCAGGCAAAACTTTTTATCTCCTCAGCTGACTGGATGCAACGTAATATGGATAAGCGCGTCGAGGTTCTTGTGCCAATCACTGACCCGCTGGTTCATGCCCAGATATTGGGACAGATTATGACTGTTGATCTGCGTGACACGCTTCAGACATGGAGAATGGGGCCTAAAGGTGACTGGCATCATGTTTCGATACAGCAGAGGGAGTTTTCTGCTCATGAGAATTTCATGAGTAATCCCTCACTCTCGAAGCGCAGCGGGGGATTGAACCGTATCAAACCCGAGCTTTATACAGTGCCCGAATTAAGTTGGGAGGAGGGAGGTCATGGAGCGTGCTGACCGAAAACGTGCAGCAATCGTTGATCTGGGATCAAACTCAGTGCGAATGGTCGTGTTTGAAGGGATCAGACGTAATCCCCTTATTAGTTTTAATGAAAAACATACGCTGAAATTAGGAAAAGGTCTTGATAAAACGGGCAAGCTAAATGAAGAGGGCGTGCTCAGAGCTAAAGATGTCCTTGTCCGTTATGCAACAATCGCTGCGGTCATGGGGGCAGAGCCTTTCCATATATTAGCGACTGCTGCGGTCAGAGATTCTTCTAATGGCCAGGAATTTATTGATTCAGTTAAGCAGCTTTTGCCCGATGTTACTTTCCGTATCCTTAATGGTGAGGAAGAGGCTGATTATGCAGCAAGTGGCATGTTATGTGCCCTGCCAGAGGCAAATGGTATCGTTGCTGATATTGGTGGGGGCTCACTTGAGCTGATTCATATTGCAGATAAGCGCCATTATGAAGCAATTACGACGCCTTTGGGTGTCATACGCCTGAGGGAAAAGGCAGATGAAGACCTCGAAAAAGCTGCCGCAATTGCATCAGGTCATTTTGAGAGAATCGACTGGCTTTCATCTGGACATGGACGTTCACTTTATCTGGTCGGAGGGGCTTTCCGGGCTTTGGCGAGGCTCTATATCGCCAAATATAATTACCCTCTTAATATTGTCCATTTACTCCGTCTTTCCATTCAGGAGGCGCGGGAACTAGCTTTATGGGCGGGTAGCGTTTCTGAAAAAGATCTGAAGGCTTTGGATAAAATCGGTTTAAAGCGCCTTCCGGATGTCCCTTATGCAGCAATTGTTCTGTTGGAATTGCTGGATCACATCTCGCCTATAGATATTGTTTTCAGCACTGAAGGGTTACGTGAAGGGTGGTACCTGCGTCATGTCGCGT
Source organism: Aristophania sp. ESL1142 (assembly GCF_058107345.1). Lineage (NCBI taxonomy): Bacteria > Pseudomonadati > Pseudomonadota > Alphaproteobacteria > Acetobacterales > Acetobacteraceae > Aristophania > Aristophania sp. ESL1142. The sequence continues at coordinate 332,606 of NZ_JBYLUH010000002.1, forward strand.
CTTCTTTGTGGAATTTTGATCCATCTCTGATTCTTCTCGAAGAAATGGCCGCGAGGTCAAGCCGACAGGTAATGTCACCTAATCTTTTATATGAATGGACGTCATGTCTTTTTAAAGATGCAGGCGGATTAGGCGAGACCGCGTTATTTGCTACCTGGCGCTATTATGCCTGTTTGATTTCGGATATTGGTGCATTTGCACATCCTGAATATAGAGCAGAAGAATCCTATAGGCTTGTTCTTTATAATCAAGGCGTCAGCTTTGATCATGATACGAGGGCTTTCTTGGCGCTTGTTATGGGGATTCGTTACGGTATCGACCGCAATGATCCTTTGCTTGAGATTTCAAGAAGGATTCTTTCTCAAGAGAAATTTGAGCGTGCGATCCTGTTAGGGGCTCTGATAAGACTTGCTTATACGCTCTGTGCAGGGGCGGATGTTCTTCTGAAATCCTGCCAGCTTTCTCTCAAGAATGATGTTTTGACACTTGATCTGGGAGCAGGATTATTGCGCTCAGCTGGGAGTGCTGTTGAAATCCGCTTGAAGAAACTAGCTAAAGAGTTGGGAAAACCCTTCGCCATTCTGGAACAATAGAGTCATTTCATAAGTTAGGGTGAGAAAACGGTTCCAAAAGCCTTTCAAGGTAATCAAGTTCAGCTTTAGGTCGTGTTCTGTCAGAGGCACGGCGGCGTAATTCACGCTCTATGGAACGGTTTTTATAATTATCAGGGATATGGGCATCCGGGTTATTACCTGGATCGAGAGAACGTCCTAGCGGATCTTTCTTCTTAGAGGCAGTGGACTGACCATCCTCATCTCCATCATCTTCATCTTCGTCTTGCGGTTCTGATGCGCTTCCATTCTTCTGAGGGCTCTGATGGGTTTGAGAGGCGTGGGGAGGTAAAATAAAGCCCAACCGTCCTTGCGATTTATTCTGCATGGAATGCTGGTTTTTCTTCATTTCCTTTTGTGCTTGAGACAGATCCTCGAGGACTTTTTGTTCTGCTAAAGCAGTATGAGGGTCATTTCTCTGGGCAATGAATTTCAGGACTTGCACCATATCTTTTGAGGCGCGTTCAAAGGCTTTATTATCCTTATGAGTGAGTTCTTTCCCGCGTTCTATCAAAATCTTTGTTAAAGTCTGAAGCGCCTGCTGGATTTGATAATCCTCCTGGCGTTGCGTGGAAAATTGCTGTTCCATCACGAGGCCAGGAACCGTTTGATGGTGGGGATGATCAAGGTTTTCAGGAGGGGTAATGCCTAGCTGACGAAGCAAAGAGGCCGTAGACATCTGGGTTACATCCTGCGACTGACTGTCCTGATCATCAGAAGATGTGGCTTGTCGCCGGTGTGTATGGTTTAAAAGTTCTGTTTCTTTTTTAATGAGCGCTTGTAGAGCAGAGCGTTGATCTCTTGCTTCCTGCTGGGCTTTCATCTGTAAGGCAAGGGATTGAAGGTCAGGTTTCTGGGCCTGTCGCATCTGTTCAGCCATATCAGACAGCTTTGCCAGATGGTTCAGGGCCTTTGATGTCTGATTTTGCAGGACTTCCTGCTGGATTTTATGCGTGAGTTTCTGCCAGGGCGTATCCTTGTCAGAAGGTATAGGCAGGATAATCCCGGTCTGATTGGCTTGGTTGAACATGAGATCCATACGCTTATCGAGAGCCGTTTGCAGTCTCTCAAGGTGCGCATGTAATATTTCCTGATCTGAAATGGAAAAAGAGGTTTGTCCTGCTATCTGGTTGATATTATGGAGGACATCCTGATGGGCAGCTCTAAATTCTGCCATTGAAAGGGCAATAGCGGTTCCTGCGTTAGAACGATCTTCCTCATAAAGAGCTAGGAACCACAGGATTTCGCGGAGTTGATCTGATGGACGTGCTTTTTTTGCACTGATGAGGGCCTGCGAGAACGCAGATCTGACATCATAGGACATTGGCAACTGGCTTAGGAGAAGCAGCTCATCAAAGGATTGGGCGTATGTTTCTTCGTGCAGGGACACTCTTTTCCGCAGGTCAATCAGGGCACGTGCAAGTGGGTCAAGAAAAGGACGGGGTGTAAGATCTATCTGTTTGATCGAACTCCTAGCCGTTAAACCGGAGAGGCTGGTTGCTTCTAAATAAGCCTCAACCTTTCCTCCTGCAAAAGGATCAGCAGAGAGATCAAGATTCACCTGGCCTTCATTGGATGTGGGATGATTTTCAAGCGGAAGAACGATATGGCTGATACGGGGTTGATAACCATGTAATGGATGTTGATCTCTTTGTGTGAGAACCAGTTCAATGGATTTCAGGCCCTGTGGTTGACGGGCTATCCAGCTAATAGAGGTTCGCCAACTGTCTTTGAGACTTTTTGGTTTCTCTTTCCAGTTAATAAAAGGCGGAATATCTTTTTCAACGTGGATATTCCAGAAGGCAATGATACGCCCCCTTACAAAAATTTTTATGGTTTTACCTTCAAAAACAAGACCTTCAATTTTCCAGTTCTTATCTTCAAGTTTATGAGCTTTCAGTTTTTCAATGCCTGAAATATGAGGGACTTTTTTACCGCCAGTGATGACAGCATAAAAATGACTTCCCTGTAGGATCGGGGTCTCTAAAGTATGAGTCTGATTTTGCAGAAATAGAATGGTTTTTTTTGTAAAGGCAGGGGGCTCAATCCAGGCCTGTACTGACGCTAAGGGAACAAGGTCGTCATCTATCCCGGGGATGAAACCGGCTTCCAGACGTGAAAGACTATGTTGTCCTGCAAGAAACAGTCCTGCACTATATAAAACTATTAAAACAAGAAGAGTTATGCGTTCGTACCAGTGATGAAAAAAGCGCGGTTTCCTGACCTTCAGAGATGAGAGAGATGAAATGAGGCGGTTCTGATATTCCTGCCAGACCTGAAGATGCGCTTGTGAAGTCAGTGTTTTCGGAGGAGATGCAGGAGAATCATTCAGGCAAGCAAGAGGGCGCCCATATAGAGGAGTAGAACGCTCAATGAGGCGATCAAGCTCCTCTGTCGTTGGAGGAATGGATTTTTTCCGGCGCGTGAAAAAAAGGTAGAAGCACAGCAACAATACAGCCAGTTCTGCAAGACCATGAAATATGTCAGGCAGTTTCTGGGGAAGATGGAAAAGAGATGCCAGGCCCCATAAAAGGATAATCAGGAGCGACCAGCGCAGTTCAGCCCAAACCTGCTCTATCTTCAGGAGACGCAATGCTTTCAGGCGTATCCGTTTGAGATTCTGGTTAAAGGAAGCCCTGGTCGTCATCCTTACGATTAATCCTCAGGCCATGATGGCAAAAGTTCCTGTGCCAGAATTTCTTCCAAAGACTGTCTTTTACGGATAATGGCAGTCTGACCGTTTCTGACCATGATTTGGGTAGCCAAAGGGCGTGAATTATAAGTAGAACTCATTACCGAGCCATAAGCACCCGCATCAAGAATGGCGAGCATGTCACCCTTGGCAAGAGAGGGCAGCGGACGATTGCGGGCGAAAACGTCACTACTTTCACAGACTGGCCCCACAACGTCATATAATTCGGTTTCTTTGCAGGTAGGGTTTTTAAGAGGAACAATTCCGTGCCATGAATCATACATAGCAGGTCGGATGAGATCGTTCATTCCGGCATCAATGATGGCAAATTGCCTTGTACCCTTTTTGATTTCGATAATATCGGTCAGTAAAAGACCCGCAGGAGCAGAAATCCATCGTCCCGGTTCTAAACGTAAGGTGACATCGAGAGGGCAGAGTGTTTCGCGAATAATATTTGCGAGCATGTCAGGTTCCGGTGCGTTTTCATCGCGATAACAGATCCCTAAACCACCACCACAATCAAGTGTGGTAACGCTTAGCCCTTCCTGACGAAGCTCACGTACCATAATGGCCAGTTTTTCATAACCGGTCCTATAAGGTGCTTCAGTCAGGATCTGGCTCCCTAGGTGCACGGCAAGTCCAACCATTTCTATAGCTGAAAGCTCGGTTTGCGCTTTGCGGTAAAGGGCAATGACGTCCTGATGCGCAATGCCAAATTTATTTTCAGCTTTTCCTGTTGTGATTTTGGCGTGGGTACCAGCATCAACATCAGGGTTTACACGAAGGGCTGCGCGTATTTTTCTGTTTGCCGAAAGGGCAAGCTCATTGAGTCTGAAAAGTTCTTCAGCACTCTCGATATTGACCTGTGCAATCCCGAGCATGACGGCTTTGAGAAGTTCTTCATCAGTCTTTCCTACCCCGGAAAAGACGATATCCTCAGCCTTGATACCGGCTTGCAGGGCGCGTTCCATTTCTCCGCCACTGACAATATCAGCGCCATATCCAAGTTGTGCCAGGGAAGAAAGGCAGGCTTTGTGATCCTGTGATTTGACCGCAAAATGAAAATGAACAGTCTGTTTGTAATCCCTGAATGCCTCTTTGAATTTTAAGGCTCGTTCACGCAAGACAGTATCACTGATAACCCAGCAGGGGGTTCCGGCCTCTTTGGCCAGTGCCTGCAAGGGAGTGTTGTCAAAAAGCAGTCCCTTTTGCATATCATAGCGGAGGGAGGGATGACTGGAGCATAGGCTCTCTATCGTAGGGTCAGTATGGTCTGCGGTCATAAAATAGTACTATTGGCCCTGATTTATGAAGAATGTGAATCAAGAAGAGTGAGGCAGTATAAAGTATATAAACCTAATTCTCATAGGGCTGATTGGCAGAGAATTAAAGATTTACGATAAGTGGTGTCTATAGCTTGTCAGGAGATTTTTCTTTGTGATTTAAATGAAAGCCGAATTACTGCCAGAAATCCGATAAGAGCAGCAAAACAGCTTGCCAGAAATATATTCCTATAACCTGAGAGGTCTGCAATAAGTCCGGCTATTGGACCTGTGAGGCCGTAAGATAAATCCTGAAATGCCGAAAAGCCACCGAGAGCAATACCGCGTTCTTGTGGTGTAACCAGATTTATGACCTCACGACCAATTCCAGGATAGATCATTGAACAGCCGACTCCTGTCAGAAAAGCGCCTGATAGGGCGGTTATGGCTCCATTACTGCCCCATATTAATAATTGCCCGAAGGCTTCGATCAGGAGGGAATAAAGTGCAATACGCAGCCCACCGATACGATCAGGCAGGTTTCCACAAAAAAAACGTAACAGAACATAGCCAGATCCAAAGGCGCCAAGGCCCATTCCGGCTCCTGACCAATGATTTTCTGTAAAATAAAGAGCGAAAAAGGCACCGATTGCGGCAAAACCTATGCCTTGTAGGCATATGATCGATCCATGGAGCCAGATTTTTCGCAGAACTCTTAAAAATGAAGGTTTATGGGCGTGTGGTTCTGGCGGAGTAAAAGGGATTTTCATAATCGCGAAAAGCCCGATTGCTGGAAGAATGAAACTGACTAGCATCGCGCTGACATATCCGATATGATGATAAAGGATAAGGCCTAATGGCCCCCCAATGCCAATAGCACCATAAATAGCAGCTCCCACCAATGACATGACCTTGCCAGAGCGTTGTGGGCCAACGAGGGCAATGCCCCAGTTATTAATACCAACCCCAACGAAGCTCTCTCCCAGGCCAAGAATGACTCTTCCGCCTATCAATATGACGAGAGACAGATGAGGATGATCGGTTAGAAAGCCTGCCAAAAGGCAGAACATAGCCCCGGTCATATAAAGGATCAGCCCCCGTCTGACAGAGGGTTTTGAGCCTTTTACGTCAACAAATTTTCCTGCATAACCACGTGTCATGATTGTGGAGAAAAAAGCAATTCCGACAGTCAGGCCCGCCCAGAGGTTATTTAGTCCAAGGTTGTGAGCGACAAATATGGGGGCGATGGGTAAGGTAAGGCCAACACATAAATAGGCAATGAAGAGAATGGCTGTGAGAAACAGCAGATATTTTTGATAAGTGTCTTGATGGGTATCTAAAGACACGCGAATCTCTCCTGTGAATCAAAATAAGATATTGTTTCATATAAATTTTCGGAGCTCAGTAAGTGGGGCATCCATTACTGAGAAAAGCTCTGACTTGTTCAAGCAGAAAGACAAGTTTCGCAATTTGCCTTTATGATAGGAGAAATATCTCCAAACATTAAATTACGATTTTAATGATATGGTGCACCCGAAAGGACTCGAACCTCTAACCCCCAGATTCGTAGTCTGGTGCTCTATCCAGTTGAGCTACGGGTGCATAATTCATGGTAAGAAACCATGCTGGACAATAATGGTGCACCCGAAAGGACTCGAACCTCTAACCCCCAGATTCGTAGTCTGGTGCTCTATCCAGTTGAGCTACGGGTGCGTCTTGCGGCGTCTTCTATCTTCATTAACAAAGCAACGCAACCCCCTTTTGGCGCGTTTTTTTTGTTTTTAATGAATTATCTTATTCACGCTCCAGGGTGATCCGTGCCCGACAACGGGGTGAGGCATATGTCCCACCAATATTATGGCCGATAGGATAAGCCTTGAAGACCTGCCGATAGGGAGTGTTATTCATCCCTTTATCCGTAAGTTCTGCTCGAAAAACCTGATCCCCCTCAGAATAGGGGCCTCTTAAGACGGAAGTGCTGATTCCTGGTGTGAAGACAAGCGTCTTTCCACGCACCCTTAGGAGTGATTCGTCCTGAGTTGGACAGGCACCATCTTCTGTGACGAGTTTGCCTTTCCATGTTCCGTAAGCATTATGCGCCGGGTCGGGAATATCGCTACAGGCTCCCAGCAATGCCAGTCCAGCCAGAGGAAAAAAGAAAGAAAGGCGCATAAAGGCTCCTCATCATGCAGGGATATGATCTAAAAGATTTTATAAGACTACCATAAAAGGATGACGTTTTCGGTTACACCCTTTATAAATACCGAACTTTCAGAAAGAATTAAGCCATATTTTAGAGACGAGGCCAGAAACTTGACGCAGGACAGCGCAGAAAACCTTAATCAGCTTGATCAATCCCTTCATGAAGACAGAATTCTGATTCTTGATTTTGGTAGTCAGGTAACCCAGCTTATCGCACGGCGTGTACGCGAAAATGGCGTTTATTGTGAGATATGGCCTTATACAGTAAGTGATGAAAAAATCAGAGCTTTTCATCCGCGTGGAATTATTCTCTCGGGTAGCCCTGCTAGTGTTCATGACCAGAATGCGCCTCAGATTCCTAAAGTTGTTCTTGAGCTGGGTTGCCCCATTTTAGGAATTTGTTATGGTCAGCAAATTCTCTGCCAGACTCTCGGTGGAACAGTTGAAACACATGAACATCGTGAGTTTGGACGCGCCTATATTATGGTCGCAGAAGAATGCCTGCTCTCACACGGGCTCTGGGCGACTGGTGCTGAAGAGCAGGTCTGGATGAGTCATGGGGACCGTGTTACGTCCCTGCCTGATGGATTTAAGGCTGTTGCTTATTCCGAAGGGGCACCTTTTGCGATTATTGCTAATGATGAGCGGAAGATTTACGGGGTTCAGTTCCATCCCGAGGTTGTTCATACTCCCCATGGTGCAGCATTGATTCAGAATTTTGTCCATCGTGTCGCAGGATGTGCCGGCTCATGGACGATGGCCGGCTTCCGTGACCTGGAAATTGCCCGTATTCGCAAACAGGTTGGTGACAAAAAAGTCATATGCGGTCTCTCTGGTGGGGTTGACAGCTCTGTTGCTGCAAAACTGATTCATGAGGCGATCGGCGATCAGCTGACCTGTATTTTTGTGGATCCCGGTATTTTACGTGCTGGGGAAGCAGATGAAGTTGTCCGCACTTTCAGAGATGAGTTTAATATAAAGCTTGTTCACCGTGACGCTTCAGACCTGTTCCTGGGTGAGCTTGCTGGTGTGACAGACCCGGAAACAAAGCGCAAAACAATAGGGCGCCTTTTTGTAGAAGTCTTTGAAGAAGAAGCTGCCAAGCTGGGAGGCGCACAGTTCCTGGCTCAAGGCACTTTATATCCTGATGTTATTGAGAGTGTGAGCTTTACAGGCGGGCCATCTGTTACGATCAAATCCCACCATAATGTCGGCGGGTTGCCAGAGCGGATGAATATGCAGCTTGTCGAGCCACTGCGCGAGCTTTTCAAAGACGAAGTACGTGCATTGGGCAGAGAGCTGGGGATTCCAGAATCTATTGTTGGTCGTCATCCCTTCCCGGGACCGGGACTTGCTATCCGTATTCCTGGAGATGTGACACGCGAAAAGCTCGACCTTCTGAGAAAGGTTGATTCAATCTATCTGGAAGAAATCCGTAAAGCTGGTTTGTATGATGAAATCTGGCAGGCTTTCGCAGTGCTGCTTCCCGTCAGAACTGTCGGTGTGATGGGTGATGGTCGCACGTACGATCAAGCTTGCGCTCTGCGTGCTGTGACCAGCACGGATGGTATGACCGCTGAAGTCTATCCTTTCAGCTTCGACTTCCTCAACCGCGTTTCCAGCCGAATCGTAAATGAAGTCCGTGGTATCAACCGTGTCACTTATGACATTACCTCCAAGCCACCAGGAACAATTGAGTGGGAATGATTCCGTATTTTAAGGTGAAATAGGTTTGCCGAAAACCCCGCAGAAATGCGGGGTTTTGTTTTGAAACATACACGGATCACTGAATGTATCTCTGAGCATGTTTGAGTTATGATCTGTTTTGCTAGGGTTGTTTACGATATTGCAAAATCTGACTTTAATTTCGAAAATCGCAATTAATAAGAGAAAAAAAAGCAATTAGGGCTAAAATAAGACTTATTTGGTATTGTTTTTCTGGTTATGAAAAATTTGTTTTACACAAAAAATAGCGTCATTTTTACTGGTAACATTGCCTATTTAAAGACGGTCTATAGAACGAACCTTCAGGTTAAAAAAGCATAATATAGCCTCTAACGTGTTGTTTATGCTTAATTTATAAGAAAAAATAATAACTGTACGAAGATTCACCTATTATGCAATTTTCGCATTTTTATTGTGGAACATAAATTAAATTATAGTTAATATAAAATAAAAATAAACAAAATAATATTTGCGATTAAAATATAAGTAAAAATAAATACGAATTATAAAATATAATATTTATTAATTTGTATATTAATATTTTAATTATAGTGATAACAATATGTGGCATATCATGACATAATTTCGTCTTATTCTTATGTATGCTTCCCTCATGATCTATTATCATTTTAGTGTGGGTTGGACATGTATCTGAAAGAAAGCCGTCTCTTCGCATCTTCATCTTTTAGGACATCGCTTTTGGTTGCGTCCTCATTATCTTTGGTGCTGATGAATGTGGCTGCAAGGGCAGATAATGGTCTGCATGTTACTTCTGGGACTTCATATGATCTGAATACTGTCCAGGTTTATACTGGAGATACAGTTATTGATGAAGGAGCTGCACTAAATCTGATAGGTGAGGCGGCGATCGATAGATCACATAATGTTATTAATGATGGTACATTAAATATTTCCGCTATTAATGACATAGCTCAGATTAATGCTCTTTCAGGGAAAGGGTCAGTAGATCTTGGAAATAAAGTCCTGCATATAAGTGGAAATTCTTCAGAGAGTCATTATTTTTCAGGAGTAATCTCAGGAGATGGAGACTTATTAATCTCTCGAGGTGAAGAAATATTTACAGGACATAGTAATTATACTGGAAAAACAACCATAAAAGATGGTGCAAATCTTGCCCTTAATGATGGTGGATCATTAAATGGTGTTTCTGCTATTACGAGTCAGGGGGATCTATCCTTAAATAACGGTCATATTATAATGCCTTCAGCACCTACGGGTCATACAGGTGATGATTCAGGTTTATTCTATATAGGCGCACAGGGTGGCAATGTAGCCCATCTGACACTGACCAATGGTAGTTCCATAGAGGGTGTTAGGAACGATGGAAGCGGGGTCGCTCTTACATTTGGTAATTTAAAGGGAGATTCTGGTGAAGCTATAATTGATCATTCTACGGTTGAGGTTAGTCAGCTTACAATAGGGGAAGAGGGACAGGGCAAAGTTACCGTTACTAATGGGGCGAATGTTGATGTGCATAACGGTTTGGTGTTAGGCAACCATGGTGCAGATGAAGGTGCCCATGGTGAGCTTGACATCACGGGAAATGGAACGGTTTTCTCTACTGAAAATGGTGAATTGTCAAAAAATCTTGCCGCAATTTATATGGAAGGAAGCTCTATTGTTAATGTTGGTGATGGTGCATCTTTTTTAATTACACAAAATTATAAAAATAATAGTGTAAGTTTATCTGACCATAGCTCTATAAATATTGGAAATGGTGGTTATGTGCAGATAAACTCAGCGTCAGGTAATCAGTCTGTAATTAACCTGCAAAATGGCAGTCATATAAATGTTAATAATGGTTCGCTATTATCCTATCAGGGAAATGACAGGATTAATACGGACTCTGATAGTTCCATACAAATTAATCGTGGTGGTGTGTTTGATGCGAGTGGAAGCTTAACGTCTATTGGTTCTTCTAGTAGTGCCGACATTGTAATGAATGGTGGCACTTTTGAGAATAGAAATGATTTTGATACTAACGCTAAAATAGAACTCGCTTCCGGAACTAAAAATACATTTGATATTGAGAAAAATTCTGCATTTTCTGGAGTTATTAATGGTGCTGGTGGAATCGACAAAATCGGTTCTGGTACAATGAACCTGAGCGGTAATAATACTTATACAGGCGAGACTGATATTGATAAAGGAAAGTTATCTCTTGTATCTGGCTTGGATTTGCAGAATAACTCTGTTGATGGAAGTATAAGTCAGTCTAGTGTTATTAATATAGCAGCTGCTGGTGAATTTGATATTCAAGGGATACAGAATAGTGGGACATCTGTTAAAGGGATTGCTGGTCACGGGGAGGTAATACTCGGCAATAAAATATTAACAATTACTGATGCAAATCCTGCTAATGTCTATTCAGGTACTATATCGGGAGCTGGTGGTTTAACCATCGCGGGTGGCACAGAAGTTATAGCTGGTGTTAACCGCTATACAGGCCAGACGACAGTTAATGAAGGAGCAACGCTTTCATTGACAGATCGTGGAGATATCAGCAAGTCATCAGGTGTTCAGGCTGATGGAATATTGGATGTATCAGGTAAAATGGGCAAAACTGATGTCATATTGAACTCTCTTTCAGGGGGTGAAAATGGTCAGGTTATAATTGGCGATCATAATCTGATTCTTACTGGGGAAACATTACATAATGGAAATCAGTTTACTGGTGTAATCTCTGGTAATGGTGGCGTAACCATCGGAGATAGTCGTTCGACACATAGTGAAGAGAAAGAGGTTTTCTCTGGAAAGAATGAATATCTAGGCCAGACAACGATTAAAAATAATGGGACACTAGCTTTATCGGGAGATGGGTCTATTGACCGGTCATCGGCTGTTAAAATCGATGGTATATTTGATATTTCAGGTGTAACTCGAGACAATGTTGAGATTAATTCCATTGCAAAAAGTGGAGGGAAAGTCTTCCTGGGGGATAAGACTTTAGTCCTCACTCATGCTAATGGGACTGGTAATAATTCATTTAATGGTAGTTTGTCAGGTTCTGGAGGGCTTATAATTGCCGGCGGTGAGCAGGCTCTCAAGGGGGTCAGTAGCTATACTGGTAAAACAAAAGTCAGTCAGGGGGCGGCGCTTTACTTAACTAATGATGGGAATGCCATTAGTGCATCATCTGGTGTGCAGGTTGATGGTAAATTTGATGTTGCCGGTGTGAATTCTTCTGGTCACGTATACCCTAATGGCAAGGATTATTTAATATTACCTAACGACGTTAATATCAATTCACTTTCAGGCAACATGAATGGTAATGTTGAGCTTGGAAGGCATAATCTGGTTATTAATCATGCGAATGAAGAAGCTGGAAATGAATTTGATGGCGTAATTTCTGGTAGTGCCTATCACATAGGGAACATTGAGGTTGGTGGTGTTACCATTGCTGGTGGGAAAGAAATACTTGGTGGAATTAATAGTTATACTGGTTCTACGACAGTTAAGGATGGTGCTGTTTTAGCACTTACGGGACGTGGTTCCATAAGTCATTCCTCCAATCTTCAGGATGATGGTCATTTTGATATATCAGGTTTAACAGGTAATGCAGAAATTAAATCACTTTCTGGTTCGGCAAGTGGCTCTGTGAATCTGGGTGAGAACAACCTCATAGTGACAGAGGCAGGTGGTCAGTTTGACGGCAGTGTGTCTGGTAATGGCGGTATTACCATTGCTGGTGGGCGCGAGGCATTTACTGGTGTCAATGATTACCATGGGGAAACGGTTATTGAAAATGGAGCAACATTTGCACTCTCTGGTAATGGCTCTATTGCCCGGTCAAACAATGTTCAAGTAAATGGCTTCTTTGATTTGTCAGAAGTAGCAACAGAAAATACTGAGATAGAATCACTTTCAGGTGGTGTTAATGGTTCTGTAAAACTTGGTGATAATAATCTGACAGTAACTAATGCCAATAATGGTAAGTTTGAAGGATCTATCTATGGTAATAGTGGTTTCACTGTAGCTAAGGGAGTTGAGACCTTTACTGGCGTTAATGATTATACTGGCAAAACTATTATTAGAAATGAAGGGACCCTTGCTCTATCTGATGGTGGTTCTATTTCTCAATCCAGTAATATCCAGGCTGATGGTTTATTCGATTTATCAGGTCTGGTGACAGGTAACACCGATATTCAATCACTTTCGGGGGCGGCAAGTGGCTTTGTAAAGCTGGGCGGTAATGATCTGACTCTTGTTGTTGCTGCTGATAAATTTGAAGGCATTATTTTCGGTGATGGTGGTGTTACGCTGAACGGTGGGAATGAAGTCTTCTCCGGTAATAATATCTATAAAGGAGACACGATTCTAAATGGCGGAAATCTCGAGATTGATGGGGATCAGAGTGGAGCAAATGGGGCTGTATATGTTAATAATGAAAGCACTCTGAGCGGTTCTGGTATAATTGGTGGTGCTGTTGATGTACAGGAAGGTGGTACATTATCTCCTGGCAATTCTGGTGGGGCTGGTCTTGGCAATTTACAGATCATGGGTGATTTGACACTGCATGATGGCTCATATCAAAAATTCTCAATGGGACAATCTAATGTAGCTGGCGGTTCTTATAACGACCTCGTGACAGTGCATGGAGATCTAAGTCTGGGTGGAATATTGGAAGTAACAAATTCCAATGGCTCATCCAGGGAGTTGGGGGCGGGTGTCTATCGTTTATATAGTTATGATGGACAGTTGCATAATGAAGATAAGCAACAGATTGCCGGTTTACCAGTTGAGGATGGAGTTAGTTTGTCACTTCAGACATCTCGTGAACATCAGGTGAACTTGGTTGTTAACGATAAAGATCTTCAATTCTTTGTTCCGGAAACCAATGGGGCTAAGACTCATGTAAAAGTTTCGATAATGGATGTGCCGTTACCTACTTATGAGTGGAGTGCTTCTGTAAATGGTGTAGGGGTTTCGAGCTGGACAAATGCTGATGGGCAAGATAGGGGGTCGTGGAATAAGGGTAACATGGCGATCTTCCAACAAGATGCGAGTATCGTTGTTGTCAAGGACGAAAAAGATGGTTTACCTGCCCGTGTAAAAGTCAGTGGCATGCAGTTCATGAATGATGATGGGAAGTCATATGTTATAACTGGCGGGGAATTATATAGTACTGGGTTTCAGACAGATATTATAGTTGGCGATACAACTGGTAGACCTAGTACAGTCACGGCAGAGTTGAATACGGCGATTGATGATGCCTATGTTACTGATGCTTCTGGTGAGAAGGGAGTAAGCGATCTGGTCAAGAAAGATGGGGGTACATTACGCATTACGCATGATCAGAATTATCATGGCGAGACAATTATTGAAGGTGGTAACCTGGAGGCGGATGCCGATCTTAGAAATTCTTCATCTGTGTCTGTTGAGCAGGGTAGCATGTTATCAGGAAATGGTGACGTCAATAGTGTTACTGTAAAAACTGGCGCTGTCATTCAGGCTGGAAGTTTAAGTGATCCCACAGGTTCATTGAATATTAACGGCGACCTTAATATGAAAAACGACTCTCATATTCTGGTTAATATTGCCTCTGGATCGGATAGTTTGTTGAGAAATAAGACTATCAACGGGGATAATAGTAGTAATACAATTTATGTCAATGGAATGGCTGATTTGAGAAATTCCAAGATTGACGTTAATTTTCAGCGTGGAATGGATTTACGTTATGGGCAATCTTATACATTTCTGGTTGCTAATAACGGGATAAAGAGTGAAGGAAGTTCTTTGGGTAATACAAATCTTGAAGATAGATATGCCTTCCTTGATCCTAAATTAGGATTTAAACCAAGTAATGAGAGTAAAGGTAATGAAAATTCTCAGAATGGGATTTCAACGCAGGAAGATAGATCGTCACCAAATGATGTAGATAATGAGGGCTATATTTATATGGCTCGTAATGCCAGGGGGTTCGTCACCACGGCATTGACACGTAACGAGCGGGAAGTCGCCCATGCTCTTGACAGACTTGATAAGTCCAGGGCTGGAAACCATCTGACAGCTGAAAATCCTGTGCTCGCAGCGGCTGAGCAGATTTATAGAGGGGAAGAGAGAAGAAGTCTGAATTCATTCTCTGGCGAGATACATGCTTCTGCAAGGACTGCCCTTATTCAGGATAGTTTCTACGTAAGAGAAGCAGCATTAAACCGCCTTGCTATGGCTGACTGTGATGATGTCAACGGAAATAATGGTATCAGCACTGCAGATGCCAAAACAGGAAAAAGAATTGACGGTAAATGTGAATCTTCTTCTGTAGTTCTTTGGGGGCAGGCTTATGGAAGCCGTGGGAATAATTCAGGCGATGGCAATGCTTCGAGGATGAATCATTCCAGCACGGGGTTCATCATGGGGGCTGATGCTCCGGTATTTGATACATGGCGTGTTGGTGGTCTGATCAGCTACGGACGTTCAATGTTCAGTACCAAAAACACATCAGCAAATGGTTATAGCAATAATGCTACTGTTTCTGCCTATGCAGGCACACATTGGGGACATGTCTATCTCCGTATGGGGGTAGCCTATAGCTGGAATATGATGAATATGCATCATACAGTTACTTATGCTGATGTGCGCAAGAAATTAGATAGTAATTATCGTGCAGGCACGGCCCAGACATTTGCAGAACTTGGTTACCGGTTCCGGTTAAAAAATGCGACAATTGAGCCATTCGCCAATGTTGCTTATGTCAATCTGGATACTGATAAATTCAAAGAAGGTGGTGGACTGGGTATTCGTGGAAAGAACTCTGATACAGGTGTTACGTTCTCGACTTTCGGTGTTCATATGATGACCAGTTTCAAGGCGACACAGCATATGATGGTGAAGCCCTATGCTACAATCGCTTATAGACATGCCTTTGGGCTCTTAACACCAACGGCGCATGAAATGTTCAAAAATGGTAGAGATGGTGGAACAATGGATATTGCCGGTGTCCCACTATCTAAGGATTCAGCATTGATTGACACTGGTTTCTCTCTGAATGTTACGGATAGCCTGGATCTCAAACTCTCCTATATTGGTCAGTATGGCAACCAGTCTGTTGATAGTGGGGGAAGAGCAGAACTTTCAATGAAGTTCTAAGACAGTGAAAGGAAAGAGTTTCAGGCTCTTTCCTTTTCTCCTTTATGGAAAGGAAGAGGTCTCTATACCGTTAATGAATACGGGATAGAGACTTTTTTTTATAAATAGTCTGAGGTTAATGCTTTCTTCTGCAATTGTCGTTTGAGAAAAGTCTTTTGAATAAGAAGGAAAATCGTTAGACTGCCCCCGTATTTTATAACATTGGTACAGATGAATTCATGAAGCTGTCATATCCTGTTTCCAGTCGTCTTCTTGTAACAGGGAAGACAGTTTTACTGATTTCCTGTCTTGTTCTTACGGGACAGTTCTGTAATGCACAGGCTGAAGTGAGCCACCATCACATAGGGTCGAAAAAAGCAGTTCATAAAAAAACTGCTGGAAAAATGTCGCACAGACATGAGGGTAAGCGCACTCACGCAAAAATTGCGAAACAGCATAAGGCTGCAACGTCCTTAAAGGTCCCCCTCGCAGCTGGTGCTGTTGCCGGGGCGAGTGCGGGGACTGCTGTCGGAGCGGCGAATAAGACACAGCAGCCAGACAGTCTGCCAATGAAGTCGGCTCAGACAGAACAGGAAAAAGGGACTGATACGGGGTACCCTATTCCCCGTTTTGCTTCTTTGAGGGCAGATCGTGTTTATCTGAGGCGCGGTCCCGGTGAGCGCTATCCGATTGATTGGGTTTATCATCGTCGGGGCCTGCCCGTAAAAATCGAGAGAGAATTTGATGTCTGGCGCCTGGTCGAGGATTCAGAAGGCCAGAAAGGCTGGGTACATAGAGTTACTTTAAGAGGGAACCGTACATTTGTTGTCGTGGGGCAGGAAGATAGCAAGGCCCAGGATACTAAAAATTCTTTTTCTAAACACGCTGATCCCTATGTGATAGGTTACGTTCCGCCGCAGGAAATAAGCAATCAGAAAGGCGATCATACTTACCTTTTGAATTCAGCAGGGACAGATCAACGGGTTATTGCTTTGTTAAAGGCTGGAGTGGTTGGGCAGCTTATAAGTTGTCCTATGAAGACTGCCTGGTGTCATGTCAAAGTATCTGATTATGAAGGTTGGGTGCAGCGTAAATATATCTGGGGGCTTTTCCCTGAGGAGATTATAGAACCAAAATAATCAGAATTGAGGATATGATGACTAATATTGCACATGACAGGCGAACAAAGATTGTTGCGACCCTAGGGCCATCTTCATCATCGCCAGAAGTCATTTTATCTTTGGCACAAGCTGGCGTAAATGTTTTTCGTCTTAATTTCTCCCATGGGTCACATGAGGAACATGCCGCCCGTCATGGAGCAATCCGCCAGGCTGAAAAAATTATAGGCCATCCTTTGGCTATTCTTGCTGACTTACAGGGTCCTAAATTGCGCGTAGGTGTTTTTGCAAATGGCCCCGTTATATTAAAACAGGGACAGCGCTTCCGTTTCGATATGGATAATAAGCCAGGCGATGAAAAACGTGTCTGTCTGCCTCATCCTGAAATTATTCAGGCTGTTGATGTCGGACATCGTTTGTTGCTTGATGATGGCAAACTAGCTCTAAAGGTCCTCTCCAAAACAGCTGATTCCCTTGAAACCGAAGTGCTTATTGGTGGTAAATTATCAGAACGTAAGGGAGTGAATGTCCCTGATGTTATTCTGCCTATTCCTGCCTTAACAGAAAAAGACAGGGATGATTTTAATTATGCTCTCTCTTTGGGGGTAGACCTTGTTGCTCTATCTTTCGTGCAGAAACCGGAAGATGTTATGGAAGCACAAAAAATAGCCAAAGGTAGGGCGTGGATTGTTACAAAACTCGAGAAGCCACAAGCAGTTGATTGCCTTGAAAAGATTATTCACCATTCAGATGCTGTGATGGTTGCCCGTGGAGATCTTGGGGTTGAGCTTCCTGCTGAAGAAGTGCCAGTCACACAAAAACGGGCAATTGCAGAGGCGCGCAAGCTCGGTCGTCCTGTCATCGTAGCTACACAAATGCTTGAAAGCATGATTGAAAGCCCAACTCCAACTCGCGCAGAAGTATCAGATGTTGCAAATGCTGTTTATGACGGTACTGATGCTGTTATGCTCTCAGCTGAAAGTGCAGCAGGGCGTTATCCACTCGAAGCAGTACAGATGATGGTTCGTATTGTAACGCGTGTTGAGCATGACCCACAATGGCGTGCGCGTATGGATAAAATGCGTCCTCCAGTAGAACATACAATTCAGGGGGCCTTGGCGCAGTCTGCCTGGGATACAGGGCATACGCTAAATGCAGCAGCGCTGGCGGTTCATTCCAGGAGTGGACGTGGGGTTATTACCGTTGCACGTGAACGGCCTTATAACCCGGTTGTTTCTTTAAGCGATCGTACAGTAGCGCGTCGTTTATGTGTGGTTTGGGGTGTCTTCCCGGAAGTCCATCCTATGACTGACGAAGCTATGGGGATTGAAGATCTTGATCTTCCCGTAGCAAAAATCATGAAAGAAAGATCCTTAGCTAAAGAAGGACAGCATGTCATTATCCTGGCAGGGCTACCTTTCGGGCGTGCAGGCAGCACAAATACCCTGCGCGTCATAAAGATCTGAAAATTTAATTGGTAAAAGAAAGCCCGGATGATGAAGTTCGGGCATTTCTGTAAGAATTATCAGACCTGATCTTTATCGATTAAAGTCTGCCTGATTTGTTTGCCACGTTTGACACGGTCCGTGATGGCATCGGCATCACGGTCACGAATTGCTTTGGCCATTTTTTCTGTTTCATCCTTGAAGCGGTCAAGTGTTTCAAGGATAACGTCACGATTAGCGAGAAAAATATCACGCCACATAATAGGATCAGAGGCTGCGATACGCGTAAAATCGCGGAAACCAGAAGCGGCATATTCCAGAACGTCAGCGCGTAAATCGCTTGAAAGATGGTCCGCAGTGTCACAGATTGTGAAAGCCAGAAGATGGGGAAGGTGGCTTACCATGGCGCAAATGCGGTCATGATAGGTGTCTGTGATGGCGCGCGTTTTGGCACCACATCTCTGCCACAATGCCTCAACCTTCTGAATGGATGATTTTTTGGCCTGTGGGGGAGGGGTTAGCAGGCACCAACGATTTTCAAAAAGAGTTGGGAATCCCGCATCTGGGCCAGAGAATTCAGTGCCAGCCATTGGGTGAGCAGGAACATAATCAATACCTAGCGGCAGGGCCTTATTGGTGATTTCAGTACCTAACTGCCCTCTTACAGAGGCAACGTCACTAAGAATAGCGCCGGGTTTCATGAGAGGGAGAACCTGAAGCGCTACTTTTTTGACAGCACCAGTAGGAATGCAGAGAATGACAATATCTGCATTTTTGACGCCTTCAGCAAGGTCATTGGTGCAGAAATCAGCAATTCCAAGCTCTCTAACGCGTTCAATAACCTTTTCATTATGGTCAATGGCAGTCGTATAGCGTGCCAGATCTCCGCTTTCTTTTGCCCGACGTAGAATGGATGACCCAATTAAACCTGGTCCTATTACAACGAGCCGCTCAAAAAGGGGAGAATGATTTATGCTCATGGTAACTGCTTTACTAAAGAGTTTTTTTCAGATTACGGAGTTCAGAAAATTGCCACAATATCAGCACGGGGACACCGATTGTAATATCTCGTCCGCGCCTTAACAGGGAAAGGGAAAAAGAAATATCTGTGCTAATGCCAAAAATAAGTCCTAAAGCGATATAAGCACCTTCTTGCACGCCTAAGGAACCTGGGACCAGAAAGCCAACAGTCATCATGCCGCAGACAACGCCTTCAATGGCAACAGCGTCAAAAAATGAAATTGAAATGCCTAGATAATAAAGTGCTGTCCAGGTAATGCCGGCACTGGAAATCCAGAATATGAGATGTAGGAACGCACCGCAGGCTATGCGACCGGGAGTATCCCAAAGCTTCTCCAGAGAAGTCTGAAAGGATGCTGTATTATTATGGAGAGTCTCTTCCCAGCTCGCAGCAATGTGACGTGAAAGGAATATTCCTATTTTACTGAGGATATTTCCGCTTTTTTTCTGGCTCCAGATAAAACCGGCAATCCCGGCTGTTAGCAGGGCCAGACCAATAATAAGAGGGGCGATAAACTGCCCAGCTTCCTGATGGCCAAGAAGGCATAAGAGTGCGAACAGAATAAAGACGATCTGAGCAAGCGTTTCACACGTAATATCAACGATATTGGCTGCAATTGCTTCAGCCCAGCCAATCCGGGGTAGGGATTTGTTTTTCTCATACGATGAGGGAGGAGGAACGGTCGCCTTTAAGCCGGCAATCATGCCTCCTAATTGTGAAAATGGGAGGCAAGCACCTGCGGCATCTCTAACGAAGCGAGCAAAAATCAGGCGTTTGCATGATATTTCTGCGACACTTCCTTTCCATGAAAATCCTAATCCGAAATTAATGATCAGCTGAAGAAAGATAAGGACCAAGAAACCAGAGAATCCAACTTTAGAAAGTGCTGCTTTAATAGGTCCGATTCCTGCTTGAGCAGTCAGATAGGCAAAAAGCAGGATGCCGATAAAAGTCAGGCCATAAGGGATGATTTTTTTTAAGGTTGGTGTCATGAAAAGAATAAATTTTTGTTCTCTAGAGTGAGAGATGAAACAGTTTCTTCTCTTTGGGGTATTCTTTTTACAGGAGAGTGATTTCGTATTATACCCCCATAAAGATTTTTCATGGGGTGGAACTGGCAAAACATGGCTTCTGACAAAACGTTGATTACGGGTGCAACCGGGTTTGTTGGTTCAGCGGTAGCGCGTGTATTGCAAAAAAGAGGCCATAAACTGCGCCTTCTGGCTCGTCCTTTTTCAGATCAGACCAATATTGAAGGGCTGGAAGCAGAGGTTGTTTATGGAGATATTTCTCACCCTGAAACGCTTATAAAAGCGTTTGAAGGGGTGCGTTATCTTTTTCATCTTGCAGCGGATTATCGCTTATGGGTACCAAACCCCGATGAGATGATGCGTGCCAATGTTGAGGGAACGCGCCAGCTTATGAAATTGGCACAGAAAGCAGGTGTCGAGAAAATTGTCTATTGCTCCTCAGTAGCAGCCCTGGCAACAGCCCATAATGGGATTCCCGCTGACGAAGCAAGCCCTGTGACTGAGGACCAGATTGCCGGGATTTATAAACGCTCCAAATATCGTGCTGAGCAGGCTGTCCTTCAGATGATTCGGGAAGAAAACCTGCCTGCGACAATTGTAAATCCTTCAACGCCTATCGGTCCGCGCGATATTAAACCAACCCCGACAGGTCTGATGATCTGGGACTGTGTTCGCAAGCGCATGCCAGCTTATGTTGATACAGGACTGAATATCGTACATGTTGATGATGTAGCAGAAGGTCATGCCCTTGCTCTGGAAAAAGGGAGAATAGGTGAGAAATATATCCTCGGTGGCGATAATATTATGTTGAAAGATTTATTTGATCTCATCAGCAGGGAAGCAGATGTGGCTCCACCGAGAATCAGGCTCAGTCAGTCAGTTCTTTATCCTGCAGCCATTGTGTCAGAAGGTTTGTACCATCTTTTTAAAATTGAGCCACGCGTTACGAGAGAAATGCTGGCAATGTCAAAAAAATTGATGTTCTTTTCTTCACTTAAAGCGCAGAAAGAACTGGGTTATACATACAGACCGGTTGGAGAGGCTGCTGCTGATGCAGTTGCCTGGTTTCAAAAGAAAAAGTAATAAATACCGTCATAATAAATGAACAACATAAACAACGGAAAATCAAATCATGGCCGCATTATTTGCCTTTTTTGTGTGGTTGTATCTTATATTTATGCGTGGTTATTATTGGCTAGGCGGTCCCTGGCTGCAAAGGGTTAAAGGAGAAGATACCCAGTTAAAGTTATCATCGCTGCCGTCTGTGTGCATTATCGTACCTGCACGTGATGAAGAGGCGACAATCGATGTTGTCCTAAGATCCCTTTTATCTCAGGATTATAAAGGGGATTATAAGGTTATTCTTGTGAATGATGAAAGTCGGGATGCAACCTCTCTGATAGCTGAGACTGTTTATGACCCTTATAAACGGCTGACCATTATAGAAGGCAAACCCAGGCCAGAGGGTTGGAGCGGTAAATTATGGGCCGTATATCAAGGTCAGGAAAAAGCTTTTGAGGTCTTGAAGGAAACGGATTTTATTTTTCTGACTGATGCCGATATTATTCACGATCCTGACCATTTATCCTCTTTGGTCGCTAAGGCCGTCGAACAGAAGTTGGACCTTGTTTCCGAGATGGTCATGCTGAATTGCAGCGGATTCTGGGAAAAGTTTCTGGTGCCAGCTTTTGTTTATTTTTTCGCATTGCTTTATCCGTTTCGCAAAGTGTCAGATCCAGACTCTCCTATAGCAGGGGCAGCAGGGGGAACGATTCTGCTGCAATGTGGCAGATTAAAGAAAATCGGTGGGATACAGGCCTTACGTGAGGCCCTGATTGATGATTGCACATTGGCAGCGCATGTCAAAAAAAGCGGTGGAAAACTCTATCTTGGATGTAGTGAGCAGGCCAGGTCCATCCGCGGCTATCATTCACTTTCTGAAATCTGGCATATGATCGCCAGAAATGCTTATGTCCAGCTTCAGTTTTCTCCTTGGCGTTTTGCCTTGTCTGTCATAGGCATGTGTCTAATCTGGCTAGTGCCTATATGTAATTTTATATGGGGGAAGGGAGCGAAACGCTGGATAGGCGGGAGCGTATATGCTGTCAGTTGTCTCAGTTTTGTCCCAACCCTCAGATGGTTTAACCTTCCTTTTTGGCGTGCTCTGCCACTGCCTTTGGTGGCAACGTTTTATATGATGGCAACGACAGGCTCTGTTATAGATTATTACCGGGGGGTAGGTGTACGCTGGAGAGGGCGTTCTTATGATAAGCGTTCATGAAAAGCAGAAGAAAAGAGCATAATGACGAAAGAAATCAGCGAGATAAGTGTCTGGGGTGATGAGGATGTAACATCGGAAAAGACCATGGGTGATGAAAATTTTCCTGTTGGGTCTTTCCTGATTGCACCTGTTCACCGTCCGATTATCCATGCTTATTATCATTTTGCACGTGTTGCTGATGATATGGTGGATAATGAGAAACTGTCTTCCCAGCAGAAAAAAGACCGTCTTTTAGCTCTGAGGGAAGTACTGATGGGGGAAAGACAGGCTCCCATGAGGGCTGATGCTCAGACTGCGGTCCGTCTTCGTGCTTATATGCTTAAATCAGGTCTCCCATTGTCTCTGGCGGGAGATCTGATCACTGCTTTTGTTATGGATGCTGAAAAAAACCGTTATCAGAGCTGGGATGAATTACTGCATTATTGTCGTTATTCAGCTAACCCTGTAGGGCGCTTTTTATTAGCCGTGCATAAAGAAGGAGAAGAAACGTCTGAAGCTTCAGACGCACTTTGCACGTCTTTACAGATTATCAACCATCTTCAGGATGTTTATGATGATCTGACAAAACTTGATCGGTGTTATTTACCTCTTCCCTGGCTTGAAGAAGAGGGCGTTACCATAGATGATTTACGTCTTGCACGTTCGAAACCTGGGGTTCGACGCGTGTTTGACAGGGTTCTGGCGAAGGTTGATGGATTAAATACCAGAGCAAAACGCCTGCCTTCTCTGATTCGTGATAGGCGTATGCGTCTTGAAGCTGCTGTGATCGTCAATTTATGTCTGAAACTGACAGAGTATCTGCATTATCAGGACCCGATTGAAAAACGTGTTGCTTTAAAAACAATAGATGGTATTGGTGCCCTTGTTAAAGCTCTTTCTTATTTTTCGTCGCCAAAAGCTGCGCCTTCCTCTATGAAGAGACAATAGAGGTCACATAGTCGTTTAGAGCATATGAGGCAGTAAAGATGAGGGAGCAGAAGAAACGATAATGAGTTTTTCCCATAAAAAAGAAGCGCTAGGTCTGGTTTGCGCGCCTTCTGACTTGCTTGCTGTTCAGGAAATTGTTGATCGGTCTGGTACGTCTTTTGGAAAAGGGATGCGGATTCTTACGCCTTTGCGTAGGCAG
Organism: Aristophania sp. ESL1142; assembly: GCF_058107345.1. Classification (NCBI taxonomy): domain Bacteria; kingdom Pseudomonadati; phylum Pseudomonadota; class Alphaproteobacteria; order Acetobacterales; family Acetobacteraceae; genus Aristophania; species Aristophania sp. ESL1142. Next base: position 356,209 of record NZ_JBYLUH010000002.1, read on the forward strand.
GGTATGTACGCTGTCTATGCCTTTTGTCGGATTGTCGATGATATTGCCGATGGTGATACAGGTGATAAAGATCCGGAACAGGCCCTGATGGCATGGTTTGACCGTCTAAATGCCTTATATGAGGGAAAGACTTCTGGTGCCCTGGATAATGTGCTGGTTGCTGCTATTGAACGTTTTCATTTACGAAAAAAAGATTTTGATGACGTCATAGAAGGCATGTTGATGGATTGTCGAGGGCCCATAATAGCGCCTGACGAAGCAACACTTGATCTTTATTGTGATCGTGTCGCTTCAGCCGTCGGGCGTCTATCTATCAGGGTATTCGGGACACCACATCATGAGGGTGCAGTTCTTGCCTATCATTTGGGTAGAGCGTTGCAACTAACAAATATTCTTCGTGATATTTCTGAAGATTCCAGGAAGAACCGCCTTTATTTGCCTAAAGAACTTCTTGAGCGTTTTGATGTTCCACTGGACCCATCTGAGGCAATTTATGCACGGGGGTTGGATCCTGTCTGCCGAATATTGGTAGGCAGGGCCAGAGATCATTTCCGGGAAGCAGATAAAGCCATGAGACAATGTCCTTCAGATACTGTGAAGCCAGCCCGTCTGATGGCGGCTTCTTATAAGGTCACGCTTGCGGCTTTAGAGAAAAGAGGGTGGCGTAATCCCGAAGTTCCTTTAGAGATTAATCCATTACGCAAGAGATTTTCCATTCTTCGGGCTTTTGCAGGGGTGTAATTGTGGGGCATGTTCATATCATAGGAGGAGGGCTGGCTGGCCTTTCCGCGGCCATAGAGCTAGCGCCGCAAGCCCAGGTTACGATTTATGAGGCGGGTCCCGTTTGTGGAGGACGTGCACGTTCTTTTTATGATCGTGCCTTGGAAACAACGATTGATAATGGCAATCATATGTTATTATCAGCCAATCCTTATGCCTTCCGCTATCTGGACCTGATCGGTGCGAGAGATACGCTGAAAGGGCCGGGGAGACCTATTTTCCCATGGTATGACCTGGAAGACAGTCTGGGATGGTGCTTGCGTCTTTCAAAAGGGAAGATTCCTTTCTGGCTTTTGAATCGCCGGGCACGCGTCCCTGGGATGGCTTTAAAAGAAATTTTTGTCCTCAGTCGCCTGATAAAAGCTGGACCTGATAAAACAGTAGCTGAATGTCTGGATGGGGGAGAGTTTACACGGCGTTTAGTGGCTCCCTTTGCGATTTCTGCCTTAAATACGGATATTGAGAGTGGCAGTGCGGCATTATTGGGTAATATTATTAAAAAGACCTTGGCGCAGGGTGGGCATGCCTGCTGCCCATGGATAGCGAAAAATGGTTTATCAGAAACATTCGTAAATCCTGCTTTATCCTATCTGGAGAAGTTTCATAGTAAGGTGCTTGTCGGCACACGTGTAACGTCTCTGAAGGAAGAGGATGGTCGTCTTGTCTCTTTCATGACAACCGATGGTATGGTCACTCTGGAGCCAGAAGATTCTGTTATTCTGGCTGTGCCGGCCACTATTGCAGGAGGGTTGCTTCCTGATCTAGTGGTGCCGACAATGTTTGAGTCAATCGCCAATGCCCATTACAGGCTGCCTTATACATTAAAGCTTAAAAGTCCCGTGAAAGAAGCAGGGTTTGTCGGGCTGGTAGGCGGTATGGCTGAATGGCTCTTCATCCATGATAACGTGTTGTCTGTAACAGTAAGTGCCGCAAATCGTTATACTGATTATTCCAATGAAGCGATGCTTGATGTGATTTGGGAAGAGATTACCCAGGCCTTGAATACTGTTATTGAGGGTGTTCTGCCGCTGGCAACACCTGCGAGCCGTCTTATCAGGGAAAAAAGAGCAACTTTTGCTGCTACACCGGAGCAGAATAAGCGTAGGCCAGGTGCCGCAACGCTATATGCAAATCTTGCGTTGGCAGGGGATTGGACAGATACGGGACTGCCTTCCACAATTGAAGGGGCCATCCAATCCGGCCTGGCAGCTGTGACTGCTTTAGGATATCGTTCTGCTTTCAAAGCAGGCCAGTGATTAGATAATTTTTGAAAATTTCAGTTCTTAAGATGAATCAACAAAACCGAGTAGGGAGGAACCAGTGAGCGAGACTTTGTCTGATCTAAGTGACTTTGGCGAAAAACTTGACCACTCTATTGAGAAAGGTCATTTCGCCTTGGGGCATCGTCAGAAAGAAGACGGCCACTGGGTCTTTGAGCTGGAAGCCGATGCAACAATCCCGGCAGAATATGTTTTGCTTGAGCATTTTCTCGATCGTATTGATCCAGAAAAGGAAGAAAAAATAGGTCATTATCTCAGGCGTATTCAGGGTGTGCATGGAGGGTGGCCTCTTTACCATGACGGCGATTTTAACCTTTCTGCATCAGTAAAGGCTTATTTTGCACTTAAAGCACTTGGTGACGACCCCGATGCGCCCCATATGCGCGCAGCAAGGGCTGCTATTCTGAAACATGGCGGGGCTGAAAGAAGCAACGTTTTCACGCGTATACAGCTTGCCCTTTTTGGTGAAGTGCCCTGGGATGCTGTACCGGTCATGCCTGTTGAGCTGATGCTGATGTCCCGGAAAGCCTTTATTTCTTTATGGAATATGTCTTACTGGTCACGTACAGTAATTGCGCCCTTGCTTGTTCTGGGGACGTTTAAACCTGTTGCCATCAATCCCCGTAAGATTCATGTGCAGGAGTTATTTGTAACACCTCCGCAGAAGATTACAGACTGGATTAGAGGGCCTTATCGTTCCCAATGGGGCCGCTTTTTTAAATATCTTGACGTTATATTACGCAAGGCGGAACCTTATTTTCCTAAAAAAACACGGAAGAAAGCTGTCCAGAAAGCCATTTCCTTCATTGAAGAACGCCTGAGTGCTGGTGGTTTGGGAGCTATCTATCCTGCAATGGCAAATGTTATCATGATGTTCCGAACCATTGGTGTTTCAGATGATGACCCCAAAGCTGTTCAGGCATGGCAGGCTGTTCAGGACCTTCTTGTCGAGAAAAATGGTGAAATTTACTGCCAGCCTTGTGTGTCTCCTGTCTGGGATACAGGTCTGTCAGGTCTGGCTATGCTTGAAGCAGCTTCTGGCCCTAAGGCTGTAAAGCGTGAAGAGACGATAGCTGCCTTGAAAAAGAGTGCAGCCTGGTTAAGAGAACGTCAGATTCTCAATGTTAAAGGAGACTGGGAGATTAATATACCCGGCTTACGACCAGGTGGCTGGGCTTTCCAATATGAAAATGATTATTACCCCGATGTTGATGACACGGCGGTTGTCGGCATGCTTCTCCACCGTCTTGATGCGGTAGAAAATAAAGAAGCAATTGAGCGTGCCCGTGAATGGATTATTGGCATGCAAAGTACCAATGGAGGCTGGGGCGCTTTCGATATTGATAATAATATGGACTTCCTGAATTATATCCCCTTTGCTGATCATGGTGCCCTGCTTGACCCACCAACAGCAGATGTCTCTGCGCGTTGTATTTCGTTCCTGTCTCAGCTTGATCATATTGAAGACCGTGCTGTTATTGAGAAAGGCATAAATTATCTTCGTCGGGAGCAGGAACCTGAAGGAAGCTGGTTTGGTCGTTGGGGCACGAATTATATTTATGGAACATGGTCTGTGCTCTGCGGCCTGAATATTGCCGGTGTGTCTCATTTTGACCCCATGATTGTCCGTGCGATTAAATGGCTGGAGTCAGTACAGCGTGAAGATGGGGGCTGGGGTGAAGATTGCGCCAGTTATGAAGGGGCTAAGCACGGCATTTATAAGACCAGTCTTCCTACACAGACAGCTTGGGCTGTATTGGCTTTAATGGCTGTTGGTCAACGCGATTCAGAAGCGGTTAAACGTGGTATTGCCTATCTTGCCAAGGCTCAGGATGAGAATGGTGAATGGCATGAAGAACCCTATAATGCTGTAGGATTCCCAAAGGTCTTCTACCTGCGTTACCATGGTTACAAACAGTTTTTCCCCCTTATGGCGCTTTCACGCTACCGTAATCTCGGCAGCAGTAACTCAGGCCATGTAGAGTTCGGGTTTTAATGCTGGGAATCCTGACCGGCCTGGCAGCAGAAGCAAAGCTTGCTGCCAGGGCTTTCCCAGAGGCGAAGATAGCCTTGAGCCATGCCTGCGAACAGCAGGGTAAAAAGGCTCTACAGACTCTTATACAGGCCGGGGCAACGGAATTATTATCATTTGGCTGTGCAGGGGGATTGGATCCAGCTTCCCCTCCAGGCACGATAACTGTTCCAGACTATATTTACGCCGAAGGTAAGAAATATTTCTGTAATAGTGAACAGGTAAACCGCTTTAGGAGTGAAAAGGTCCAAGGGGGCGGGATTTTCCATAGTGCCGTCATGATTGAGACGTCATTGCTGAAAAAACGGATATGGGAAGAGACGGGGTGTAGCGCTGTTGATATGGAAAGCGGCCTCGTGGCTCAGTCAGGTCTGCCTTTTGCGGCGTTGCGTGTCGTTTGTGATGATGCTTCTCAGGATTTGCCTCCTGCAGCTTCGGCCGGTTTAAGGGATGGAAAGATTTACATTCCCGGTCTTATGAACTCCCTGTTTCGTCATCCTTCCCAGATATATGCCTTGATCAAGTTAGGGCAGAATGCTGCCAAGGCGCGAAATGTCATGGCGGTGTTTCTGTCTGAACATTTTTGAAACAGACTTGCTATTTTCGGGATGAGAAGATAGAAGAAATTACCTTTCCTGTTGAGGGAAAGGTGCTATCTCGCACGTATGATCCAGACTTTCTGGTGCCTGGGAACAGGCCGCATCATGCGGAGGATTAACCAGATTATAAAGGTTGCTTATTATGGCAATGCCTCAATTTACAATGCGTCAGCTGCTTGAAGCTGGTGTTCACTTCGGTCACCACACACGTCGCTGGAATCCAGCGATGGCTCCTTATCTTTTTGGTGTCCGTAATCAGGTTCATATTATTGATCTTCAGCAGACAGTTCCTTTGCTGGATCGCGCTCTGAAACAAGTCCGTGATACCGTTGCTGCTGGTGGTCGTGTACTTTTCGTGGGAACGAAACGCGCTGCTTCCGAGCATGTTGCTGAGGCAGCACAGCGTTGTGGGCAGTATTACGTCAATCACCGTTGGCTCGGTGGCATGCTGACAAACTGGAAGACCATCACCAACTCCATTAAACGTCTGCGTTCAATAGACGAAATGCTGGCTGGTGATACAACGGGTCTTACGAAAAAAGAGATTCTTGATATTACTCGTGATCGTGAAAAACTTGAGCGTTCACTTGGCGGTATCAAGGATATGGGCGGCCTTCCTGACCTGCTTTTCGTCATTGATACCAATAAGGAAAAGCTTGCTGTTGAAGAAGCTAACAAGCTTGGTATTCCTGTTGTGGCAATTCTTGACAGTAACTCAGACCCTAAAGGTGTGAATTTCCCTGTTCCTGGGAATGATGATGCCATTCGTGCAATCACCCTTTATTGTGATCTGGTGGCTGGCGCTGTTCTTGATGGTATTTCTGCTGAACTGGCCGCTTCCGGTCAGGACATCGGAGCCTCTGAGGAACTCCCTGTTGAAGCAGAAATCACCGAGGCTGTTGCCTCCGCTGAAGAAGCTCCTGCAAATTAATGAAAGCAGCTTATATTCCTTGAAATGATTGTTTCAGGAACTGCTTTTTTGAAAATTAGACCCATGCAGTTAGGGAAAGGAACCTGACTGCATGGATTTTTATATAAAAGGTGATGATATGGCTCAGATCTCAGCTGCCCAGGTTCGTGAACTCCGTGAATCTACTGGCGCAGGCATGATGGACTGCAAAAAAGCCCTGACTGAAACTGACGGGGATATGGAAGCCGCCATTGACTGGCTTCGTAAAAAAGGTCTTTCCCAGGCTGCGAAAAAATCAGGTCGTGTAGCCGCTGAAGGGCTTGTGGGCGTTGCTTCTGGCAAAAATAAAGCCGCTATGGTTGAAGTAAATGCCGAGACAGACTTTGTTGCCCGTAACGAAGCATTCCAGAATGTTGTTGAGCAGATTGCTCAAGTGGCACTGGAAGTTGGTGATGATCTTGAAAAAATCAAGGCTGCGACTTTACCTTCAGGCCGTACAGTCTCCGATGAACTGACACATCTTATCGCTACAATCGGCGAGAATATGTCTCTGCGTCGTGCTGTTGTGCTGACTGTTCCTTCTGGTGTCGTTGCAAGCTATGTTCATGGCGCTCTGCGTCCAGGTATTGGTCGTATCGGTGTGCTTGCTGCTCTTGAAGCTCCATCTGAGAGTGAAGCAATCGAAACACTAGGCCGTCAGATTGGCATGCATGTTGCTGCAACACGTCCAGCCGCGCTCGATATTTCTGGTGTTGATCCAGAAGCCCTTGAGCGTGAACGCGCTGTTCTCATAGAGCAGGCTCGTGCATCCGGGAAGCCAGAGGCAATCATTGAGAAAATGATTGATGGGCGTATTCGTAAATTCTACGAAGAAGTTGTGCTTCTGGAACAGGTCTGGGTGCATGATGGTGAAACACGTGTTAAAAAAGTAATTGAAAAAGCTGCTGCGAAGCTCGTTGCTTTTGAACGCTTCCAGCTTGGTGAAGGCATTGAGAAACAGGTTGATGACTTTGCCGCTGAAGTTGCGAAAGCTGCTGGTCACTAAATTCCAGTCAGAATTTTCTTGACCTTATAAAAAGGCTCTCATGAAATATGAGGGCCTTTTTAATTTTTAGGAGAGAAATGTCATGGAATGGGAAGCTCCAGCGATTGTCCTGCGTGCAGAAGCGCTGGGAGAAAGCAACCTGTTGGTAACAGTCCTGACACAAACCCATGGCGTGTGGAAAGGTTTATGCAGGGGGGGGAATTCAACCCGGCAGCGACCTCTCTGGCAGGTTGGTAATATCCTAATGATACAATGGAAAGCGCGCCTGTCTGAGCAGCTAGGTCTTTTTAGTGGTGAGATCGTAAAGACGATCAGCGGTTACTTGCTGGATTATCCTCTTTCCTTGGCATTAATGACAAGTGCGTGTGCAGTCTGTGCCAATGGTGTGCCGGGAAAAGAGTCTTATCCTGATCTTTTTATTGAGCTGGTGAAATTTCTTAACAAGCTTTCTGTCTTTCCCCAGAGTCCTGCCTGGGCAGATTATATCCGGTGGGAAGGGCTGGTTTTAAGGCAGCTTGGTTATGGGCTTGATCTTTCATGTTGTACTGTAACAGGGAAGCATGATCATCTGGCCTATATTTCTCCGCGCACGGGGAAAGCAGTCAGTGCAGAAGGAGCAGGGGAATGGAAAGACCGGCTTTTCCCGTTGCCACATTTATTGCTTGATGCAGAAGATGAAGGTTCAAAAGAACAATGGCAGCAAGGTCTGAAGATTACAGGACATTTTCTTGAAAAATCTGTTTTCGGCGTTTTGAACCGTCCTTTGCCTTCTGCAAGGAAAAGACTCTCGGAACAGCTGGAAAGCCTTTAGCTACCTGGTTCTTTTTTCTTTAAAAGAGAGAAGAGAAATATGGAAAATGTTCTCTTCTCTCTTTGAGTATGGTTTTATCCGAACTTAATGCCGAGATGTTGGAAAAGGACGACAATGACCGCCATCAGACAGGTAAAGAAGAGGCTATGTTTGATGGTCTTGGCAAGAACAATGCCTTCTTGACCCTTCAGGGTTGTGACGGAAACGCCTGTGGCGATATTCTGGGGTGAAATTGTTTTCCCCATACCGCCTCCTGCTGCATTGACCGCAGCAAAAAGTGTCGGGTCCATATTAAGCTGATGTGCCGCTGAGACTTGGAGATTGCCAAAGAGGGCGTTGCCGGCCGTATCGCTTCCTGTGAGGAAAACACCAATCCATCCCAGAAAAACAGAGACCAGTGGGAAGAATGCACCTGTTGAAGCGATCCCGAAGCCAAGGGTATATGTCATACCCGAATAGTTCATCAGGAAGGAAAATCCTACTGTCAGGGCAACGGTGATGACAGCAAGCCATCCCTGTTTGGCCGTAATGAAGAGGGCATTTTTGAACTGATGGAACGAGGCTTTCGTCAATATGGCAGTAATCAGGGCAGAGAGGAAAATGGCCGTTCCTGTTCCAAGGGGTTCCAGATTCCAGATGGCGGCATAGGGCTTGTGATAAAGGGTAATGAAAACCTTATTATCAAGACCGGGCCAATGAATTGTCAGGGCACCTATTTTGGAGATGTGGAAAATATTCCAGATAATGACCATGATAGTCACGACAACCCAGGGGATCCAGCCATGCCATTGAGGGATGGAAACTTCGTTCTGTGTGGAGGAGTGATTTACATTGTCTGTTACAGCATAAGCTGCGTCAGGTTTCGGTTTCCAGATATGAAGAAAGCCGATTGTTATGATGAGAGAAATGCAGGCTGAAAGGACGTCCGTCAGGTTATAAGACACGAAAATAGTGACAATAACCATTGACAGTGTGAAGCTCAGACTTGCTACTAGCAAGACCGGCCAGAGTTGTCTGACAGATTTCCAGCCCCCATAAAGTACCATGACATAAAAGGGCATCATCGCTGAAAGGGGTGCCATCAGAAGTCCCGAAGTGCTTGCCAGGATAGGTGCAGGCAGACCCGTTATGGAGCCCAGTACTGTAACCGGGATACCCAGGGCACCATAAGCTGCGGCGGCCGCATTAAAAATCAAGACGTATGAGATGGCTTCAAGGGCAGGGAAACCCAGCATGATGAGCAGGGCACTTGTAATGGCAATAGGGCTTCCAAATCCGGCAATTCCTTCCAGGGCTGTGCTGAAGCAAAATCCGATAATAATGAGCATAATGCGTCTGTCATTGGGGACATGGCTTATGATCCACGAGCGGAAAGCGTCAAAACGTCCTGTTTCCTTGGCGATATTAAAAAGAAAAATCGCACTGATAGCGATCCACATAACTGGAAAGACTGCAAAGACCATTCCATTAGTCAGACTGGAAAAGGCAGTAGAGATGGGCATACCCCAGATTGTGATAGCAAGGACCAGACAGACAGCAAGCCCCCCAAGAGTAGATTGCCACGCCGGACGTCTTAAAACACCCATCATGATAAGTGTGACAAGAATGGGCGCCGCAGCGAGAGAGAAGGATAAAAAGAGGCTGTTTCCAGCAGGTATGATAGTTTGTGAAAACATGTTTTTTTACTTTGTAAAAAGAAAGTGTCTTCACGGCGAAATATGACATCTCATCCATGAAAAATTAGGATTATAATGAACATTGTATTTTGGAAAGCAATCTATATATTTTCGTTTTTTGTTCACAGATTCGTCAATGAAATATGTTTCTGTAGTTTTATAAAGAGAAAATTAGTTATTACAGAAAATTGTTACGCATATATTTAATATATATTCACAAAGTATATTTTTTACATATGATTATATATGTTTGTATCTAACTTTTATATCTTAATATAAGAAAAATGATTATTAGATATATATATTTATAATATATGCACATATATAAAGACAGCGATAAATAATTTATGGGATGATTTGTTTTTTGGGAGGAGGGGATCACTTCTTCGAGAGAATTTCTTGAGGTAGATCAGGAATATACTCCGAAGGACCGAAGAAAATTGATTATATTCTGTGAATTATAAAGCCCGTCCTAAGCCATACGTAGTGCTCGGGGAAGGAAAATTCAGGTCGTTTTTTTTCTGGATATGGCGGAAAATCCCTTTTGGCATATTTTTAAATTAGGGGAAAAATCAGAACACGCCAAAATTTTATGTCCGCCATGGAAACATATCAGAAATTGGATTTTAGACAGGATAGAGTCGCTTTGAGAGGAAACGATGGTAAAGGAAAGCGACAATAACAAGCGCACTGGTCCCGATAAGGATGGGCGCAATAAGAAAAGACCAGCTGGCACCTATGAGAATCACGACTAACGGATCACCTCCAGCAGGAGGGTGAATGGTACCTGTCAGTTGCATGATTGCGATGGCCAGACCAACCCCAAAAGTCATTGCAAAAACACCATCACCGATAAAGTGGAGTATGAGCAGCCCCACCAGTGATGATAAAAAATGCCCTCCAATAACATTACGTGGCCGTGCAAGAGGGCTCTGGGGCAATGCAAACAGGAGAACACAACTTGCGCCAAAAGGGGCTATTAGCAAAGCGTAATGAAACCCCACTGTCAGCTCAATAAGCGGAAAAATAGCAAACATGCCTCCAAGACCAGAAATGGCCGAAGGGAGAAGGTTCTTTTTTACCGATTGTAAATGCGCGCTTATTGTAGAGATAGCGGCTGAATTATTGGCGTCTTGGGACATCATCCATTTCCTATGGATAAAAAATGACCCGCGTAATTTATAACTGCGCGGGCCAAAATAATCAGGCTTATTTGACTTTTTTGAAGCGTGCTGCTTCTTCAGAGCCACCAGTTGCATTACCTTTTGAGTAAGAGCGTGCACCTGTTCCAGCCAAAGCACCGCCATCAACGATCAGATATTCGTCGCGGATTGGACGTCCCTCGAAATAACATTCGAGGATTTCACGTGTTCCAGCTGCATAACGGGCCTGTGCTGACAGGGATGTCCCGGAGATGTGCGGTGTCATGCCGTTATGAGGCATTGTGCGCCATGGGTGATCCTGCGGAGCAGGCTGTGGGAACCAGACGTCGCCGCCATAACCGGCAAGCTGACCAGATTTAAGCGCTGCGACGATAGCGTCACGGTCGCAGAGTTTACCACGGGCAGTATTGACTAGATAAGAGCCACGTTTAAAGAGCTTCAGTGTCTTTTCATTGATCATATGCTCTGTTTCAGGGTGCAGAGGACAGTTCAATGTGACAATGTCACAGGCAGGATAGAGATCTTCACGTGTAGGATGCCAGGTCAGGTTCAGTTCTTCTTCAACTGATTCAGGCAGACGTTTACGGTCTGTGTAATGTAGATGGACGTCAAATGGTTTCAGAAGGCGCATAATGCGCAGACCGATACGGCCAGCAGCAACTGTTCCCACATGCATGCCTTCAATGTCGTATGAACGTTCTACGCAGTCAGCAATATTCCATCCGCCTTTGACAGCCCATTCATGGGAGGGAAGATAGTTGCGAACCAGGGCAAGCATGGTCATGACAACATGTTCTGCAACTGAGTGAGAGTTACTATATGTAACTTCTGCGACCGTGATTTTGTGGTCGATAGCAGCCTGGAGGTCAACGTGGTCAGAACCGATACCAGCTGTCAGGGCCAGTTTCAGTTTTGGAGCACGGGCAATGCGGTCAGCTGTAAGGTAAGCAGGCCAGAACGGTTGTGAAATAATAACTTCAGCATCGTGAAGATGTTTTTCCAAATCACTATTTGGACCATCTTTTGAAGATGTTACGATCAGTTCATGACCGTGTGATTCCAGATATTTACGTAGACCAAGTTCACCAGAAACGGACCCAAGCAAAGTGCCGGGTTTGAAATCAATGCCTTTGGGGCTTGGCAATTTCTGTCCGTCTGGAAAGTCCTTAACAGTTGGCAGGCTATCGCGTGCATAGGATGTGGGATAACCATCTACGGGATCGTCGTAAAGAACACAAACAACTTTAGCCATAATAAAAAATCTTTCGATCGCGAGGCATCCAGCCTTCTTCCCATTTAGTAAATTTACAGAATTATCTGATAGATTTTCCGAATATTCGGACGATATCTTGGGAGTCCTTTTCTGGATGCCTCTGAGTAAATGAGGTGTCTTTTGAGACGAAAAGAACGATACACATGGTTCTTAAAGCTGATCTAATGGGAGTTTCTTATGGATCAATAGATAAATTTGATAGAGCGATACGTAATTACGGATTTTCCAATGAAATGTAGCTTTCATGTGATGGGTTATGATAGAAATAACGTTTTCGTGTAATGATAAAAAATACAATAAAAATACTTTTTTATGTTCTTTTGTGATTATGATATATTTTATAATTACTTTAATTTATTAATGTCTGCTCCTGCGTGTCAGGCTTCAAATTTCTGTTCGATATTAATATTCTGAGCGCATTTCTGGAGGGCAATTGCCATTGGTGACTGTGGCATACGGTCTGTTAAAACCAGGCCGATTGTCTGTTCAATAACGGGTTTTACCATTTTAACCATGGCAATATCGCCTGTAGGATCAAAAATAAGTCCAAAAGCACGAGGGACGATTGAGCACCATTGGCCGGAACGTATATGGGAGGCAATTCCGAGAAAAGAATTACTGACAATCTGTGGTGAGAGTTCCAGACCGACGCTCGCTGTGATGCCATTTATGATTCTGCGATTCTGCATATCGCTGGATAAAAGACATAAAGGTTCTTTGGTGGCCTGAGCCCAGCTGATGCTTTCTTTGTCAGCCAGTGGATGCTCTTTGCGACATGCAAAAACATATTGTTCATGATAGAGCGGAAAACACCGGACATGTTCGAGCGGTTCATTATCGAGATATGTAATGCCACCATCAATTTCGAAATGTTCGAGAGATTTCTCAATCATCCGTGATGACATGGCATGGACTTCTATGTGAGCATGAGGATTCTGTTTGGCAAATAACTGCGAAATAAACGGAACTGAGGGGATAGCAGCAGGGATAACGCCGAGCCTTAAGGTCCCTTTGAGGCCATCTTTGTTCTTGTCGTTTAAATCATCGCGAAGGCTTTCATAGTCAGAGAGAATCTGTCTGGCCCAGTGTAGTACTTTTTCTCCTTCAGGCGTTAAGGAGACGAAACGATGCCCTCTGACGATAAGGGCTATATCAAGATCTTCTTCAAGCTTGCGGATTGCCTGGGAAAGTGTAGGTTGTGTCACGCAACAGATTTCAGCTGCATGGCTGAAATGTTGTTCTTCAGCGAGAATAACAAAAAATTTCAGATGTCGGATCAGCATCATTTGCCTCATCACTTGTGACTTCTGAAATTCAGAATTAACAGATTTTGTTATTTGAGGCGACGATAAAAAACATCAAAATATTGTTTGTAGTCGTCATCTTATGGTCTTTTGATTTCCTTTTGTTAGGCCATAAGGATTTATTTGATTAATGCGTTCCATTTATAAAGCTGAACGATATTCTATGGAATTTCATTTGATAAAAGAAAAAGTTAGCATCATTTCTTAAAACAGATTGGTAGCAGGTTACAGAGTTTCTGCTACGATCATGAGTCATTAAGCATAAAAAAACTGTAAAATATGTTTTTAAAATTAATAGAATATTTCATATTTGTCTAAATAGAATGGACTATTATTGTGATGTATATAATAACTTTGGTATTTTATTATATAATTATTTTTTTAACGAAAAAATCATGGCTGGCAAAGATGATCTTTGCTGATTTATCTTGCTATGGCCAAACCAGTCTTTGCCTCTGGACACGTTTTGTCACTCGTTTAAAATAGTTTCCTTTAGCAGAAATAAGGCGGAAGTGTCAGGGTATGGATCAGGCAGGTCATATAGAAGATACGCGTTTGGCAGAGGCCCTGAGTGAACGTTACGTGGCATATGCGTTGTCAACAATCATGGCGCGTTCCTTGCCTGATGTGCGTGATGGCCTCAAGCCTGTCCATCGTCGCCTGCTCTTTGCCATGCAACAGCTTAAGCTTGATCCGAGCTCAGGCTTTAAAAAATGTGCGCGTGTTGTTGGTGATGTCATTGGTAAGTTTCATCCTCACGGAGATGCGTCTGTTTATGATGCGCTGGTACGTCTTGCTCAGGATTTTGCGGCACGATACCCCCTAGTAGAAGGGCAGGGGAATTTTGGTTCCATTGATGGTGATGGCGCAGCTGCCATGCGTTATACAGAGAGCCGGATGACTGAAGTTGCCAAGGTCATGCTTGAAGGCATCAATGATGATGCGGTCGATTTCCGTCCGACTTATGATAATGAAGATCAGGAACCTGTCGTTTTGCCAGGTTTTTTTCCTAATCTGCTTGCCAATGGAGCAGCCGGGATTGCCGTTGGCATGGCAACTAACATCCCTCCTCATAATGCAGCAGAAATTTATCGTGCTGCTCAGATGCTTATTGAAAATCCGTCTATCGAGGTCGGTGAGCTTCTTACAGTTATGCCAGGTCCAGACTTCCCAACGGGTGGAATATTGGTTGAAGACCGCGCAGCGGTGTTGCAGGCTTATGAAACAGGGCGCGGCTCTTTCCGTACCAGAGCGTGCTGGAGTGTAGAAAAAGCACGTGGTGGGACCTGGAGTATCATTGTAACGGAAATTCCTTATCAGGTTCAGAAATCAAAGCTGATTGAGCAGATCGCTACCTTGATGGATCAAAAGAAATTACCGCTTCTGAGTGATGTCAGGGATGAAAGCACGACGGATATAAGACTCGTTCTGGAACCTAAAACCAGACAGTGTGACCCGGAATTATTGATGGAAATGCTGTTCCGTAACACGCAGCTTGAAAATCGTTTCAGTCTGAATATGAATGTGCTCAATGAAGAGCGTGTTCCTGGTGTTATGTCACTGAAAGACGTTCTGAACGCCTGGCTTGGCCATATTCATGAAGTGTTGATTAGACGTTCCCAGCATCGGCTGGACGCTGTGTTGAAGCGCTGTGAAATACTTGATGGTTTTTTGCTTGTTTATCTCAATCTTGACGAAGTTATTCGTATTGTCAGGGAAGAGGACGACCCCAAACAGGCTCTGATCGAAATTTTTTCCCTTACCGAACTTCAGGCAGAATATATTCTGAATATGCGCCTGCGTTCCCTGCGCAAGCTGGAAGAAATGGAAATCAGGCGCGAACGCGACAGTCTGGGTAAAGAACAGGCTTCATTGGAAGCGTTGTTGGGGTCGGAAAAAAAACGCTGGAAAAATATAGCCGGGCGGTTGCATGAACTCGAAAAACATTTTGCAGAAGGGCCTTATGGACCTCGTCGCACAAAGATTGCTGAACCACCAGCCGAGATTGATACCTCTTTAATTCTGGAAGCTGAAAAAGAGCCTGTGACAGTTCTCCTCTCAAAAGAGGGATGGATCAGAACCATGAAAGGGCACGGTGTTGACCCGTCAACATTCCGCTTCAAGGAAGGGGATGAAGCAGGATTTTCTCTCGAATGTCAGACTACGGACAGGCTATGCCTAATGGGGAAAGCAGGTCGAGCCTATACGCTCAAGGTTTCTGACCTGCCAGGTGGAAGAGGGTTTGGTCAGGCAATCAGGACTTTATGTGATCTGGCTCAGGATGACGTGGCCATAGCTCTCTTTATTCTGGGTGATGAAGAGGAGAAATGGCTTTTGGCCAGCCAGGAAGGACGCGGTATGGTGGTTGCGGCTCGTAATCTAGCTGCTGAAAAGAGAACAGGCAGGCAGGTTTTTAACCTTGCTGAAGGGGAAGAGCTGTTATCATGTCTGAAATATGAAGGAAGCCATGTCCTATGTCTGGGAGAGAATAAAAAAGCGCTTATATTCCCATTGGAACAAGTGCCTGAAATGAATAGAGGGCGTGGTGTCTCCTTACAAAAATTAGGTGATGCGCATCTTAAAATGATACGTCTTTTTACACTTGAAGAAGGTTTATTGTGGAAAGAGGGTCAAAGGGTGCGCCCAGATTCGGATTTGATGCCTTATCTTTCTCGTAGAGGAGGGGCTGGTAAGCTGGCACCACAATGGATGTTGAGAAAATAATCACTTTGTAAATAATAAAATCCAAGGGAGGGTTATGTCTTATATCGCGCTACTGACTGTTATTTATGGGTTTTTAGGATTCATTTGTTCTGTCAGTGCGACGGTTCATATTCTTCTTACCAAAAGAGAGCCCGCGGCAGCGGCGGGCTGGATCGGTGTCTGTTGGTTGATGCCTTTTTTTGGCACAGCCCTTTATCTCATGCTTGGAATTAACCGTGTCCATCGTCGTGCACAGAAGATGGTGGAGCCTGAGATCATAAAAGAGGATATGCCCCTTAAGGAATTACGGCATGATCCTGACAGGCAATTTCTCCCCCTGGCACAAATGCTGGACCGTCTAACAGGGCGGCCCTTATTGTCAGGGAACAGCATTACCTGTCTGCATGATGGGGATAATGCCTATCCAGTCATGCTGGAGGCAATTCATCAGGCGAAAGAGTCTGTTTTGTTATGCTCTTATATTTTTCGTCATGATTCCCTGGGTGAGAAATTTGTTGATGCGTTAGCTGAGGCCCGGAAGCGTGGTGTCGAAGTGCGGGTGCTGGTTGATGGTATTGGGAGTGGTTATTTATATAGCGCCATTCTGCATGCCCTTCAGGCTAAGGCTATAAGCTGCGCGCGATTTATGCATTCATTTCTGCCATGGCGGATGCCTTTCATCAATATGCGTGATCACCGGAAAATTCTGGTTATTGATGGGGCTATAGGCTTTATGGGAGGGTTGAATATCGGGGCAGAGAATCTTCTGCGTCAGCCCTCTAAAGAGCCTGTTGCAGATACGCATTTCCGTCTAGAAGGGCCTGTCGTCCAGCAATTGACAGAGGCTTTTGCCAAGGACTGGATGTTCACAACCAATGAGCCTTTAATAGGGCCTCGTTATTTCCCTAAGCCGCAGATGAAGGGAAAAGTGCCTGCACGTGTTGTGACATCTGGCCCGGATTCAGATTTGGAAAAAATCGAATATACGATGCTTCAGGCTATTATTCTGGCAAAGAAGGAGATTTGGTTTATGTCTCCTTATTTTATCCCTGATAGCCGTTTTTCTACAGAGTTGGGACTTGCTGCCTTAAGAGGTATTGACGTTAATATTCTTGTACCCAAGAAAAGTAATCATCGCATGACAGATTATGCCCGTAATGCTTGTTTGCCGAGCCTCGTTGAGGCAGGGTGTCATATCTGGTTGGGTAAACCACCTTTCAATCATTCAAAATTAATGGTCGTTGATGATAAATGGAGCTTTGTTGGAAGTTCCAATCTTGATCGAAGGTCTTTAAGGCTTAATTTTGAAGTTAATGTTGAAATTTATGATGAGCAAATAGCTTCGCATCTTACGACTTTTATCAAACGTCATTCACATGAAAGATTGACAAAAGAGGCTTATAAGAGCTGGTCGGTGCCTGTTAATCTGCGAAATGCGGCTTTCAGGCTGTTTATGCCTTATTTATAAGTCGGATTCTGCAAAATATGTTCCCTTTGGTTCAAGGGTTACCAGGATAGGACGGTGGTCTGAGCCGAAACGAGGCAGAACGCGTGCCTGCAACCGTTCAAAGCCACGTACAAGACAGCGGTCAAGCCTCAGGGGAATATGGTTCAGCATTCTGTGGGTGCCTTCTCGTGGTCCGATATCCTGAAAATCTTTTAAAAGAGGGGGGCCGACTATATTAAAGTCCCCCATGATGATTGCCCTTTCACTCATGTGACTCCGGATTAAGCGTAATTGTCTGCGGTTAAGCATGGGACCGTGAGACAGGTGAACATTGGCAATAGAGAAAATCCCGAAATCAGCTTTGAATTGAAGAAGTTGTGCAGAACGATGAGCGCATAAACCAGGTTGAAGGGATAAAAGCCGGGGGGCTGCAAAAGGTTTAGGGCTCCAGCATGCTGTGCCATGGGGCCGACCTTCCGGGACTGAACGTGCATAATGGCCACCTATAAGACTGGGAAGCAGGTCAATCCCGGGTTTCACTTCCTGGAGTAAAAGGATATCCGGTTTTGTAACACGCACGAGAAGGGTGACATCTTCCACTGTTGCACCTTCTTTATGGAGAAGATTCCAACTGACAATGGTAAGAGATGAGGGATATGTTTCAGCAAACATCAGATTTTACTATGGAAACTGACGGAAGATCATAGTGTATATTACCAGTCTTCAGTAAGATAATTCAGATTGGGAGAGGGTAGCGTAGATGGCATTAAATAAAAATCAAAAAAAGAAAGGCTGGACTCATTTGGAGACTATTCTGGCGCATGAAGCCAGGCAGAAGCCCTCAGTTGAAGGGAATTTTGTCAATGATCCTCTCACACGAGGATCAACGGTTTTATTTTCAACGATTTCTGCGCTGAACGCCAATGAATCCTGCCGTTATGACCATCAACTGACTTATGGTGCTATGGGCAATGGTAACCAGTTTTCTCTCGAAAAGTTAATCGCCAGAATTGAAGGAGGAACACAGACGCAAATCGTAGGATCGGGGCTCCTAGCCTGTACGTTTGCATTACAGGTTTTTCTCAAAGCGGGGGACCATCTTTTGTTATCTGATTCGGTTTATGGCCCTACACGCCGCTTTGCTCTCAGAACGCTTTCGCGTTTTGGTATTGAGACAAGTTTTTACCCTCCATTATGTTCGGAAGAAGTGCTGAAACGATATTTCAAAGCAAATACGGCAGTCATTTTTGCTGAAAGCCCGGGAAGTCATAGTTTCGAAGTGCAGGATATCCCTATGATTGCCCGTGTTGCTCATGAACATGGTGCAAAGCTTCTTTTTGACAATACATGGGGAATAGGCGCTTTCAGTCCGTTTGAGCATGGGGTGGATGTTTCCATACAGGCTCTTACCAAATATCCCTCTGGACATTCAGACGTCGTACTAGGGGCGATTACGGTTGCCAATGATCAGGATTGGAAGATCCTGCGTGATGAAGCCATTTTTATGGGGCTTTGTGCCAGCCCAGATGATTGTTGGCTGACCGTGAGAGGGATGAGAACAATGGCAATAAGGCTAGAAGTTCAGTCACAGAAAGCATTGAAGCTGGCAGAGTGGCTGAAAACACGTCCCGAAGTAGCAAGGGTACGTCATCCTGCATTGCCAGACTGCCCTGGCCATGAGTTCTGGAAAAGGGATTTTACAGGTGCGGCAGGCGTTTTTGGGGTTGAATTACAGCCTCATATCTCTCCTGAGTCACTGGAAAAGATGGTTAATGAACTCGAATATTTCGGAATAGGTGCGAGTTGGGGAGGATATGAAAGCCTCATCCTGCTGACCCAGGGAACAATCACGCGTTCTTTTAAAGATAGTCTGCCAGTTGGTCCGGCTTTCCGTCTGCAGATCGGGTTGGAAAATTATGAAGATCTGCGGGCGGATCTGGAAAAAGGCTTAAAACAGTTAAGCTTGTTATGAAAAAATTAATAGCCCCTTAGGCGGTAACTGAGTGCCTCAGCGACGTCTTGTCGGCGGATAGATGTTACGGCGGCTAGATCAGAAATTGTGCGTGCTACACGAAAAAGTCGTGTGATACCACGATTGGAAAGACGCATTTTTTCAGCAGCCTGCTCAGCCAGTATCTGAGCATCTTCTTCCAGTTCGAAACTTTCTGGAGAGGCAATTGCATTGCACATATTCTGGCGTTTGATCTGACGTTCCCTTGCTTTACAGACGCGTTCCCTTACGTCCGCACTACATTCTCCTTTAGGAGCACGGCTGATTTCAATGGGAGAAAGGGGCTTGATTTCCACGCGTAGATCTATGCGGTCAAGCATAGGGCCTGAAATTCGGGAGCTATATTCTGAGGCACAGCGTGGCGCTTTATGGCAGGCTCGTTCACTATCGCCCAGATAGCCACAACGGCAGGGATTCATCGCAGCAATAAACTGAAACCTAGCGGGATATGTTGCATGGCGCGCTGCCCTTGCAATGGAAACTGTGCCTGTTTCAAGAGGTTGCCTCAGGGATTCAAGACAGGCACGGGAAAATTCTGGTAATTCGTCAAGAAAAAGGACCCCGTTATGGGCCAGGCTGACTTCACCCGGTTTGGCCTTTGCACCGCCTCCAATCAGGGCAGGGAGGCTGGCACTATGATGGGGGGCCCTATAAGGTGGGCGGATAACAAGTCTGCCTGCTTCAAGTAGACCATTGATGCTATGGATCTGGCTTGTTTCGAGCATTTCTTCACGGGTAAGGTCAGGCAATATTCCCGGAAGGCGGCTGGCTAGCATGGATTTTCCTGCTCCCGGAGGCCCGCTCATTAAAAGAGAATGTCCTCCAGCGGCGGCGATTTCCAGAACACGCCGGCCAATTTCCATACCTTTAACATCGGCAAGATCAGGGCCGTAATCTGGCTCATATCCCTCCGGTTCTGGAATGGGAGGGAGAATTTGTTCCCCCCGGAAATGGGCTATCAGGGCAAGTAGGCTATCCGCAGCTAGAATATTGATATCAGGATGTCCCCACCGGGCTTCAGTACCCTGTGATTGTGGACAGATCAAGCCGAGGTCAAGAATGGCCGCTCCCAAGGCTGCACATAAAACGCCATTAACGGGGTTAAGTTTCCCATCAAGAGAAACCTCACCAATAGCAGCATAATCTATGATGCTTTCTGATGGGATAACCCCCATGGCGACGAGAAGGCCCAAAGCGATGGGGACATCAAAATGGGCACCCTCTTTAGGAAGGTCAGCAGGTGTAAGATTAACCAGTATCCTCTTGGCTGGAAGGGCTAATCCCATCGCGGCTAGGGCAGCCCTTACACGTTCCCGTGCTTCTCCGACAGCTTTATCAGCCATGCCGACGACCAGAAAAGAGGGAAGGCCGGCTGATATCTGAACCTCAACTGTTACAGGAACAGCCTCAATCCCGGAGAATGAGAAGCTTTGTATCCGAGCGAGGCTGGGAGAAAGGGTGCCAGAACTCATTTCGTCCTAGCGTGTAACAGCACGGATAAGACGTGTACGCAGGGTTCCTTCCAGATTACGGAGTTTTTCAAGAATAGTCTGTTCAATTTCAGTCTTGTCCTGTCCGTCATAAGCTTCAGCCTCGACGACGACATAACCGATCTCCCCGTCTGTCTGTAGGAACTGAGCTGTAACATTGCAGGCAGCTTTGGCAAAAATATCGTTAATATGACTTAACGTGCCAGGGCGGTTTGTATGAACATGCATGAAGCGCATACCACCAGAACGCTCTGCAAGCTGGACTTCAGGGAAGTTCACAGCACCTAGTGTTGACCCCACGTCAGAATAATCAACTAGCTTCCGAGCCACTTCGACGCCAATCCGCTCCTGAGCTTCGATGGTTGAACCACCAATATGAGGGGTCAGCAGGACGTTTTCGAGGCCCTGAAGGGGAGAGACAAATTTTTCCTGAGCGCTTTTTGGTTCGACAGGGAAAACGTCAATCGCAGCGCCCATCAGATGCCCGTCTTTCAATGCAGCAGCGAGAGCATCGACGTCAACAACATTGCCCCGGGCATTATTCAGCAGAATGCTATTGGGCTTCATGGCTCTTATTTCAGCTTCGCCAATCAGATTATTGGTCCCTGGCGTCTGTGGGACGTGAAGTGTTACAATATCAGATTGAGAGAGCAGTTCATGTAGGCTCGAAACAGCAACGGCGTTTCCGTGTGGCAGACGTGGTACAATGTCATAATAAATAACCCGCAGACCAAAAGCTTCTGCCAGGACCGAAAGCTGTGAGCCGATGGATCCGTAACCGACAATACCGACCGTTTTGCCTCTCACTTCCCAGGAGTTTTCAGCAGATTTCTGCCAGCCGCCATTATGACATTCAACAGAGCGGGATGGGATCCGCCTGAGCAGCATAACAATTTCGCCCATGACGAGTTCAGCAACAGAGCGAGTGTTGCTATATGGCGCATTAAAGACAGGAACAGCAGACATCCGGGCTGCATTAAGATCAACCTGGTTTGTGCCGATGCAGAAACAGCCAATCGCCATCAGTCGGTCTGCAGATTCAATGACATCTTTGGTCAACTGGGTACGACTGCGTATCCCCACCATATGTACACCTTTGAGGGCCTCTTTAAGTGCTTCGCCTTCCAGTGCTTTTTTCAGGAGGGTAACTTCGGTGTAGCCCTGCTCATTAAGGTAAGTAACAGCACTTTGGGCAATCCCTTCCAAAAGCAGGATACGAATCTTGTTTTTAGGAAGTGAAAGTTGCTGCGCGAGGGGGGTACTCATGTTGGTACGTCCTTATAAAACGTGGTTCACAAGAACCTGTGGGGATGGATAACCAAGGCTTTTTTCGACCAGTTGACGATAAATTAAAGGATTGTTTCAGAACAGGAAAGAGTTTTTACAGCATCTTTCAGCAGCTCAGGGTTTCCACAGGCAAGAACGGAGCCGTCACTTTGAAGAGTCAGCTCGCGGCCATTCCAGTCGGTGATACTTCCACCCGCTCCCTTAATGACGGGAACAAGCGCCGCCCAGTCCCATGGTTTCAAGGTGTCTTCAGCGATAATATCAATCAATCCAAGAGAGAGTAATCCATAGCCATAAGCATCTCCCCCCCAGGAAGTACGGCTCACGGCTTTTTTGAGATTGCCGAACCGGTCTTGATAGTCAGGGCGGATAATATCAGGAGATGTGCAGGAAAGTTCTGCCTGTTTCAGTGTAGGGCACGGCCTTGTCCCGATCTTGCCAGAGAGCTGGGCAGACATGAAGTGGGTTTCCTGTCCCTCTATGCCTAGCCATCTCTCCTGTGTCACGGGTTGGTCAATAAGTCCCAGAACAGGTGTACCTTTATGAAAAAGGGAGATGAGTGTGCAAAAACTAGGGCGTCCTGTCACAAAGGAACGTGTTCCATCAATGGGATCGAGAATCCAGAGCCACTCAGCTGATAAATCACCTTCCTGTCCAGCTTCTTCTCCAAGAACGCTGTGATGGGGGAACGCATGGGCCAGAATAGAGCGCATGGCATGTTCTGCTTCACGATCTGCTTTCGTGACAGGGCTGTCATCACCTTTGGATTCAATGGCTAGATTCGTCCTGAAATAAGGGGTAACACATTTTTTTGCGGCTTCTGCACAGTCTATTGCGATAGCGGCCAAATGATCAGGATCATGGTATTTCATCAGGAAAAGCCTGTTCGTTGATAATATTTAAGTGAGTGTCTCAGACGTTGTTACGGTCTTAAGAAGGTTCTATGCGTCCTGTTATTGTAATTCCGAGCAGACTGGCCTCAACGCGACTTCCGCGCAAGGCCTTGGCCGATATAAATGGCTTTCCAATGATTGAGCAGGTGTTAAGGCGTGCTCTTGAGGCTGATTTGGGGCCTGTTATTCTTGCAGCTGGTGACCGTGAGATTATGGAAGCCGTAAGTCACATCAAGGGAGTCAGGTCAGTGCTGACAGATCCCGCCCTCCCAAGTGGATCAGACAGGGTATGGGCTGCCTTGGAACAGAGTGACCCCAGACAGGAACATGATGTCGTTATCAATTTGCAGGGTGATCTTCCGTTTATGGATCCAGGTGATCTCTCCATGGTCCTTAAGCCTTTGCAGGAAGACTTGGTCTCTATAGGGACGCTGGTGGCGCCTGTCAGGGATCGCACAGAAGCTGACCAGGATTCAGTTGTAAAGGTTGCTTGTGCTTTTTCCGAAAATGACCCTGTTGCACGTGCACTTTATTTTTCCCGCCAAAAAATACCGTGGGGGGAAGGGCCTTTATGGCATCATGTAGGGGTTTATGCCTGGCGGAGAAAAGCGCTGACTCGCTTTGTAAGCCTGCCTCCTTCTCCTTTGGAGCAGAGAGAAAAGCTTGAGCAGTTACGCGCGTTGGAAGATGGCATGGTGATTGGATGCTGTGCGATAGAAAATGCTCCGATCGGAGTTGACGTTGAGAAGGATTTGATGATGGCCAGGAAACAAGCTTTATGCCTGTAATTGCTTTTCAGGGGCGCCCAGGTGCCTATTCTGACCTCGCTTGTCGTTCTGCCCGTCCTGGATGGCACACTCTGCCTTGCCGTACCTTTCTAGAAACAATTGAGGCTGTCAAAAAAGGAGATGCTCAAGAAGCGTTACTGCCCTGTGAAAATTCACTTGCAGGGCGTGTGCCGGAAATCCATACCCTTCTTCCGGAATCCGGACTGGAAATTATTGGCGAGCATTTCCAGCGTGTCGAGCATGCTCTTCTGGGGGTTAAAGGAGCGACATTGGCAGATATAAAATCTGTTCATACCCACCCTGTCGCCCTCGGGCAGATCAGACTTTTCATAAAGCAGAATCATTTACAGGCTGTGGCTGAGTTTGATACAGCCGGGGCTGCTGAACTCGTTGCTTCCTGGAACAGGAAAGAAGATGCAGCCGTGGCCTCAACTCTGGCGGCGGAGCTATATGGGCTGACGATTCTGAAAGAGAATATTGAGGATGCAGCTCATAATACAACCCGTTTTTATCGCGTCGCTCAGCAAGGTAAAAATGAAGAGATGACGGTCTGCACGTTGCCAGAGACAGATGCTGTCATGACGACCTTACTCATTCAGGTGAAAAACAAACCTGGGGCCCTTCTTCAGGCGCTGGAGTGCTTTTATAAAGAAGGCATTAATATGACCCGTCTTGAAAGCTATATGGTTGGCGGGTCATTCACGGCAACGCAGTTTCTGATGGATATCGAAGGTGCTCCTTTTCAGGACCATACGAGGCGTGCCTTGCAGGCTTTAACAAATATTAGTGATAATTTGCGTATTTTGGGGGTTTACCCTCGTAGTCCTTTGCGTGAGAAACTTATATAAATAAGGATTCCGCTGTTAGGGATCGAATTAAGACTTGGGAATGAGGCCAGAACAATTATGGGACAGACAATTAACGATATTTACCGTGGTTCCTTCACGGCTCTGGCAACGCCTTTCAAAAAAGACGGTAGCCTGGACGAAGCGGCTTATACCAGGCTGATTGAGCGGCAGATAGAGGGGGGTACGACCGGTCTTATCCCAGCTGGAACGACGGGGGAAAGCCCGACTCTTTCCCATCAGGAACATGGTCAGATTATTGAGCAATGCGTCAAGATTGCCGATGGGCGTGTAAAAGTGATGGCAGGGGCAGGGTCTAACAGCACGAGAGAGGCTGTTACGATGGCAAAGCACGCAGAATCTGTTGGAGCAGATTCGCTTCTTGTCGTTGTTCCTTATTATAATAAACCCACGCAGGAAGGGCTTTACCAGCATTTCATGTCAATTGCTGATTCTGTATCCATTCCTCTATGGCTCTATTGTATTCCGGGGCGGTCTGTGGTTGATCTCACGCCTCAGACAGTGGCACGTCTTGCCCGGCATCCCAATATTGTTGGGACCAAAGATGCCACTGCCAATCTATCCCGTCCAATTGAAATAAGAAGAGTCGCAGGTGAAGCATTTAATCAGCTTTCAGGCGAGGATAATACAGTCATTTCATTCCTGGCTGCGGGTGGACATGGGTGCATTAGTGTCACGGCTAATGTGGTGCCGCATTTATGTGCTGACATGCATCTTGCCTGGCAGGAAGGGCGCGTACAGGAAGCGATTGACATTCAGGATCGTTTGACACCGTTGCATAATGCCATGTTCACAGAAGCGAATCCTGGCCCGGTGAAATATGCTCTTTCCCGTCTGGGACTGTGTGAATCTGTTCTAAGGCTACCTCTCTGTGAACCAACAGAAGCGACGCGGAAACAGGTTGATGAAGCTTTGAGAAATCTGGACCTCCTTGATTAAGAGGGATGTATGACAAATAAAAAAACAAAAGGAGGTATGATCTCTCACGGAGTTGCCGCCCAAAACCGGAAAGCGCGTTTTAATTATGCGATTAAGGAGACATTAGAGGCAGGGCTTGTTCTTAAAGGCCCTGAGATCAAAAGTCTCAGATTGGGAAGGGCGACCTTATCGGAGGCTTATGCTTCGGAGCGTAATGGTGAGCTCTGGCTTCTGAATGCCTATATCCCGGAATATCAGGGAGGTGTGCTTTCACGCTTTGAAACGCGAGCACCACGTAAGCTGCTAGTGCATAAAAAACAGGCTAACCAATTAATCGGTGCGATCACAAAAGATGGTGCTTCATTGGTCCCGCTGGATATTCATTTTAATGATCGTGGTCTTGCAAAGGTCACTTTGGGTTTGGGAACAGGAAAGAAAAAAGAAGATAAACGTCATGCAATTGCTGAGCGTGACTGGCAGCGTGACAAGGCTCGTCTCATGCGTAGCAAAGGGCGGGATTACGGCTGAACTCCTTTAAGAATTCATATAAACGGATATAAAAAACCCCTTGAGCGATAAACACTCAAGGGGTTTTTCTATGGAATAGTCAGATCTGCAAAATTAGGCGAGGGAAAGCTCAACAGCTTCAGGCCCTTTATTGCCTTGAACAACTTTCATGTTCGTGATCTGCCCATCTGCAAGAGCATTCAGCCCTGAACGACCGAGAGCAGATGCATGAACGAATACGTCCTTGCTTCCATTCTCTGGCGTGATGAAGCCAAAACCTTTAGTCGCATTATACCATTTGACAGTGCCACGCATTTCTTCAGCGTTGCTCATATCAGGAGCAGGGTATGAGCGATCCTGGCGTGGTTGGCTGGCACGAGGTGGTGGAGCAAGCTCAGCTGTGCTGGTATCGACAGACAATACTTCTGCCACCTGGCGGCCTTTTGGTCCTTGCCCGATCCGGACGACAAGAGTCGTGCCAGGGGCAGGGGCTGTGTGGCCACTATCGGTCAGAGTGTTGGCATGAAGGAATACGTCGCCGCTTCCATCACTCAGACCAACAAAACCGAAGCCTCTCTCTGTGTTGAACCATTTAACGGTTGCACCAATTTCAGGTCCCATAGGAGTGACAGGGGCACTCGGTCCACGGCTATTGTTGCCAAAGCGTCTAGGGCCATTGCTTCCACCACGTGGAGCACCATATCCACCCCTATCGTCAAAATAGGAGGGCTGGCTCGTAAAATCGCGGTCAAATCCGCCGCGGCGAGGAGCATAGGAGCCGCGGTCCGTTCTATTATTTCTCAACTGTTTCGTCCCGAAATACTGGGTCATAAAAGGCACAAAACGAAAAAGATTCGTTCTGCATTTTGTTTTTGTTTTAGAAAACCGGAGATGTTTTCCAGAATTTACACTAGCACGCTTTTTTCTTTCGTCACTATCTAAATTCAAAAAACGGGGTAATAGCCTGATAAATTTTTCTTTATCTGACGAACGTCTTTTTCACGATCACGATAAGTTTATTAATAGCGTGTTAATAAAGTCATAATCTATATACGAAAACTTAACCTGATCTTATGATTCTCTCAGGGTTTGCGCGGTCAAAAAGATGTACAAGTGCTTCTTGTGCTATTTTTGATTTATCATTTTCTTGACACTTTTTTGCCATCATCTTGTTGGCTTGCTGATTCATTGCCCTGATTATTAAGGGTAATCTTATTTCATTAGCGAGCCTGAATCCTGGTAGTCCTGATTGTCTGTTCCCAGCCAGATCACCGCCACCCCTGATCACGAAATCCTGATCAGCAATTAAGAATCCATTATCTGTTTCCCGGAGTAAACCAAGGCGTTTCCTAGCTGTGAAGGAAATTTCATGCTTATGTAAGAGCAGGCAGTATGATGATTCGCTTCCACGCCCGATGCGTCCTCTTAATTGATGAAGCTGAGCTAGGCCGAAACGTTCAGCCTCTTCAATGATCATGATTGTAGCATTGGGAATATCGACCCCGACTTCAATGACAGTCGTAGCGACAAGAAGCTGCGTTTTCCCTTCTTTAAAGTCACAAAGAGCCTTTTGTCTTGTTGCGCTATCCTGCCTGCCATGTGCCAGTCCAACAATGGGGCCGAACTGCTTTGTCAGCATAGTCCAGCGATCTTCTGCTGCTGCTGCACTTTGTGTTTCGCTATTTTCTATAAGAGGGCAGACCCAGAAAATTTGTTTGTTCTGGTCAAGACTCCGTTTGATGCCGTCAAGGACATCATCCAGCCGATCCATATCGTGGAGAGTTGTACGGATGGGTAAACGATTTGCGGGTTTTTCCTTGAGGAAGGACACACCCATTTGTCCCCATTCAGCAAGAAGCATGGTGCGGGGGATAGGAGTCGCTGTCATGACAAGGAGATCTGTCTGTGCGCCTTTCTTGCCAAATTTCAGGCGTTGTTCAACACCAAAGCGATGCTGCTCATCTATTATAGCTAATCCAAGGTCGGAAAATTCTACGCCTTCTTGAAAAAGGGCATGGGTCCCAATGATTATTTTCGCTTCCCCTGAGGCGATTTGCGACATTATTTTTTTGCGTTCTTTGCCTTTAATGGCACCACTGAGAAAAACAGAGGAGACAGGGCATAATTGTGAAATGGTTTCATAATGCTGACGGGCAAGAATTTCCGTTGGCGCCATAAGTGCTGCCTGTGAGCCGGCTTCAATTGCCTGAAGCATGGCCATCATGGCGACGAATGTTTTCCCTGATCCTACGTCTCCTTGTAGGAGACGCACCATTGGGTGGGGGGCGGTCATATCCTTGCTTATTTCAGAAATAGCCTGCTCCTGGGAGCTGGTTGGCACATATCCAAAGCGTTTTCTGAGTTCTTGCTGATAGTGGCCGGTTGCTCTTAGGGATCTTCCCGTAATTTTTTGAATGGTCTGTCTTGCCATGTTGATACAAAGCTGATCGGCGAAAACCTCATCGGCTGTGAGGCGCATACGGGCTTTTTCAATCAGGGAAGTAAAATCAGCTTTGTCTTTCAATGATGACGGCTCATGTAAAATGGTCAGGGCTTGTTTAAAATCCGGCCAGTTCTTTTCAGAGATCAAGGCAGGGTCATGCCATTCTGGAAGGTCAGGAACCAGTGACAGGGCCATCTTCATGGCGCGTTTGACAGTAGAGGGGTAAAGCCCTGCTGTCAGAGGCCATATAGGTTCTATCAGAGGAAATGAGAGGCGTTTTTCCCAGGGGAGAAAATAGTCTGGCTGTGAAATGACAGGCTTATTTTGATAGAAGCTGATTTTCCCGGACAAAATCATATCTGTGCCCATTTCTGGGAGTGCGATGCCTTTTTTCTGGAATAAGGCAATGTCGAGACGGCCTGTTTCGTCTCCCACCTGCACTGTTATTGGCTGTGAGGGGCGTTGAGGGCGCCTGAGGCTGAGAATTGTGACGCGAGCCGTAAAAATATTTCCCTGCTCAAGATTCTGTGCGTCACTGATATGAGAAAGTTTTCTGCGGTCCACATAGCGCTCGGGCACAGTGAGAAGCAGGTCTATAATTTTTTTACCATTGCTGATTTTACTTAAAAGTCCGGCATGATAAGGGCCGATGCCTTTTAATGATGTCAAAGGTGCTAAAAGAGGCTCTATCAAGGAAGGAGGGGAGGATACAGACATTGAAAAGGCAATGATGGTGCTCTTGAGGCTGACAGAAAAGACCGGCAAAGTTATATGATAATGTGAGAGCATCCACGACACTAGTAAAAGAGTGTATCTTTTTGTCAGACTGACGATTTTTCATGACAGGACTTTGATTAATGGTACAAGAGAACAGGTTTATGGCTTCATTCGGTCCGACCGTATGGGGAGTTCCTGATGGAAGTATCGCTTTTCTCTTAAGACACCGTTTGTCTGAACATTCTGGGCCATTACTCCATGTTACCCGTCATGATTCTGATCTTGCTGCCTTAGGTGATATGCTGGAATGGCTTATGCCGGAAGTAGAGGTGCTGCGTTTCCCTGCATGGGATTGTCTGCCCTATGATCGCGTTTCTCCCAATGTGACGATTATGGCAGAACGGGCAGCTACTTTAAGCCGTCTGCTGGAACCGGTGTCGCCTACAGGGCGCATTGTCCTGACTACGCTGAATGCTCTGGTTCAACGTGTGCCTCCCTGTAAGAGTTTCAAGGGACAGTCTCTCAACATCAGGACAGGAGAGAATCTTGAAGCTTCGTATCTGGTCAATCTTCTGATCGGGCGTGGCTATGGTCGTGTTGATACAGTGATGGACAGGGGTGAGTTTGCCACAAGAGGGGGGATCTTTGATTTATTCCCTGCAGATGCGCAGGATCCGGTCAGGTTGGATTTTTTTGGTGATGAAGTTGAGCATATCCGCCATTTTGATGTGACAACGCAGCGCTCTACACAAGAGCTGAAATCATTTATGCTTGGACCAGTTTCTGAATATTCCCTTGATAAAGAGAGTATCAGCAGGTTCAAGAATGGCTGGCGTGACTCTTTTGGCGTTGGTGCTTTGCATGATGTTCTGTACCAGCATATTATCGAGGGCAGACGTGCTTCCGGGGCTGAACATTACCTTCCTTTATTTCATGAAGGTGATGGCGGTCATATGGGCACGCTCTTTGACTATCTTCCCGGTGTAGAAGTCAGTTTCGAGCGTGATGCTCCTGAAATGCTTAAAGCTCGTTTCGAGATGATTGCAGATCATTATCAGGCGCGGTTAAGTGCTGTTCGTGAAGGGGAGTTACCTTACAGACCCCTGCCGCCTCATCGTTTTTACCTTGACCAGAATGGATGGGAAAGTTTGCTGGCATCAATACCGAAGATGCAGCTCAGCCCTTTTGCAAAACCGGATGGGCAGGAAGGTGTTGATATTGGTTATCGGCCTGCACCTGTTTTTGCGACTATGGGAGGTGCTGCGCGGGATAAGGTTTTTGATGTATTTTCTGAACAGGTAAAAAAATGGTCTCAGGAGGGCAGGCGCACATACGTAATGGCCTGGAGCCGTGGGTCACGTGAAAGGCTGGCCCATATGCTTGGGGAGCATCAGTTAGAGATACAATTATTTGATGACTGGCCTCATGCAGCAGGTATGTCACGGCAACATCTTGGCCTGGTTGTTCTCCCTCTCGAACGTGGTTTTGTTACGGATCGTCAGGCTTTTGTTTCAGAGCAGGATATTTTAGGTGAGCGCCTTGCACGTCCGCCGCGGCGTAAGCGCAAGACAGGTGATTTCATCACGCAAATTGGTGAAATTGCTGAAAATGATCTTGTTGTGCATGAAGATTATGGAATTGGCCGTTATGTTGGCCTCGAAACGGTCAAAGAAGATTTGGTCGCTCATGATTATCTCTCCATCCTTTATGATGGCGAACAAAGACTTTTACTGCCTGTAGAGAATATTGATCTTTTAAGTCGTTTTGGTTCTGAAGGTGATGGCGTACAGCTGGACCGCCTTGGGGGCGCGTCTTGGCAGAATCGTAAAGCGAAAATGAAAGCCAGACTGCGTGAAATGGCAGGTGAGCTCATTCGTACAGCCGCAGCACGTGCGATGAAAGAAGCGCCTGCAATGCTCCCAGCAGAAGGGCTGTGGGACGAGTTTTGTGCGCGTTTTCCCTATATTGAAACTGATGATCAGTCTCGTGCGATTGCTGATGTTCTTGACGATATGGGGAGTGGGCGTCCCATGGACCGTCTGGTCTGTGGGGATGTCGGGTTTGGTAAGACAGAAGTTGCTCTGAGAGCAGCATTTGTGGCGGCTCTATCTGGAATGCAGGTTGCTATTGTCGTCCCGACAACCTTGCTGGCGCGACAACATTATTTAAGCTTTACAAAACGTTTTGAAGGATTGCCAGTTAAAATTGCCCAGCTCTCACGTCTTGTGACAGCCAAAGAAGCAAATAGGGTAAAAGAGGGGTTAGCTGACGGAACGATTGATATCGTTATTGGGACACATGCCCTACTGGCCAAGTCGATTTCATTCAACCGTCTCGGCCTTCTCATTATTGATGAAGAACAGCATTTTGGCGTTGTTCATAAGGAAAAACTGAAGGCCTTGCGTGAGGATGTTCATGTTCTCACACTTTCAGCGACACCATTGCCCCGTACATTACAGCTCTCTCTTTCAGGTGTGAGAGAAATGAGTCTGATTGCAACGCCTCCGACAGATCGCCTTTCTGTCAGGACATTTATCACACCTTTCGATCGTGTCATGATTCACGAGGCCATCCAGCGTGAACGATTTAGAGGGGGGCAGATTTTCTGTGTTGTTCCCCGTTTGTCTGATATGGGACCCATGGCAGAACGGCTGAAAGATATTGTGCCTGATGCCCGCATTGCCGAAGCCCATGGGCGTCTGACCCCGACTGAGCTTGAAAAAGTCATGACGGAATTTTCGGACGGTAAATATGATATTCTGCTTTCAACGAATATTGTTGAAAGTGGTCTCGATATGCCCGGTGTTAATACGATTATCATTCACCGGGCAGACCGTTTTGGTCTAGGCCAGCTCTATCAGCTTCGTGGGCGGGTCGGACGTGGTAAGCAGCGTGGCTATGCGTATCTCACCTGGCCTCAGACCCAGCCTCTTTCGGCTAATTCGATCAAACGTTTGGAAATTATGCAAACACTTGAATCCCTTGGCGCAGGGTTCATCCTTGCTTCTCATGATCTGGATATGAGGGGCGCTGGTAATCTTCTGGGAGAGGAGCAGTCAGGTCACATTAAGGAGGTTGGTATAGAACTTTACCAGCAAATGCTCCAAGAAGCGGTGATTGACCTGCGAAAGGAAAGAGGAAAAGCGCTTGCTGCCGAGGATAAATGGTCACCCATTATTTCTCTTGGTTTGGCTGTGCTACTGCCTGAAACTTATGTGAAGGATCTTTCTGTCAGATTAGGGCTATATCGGCGTATTGCTGCTTTGAAAGATGAGACCGAGCTTGAGGCCATGCGTGTGGAGCTTGTTGATCGTTTTGGTCCGTTACCGCAGGAAGTACAGAATCTTCTTGAGATTGTCCTGCTCAAAAAATTATGCCTTGAAGCAGGGGTTGAGCGTGTTGAAACCGGTCCGAAAGGGATGGTTATCCAGTTTCGTCATAATCGCTTTGCCAATCCTGAAGGTTTGTTACGCTGGGTAGACCGCAATCAGAAAGCAGGCGTTAAGATACGCCCAGATCATAAGCTGGCTATGGTCCGGGAAATGAAAAATGCAGTGAGAATTTCACTTGCGAGGAAGGTCCTGACATCTTTGTGCAAACTGGTACAAAAAGCGGCGCCTGTTGATGAAACAGACGCCGGATAAATCTCTTCAGGAGAGGAGGTACCTCTCCTGATCTCAGTGGCCAGGGGAGTCAGATGCCTGCAGTAGAAAGATAGCCATCCGAAGCTGAACCAAACATTTCATAACGCACCTGCTCATCAGGCAGGTTGTGGGCTTTTAGAAGCTGAACCGTATCACGCATGAAATTGTCAGGGCCACAGATATAATAAAGAGCATTTGGGTTGATCTGAGCTTTGATCCAGTCTTGCGAAATACGTCCCTTATGAAAGGTTACGTTGGGAATTTCTTCTGTTCGTTCTCCGGATGTATAGAATAAATCCGCAGATATCTCTCCCTTGGAAGCAAGGTTTTTAATGCGACTGGTAAAAATGTCGCTTTTTATATCATGGGCGCCATGTATATAGCGGATGGGAGGATGATCTTTCTGGGTAATGAGCATTTCCATCATGGAAATCATCGGCGTAAGACCAACGCCGGCACTCAGGAAAATAATGGGTTTGTCCGAGGTTTCATTTAAATAAAAATCTCCCGCCGGAGCAGAAACGTCAATGACTGTCCCTTCATTGGCTGACTGGTGAAGCCAGTTTGAAACAACGCCTTCTTTGTGACGTTTTACAGTAATCTGGTAGTGGTCATCTGAGGGGATGGATGAAATTGTATAATTCCGGCGTTGCGAGCCGTGTCCTGGAATTGTGAGTTTAAAGCTGAGATACTGACCAGCCTTGTGACGCATGACAGTTTTCCCGTCTTCGGGAACCAGGGTGAAGGATGTGACCTCGGGCGTTTCATCATGACGATGGGCTATTTTGAAACGGCGCCAGCCTTTCCACCCTCCGGGGAGGGCTTCATGTGCCTGATAAATTTCGGCCTCACGATTAATCAGTACATCTGCCAGAAAATTATAGGCTTCTGTCCAGGCTGCCATGATTTCTGGGGTAGCAGCCTCTCCCAGCACATGAGCAATTGCTCCAAGAAGGGCTTTTCCGACAAAAGGATAATGTTCGGGAAGGATATTTAGCCCGACATGTTTTTCAGCAATCCGCTCCAGCATGGCTTTGAGAGCACCTGGGTTATCTATATGGCGCGCATAGGCAAGAACAGCCAGTGCTAAAGCTTTAGGCTGCTCACCGTCCTTTTGATGAGACATATTGAAAAGGTCTCGGATTTCTTCGTCTGAAAGAAGCCTTTTGTACATTTCATGTGTAATATCTAGGCCTTTTGCCTGTAGGGCAGGGACGCACGCTTTAACAATTTCACGCGTCTGGGATGAGAGAGGTTGAATCATTTCCGACTCCAAAGGTGTATAAAAAATACATCTTTGAGATGCTGCTTCTTTGTTAACGTTGTCAATGTATAAATGTCATTTAAGAAATAATGTGCTAGATAATAGATGGCTTGGAGAAGAGGGAAAGAGAGGAAGGTGCTATGCGCTTAACTCTGCATACAGATTACGCATTGCGTGCGCTGATTTACATGACAGTGAAAAACGACCGTCTGGTTTCGATTAAAGAAATTTCAGAAATGTATAAAATTTCTGAAAGCCATTTGGTAAAAGTCATTCATCGTCTGGGGAAAGGCGGTTTTATTAAAACCGTGCGCGGTAATGGCGGCGGAACCCGTTTGGCGCATCCGCCAGAAAAAATCTGTATTGGTGATGTCATCCGTTATACAGAAGAAGAACTTGCGGTCATGGCCTGTATGAATAAAGACCATAAAGCGCAGCATTGTCTGCTTTCGGCAGGGTGTGTCCTCAAAAGGGAGATGGGCAAGGCCCAGGAGGCGTTTCTATCCGTTTTTGACTCTCTTTTCCTTTCAGATGTCGTCACACCTTTTGAGAGGTTGAAGATCAGGAAGGCTGAAGAGGACGGATCTGTGAAATTAAACTCTAATTCCGTCCTTTAAAGCCTATGGCAATCACGTAAAGCTCGCTTGATTCTTTACGTGACGAAGGGGGTTTGACGTGCTTGATCGTTGAGAAATTCTGCTTCATGACATCAAGCATATTTTTTTCAGACCCCCCCTGAAAAACCTTTGCAATAAAGACACCTTTTTCAGCCAGGATCTGTAGTGCAAAATCAAGCGCGTTTTCGGCCAGAGCCATAATACGCAGATGGTCAGTAGCAGCATGTCCCGTTGTGTTGGGAGCCATGTCAGACATGACGATATCAGCCTGTCCACCGAGCATGGATTGTAATGTTTCAGGCATGGACGGGTCCATAAAATCGCCGATAATGATTTCCGCTCCTGGCACGGGGTCGACGGGTAAAAGGTCGACGCCAACAACTTTATGAGCCCCTCTTTTAAGAGCGACTTGCGTCCAACCGCCTGGTGCTGCGCCAAGGTCGACGATCTTGCTATCAGCCTGAATGAGATGGAAACGATCATCAATTTCAATCAGTTTGAAAGCGGCCCGCGAACGCCATCCTTGTTGCCGGGCGGCTGCGACATATGGGTCGTTCAGCTGTCTGTTCAACCATCTTTGCTGGGAAGGTGTTTTTTTGCGTGCTGTCTTAAGCTTTTCCGTTTTTGTTCGGAGCGTCCGTGATGCACCCGCATCATCTGAGCTGAGACGCCTGCCAGGAGTTGCTGATTGTTTGAGAGGCTTGCCAGCAATACGTGTTTTGGCTGAAGACGGTTTCGATTTCATAGCGGAAGGGCCAAAGCTCCTGAACTCATAGATAAACCAGGGACAGGCCGCAAAGCATTTTCCTGGCGAAAACGTAATTTGTTATGTTCTCGAGCCATACGCATAACCATGCCATCACGCAAGCCCCTGTCTGCTATGGTGATGCGCTCTATTGGCCACATGGATTGTATGGCCTCATAAATGGCACACCCCGCGAGTACGAGACTAGAACGGCCATTCCCTATACATGGATGCTGCTCCAATGCAGAGCGAGACATTGTCCTGATCGAGGTAATAGCATGGTTTACTGCTTCAGTACTCAAAATAGTGCCATCTATCCTGCAACGTTCATAACGTTTCAGGTTTAAAGCCACGCCTGCGATCGTCGTTATCGTTCCCGATAGACCGATCATTCTTACATTCTGCCGCGCGACTTCCTGCTTGATGCAGTAAATTTTCTCAAAATTTTCCAATTTGTCGCGCATAAATTTAAAAGCAGCCTGATAGGATTCTTTAGGGGAGAGATGTGCAAAAAGCTCGGTCAGGCTGACAATACCCTGTTTCAGGCTGGTCACGCCTGTCAGATAAGATTTTTGGGACAGACTATCTGTTCTGACCCATGAAAGTTCTGTTGAGCCGCCCCCTATATCGAAAATCAGGGCACGTTCTGCAAACTCTTCTTCTGAAGAAGAAAGCAATGAGCGACAGCTTTCAAGAGCAAGTTCTGCCTCTTCCCTGTCTGAAATAATCTGAATTCTGAGACCTGTCTCATCATAAACTCTTTTGAGAAATTCATGAGAGTTCTCCGCCTGACGACAGACTTCAGTTGCAATGGCGTATGTGGACGAAACAGGCCAGCATCTTATTTTTTTTGCAAAGAGACGCAAACTTCCGAGAGTACGTTCAATAGCCTGCTCATCCAGTCTGCCGGTCAGACTTAGTCCTTCACCGAGTAGGACAGAGGCGCTGAAACGCTCTATGATCTTAAATTTTCCACGAAAACTTTTCACGATCAGCAAGCGGCAGCTTGTTGTTCCCAGGTCAATGGCTGCGTAATAGCAGGGTTTTTCTGAAGTCAACGGCAAGGCTTCATTTTTCGTCAGGGAGACGGTTTGATGCGCGTTCTTCTGCGATATATAACGCATTTTCATCATGTCTCTCCTTTCTACAATGATTAATGCAAGTTGTCTTTTATCGGAGTCATTTTAACGCAATCTGTGAGCAATAAGGTAAATTTTTTCAAATTTCCCTCTTGTATTATGTTCAAGATACCGTTAGAAGTCCGCCAACCGCTTGGGAGATAGTTTAGCGGTAGAACTACCGGCTCTGACCCGGTCAGCCCTGGTTCGAATCCAGGTCTCCCAGCCATGTTTCATTTACATCACATTAGAGTCTCTAGAACTTTAACGGGTTTGCTCGTTAGCGGGAGCTATGCTGTGTGCATTCTGCTTTTTTGTAAGGCTATAGGGCGGCAAAGCTAAAATTCTTTTCAGTTATGAATTATTCTTCCCTTCAAGTGGAGAATTACGCTATGTAGCCTTGCCAACAGCCGGTGAGGCTTATGGCCCTCCGGATTCTGAAGATAATAGTGTTATGGACGTGACGGGGCGATCTATGAATAATTTCCTGAATAATAATCCACTTTATAGTCGTATCCGCGATGCGTTAGCTTTTGATGATGTTCTTGTAGAACCTGCGGCGTCATCGGTTCTGCCAGCACAGGTTTCTGTTACTACAAAACTGACTCGTAAGATCCAGCTCAATATTCCGCTTTTATCCTCAGCGATGGATACGGTAACAGAAGAAGCAATGGCGATTGCCATGGCCCAGCAGGGTGGGCTTGGTGTCATTCATAAAAATCTTACAATTGACGAGCAGGCAGAGCAGGTTCGTAGAGTAAAGAGATTTGAGTCCGGTATGGTCGTGAACCCCGTGACGGTCGGGCCGGATCAGACGCTTGAAGAGGTTCACGCTATTATGGCCAGACACAGGATTTCTGGTTTGCCTGTTGTCGAGGCTGACGGGCGTCTTGTTGGTATTTTGACAAATCGGGACATGCGCTTTGCCAAAGATCGCTCGACGCGTGTGCGTGACCTTATGACGTCAGAAAATCTTGTTACTGTCAGGCATGGTGCACCAGCCGAACAGGCTCGTGACCTGCTTCATAAACATCGTATTGAGAAATTACTTGTGGTTGATCAGGCCGGTCGCTGCGTAGGCTTGATTACGGTAAAAGATATGGACAAAGCGATTGCTCATCCTTTGGCGGTCAAGGACCAGAGAGGGAGCCTCCTTTGTGCTGCAGCTATAGGGGTTGGGGAAGATGGTCTTAAAAGAGCCAAAGAGCTTGTCGGAGCAGGGATTGATGTCCTCGTGGTCGACACGGCGCATGGCCACTCCCAAGGTGTTCTGAAAACAGTTTCTTATCTGAGAGAGCAATATGATGAGGTTCAGATTATTGCTGGCAATGTCGCAACACCAGAAGCAGCACAGGCATTGATTGAAGCTGGGGCCGATTGTATCAAGATCGGCATTGGACCAGGCTCAATCTGCACGACGCGTATTGTTGCTGGCGTTGGTGTTCCCCAGTTCTCTGCTGTATTGGAAACGGCAGCTGCTTGTCATGAAAAAGATATTTCGGCTATTGCTGATGGCGGGATCAGAACATCTGGCGATATCGTCAAGGCCATTGGGGCTGGGGCAGACGTGGTGATGGTCGGTTCTCTTCTGGCTGGCTGTGAGGAAAGTCCGGGTGAGACATTCCTGCATCAGGGACGCACCTATAAGGCATATCGCGGTATGGGGTCTCTCGGGGCAATGGCTCGTGGATCGGCTGATCGTTATTTCCAAGCTGAAGTCAGTGATAGCCTGAAGCTTGTGCCTGAAGGAATCGAAGGACAAGTACCTTATCGTGGTGCAATGGCAGCAGTTATTCACCAGCTCGTTGGGGGACTGCGTGCAGGGATGGGATATACAGGTTCAGCTTCTATTTCTGAACTTCAGAAAAAGGTGCAGTTCCGCCGTATCACCAATGCCGGCTTGAGAGAAAGCCATGTTCATGACGTAACAATCACGCGTGAAGCACCTAATTATCGTTTTGAATGAGGCTTTACTCTTTTCATTCACCCTTGAAATAGGGTAGGCGAAGGGGCATGACCCCTTCTGCCCGTATTTCCGGGGCTATTGATCTGCTTTGTGCGATTCAGAATGCCCCATTCCGTCCAGCTGATGCGACTGCCAATAATTTTTTTCGTGAACGGCGTTATATAGGTGGCGGCGATCGCCGTGCGATCTCTTCATTAGTATGGGATATATTACGTAACTGGCGGCGTCTTCACTGGCACTTGAGAGCCAGAGAAGATGAACGTCAAAGTGATATATCACCGAGATTGCTGTGTGGTGCCCAGCTTTTCTTTTCAGGACAGTCCTTAAATTCAGTAAAGGCGCTCTTTAGCGGGGAGCGTTACAGCCCTGACAGTCTGACTGAACGGGAGACCTTGATCCTTGATTCCTTGCAGGGAAAAAGCCTCAGTGATGCGCGCCAGTCCAGGGCTGTAAGACTTGAAGTGCCGGATTGGCTTATGCCTCTTTTTGAAAAGGATTTTGGAGAGAGAGTTGAAGAAGAGTTGCAGGCCCTTTTAACGCTGCCAACACTTGACCTCCGTGTTAATCTGCTGAAAGCGACGAGAGAAAGTGCGAAAATTGCTCTTCGGAAAGAAGGGTTTGAAGCACTTGATACGCTGTATTCTCCCTGGGGTTTACGTCTGAAAGGGCGGCATCCTGTCACATCCACAAAGGCTTTTCAGAGCGGCTTGATCGAAATTCAGGATGAAGGCAGCCAGTTGATCGCTGCGGCAGTTGAAGCGAAAGCAGGGCAGCGTGTTCTGGATTATTGTGCAGGAGCCGGTGGAAAAACGCTGGCTTTAGCTATGACGATGGAAAATAAAGGCCAGATTATTGCCTGCGATGTTTCCAGACCAAGACTTGAAGGATCCATAAAGCGTTTCCGGCGTGCTAGTGTTCATAACGTGACACGGCATCTGCTTGAGGAAGGTGATAAATGGGTCAAAAGACGTGAAGGGAGCTTTGATACCGTTCTGGTTGATGCACCTTGTTCTGGAACAGGAACATGGCGGCGTAACCCGGATGCACGACTGCGCTTTTCAGAGCAGGATCTTGAAGAGCTTGTGGTAAAGCAGGCCCAGATTCTTAAAACTGCTTCCAAATTAGTAAAACCAGGGGGAAGACTGGTTTACGCGACATGCTCTCTGTTATCAGCAGAAAATGATTGTCAAAAAGACCGTTTCCTGACTGGGAATGAGCAATTTGCTCTGGAAAAGCCATCTGAAATGTCAGTATGGTTACCCAGTGAGTTGAAGCAGCGTGCCAGTTTTTCCTTAACGCCTGGGACAAATGGTACTGATGGTTTTTACGTTTCCGTTTTCAAAAGAAAGTCGTGATATTAATAAAAAGGGTTCGCCCCTAATAATAATTTTAAGTCCATAAGCAGAAATGTCTGCTTTCAAAGGAGCGTGCTGAGATGAATTATGATGTTCTGCTTGGACTGGCTACTACCTTTGGAGCGGGCGTTTTGGCCCAGTGGGTGGCCTGGCGTTTTCGTCTTCCGGCAATCGTGTTGCTTTTTGGGTTGGGGTTGTTATTTGGTCCTCTGCTGGGATGGCTTCACCCTTCCGAGACGATGGGGTGGGCGTTTCGTCCCCTTATTTCACTTCTGGTTGCTCTTGTCGTTTTTGAAGGCGGGATGGTACTTGATATCCGGCAATTACGCGAAGCGGGAGAGGGGATATCACGCCTGACGAAAATAGCCCTTCCTGTTAACTGGGCCTTAGGAAGTATTGCTGCACATTATGTAGCCCATTTTGATTGGGGGACAGCCTGTCTTTTTGGAGCGATCGTTGTTGTGACAGGCCCAACAGTGGTATTGCCGCTTTTGCGGCATAATAAATTACAACCCAGAGTGGCTGCCTTCTTGCGCTGGGAAGCGATCGTCAATGACCCGATTGGTGCTATTCTAGCGGCCATTATCCTGCAAATTGTGCTCTTTAAGACCGATAGTGGCATGGCTCAGTTCTTTGCGCAGACTCTGCCAAATATTTTGATTGCAGGAATTGAATCAGTTGTTGCAGGGATTATTCCGGCTTATCTGGTGCGTTATCTCTTTACCCGTGATCTGATGCCGGAGTCTCTTAAAGTACCGCTCCTTCTAACGATTGCTCTATTAATTTTTCAGTTATGTACAATCGAAATGGAAGGTGCAGGACTGATTGCTGTTACTATTTTTGGTATGGCAATTACCAATCTGCATATTCCCGGCGGCAATGAGCTGAAACGAACCAAGGAATCACTGGTGGTTCTGATCGTTTCTATCCTGTTTATTCTTCTGACAGCCGATCTCGAACGCTCTGTATTGGCTAAAGTTTCCTGGTCCATCGTGTTGCTGACCTTGGTTATGCTCCTTGTTGTCAGACCGTTAGGGATATTTATTTCAACGATCGGTGCGAATATGACCTGGCAGGAACGACTCTTTGTCGGGTGGATCGCTCCGCGCGGGATTGTCGCAGCCTCTGTCGCGGGGGCGATTGGGATCAAATTATCAGATGCAGGCTTTGAGTCTGCCGAGCTTATTATGCCGGCTGTATTCATGCTGATTGCCGTGACTATGATCTGTCACGGTTTTACTTTGCGGCCTTTGGCGCGACGGTTGAAACTGACCTTGTCGGATGAGCCGGCTCTGGCCATCCTTGGTGCCAATCCGATTTCCGTTAATTTGGCAGACTGCCTTAATAAAATATCGGTCCCGGTTCTGTTGATAGATAATCAGGCTGACGGACTGAGAGATGCGGCTAATCGTGGGATTCCTGTTTTAAAGGCAGAACTGCTTTCGACGCATGGTCAGGTTTCTCTGGAAGAAAGACCTGCTGATTATCTTTTAGCTATGACAGCTGATGTCATTTATGACGGGATGGTGTGCGGTCTTCTGGCTCCTTCAATGGGCAGGCAAAGGGTTTTCCAGATTAGCCCAGGTGTTGCGAAACTTGATAATTATCGTGGTTTGTCAAGAGATGCCCG
Source organism: Aristophania sp. ESL1142 (assembly GCF_058107345.1). Classification (NCBI taxonomy): domain Bacteria; kingdom Pseudomonadati; phylum Pseudomonadota; class Alphaproteobacteria; order Acetobacterales; family Acetobacteraceae; genus Aristophania; species Aristophania sp. ESL1142. The sequence continues at coordinate 397,491 of NZ_JBYLUH010000002.1, forward strand.
GGGTAAGGTCCTGGGAGAGCCTTCATGGAGTTTTTCTTTTTTTGAAACGCTCTATCAGCGTGGATGGAGGTTCGTTACAAAAAGCGTGACACAATCAGGCTATGATTTTGGAGCGGATGAAAATCGTTATGATTTGATCCTTATCAGGCGTGGTGTTTTCATTATTGTACGTTCTGCCGAAGATTCGATTTCAATTGTTCCACAGTTGGATGACATCGTGATCAGTTTATCCCCGGTTGAATAACAGGTGTTAAAAAATAAAGAATGTCATAATTAACTAGTGTCTTGTTTGTGATATGGTGGTAGATATCTGAGAAGATTCTACGCGAGATGGACCTTTTTTGTCCTTGGTCATACTTATATCTCAAAGTGAGGTCGCGGACGTCCCTAATGGTTCTATCTCAGATTTCAACAATAAAGCTACGCTTCTAACTTTCATATAGCCAGTTATAGAATGCCGAGGCGTAATTTTATTTATAGGACTGGATTTGTTCATGGCTGGTGGTCGCCCCATTCTGGTTGTTGATGATGATGAGACACTTTGTCACCTTTTAGCTGAACAATTACGGACAGGAGGTGAGTTTCTCCCGACTGAAGCAAAAACATTGAAAGAAGCGCGTGAATATTTCTCTTCTAAGGATGCGCGCTATGATGCCGTGCTTCTTGACGTAAGTCTGCCAGATGGAGACGGGCGTGATTTTTGTGCTGAGCTACGCAAAAAAGGCCTAAAAATGCCTGTAATCATGCTTACAGGTTCAGATGCGGAGCATGATATTGTCCGTGGCCTGGATTCGGGGGCGAATGATTATATTGCAAAGCCATTTCGTCCTGCCGAGCTGATGGCCCGTTTAAGAGCCCAGTTAAGGATTTTTGAGAGCAGTGAAGATGTCGTCTTCGAAATTGGGGACTATATTTTCAGCCCTTCCCGCAAGTTGCTGACTGAAAAAGCAAGCGGCCAGCGTATCCATCTGACAGAGAAAGAGACTGCTATTCTCAAGTTTCTTTATCGTTCTGGTGAAGAGCCTATTATCCGTCAGGTTATGCTTAACGAGGTGTGGGGGTATAATGCTGGCGTGACGACTCATACGCTGGAGACTCATATTTATCGTTTGCGTCAGAAAATTGAAAAAGATCCTGCCCATGCAACCCTTCTGGTCACAGAAGGCGGCGGTTATCGTTTAAATGTAAATCATTGACAGCTAAAAAAGAGGAACCCTTTTTATAGTGAAAAGGGTTCCTCTTTAATCAGGGCCGCTTTAGTCGGCAGTGATTTTTCATAATGTCAATTCAGCCAGAACTGGAACGTGGTCCGAAGGGGGCTGCCAGTCTCGTGCGGCAGAGAAGATGTCTATTCTTTTGAGAGCAGGGCGTAAATCGGGAGTGATCCAGATATGATCCAGTCGTCTTCCCCGGTTTGATTTTTTCCAGTCACGGTTGCGATAGGACCACCAAGTATAAAGTTTTTGTGGTTCTGGTGAGAGAAACCTCATTGCATCTATAAAGCCCTGTTTTTCCCATTCATTATGCCGGGTCGTTTCAGGAGGTGTATGGCTTACGACTTTTAGAAGCTGTTTGTGACTCCAAACGTCATGCTCCAGTGGTGCTGTATTAAGATCTCCTACAAGGATGCTTCTCTGGGGGGTGTTATTTTTGAACCAGGCCGTGGCTTCCTCAATAAATTGCAGTTTATGGGCGAATTTGGGGTTGGTGTCGGGGTCAGGAATATCCCCTCCAGCTGGGACGTAAAAATTATGAATGGTGACATTTCCTGATTCTGTCTGAATCTGTGCTGCGATATGGCGGCAGTCATCTTTTTGACACCATTGAGGCGTGTCTGTGACAGGCGTGAGAGGATAACGGGAGAGAATAGCAACGCCGTTATAGGATTTCATACCTTTGAAATGTGTATAACAGTAACCGATATCAGTAATTTCCTGTATCGGGAAAAGCTCATCAGGGACTTTTGTCTCCTGGAGGCAGATAATGTCTGGATCAATCTCTTCAACTAATTGCCTGAGCAGCGGCAGACGTAATCTCAGGGAATTAATGTTCCATGTAACAAATTTCATAAAGGATCACCTGGAAAGAGATTTAAAAGGGCTGAATTTTATCTTCTAACAGAATTTAGAAATCGGGACAGAATTTCACTGATTTTACAGTGTTATGTGGCCTTCCGGAATGTTAGATTATAGCGTATTGAGCCTGTTAGAGGGTGCTTTCCGGTCTTTATGGTATCTATGCCATGAAAGGTAAGACGCGAAGGTCCACCCCAGACAAGCACGTCACCATGAAAAAGCGTAAAGCGTAAAGCGTTTTATCCTGTCTTTCCGCTGTAGTCCTCCCCATAGAAAACTAGCTTCCAGACCGACAGAAACAGAGATTATGGGTTTGGAAAAATCCTGTTCATCTTTATCCTGATGCAAGGTCAGGCGTGAGCCTGGGAGATAGCGGTTTATCAGACAGGAATCTGGCATGAAATCATGATAGCCTGCCCTTATTGCGGCCTCTTTTGCTAATGTCAGGAAAAGAGGAGGGATTGGGGGCCAGTTTCTGCCGTTTTTAGGATCAATCGAAGAATATCGATATCCCTTTTCATCGCTTATCCAGCCGGAAGAGCCGCAATGAATCATAGCGACAGACATGGTTTTTTCGTTTGGCGTCACCATATGACGGAAAGGGAAGAGTGTTTCAAGATGATGGATATGAATGACAATTTCTTTGGCCCATTTCAGGGCAAAGCCGCCGAGTAATATGGCTCCACGGTCGATTGTGAGGTGATTTCGCGTCTCAGGAAACAGATCATCAGTCATGAAATGATCCATAAATGCTCTTTCTATATGATAAAGACTCACTAGAATTATATATAAATTGTGATCGTAATTGACAAAAGAAAGATGACGCCAGTGTTTCCCTCCTCTCTGACCTTCGATACACATATTGATATTCCATGGCAGGAAAAAACGCCTGAAGGATTGCCTGTCTGGGAAAAGCCTGATGAGGAAGAGCTCAAAAGCTTATGGATGCTGGAAACGAAAAGACGTTTTACAATTCCTAAGGCCCGAAAAGGGGGGCTGACATCGGTTTGCCTGACAGCTTATTGCCCGCAAGGCCCTTTGACGCAAGAAGGACATGAAGCAGCCTGGAAACGTGTGAATGCCATGCTGGAAGTCATTCATTCAATCCCAGAGACTGTAAGTAATAAGGAGAATGTCAGGATATGCATCAAGGCGGGAGATATTATTGAAACCGTCGAGGAAAAAGGGATTTCCATCACGCCTGTGATAGAAAATGGCTATGTCATCGGTAATGACCCATCACGTATTGCTTTTTTGAGCGAGACTTATGGGGTGCGTTATATCACCCTGACACATAATGGGAATAATCTTCTGGCAGATTCGGCTGTAAAAAGAGGGGATCAGTCCATACAACATGGAGGGCTCTCGTCATTAGGCAGGGAAGTCATCAAAGAGATGAACAGGATGGGAATTCTGGTTGATATCTCACACGGCTCTTATGAGACCATGATGCAGGCTGTATCTTCTTCAAGCATACCGGTTTTTGCTAGTCATTCCTGTATTAAGGCTCTTTGTGATCATCCGCGTAACCTTGATGATCGTCAGCTTGCAACTTTGGCCGATGCTGGAGGAGTTATCCAGATTACGGCAATGAGTCCCTTTTTAAAGAGAGGCGGAGGCGGCACGCTAGATGATCTTATTGCCCATATCCAGTATGGCGTGAAACTAATGGGAATTGAACATGTTGGAATATCGTCCGATTTTGATGGTGGGGGCGGTATTAATGGATGGTCGGATGTATCTGAAACATGGAAGGTTACTCAGGCTCTCGAGAAAGCAGGGTTTGATGAAAGTGAGCGTCAGGCTCTTTGGGGAGGGAACATGATGCGTCTTCTACAGAAGGCAGAAAAGGCGAATGCTGGATGAATAAGCCTGTTCCGACAGATTTAAGATTCGAATCGAAGTGCGTATAAGTAAGTCAAGAGGATAAAACACCATAAACGATGAATATATGTCGATTTTGTCCACTATTTTTGATGAATTTGGTCTTGACAGTAATTTTGCCGTTTAGAAGGGTGTTTTTGCCGTTAATTGCGAAAGTTTTTTATTAAGGTTCCTTGTTTTTCAATAGGTTATGAATAGTGTCTAAAAAATGAGCAATCTAAGGAGAAGAGCGGTAAACCCTTGTCTGTCAGCATTTTCCCAAGAACTATCCACAGCCTTCTCCACAAGAATAGTGGATGAGTGAAAGATGGAAATGTCGTTACCCTCTAACCCTCTAATAAATCAGAGTTCTGAACATAAAATGGGCGTTGAGGCCATTCGTCATGCCTTGAAAACGATTCCCAGTAATCCGGGTGTGTACAGAATGTTGGGAGAAAATGGTCAGGTGCTTTATGTCGGCAAGGCCCTTGATCTTAAAAAACGTGTCACATCCTATACGCACCTCAACCGTCTGCCAGAACGCCTGAAATTAATGGTTTCTCTGACGGTCTCAATGGAAATTGTTGTAACGAAGACCGAGGCAGAAGCACTCCTTCTTGAGGCAAATTATATCAAGAAGATGAAGCCGAGATTTAATATTCTTCTTCGTGATGACAAAAGCTTTCCCTGGCTCATGCTTACTATGGATCATGAGTTTCCTAGACTGTTAAGACAGAGGGGAAAGCCTGTTCCTGGCGCAGTCTATTGGGGGCCCTTTGCCTCAGCCTGGGCTGTTGACCAGACATTACAATTATTGCAGCGTGCTTTTCTCCTCAGAACCTGTTCTGACAATGTCTTTTCTTCACGGACGCGTCCCTGCCTGCTTTACCAGATTAAACGCTGTTCTGCTCCTTGTGTTGACCGTATCAAAGAAGAGGATTACGCGCATTTTGTTTCACAGGCCCGGGAATTTCTGGCTGGTGGTGGGCAAGCTCTTCAGCAGAAATTAACCCAGGAAATGGAGCGGGCAGCTGAAGATATGGCTTTTGAGCGGGCAGCTCTGATCAGGGACCGCATCAGGGGATTTGCCTCCATAAGAGCATCAAGTGCTGTAAACCCAACAAGTATCAAGCAGGCTGATGTTATGGCTTTATGGCAAGAAGCCGGGCAAAGCTGCGTTCAGGTTTTCTTTATTCGGGGCGGTCGCAATAATGGAAATCGTGCATTTTATCCATTGCATGATAAGGATGCACGTGCTGAGGAAATTCTTTCAGCATTTATGATGCAGTTTTATGAAAATAAAGTGCCTCCTTCTTTGATTCTGACAAATATAGAATTGCCAGATAAAGTACTTATTGAAGATGCCTTAAGATTGCGGCGGGAGGGGAAGGTTACGCTTACTGTGCCGCAAAAAGGTGAGAAAAAGGAGGTTCTGGACCATGCGGTTTTAAATGCCCGTGAAGCATTGGAACGCAAATTGGCAGAAAGTATGGGGCAGGCTAAATTATTATCTCAGGTTGCAGAATTATTTGGCCTGGATGCTCCTCCTAAGCGGATCGAAGTTTACGATAACTCCCATATTATGGGGCAGGCACCTTATGGCGTCATGATCGTAGGGGGGGCAGAAGGCTTTGAGCGGCGCTCTTATCGTAAATATTCAATTAAGGGACCTGTTACCCCTGGTGATGATTTTGGTATGATGCGTGAAGTTATGACGCGCCGTTTTGCACGGATGGTAAAAGGAGAAGGAAAGGAAGGTGACAGCGCCCTCCAAAAACCTGATCTTTTGCTCATCGATGGTGGAAAAGGACAGGTCAGCGCCGTTAAGGAAATTCTGGAATCCTTGGGGATAACAGATATACCACTTGTAGGGATCGCAAAAGGTGTTGACCGTAATGCTGGGCGTGAGTGGTTTTTTGTAGAAGGGAAGGAACCATTTCAGCTCCCTGAACGTGACCCCGTCCTTTATTATCTCCAGCGTTTACGTGACGAAGCTCATAGATTCGCCATTACGACGCACAGGTCTGGTCGTTCAAAATTATTGACCCATTCTCGTCTGGATGATGTTCCAAATATCGGATCAGTCCGTAAAAAGGCTCTCCTGGCACGTTTTGGCTCTGTAAAAGGTGTCATGCAGGCAACAATTGAGGAATTAAGGACGGTGCCGGGCATTAATAAGGATACAGCTAACGGCATTTATGGATATTTTCACCCTGAATATGGTCGTTAGTGGGGATGCGAAAATAATTATTTATGCTAAGCTTATAAAAGCATAGATTTTCTAACAGACATTCGTCAGTTTTATAACCATTCGGCATGTTTTGAGGTTCTGTCAGGATGTTTTTTACAATTCCTAATATCCTAACGCTCTTTCGGATCGTTTGTATTCCGCTGCTTGTTATTTTATTGGGTTTCCAGACAGGTATAACCGACGTTATCGCTCTTGGGATATATATTCTGGCGTGTGTTACAGATTATCTTGATGGCGAGGTTGCCAGACGGACCAACCAGCTTTCTGAGTTGGGGCGCATGATGGACCCTATTGCTGATAAATTACTTGTAGGAGCGCTTTTACTGGCGCTTGCAGGGCTTGGGCATCTGAAATATTACTCTCTTTATGCGGCCATCATTATCCTGTTGAGAGAAATTGCTGTTAGTGGCCTGCGTGAATTTATGGCAACCTATCAAGATAAAATCCCTTCAACGAGACTTGCTAAATGGAAAACAGGGTTGCAGATGGTAGCTCTGGGTTTTCTGGTAGTTGGAAATAAAGGGGTAGTGCAACTTCATCTGGAAGGATTTCCAGCTCTTATAATAGGCGCAATACTCCTCTGGCTTTCAGTCATACCTACTGTTTTAACTGGTTGGGAATATTTAAAAGCAGGTCTGAGACGGATGCGGATGAATTAAAAATCTCGCAGAATTATTTTAGACACAATCTAAGTGTATGTGGCTATACATATGCTAATAATTCGTTATGCTGCATCGTAGAATGAGATTATTTAAAAGGCGGCTATGGCGAAAGGAACCAGAATGAAGAAAGTCGCCATATGTATGATATGGCTTACATTAAGTGCTTGTTCTGGTATCGTTAAGCATACAGAAGATACTTTTTGGCCTTTTGATAATCCTAATGCACCTAAGGGTGAAAGCGAGACTATGCGCCGGGTTCGGGGTGATAGTGTCGTCGCGCGTCCTATTGTCACTGAAGAAGGGGATATTTGGCCTGGTCAGCCCGACCCAGTTCCGACACTGCGTGATGTCAGTAATCCTGATAGTCATTTTAATGAGACATTTCATCGTTCTCTCAAAACGCTTAATAGTGACCTTGAAAAGCAACCATTTGAAGATGGTGAATCCCTTTCTATGGGAGAAGAGGTTTCAAGACGAAATGGTGTGCGCAGGAGCAGTTCTGCAATTGGTTCGTCGTTACCCTCGAATGTAGAAGATAGCGCACCAGCATATCTGCAAGGCCCTAATCATGATACGGTAGCCATTCCAAATGGGGATGGTACAACAACTATGGTTGCACCTGATGGCTCCGTTACAATCGTTAGAGGAACGCCTGATACTCCGCAAAAGGCTTTTGCGGTAGATAAGAATATTGAAGGGAAACCTCTTTCACCAGTTACGGAAAAAACCATTCAAGAGCCAGTCAGAGCATCTGAAGGTGTAAAAACTTCCTTGAAAAAGAAGGGTAGAGCTGAGGTTCATCTTCATAAAACGTCCCATAAAGGCGCCATAAACCAGAGCTCCAGACAAAAAACGCATAAACCTCATTCTGCTGCTACCGCTAACAAAATATCTTCTTTCAGAAAAAGGGGGATTCATAGTTCAAAACATATAACTGCTGTTAGTGAGAGAAAAAAGCACGATAGAAAATCAGTGCTTCATGCTCATTCAGGAAAACAGAGGACTGCCCACAGACAAAATACAAAACATAGGTAAAAACTTCTGTTATGGGCCAAGTATAATAAAAATTTTTGCCCTCAATCATGCAGTAAGACTTGACCTGAATGACTTAAAATAGCATTCTGCGCCCCAAAGAGGGCTGTGCTGTTTCATACATCAGGCGGCATACCATCATGTTACAGCAATCCGAGGGTGATTATGGCCAAGACAAATGTTATTCAGATTCGTCTCGTTTCTTCAGCTGATACCGGCTATTTCTATGTTACGAAAAAGAATGCTCGTTCCGCTACAGGCAAGCTGGAACTTCGCAAATATGATCCAGTAGCACGCAAACACGTTTTGTTCCGTGAAGCAAAAATTAAATAAAATAGCGTTGCTATAATAGAGATAGAAGCGGTCCCAAGGGGCCGCTTTTTTTATGGGAGAGAGCTCCTAATAAAGATGATTTTTCTCTCCATAGGGGATAACGATATCTCCCTTTTCGCTCATATTGAGCATAGCACGGCTGCGTTCATCCAGGAGGTCTTTATCCAAGGCATTTTCGCCAAGTCCTATGACACGTTTTTTCCAGATATCCTGTTCCTTATGCGCATCCTGCAAGGCAAGCTCAGCCTGCTGTTCAAGCTTTAGCTGCTTTTGATAAGCGCGGATACCATGTTCGCCGTGAACGGAATTCCAGATAAAATAGCCCGTCATAGCGAGGAAGATAGCAGGCGGCAGAATGACTCCTAAAGCTCTTTTAATAAATAAAGCTATCTTCATAATAATAAGGCTCCATTTTCGGAACCCATATTTTAGGACTAAGAATTAAATAAAAAAAGTCCCTTCTTTCTGAGAGGGACTTTTTTTGGTGATTATTTTTTACAGAGGACGTTATGATCTTAAAATGGAACGTCCTGCAAATTCTGCGCTTTCGCCAAGCTGTTGTTCAATGCGGATAAGCTGATTATATTTTGCCATACGGTCAGAGCGTGAGAGAGAGCCTGTTTTGATCTGGCCACAATTTACAGCCACTGCCAGATCGGCGATTGTGCTGTCTTCAGTTTCTCCTGAACGATGGCTCATGACACAGCGATATCCTGCTTTATGGGCCATTTCTACAGCGCGAAGTGTCTCTGTAAGCGTGCCAATCTGATTTACTTTAACCAGTAAGGCATTCGCAACATGGTCTTTAATACCGCGTGCCAGACGGGCAGGGTTTGTAACGAACAAATCATCCCCGACAAGCTGGATACGATTGCCCAAGCGCTTTGTCAGTTCTGCCCATCCTTCCCAGTCATCTTCAGCTAGCCCATCTTCGATGGAGACAATGGGGAAGGCTTTTGTCAGTTCTTCGAGGTAGGAAACCATGCCAGCTGAGTCAAAGCTTTTGCCTTCACCTGATAGTACATACTGGCCGTTTTTATAAAATTCGGTTGAAGCACAGTCCAATGCGAAGACAATATCTTCGCCTAATTTGTAACCAGCATCTTTTACGGCTTTTGAGATATAGCTTAGTCCTTCCTCTGCAGATCTGAGATTGGGTGCAAAGCCACCTTCATCACCAACATTCGTATTTAAGCCTGCCTTGTGAAGGTCTTTTTTTAAACATGCAAAAATCTCAGATCCCATGCGGATGGCTTCTGTGATCGAAGAAGCGCCAATAGGCTGAATCATGAATTCCTGGAAATCAATTGCATTATCAGCATGTTCCCCCCCATTGATGATATTCATCATAGGGACGGGCAGAGTATGAGCAAATGTACCACCAACATAGCGATAAAGCGGTAATTCCAACTCTTCAGCTGTAGCGCGGGCAACGGCAAGCGAAACACCAAGAAGGGCATTGGCACCAAGACGGCTTTTATTCGGGGTGCCATCGAGATCGATCATGGCCCGGTCGATGGCAATTTGTTCTTCCGATTCAATACCAAGGAGGGCTTCTGCAATTTCGGTATTAACGGCTTTGACGGCATTAAGAACGCCTTTGCCATGATAGCGTGATTTATCACCATCACGAAGTTCGACAGCCTCATGAGCTCCTGTAGAGGCTCCAGAGGGAACAGCTGCACGACCTATAACGCCGGATTCCAGTTCTACATCGACTTCGACAGTCGGATTGCCACGGCTATCAAGAATCTCGCGTCCGGTAATATCGACAATGGCACTCAAAGGATGTCTCCTTATGTGTTGGGATGGAAAGGACGGCTATTTTAAAATGAATAGCTTCCCCTCTCATTATATGTTTATTTTAACCGTTCCAGCATAGCTTAAGGTTAATGAATGTGAAGCCTTTTCCGTTCCTTGTATCGATAATTTTTCTTTTATTCGCGCTTCTTATATTCCTGATAGGGGGATGGCTCTTTCTGGTCGGACTGATAGCCTCACTTCCCAACCTGGCAGTGATTCTTCTGACGTTGGGAGGCTGTCTGATTGCTTTTCAGGGAGCATTTTATTGGGGGCAACTTGGGCAGTTACCGACCATTATTTTGCCTCAGGGAGAAGATCGTACTGACCATCAAAGGTTTTTGGTGGGTTTGGGGGCCTTGTTATGGTCATGGCTTTCACTTTGCCTGGGTCTTCTGGCCGCAATCCCCGCGGGATATGGCTGTGAGTTATGCGGTTTTATAGCCATATTTGCCATTGAGCGCTATTGGCGCATACGAGGTGTTATTCCCGTCAATTTTTATCTGGTCAAAACCGGGTTCACATTTCTGGTCTGTGCAGGGCTTGTTTTTGCAATGGTCGCCCCACATGGCCATTATTAGATTCTAGGAAAAAGAGGGGGCCTTAATAAGAGAATCAAGGGCTTTCAGTTTTACTAAAAGTCCTTTAACCTCTTTTAGAGGCAACATTGTTGGTCCATCACTTGGAGCGTGATCGGGGTCTTGATGCGTCTCTATAAAAAGTGCAGCAATGCCAATGGCAATAGCAGCACGTGCCAAAGGCTCAACGAATTCTCTCTGTCCCCCTGTCGCTGAGCCCAATCCCCCTGGTTGCTGGACAGAATGTGTCGCATCAAAAACAACAGGACACCCTGTCCTTGCCATAATGGGAATGCCACGCATATCGTTGATAAGTGTGTGGTATCCGAAGCTTGTACCACGATCGCAGAGCATAATACGGTCATTATTGACCGATTTCAGTTTGGCGACGATATTTTTCATATCCTCAGGCGCCAGAAACTGCCCTTTTTTAACATTGATTGCCCGGCCTGTTCTGCCGGCGGCAAGTAAAAGATCTGTTTGCCGACATAAAAAGGCAGGGATCTGTAAAATATCAACAATCTCAGCCACTGCCTCACATTGCTCAGGAAGATGAACATCTGTGAGGACAGGGAGCGCAAAACGCTCTTTTACCTCGCCAAGAATTTCCAATCCCTCTTTGAGACCAACACCGCGTGCGGCATTGACTGAACTGCGATTTGCCTTGTCAAAACTGCTTTTATAGACAAGCCCAATTGAAAGTTCAGAACATATTGCTTTCAGGGCATCAGCCATTTCAAGCGCATGTTGTCGTGATTCAATCTGGCAGGGACCAGCAATAAGTGTAAAAGGCTGTTCCTGCCCGATTGTAAGGGATTGAAGCTGAAAACTCATGATTTTGCAGCGTGTTTCATGGCAGAATTTTTATCATGTTGCTGAATGGCTGCTCCGACTAATCCAGCAAACAGAGGGTGGGGATCAAAAGGCTTGGACAGCAATTCAGGATGATATTGTACACCGATAAACCAGGGGTGATCAGGATATTCGACAACTTCCGGCAAAATGCCGTCTGGTGACATACCTGAGAAAATCAAGCCTGCTGCCTCAAGCCTGTCTTTATAATGCAGATTGACTTCCCAGCGATGGCGATGACGCTCTTTGATCTCCGTGCGTCTATAAATCTGAGCAACACGTGAACCTTCAAGCAGTTTTGCTTTATAAGCTCCCAGTCTCATCGTGCCACCAAGATCGTCACCTTCTTGACGTCTTAATAGTTCCGTACCACGGGCCCATTCAGTCATAAGGCCGACAAGTGGTTCATCAGTCGGACCAAATTCCGTTGAAGAAGCTTTAGGAAGACCAGCCAGAGAACGTGCACATTCGATCACAGCCATTTGCATGCCGAAGCAAATACCAAGGAAAGGAATATGATGCTCGCGGGCATAGCGGATTGCATTGACCTTGCCCTCTGAACCGCGTTCGCCAAAACCACCAGGCACTAAAATAGCATCAGCATTTTTTAGAGCGGTTGCTATTTGATCCTGCTTTTCGAGCGTCTCAGCGTCGATCCACTGCATGTTGACGCGTGCATTATGGGCAATACCACCATGTAACAACGCTTCAGCCAGTGACTTATAACTGTCAAGCAAAGCTGTATATTTGCCAACAATGGCTATTTTAACCTCTTTCTTGGGATGACGGATTGTGTGGACAATCTTTTCCCATTTGGAAAGGTCAGGTGCTGTCTCGTAAGGAAGCCCGAAATAGCGGAGAACTTCACGGTCCATACCCTGTTGGTGGTAAGCGATAGGGCAGGCATAAATTGTGTCAACGTCCAGAGCTGCAATAACAGCCTCTGGCCGTACGTTACAGAAATTTGCTATTTTCTGGCGTTCAGTTTGCGGAATAGGACGGTCTGAGCGGCATAGAAGCATTTGAGGCTGTATGCCGACATTCTGCAATTCTTTGACTGAGTGTTGGGTTGGCTTCGTCTTAAGCTCGCCGGCAGAAGGAATATAAGGCAGGAGTGTTAAATGAACGCACATTGTGTGTTCAGGGCCCAGGTCATTACGTAATTGCCTGATAGCCTCAAGGAATGGCAGACTTTCAATGTCACCGACTGTCCCGCCAATTTCCACGAGGACAAAATCATATTCCTCCGTGCCATAGACGATCACTTCTTTGATCGCATCGGTAATGTGAGGAATAACCTGTACGGTAGCCCCAAGATAATCGCCGCGTCTTTCGCGGGCAATTACATCTGAATATATGCGTCCTGTGGTCGCATTGTCAGATTTACGGGCATGGACGCCAGTGAAGCGTTCATAATGTCCAAGGTCGAGATCCGTTTCTGCACCATCATCAGTGATGAAGACTTCCCCATGCTGATAGGGGCTCATCGTGCCGGGATCGACATTGAGATAAGGATCTAGTTTACGAAGGCGGACCTTATGGCCGCGGGCCTGAAGGAGGGCAGCCAGAGCAGCCGATGCAATCCCCTTGCCGAGTGAGGAAACAACCCCACCAGTAATAAATACGAAGCGTGTCATGGGGGTCCTCCTTACACTGAAAGGGAACAGGAGCGGAAGGGTCTTCCGCTCCGAAATTATTTATTATTTTGTCTTTTCAGGAGCTGTTGGGGTTTTGTCCGTTGTGTGTGGTGCTGTCTGCTGGGCTGGCTGCGCCAGAATATCATGTTTATCTGCCCCATTTGAGGCACCTTTATTCATGACATCAAGAACCAGGCACAGCACCATAAAAAGTCCTGCAAGAACAGCAGTTGCACGTGTTAAAAGATTAGCCGTGCCACGACCGGTCATGAAAGAACCCATTCCCTGGCTTCCACCGATTCCAAGTCCGCCGCCTTCACTGCGCTGAATGAGAATGACTCCGATGAGAGCGAGAGCAACCAGAGTGTTTAGAACCAGCAATAACGTCGTCATAAGTTAGAAGTTCCTGAAAACAAAAAAGAATTATCCCTGATGAGCGGATTGAATGATTTTGATGAAATCCTGTGCTTTAAGGCTCGCTCCTCCGACCAGTACACCATTCACCCCCTTGATGGCAAAAATTTCTGCTGATTGTTCGGGTTTGACAGATCCGCCGTAAAGAACAGGCAGACGGGATGCAGTTTGGGCTTGATGTTTCTTTAATAAATTACGGATTGATGAGATATTGTCCTGAAGCTCTTCCATGGTCGGTGTAATGCCCGTGCCAATAGCCCATATTGGCTCATAAGCAAGGATTCCATCAAAATTATCGGGAAGAGAGCGGGAAATCTGTTCCTCCAGAATCTTAACGGTCAGCCCTTTCTGGCGCTCTTCAAGGGTTTCACCGATACAGATGACAGGTATCAGTTTCGAATCGCAGGCAGAAACAGCTTTTTCACGAACAAACTCATTGGTTTCATGATGTTTCTGGCGGCGTTCTGAATGACCGAGGATAACGTAGCGTACGCCAATTTCAGCTAATGAGGTAGCAGAGATATCACCTGTATAGGCTCCACCTGTTGCAGGATAACAGTCTTGTGCACCCAGAGCGAGCTGAAAGGGGGAAAGGCCTTTGTTTTTCAGAATTTGGTCTACACTGACAAGCTGGGTATAAGTTGGGCAGATAATAGTCTCGACATCAGGGCTGTCGTGCGCGGAACAATATTCTGCCAGTTCGGACGCCAATTCCAGAGCATGGGTATGTTGGGAAAGCATTTTCCAGTTCCCAATGACGTATTTAGGCAAGGTTTCCACAGTAAATTCCTTAAAAAATCTTTTGTAAAAGACCCTAAAATGGGAGGCACGCTAGTAAAATTAGTGCATGAACGGTATGTTGTAACAAATTAGCAAAGATTCATTCTTTTCACCATCCTGACTTTGATAAAGAGACGTAGTGCCTCCATGATCACTATATTAAGACATTTTTTTGTTGATACCTGGTTGGGCCGTATGACGGCTCTTATCGTCTTCCTTGCCTTTATCGGTTTTGGTGGGACTTTCGTTGGCATAGGTGGTTTTGGTGATAATGAAGACAAGATCACCCAGGTTGGCGATCTAAAGGTTACACCTGAGGAACTAGCCCGTAGCATCAATCAGCAGGTTGCTTTTTTGCAGCAGACAGGCATTCCTCTTGAGCAGATGAAGTCAAAGGAAGCTCAGGATGAAATCAGTCGTACGGCCTTGCGCAATCTTATTGTTGCTAAAGAGTCGGAGCTGGCGGCTAGAAGAAATGGCATAAAAATTCCGGATTCGACAGTTATAGAAGCTGTTCATGACATGCCCGAATTTAAAGGAAAAAATGGTCAGTTTGATTCTGCAAAAATGGATGATCTACTGAGCCGTAACGGGTTGGATCATGCTTACCTGATCAATCAGACGCGCCGTATGTTGAACTCACAGGCGACGATGCTTGGTTTAGGAACTACAGCACATGTGCCAGGAAGTGAGATTGATCAGGTAGCCACTTATTATTCAAAGATAAGAGTTGCCGATATTGTCGAAGTTCCATTTGATGAGCAACCGGCAGTAAATAAGGTTGACGATGTCGCCTTGAAGCGTTTTTTTGACAATCATCGTGAGCTCTTTACGGAGCCTGAATATCGCCACGCACGGATTGTTGCTTTGACACCAGAAAGTGTTTCTCAAACACTCGAAGTTCCTGACGATGTCCTGCGGAAACTTTATGAATCCAGAAGTCGTGAGTTTAATGCGCCTGAAACACGGACGGTAGAAGTCCTGGCCTTTAAAACGCAGAATGAAGCCCAGAAAGCTGCTTTAATATGGCGCTCTTCAAAAGATTGGGATGGTATCCAGAAACATTATCCAGAGGCCATTGCAGCAAGTCTTGAAGAAGCACGTCAAAGCGACTTTCCTGATCCTGTACTGGCAAAGGCTGCGTTTGCAGCAAAAGAGGATGACATTAATCCCGCGGTTAAAACAGATGCTGGCTGGAGCTTAATTCATGTTGTGAAAATAATTCCCCCTCGTCATGTCACGTTTGAAGAAGCACGTGAAGGGATAAGGGGCGAGGTTCGCAAAAATGAAGCAAATGTTACACTGAAAGCACGCTTTAAAAGTTTTGAAGAAGCGGTTGCAGAGTCCACAACCCTGGATAAAATCCCCGATAATATCGGAGCGATTCCTGCTGAAGGGAGCTTGGACAGCCTGGGTATGACGCAGGGTGGAAGTCATGCACCTCTGCCCGGAAATGAAAATCTGCAAAAAGAAATCGTAAAACAGGTATTTTCCCAGAAAGAGGGGGAATTCCCTCATGCGATTGCCTTGCCAGATGGAAGTGCCTTTGCTGTTATGGTGGACAAGATTATTCCGGGGCGTAAAAAGACCTTGGAAGAATCTCATACACAGCTTCTGATTGCTTGGCAGGAAGAGCAGAAAAAGCGTGAAGCAAATATTCAGGCGACAGATCTGTATCAGAAAGCTAAGGCGGCAAAAAATCTGGAGAGTATTATAGGGAAAGACGGGAATAAAATCCGCTTTACCCATGATGTTCATTTTTCTGTCAATCAGCCTCCTCCAGGAATTCCTGCCCTGATTGTTCAGGCAGTCAGCCGTATGGATCCTGATCAGATCGTAATGATGGAGAGTGGTCAGTCATTCTGGCTTGTTCACTTCAAAAGAGAAGAACTGCCTTCGCAGAATATTTATGCAACACTCCAGAAACAGGTTGCAGAACAATTAGGGCAGGGTCTGCAAGAGGATATTTCCGAGACAATCGGCATGGCTTATACAAAGAAAGTTGTTCCTCAGAAATTTGACCCCAGCAGATTCAGTCAGGTCAGTGAGGCTGCCTTGCAACGTGTCATAGCTGTTATGGGACGGGGTCAATAATGTCTGAGATTGTATATTTTTCTGCTGCTGCTGATTTGCAGACGCCTCTTTCAGCTTTTATGAAACTTCATCAGTTTGATGAAAGTCCTTATCGTCTTTTCTTTGAAAGTATTGAAGGAGGGGCAGCAAGGGGACGTTACTCAATTATTGCACTCATGCCTGATACAGTCTGGATCTGTAAAGATGGCATTGCTAGGCGTGATGGGGTGGAACAGGAGGCTGGACCTATTGCGTCTCTGGAGGCGTTGATAGATGAAAGCCAGCTATCTCTTCCTGAGGGGATGCCACCTATGATCGGGGGTGTGTTTGGCGTGTTGGGTTACGATATGGTTCGCCATATGGAGCGCTTGCCTAATCCGCCTCTGAATGATCTGAATCTGCCTGAAGCTGTCATGGTCAGACCGCGCCTTTTTGTGGTTTTTGATACAGTCAAGGATGAGATGGTTATTGCTGTGCCTGTAAGGGGTACGCAAACGCGTAAAAATGCTGAGGTGCTCATTGAGCGGGCCCGACAGCTTTTATCAGGGCCGCTTCCGGCTGAATTGCAGGAAAAACCGGAGAGGTTTGAGAGAGCGGAACCACAATCCAATATGACGCATGAAGCGTTTTTGCAGAAAATAAAACAGGCTAAAGAATATATTGCTGCAGGTGATGCTTTCCAGATAGTGCCGAGTCAGCGTTTTGAAACAGATTTTCCGCTCTCACCCTTGGCACTTTACAGAAGTCTGCGTCGTGTAAATCCGGCTCCTTTTCTGTTTTTGATGGAACTTGGGGTCTATTCACTGGTTGGCTCGTCACCAGAAATTCTTGTACGTCTGCAAGGAGGGGATGTGACGGTCCGCCCTCTCGCCGGGACAAGGCCGCGCGGCACAACCCACCAGGAAGATATTGCACTTGAAAAGGAGTTGTTGGCCGATCAGAAAGAGCTTGCAGAGCATCTTATGCTGATTGACCTTGGACGTAATGATGTTGGACGTGTGTCTCAGCTAGGAACTGTTACTGTGCCAGAGCAGTTTACAGTCGAACGTTATAGTCACGTTATGCATATTTCTTCGACAGTAACTGGTCGTATCCGGCCTGACGCAACAACTCTTGATGTATTGTCTGCGGCTTTCCCGGCAGGAACATTGACAGGTGCCCCTAAAATCCGTGCGATGGAAATTATTGATGAACTGGAACCAACGCGCCGTGGCCCTTATGCAGGTTGTGTCGGATATTTCTGTGCAGATGGTAGTATGAATACATGTATTGGCCTGCGGATGGCGCTTCTTAAAGATAAGAAAATGTATGTGCAGGCAGGGTGTGGGGTCGTTGCTGATTCCGACCCTGAGGCTGAATATCAGGAAACAAGAGCAAAGGCTCGTGCGCTTTTCAGAGCGGCCGACCTTGCAATGCATCAGGCAGTTTATGGTCAGGATATGGTTATAAAATCGTTCCACTCTACGGGAGAGATCAATGATTCTGCTCATTGATAATTACGATAGTTTCACATTTAACCTAGTACATCATTTCGGGGCTCTGGGTGTTGAATGTGATGTGCGTCGTAATGATGCTCTGACCGTTGAAGAAGCTCTGGCTTTAAAACCCGAAGCCATTGTTATTTCCCCGGGGCCCTGTGCGCCTGATCAGGCCGGTATTTGTTGTGAGCTTATCAGGAAGGCAGCTGGGATTGTGCCAATTTTGGGAGTATGTCTGGGACATCAGGCCATAGGGCAAGTCTTTGGAGCTAAAGTTGTGCGTGCTCCAGTGCCAATGCATGGTAAAATCAGCACGATAACCCATAATAATACAGGCGTTTTTCGTAACTTACCTCAATCTCTGAAAATGGTCAGGTATCATAGTCTGACGCTTGATCCTGAAACGATACCTGATTGTCTTGAAGTGAATGCGCATTCGGATGATGGCGTTATCATGGGGGTGAGGCATAAGGATTATCCAATTCATGGAGTCCAGTTCCATCCTGAGAGTATCGCGTCATCAGAAGGGCGTGATCTTCTGGCTAATTTCCTCTCCATTGCCGGAATAAGAGGGGGAACACAGAAGGGGACTTTTTCTCACGGGCTGAAACAGGTTATTTCCGGCAAGGCTCTTTCCTCGAAAGAGGCGGAGGCCGCTTTTGAAGAAATTATGAAAGGGCAGGTTCCTGAAAGCCAGCTCGCTTCTTTCCTGACGGCTCTTTATATAAAAGGTGAGACTAAAGAGGAGCTTCTAGGTGCAGTAAAAGCTGTCAGACGTCAGATGCGGAAGTTGGAGCATGTGCCGGAAAATACAGTTGATGTCTGTGGCACGGGGGGGGATGGATTAGGAACTCTGAACGTCTCAACGGCTGTTTCTTTTGTGTTGGCTGGTTTGGGCGTTCCGGTTGCAAAGCATGGTAATCGGGCACTTTCATCCCTTTCTGGAGCGACTGATGTTTTAGAAGCTCTGGGTATCCCGTCAGATGGTAATGTGGATCGGCAAGAAAAGCGCCTTCAGGAAGATGGGATAGCCTTTTTGGCAGCCCCTCATCATCATCCTTCTATGAAATTTGCTCTGCCTGTGCGTAAAGCCCTCGGATTTCGTACATTATTTAATTTGCTCGGTCCCTTGTGTAATCCAGCGCAGGTTAAGAGGCAGCTTGTAGGTGTGTTTGATGGTCGCTGGTGCGAACCTATCGCCCAGGTTCTTGGTGCCTTGGGGGGGACGCATATATGGGCTGTTCATGGTCGGACAGATGAAGGCGGTATCGACGAGATCACTTTAGCAGGTCAGACAGATGTTGTGATTTGGGAAAACGGGAAAACAAGGTTCTTGACGCTGGAGCCGGAAATGGCCGGATTATCCCCCATGCCCATACATCTTTTACGGGGAGGAGGCGCTGAAAGTAATGCGCAGCGTATGAGAGCACTTTTTGAAGGCGAAACAGGGTGCTACAGAGATACGGTTCTGTTTAATGCCGCTATTGCGCTTCATATTGCTGGTAAAGGATCTGTTCTTGATAAAGAGGGTATTTCATCTGAAGGCCTGAAAGCCAATATCAGACAGGCCGCCCAATCACTTGATCGTGGTTGGGCATTGAAGTCACTTGAACGTGCCCGAAAATCTTTTTTGCCAGTTACTTAATGGGCTGGTAATGATGTCCAGAATTTTGAAATCGGAAAAAGTATGATTTTTTTAGAACGCCACCTGTCAGTATTTTCTGCACCACTGGATGGCAATGGAACCTCTTCTGGGTCTGAAAGCCACTTGGAAGAGAGTTCCTCTGAAACGAGTCAGAAAGATATCGGATCTTCTGCGTCTGATTCTGTAGGTGAGGCAGACGACGTTTTTAAAGGGATGGATATTCTGGAACGTATCTGTGCGCGAATTCGCCTGGATGTTGAACAACGTTCAAGTATGTATCCGTTGAAAGATATTGCGGCTAAAGCACGGGAAATGACGACGCCGATCAGGCGGTTTGGTCAGGCCCTGCAGTTGGTAACGGCAGATAGAAAAGTCGGACTGATTGCCGAAGTCAAAAAAGCATCCCCTTCGGCAGGAATTCTCCGTCCAGATTATGACCCGGCGGCTATTGCCCGTTCATATCAGGAAGCCGGGGCTACCTGTATTTCTGTCCTTACAGAGGGGTCATGCTTTCACGGTTCTATTGAGGATATAGCAAAGGTCAAGGAATCCTGTGACCTGCCGGTCTTGAGAAAGGATTTTATCCTTGATCCTTGGCAGGTGCATGAAAGCCGCCTTGCTGGTGCTGATTGTATTTTATTGATTATGGCTATTTTACCTGAAAATCAGGCGGCAGATCTTATTTCTATAGCACGTGGCCTGGGAATGGATGTCCTGATTGAAGTCCATAATAAAGAAGAACTAAATCGTGCTTTAGCCTATGACTGTCCTTTGATCGGGATCAATAACCGTAATCTGAAGTCGCTTGAAACCGATCTTCAGACAACGATTGATCTGGCCCCTCTCGTTCCACCGGACAGGTTGGTTGTATCAGAAAGTGGAATTAAAACCCATGCTGATCTTGAAAGACTTGGTGAGGTTGGGGCGACGGCTGTACTGGTTGGGGAATCTTTATTGAGAGAAGAAGATCCAGGTCTGGCAGCAAAGAAACTTTTAGGCCTTTGAATGTTGGTTTGTGAGCCGGCAGATAAAATTTAGACGTGATATTTGCTTTTCAGATCGTAACAGCTCCTGACTTTCAGGGTTACTATCGGTAAAGGTAAGAGAATGTTTGGCAAACCCTTAGGAGGGGCTGTGACTCTGGAGAATAAGAAACCAATGGCACAAGAAGGTTCAGTGTTGACGTCTGAACAGAAAGAACAGGCCCTGAAAGATATGCTTCTTATCAGGCGTTTTGAGGAAAAAGCCGGTCAGCTCTATGGTATGGGGCTGATTGGTGGATTTTGCCATCTTTATATCGGACAGGAAGCCGTTGTAGTTGGTATTGGCCTCGCCATGAAAAAGGGCGATCGGTCAATTACTTCTTATCGAGATCATGGCCAGATGCTTGTTGCGGGCATGACATCGCGTGGCGTTATGGCTGAGCTGACAGGTCGCAGCGGTGGTTACTCGCATGGGAAGGGTGGTTCCATGCACATGTTCTCCCGTGAGAAAGAATTTTACGGCGGTCATGGAATTGTTGGTGCTCAGGTATCTATCGGTACAGGCCTTGCTTTTGCGAGTAAATATCGGGAAGAGGGATCTGTCTCTATCATCTATTTTGGGGATGGTGCGGTCAATCAGGGGCAGGTTTATGAGAGTTTTAACCTTGCAGCCTTGTTGAAGTTACCTTGTCTCTATGTCATTGAAAATAACCGCTATGGTATGGGGACATCTGTCCAGAGAGCGTCAGCATCCAAGGATCTGTCGCAGAATGCTGCACCATGGGGAATTCCCAGTCTGAAAGTTGACGGTATGAACGTCGAAGCTGTTTTTAAGGCAGCGCAGACGGCTATGGATTACTGTCGTTCCGGCAAAGGTCCCTTCCTGCTGGAAATGGAGACTTATCGTTATAGAGGTCACTCCATGTCTGATCCTGCAAAATATCGTCCACGTTCTGAAGTGGATGAAATGCGCAGCCATCATGACCCCATAGAAATGCTGAAAGAAGAGATGTTGAAGGAAGGTTATAACGAAGAATCCTTCAAGCTTCTTGATAAGGAAGTTAAGAAAATTGTGCAGGATGCGGCTGAATTTGCCCAGGAAAGTCCTCTGCCTGACGAAAAAGAATTATGGACTGATATTTTGGTGGAGGATTGATCTATGGCAGTGACAATTTTAATGCCGGCACTTTCTCCGACCATGACTGAAGGCACATTGGCACGCTGGCTGAAGAAAGAAGGCGAGTCTGTTGTTGCAGGCGAAGTTATTGCCGAAATTGAGACTGATAAGGCTACAATGGAGCTTGAAGCGATCGAAGATGGCATTCTGGGTCGTATTCTCATCGCTGATGGTGCCTCTGAAATTGCCGTAAATACACCAATCGCCATTATGGTCGAAGAAGGTGAGGCGGTTCCAGATTCATCACAAGGAGCAGAGGCCCTTTCGAAATCTGTTGATCTTTCTTCCTCCCATGCTCCGAAACCATCCCAGCCAGTCCAGTCTGTCCAGCAGCTTGAGCCTGAATGGGGCGAAACGCGGGAAATGACGGTCCGCGAAGCATTGCGGGATGCCATGGCTGAAGAACTACGCCGTGATCAGGATGTTTTCCTGATGGGTGAAGAGGTTGCTGAATATCAAGGGGCATATAAGGTCAGCCAGGGATTACTTGATGAGTTTGGCGCCAAACGTGTCATTGATATGCCGATTAGTGAGCATGGTTTTACAGGGATGGCTGTTGGGGCTGCCCTAACAGGATTGAAGCCGATCGTTGAGTTCATGACGATGAATTTTGCGCTTCAGGCTATAGACCACATCATCAATTCAGCGGCCAAGACGCGCTATATGTCTGGCGGACAGATGTCTTGTCCTATCGTGTTTCGGGGGCCTAATGGTGCTGCTGCACGTGTAGGGGCTCAGCATTCACAATGTTTTGCAAGCTGGTACGCTCACGTGCCAGGGCTGAAAGTTGTTGCCCCTTGGTCTGCGGCTGATGCAAAAGGTTTATTGAAAGCCGCTATCCGTGATCCTAATCCGGTGATTGTGCTTGAGAATGAAATTCTTTATGGGCAGAAGTTTGAAGCGCCGGTCAGTGAGGATTTTGTTCTACCAATTGGTAAGGCAAAGATTGAACGTGAAGGTAAGGATGTAACGCTTGTTGCCTTTTCCATTATGGTTGGTGTCGCACTGGAAGCTGCTGAAATTCTTGCAAAAGAAGGGATAGAAGCAGAAGTTATCAATCTTCGCTCGATTCGTCCGCTTGATAGAGAGACGATCATTGCCAGCGTGCGTAAAACAAATCGTATCGTTTCAGTTGAGGAAGGGTGGCCTGTTGCCGGTATTGGTGCTGAAATATGCACGATTGCTACCGAAGAAGCCTTTGACTGGCTTGATGCACCTCCAATGCGTGTTTGTGGATTGGATATTCCTCTTCCTTACGCTGCTAATTTGGAGGCTTTGGCTTTGCCGAAACCGGAATGGATTGTTGACGCTGTGCGCAAGCAGTTTGGAGGGTAAACTCAATGGCGACGTCTATTTTAATGCCGGCTTTATCCCCTACCATGAAGGTTGGAACGCTGGCGCATTGGCTTAAGAAAGAAGGCGATGCCGTTAAATCCGGTGAGGTTATTGCCGAGATTGAAACAGATAAGGCGACAATGGAAGTTGAAGCCGTTGATGAAGGGATATTGGGACGTATCCTGGTGCCTGAAGGTACAAGTGACGTTGCTGTAAATACGCCCATAGCAATTTTGGTGGATGAAGGGGAATCTGTTCCTGATGATGCTGGACAGTCTCATGCTGCACCACAACAACAGGCGGTTTCTCAGCCCAAGGAAGAAAAAGGGAAAGAATCACCTGCCAGAGATATTGGGATGGCACCCTCTCAAAATGAAAAGAGACTTTTTGTCTCGCCTCTGGCGCGGCGTATTGCCAAAGAGCAGGGTCTCCCACTGGAAAACATAAAAGGCTCTGGTCCTAATGGGCGGATTGTGAAACGTGATGTTGAAGCAGTCCTGTCACAGGGGAAGGTTTCGCCAGCTTCTTCAGAAGAAAAAACTGGCGCTGTCGAACGTGTTAAACATTCGACGATGCGTAAGGTAATCGCACGTCGTTTGACAGAATCCAAAACGCAAGTACCTCATTTCTACGTTTCAACAGATATTGAGCTGGATGCGCTGCTTGCCTTGAGAAGTAAGCTCAATGCCTCACTGGTAGATGAGGATATCAAGCTTTCAGTCAATGATCTGATGATTAAGGCTGTCGCTCTGGCTCTAAGAAAACAGCCTGGGCTTAATGTACAATATACTGAAACGGAAATGCTTCATTTTGAGGATATTGATATATCCATGGCTGTTTCCATTCCTGATGGGTTAATTACTCCCATTATCCGTCAGGCTGATAAAAAATCCTTAAAACAAATCAGTCGGGAAGCCAAAGATCTGGCAGCTAGGGCGCGGGCCAATAAATTAACGCCTGAAGAGTTCCAGGGGGGCACATTCTCTATTTCCAATATGGGAATGTTTGGTGTACGCGATTTTGGAGCAATCATTAACCCGCCACAGGCTGCAATTCTGGCAATTGCTGCTGGTGAAAAACGGGCTGTTGTGCGCCATGACCAGCTTTCCATCGCCACAGTGATGACGGTTACTCTTTCAGTCGATCACCGTGCTGTTGATGGGGCTTTGGGAGCCAAATGGCTTAATACCCTTAAAGAACTTGTTCAGAACCCCTACGCGTTGGTGCTTTAATTTATGTCCGATTTATTTGATCTTATTGTCATTGGTGGCGGTCCAGGTGGATATGTAGCTGCTCTCAGAGCCAGCCAACTTGGGATGAATGTTGCCCTGGTTGAAACTGCACATATGGGGGGCGTATGCCTGAACTGGGGATGTATCCCCACGAAAGCACTTCTCCGGTCTGCTGACATTTTTCATAGTTTGAGCCATTTGAAGGAGTTTGGTCTTTCTGCAGAAAATCCTTCTTTTGACCTTGAAAAAGTTGTAGCGCGTTCTCGTAATGTTGCAGACCGTATGCGTAAGGGAGTTGCTCATCTCCTGAAAAAAGCAAAGGTCACGACTTTTGATGGTTATGCAAGTCTTACTGGCCGTGAAGGGGAAGCCCATAAAGTTTCAGTCGTGAAGGATGGGCAGGAATTTGCGTCTATTCGTGCACCTCATGTGATCCTTGCGACGGGCGCGCGTGCGCGTCAGCTTCCAGGACTGGAAACTGATGGTAAGTTGATCTGGAGTGCCAGAGAAGCAATGACGCCAACGAAATTCCCCAAGCGGTTACTCGTCATTGGTTCTGGGGCAATCGGTATCGAATTCGCTTCGTTCTACCGGGATCTTGGAAGTGAAGTGACGATTGCTGAAGTTGCTGACCGGATCCTGATTGCGGAGGATCCTGAAATTAGCACACAGGCACAAAAGGCTTTTGAAAAGCGTGGGATGAAAATCCTGACTTCTGCCAAAGTTGGTCCGCTGTTGAAAAAAGAGGATGAGGTTTCAACAGTTATTGAAACGCCTAAAGGGACGTTTGATCTTACTGTTGATCGTGTGATCTGCGCCGTTGGTATTGTTGGCAATGTTGAGAATATGGGGCTGGAGAAAACACGCGTTAAAATTGATCGCACGCATATTATAACTGATGAATTCTGCCGCACTGATGAGCCGGGTCTTTATGCGATTGGTGATGTTGCTGGCGCACCATGGCTAGCTCATAAAGCCAGCCATGAAGCAGTTATTTGTGTTGAAAAAATTGCTGGTCGCTCACCTGAACCGCTTCATACGCTTTCAATCCCCGGATGTACTTATTCGCGTCCGCAAATTGCATCTGTAGGGCTTAGTGAAGAAAAAGCTAAAGCATTGGGAAAAACAGTCAAAGTCGGTCGTTTTCCATTCCTGGCGAATGGTAAGGCTGTCGCGATGGGAGAACCAGAAGGCATGACGAAAGTTGTGTTCGATGCAACGACTGGCGAACTGCTTGGTGCCCATATGATCGGTGCAGAAGTGACGGAAATGATTCAAGGTTTTGTGATCGCACGTACGGGCGAATTGACAGAAGCTGAACTGAGTGAGACTGTTTTCCCGCATCCAACTATTTCAGAAACCATGCATGAAGCTGTTCTTTCAGCTTTCGAAGGTGCATTGCATATTTAAATGTCCACACGGCTAGTCATCAACCACCAAGATAACCGCGTTACCGTCCGTCATCCCGAAAAGATGCACAGACCAGACAACCCGATTGCGCGCAAGCCGGCATGGATAAGGGTCAAGGCTCCTACACATCCGGTCTATCATGAAACAAGGGCTTTGATGCGTAGTCACAAGCTTGCGACAGTTTGTGAGGAAGCGGCATGTCCCAATATCGGAGAATGTTGGTCCCAGCGTCATGCAACGATGATGATTATGGGCGAAATATGCACGCGGGCCTGTGCTTTCTGTAATGTTTCAACGGGGCTTCCTGCCCCGTTAGATGCAGGTGAGCCGGGGCGTGTGGCAGAAGCTGTGGCCAAGCTTGGATTACGGCATGTGGTAATAACTTCTGTTGACCGTGATGATCTGCCTGATGGAGGTGCAAAACATTTTGCTGAAGTCATTCAGTCAGTGCGGGAACAATCTCCTGAAACGACGATAGAGATTCTGACGCCAGATTTTCTGCGCAAAGAAGGGGCGTTGGAAATCGTTGTGGCTGCAAAGCCTGATGTTTTCAATCACAATATCGAGACTGTTCCACGTCTTTATCCATCAATAAGGCCGGGAGCGCGCTATTTTCAGTCACTCAGACTGTTAAGTGATGCGAAACGGCTTGATCCATATCTGTTTACAAAATCTGGATTAATGCTAGGGCTTGGCGAAGAGAAGGCTGAAGTGGGACAGGTTATGGATGACTTTCGGATAGCAGACGTGGATTTTCTGACATTGGGTCAGTATCTTCAACCAAGTGTCAAACATGCTGCGGTTAAAAACTTTGTGACACCTGATGAGTTTGCCGATTATGCAAAAACAGCGCGTGTAAAAGGATTTCTCCAGGTCAGTGCATCGCCTATGACACGTTCTTCTTATCATGCTGACAGGGATTTTGCCCAGTTAAAGCAAGAGCGTATGCGTCGTTTAGGAGAAATAAGCTGATATGCCTACCCATGCTGAACAAAGATTAATTGCTTATACTCCCGAACAGCTTTTTGATCTGGTAGCAGACGTGGGTAAGTACCCTGAGTTCCTGCCATGGTGTATTAAATCTGTCGTCAGATCACGGACAGATGATGAGCTGGTGGCCGATTTGAGTGTTGGGTTTGGTCCTTTCAGAGAATCTTATACAAGCCGCGTTACGTTGGAACGGCCAAATAGGATACTCGTTCGTTATGAAAGAGGACCTTTTAAATATCTCAAAAATATCTGGACATTTACTCCTCATGAAGGGGGATGTGTTGTCGATTTTTATGTAGATTTCGAGTTCAGGTCCCGCCTGTTGCGTAATGCAATTGGTATCGTCTTTAATGAGGGAATTCGTCTTATGGTTAAGGCCTTCATTAGTCGCGCTCGTGAAATTTATGGCCCTCCCCAATTCCCACCTGCATCATAAGATAGTTAATTATTAATAATTACTAAATGAGACTTGAAATAAATTCTTGTATCACTAATTCCATTAAAATGATTGTTTTAAAAGACTGATCGTTTTAAGCTCAAAAATGTTTCACTCCTGAAGTGAATATTAATGGAGTTGAGTAATGAAAAAATTATCTTTTACAGCTTTTGCCGCTGCTGGCCTTATGCTTGCTTCTTCACCAGTTTTTGCTGCAACAGCACATAAGCATTCAGCTCATCATAGCAAAGCTCATAAAAAAGCTGGTGAGACAGTTTCCAAGACCGATGCACTAAACGCAATGTCTTTACAGAAAGCTCAGACACCTGTTCTGACACCTCCTGCTGTTGTTACAGTTCCACAGAAAGAGGCAGATGAAATTCAGAAAAAAACAGGTAATGCCATGATGCCTGTCGCTCCTCCTGCTGCGACGACATCTTCATCTTCAGTAATGCCAGCAACAATGCCTGCACCAGAAGCTCAGTAATTCGCCTTACGTGAGTATTGCAAGCTAGAAAACGGTCCCTTTATGGGGCCGTTTTTTATTGTGTGATGATGTCATAGAGAGCCATGTCGCTCATAATATGCTGGATATAGCCACGTGTTTCTTTAAACGGAAATAGAGTGATCCACTTTAACAAATAATTGTCATTTTCAATTGAAGTTGTGCCAATAGGTTTTACACGTGATGGACCGGCATTATAGCCAGCCAGCGCATATGGGATTGAGCCATTAAAATGGGCCAGAAGTTCCGATAAATAGAGGCTGCCAAGTAACATATTTGTCTGGGAGTCGAGCAATGTGTTTGCTGTGACTGTTCCTAAACGATGTTTCTGCGCCATCATTTGGGCTGTGGGAAGACGTAATTGCATTAAACCATATGCTGGAGAAGGACTAATAGCATCAGGGTCTCCACTACTTTCTTGCCGGATAAGGGCAGGGAGGAGAGGAGGAGGCAGAGAAATGTTTAAATCAGAAGAGGGGGGTATATCATAAGGGAGAGGGTAACCTGATGGGTAGAGGGCAATTCCAGCTTTTTCTAATTTATGGGCGCTTAAAATAGCACCTTTAGCAATGGCTGATCGGCTGGATAATGCGGCTACGGAGATGAGGGCAGACGCAGTTTCGGTATGCGCATAAAGATAAGTGATAAAAATAGTGGCATTCGCTCTGTCATTATTCGCGACAAGGGCCTGTATAGCCTGGACTAGATCTGAACGTGGTATAGGACCGCCATCAGGCTGGGGAATATGTGCAAGGGCCTCGGCCAAGCTGGTTTTAAAGAGAGGTGTTCTGTGTGAGAAATCGAAAAAAGGAGAATGTGTTAGATGTGCCAGCGCCAGCTGACCATAGAAAACCGTTGGATTGGAAGCTGCTTTACGAAACCACGTAAGGGCTTCTTCATTCTCGGACTCTGTTCCTGCACATCTGCCAAGCCAGTAAAGTCCCTCAGCGCGTTTGGAAAGGGAGGTTTTGCGGGATAATTCAAGGAAAAACCTTCTGGCTTCCTGCGGGCGGTTAAGGAGAAAAAGCCGCGTATAGCCGTTTAAGAATAAGGCATCATCCTGCAATATGTTTGAGGATAATTGCGTAAGCGAGGCGAGCAGCTCGAGTGCTTTTTGCTGTTCATCCTCTTGGTCTGAGCGAAGAAAAAGCCTGATATAAGCAAGGATTTCCGAAGCAATGGAAGATGTGGGAGCATTATGAATGAAAGGCGTCTGTTTCCAGACCATATAGCCTTCATCAAGTCTGTTTTGCTGTCGCAAGAGGTGTAAACGAAGTCTGATAAGCTCATTATCGGAAGAGACTGATTCTTGAGAGGCGAAAAGCTCATCTGCTGTAGGTAGTGCGAATCTCTGTGCAAAACGAGCCCGGGCAAGATCGGACTGAGAAGGTGATAACCGGTTTATCTGTCTGAGAGCTGCCTGTTTCAGTCCTTTTTTTTCCAGATTCTGATAACGTGCCCATTGGTCCTCAGGTTGAAGGGAGCTTCCATAGAGAGAAAGGAGTTTTTGTTCACTTTGTGTATCAGAAAGTCCCCTGCGCCAAAAAGAGCGTGCTTGTTCTCTGCTATTGGAAAGATAAGAGGTACAATGGATCAGTGTCGCAAATTGGGTGAGCGGGAAAAGGGGGCAAAGTTGTTTGAGTGTGGTGGGATTTGTTTCTTGCTGTAAACTGTTTTCAAAACGCCATGTAATACGGGCACGTAAAGGCCATTCTGGGGTTGTTTTCAGAAAATTGGCATAATCTCTGGGTGGTAGGTGGAGGCCAGCCGGGCATGTCAGGAGGAGCCACTCTGTCAGACGCGGAGAGTAAGGGACTGTTTGCGCTGATCCTGTGGGGGTAAATAAAAAAATCCCTGCTCCAATGGAGTAGATTGAGCAGAGGAATTTATTTAGGAATTGCATTTGATAGCTCAAAATGTCTGCCAGAGCTCATAACCACCCTGGGCACATAATTTAAGGCTTACGAGTAGAACAATGAATAAACCGATCCAGTTAAGCCAGTAAAAACGTTTAAAAAACCACGAAGCCAGATTAGCCGCCAAAGCGATGATGAGGACAGATATAAGCAGGCCGATGGTTAAGATAACAGGATGCATGTCTGAGGCACCAGCAACGGCAAGGACATTATCAAAGCTCAGAGCAATATCTGCTATGATAATCTGTAAAATTGCTTCTCCCATGGTTGCCGTATGAGAAATGTCAGCATCATTCTGGTGTGTCTTTATGCGATGGAACAGGTGCCAGCATACCCAGAGAAGAAGACATCCACCGACTATTTTAAGCGCTTCAAAATGGAAAAGCTGTGAGGCAACAAGTGCCAGAGCGATGCGTAATACAGCCCCGAAAATAGTACCTGCAAAAATTGCAATCCATTTCTGACGTTTTTCAAGAGCCTCAACAGACACAGCAATAATAGTCACATTCGCGCCTGCGAGCGTGAAATCGATCAATAAAACAGCCAGGAGCGCGGAAAGAGAATTGACGAAATTTGGAAATGCCATATCCGTACCCCTCACAATCAGAAGCGGATCTTCTTATATAAACAGACAGCCTCAAAACATTCTGTCACGAATTCTGGCCCATCTTTTGAGTCCAATTCAAGAGGCTGAAGATTATTTGTCGCCCGATTTTCATCCTTTTCGGGTCTGGGCAGAATGGTCATGATTGGCTAATGACTGTCCTGAGTTTGTTTTTTAGTGGAGCTGCCTTATGGTCCCTCGTTATTCTCGTCCCCAGATGGTGGCAATATGGTCTGGTATTAATCGTTATCGTATCTGGTTCGAGATTGAAGCCCTCGCTTGCGAAGCGATGGCAGAACAGGGTGTTATTCCCGTTGAAGCGGCTAAAATCATCAGGGAAAAGGGTGATAAGGCCATGGCGGCCTTTTCTGAGCAGGATATCGCCCGGATTGACGAAATCGAAGCAGAGACTCGTCATGACGTTATCGCGTTTTTGACCTGGCTGGCTGAAAAAGTCGGTCCGGAAAGCCGGTTTGTTCATATGGGGATGACATCATCTGACGTGTTGGACACCTGTCTTGCAGTACAGATGACACAGGCAGCCGATCTTTTGTTGCAGGATCTCGATGCGCTTCTCGCAGCACTTAAAAAACGGGCGTTTGAACATAAATATACTGTTACGATCGGACGTAGCCACGGGATTCATGCAGAGCCAACCAGTTTTGGTCTCAAGCTTGCCGGCCATTATGCGGAATTCAAGCGGAATCGGAAAAGATTACTGGCAGCCCGGGAGGAAATTGCTATTTGCGCCATTTCCGGTGCGGTAGGTACTTATGCACATATTGATCCTGCTATTGAATCTTATGTAGCAAAACATCTGGGTTTGAAGGTCGAAGATGTTTCTACTCAGGTGATTCCCCGTGATCGTCACGCAGCATTCTTTTGCACATTGGGCGTGATCGCCAGTGGAATTGAAAGATTATCTGTTGAAGTCCGTCATTTGCAACGTTCTGAAGTCAGGGAAGCAGAAGAGTTTTTCCATGCTGGGCAAAAAGGTAGCTCGGCTATGCCTCATAAGCGTAATCCGGTACTATCAGAAAATCTGACGGGTTTATCGCGTCTTGTACGTTCTTACGTTGTTCCGGCGCTGGAAAATGTGGCTTTGTGGCATGAGCGTGATATCAGCCATTCTTCCGTTGAACGTAATATCTGTCCAGATGGGACAGTAACGCTTGATTTTGCATTGATGCGTTTGGCGACCATGATGGAAAAGCTGGTGATTTATCCCGATCAAATGCTCGCAAATGTCGAAAGCCTGGGCGGGGTCGTTCATTCTGGTGAAGTCCTGCTGGCTTTGGCCCGTGCAGGCTATTCACGAGAAGAAGCTTATAGCATCGTTCAGAAAGCCGCTATGGCGACCTGGACGAAACTGAACACACCTGAAGGGAAGACATTCAGGGAAAACCTGGAAGCAGATCCGCTTGTTTCAGGCAGATTGGATAAGACTGTTATTGACGATGCGCTTGATCCTGCCCGTCATCTCAAGGCGGTTGATATGATTTTTGAACGCGCCTTTGCCGGTTAGTTTTCAACGGGAATCTTAAAAAGGGGATCAGA
The DNA here is from genome assembly GCF_058107345.1 of Aristophania sp. ESL1142. NCBI lineage: Bacteria > Pseudomonadati > Pseudomonadota > Alphaproteobacteria > Acetobacterales > Acetobacteraceae > Aristophania > Aristophania sp. ESL1142. The sequence goes on from NZ_JBYLUH010000002.1 coordinate 429,109, forward strand.
ATTCTTCTTTGGTCTCCCTTTTTTGAGAGTCTCTATGCTAAATAGAAATAATTGACTGTTTTGGGGATAAGGACTGGATTTCATGGCTCGTGGTCGGCAAATATATGAAGGCAAGGCCAAGATACTGTATGAAGGGCCAGAGGCTGGTACGATCATTCAGTATTTCAAGGATGATGCAACGGCCGGGAATGGCGCTAAAAGTGGCGTCATTACGGGAAAAGGCGTTCTTAATAACCGCATCAGTGAATATCTGATGATGAGGCTTAAAGAGATCAATATCCCAACTCATTTCATCCGTCGGCTGAATATGAGAGAGCAGCTTGTGCGGGAAGTCGAGATCATTCCGCTGGAAGTTGTAGTTCGTAATGTTGTAGCAGGTTCTCTGGCAAAGCGCTTTGGGCTTGAAGAAGGTGAGCGTTTGCCACGGGCGCTTATTGAATTTTACTATAAGAACGACGCTCTCAATGACCCTCTGGTATCTGATGAGCACATCATTACCTTTAATTGGGCCTACCCGCATGATCTGGATGAAATCAGCGCTCTGAGTTTGAGAGTGAATGATTTTCTGACGGGATTATTTGCAGGTGTTGGAATCACGCTTGTTGATTTCAAGCTGGAATTTGGCCGTCTATGGGAAGGCGATGAAATGCGGATTGTCCTGGCAGATGAGATTTCGCCTGATAATTGCCGTCTTTGGGATGCCCGTACGAACGAAAAGCTCGATAAGGACCGTTTTCGTCGTGATATGGGGAAGGTTGAAGAGGCTTACCAGGAAGTGGCTCGTCGGCTCGGGATTCTGCCTGAATCTGACAATGGAAAAAATGTGACCTCGGAGGGGGTATTGTGAAAGTTCGCGTATTTGTTTCCTTAAAGGAAGGCGTGTTGGACCCACAGGGTAAAGCAGTTGGCCATGCTCTGGAATCTCTGCATTTCAAAGGCGTGAAAGATGTCCGTATCAGCCGTGTCGTTGATCTTGATCTTGACGTGACTTCGGCAGAAGAGGCGAAAAAACAGGGTGAAGCGATGGCTCATGCGCTTTTGGCAAATGAAGTGATTGAAGATTTTGTTGTTGAGGTTCTGTCATGAAATTCACATCAGCTTTAACAATGGGCCTGCTTGTCGCCGGTGCTCTTGCTATTTCCCCATCTCAGGCACATGCTCAGCGTGTTTCCAAAGTTACTGCCAGAGCCCTTGGCAATATGTGCACGAGTCAGAATGGCCTGAAGCTTTGTGATGCCTATCTTTCAGGCATAATGGATAGCGAAGTCTGGTCCCGTGACTACGCAGTTTATCAGCATGATAAGGCACCAGTCGCTTTCTGCGTATCTCCGTCCAAGACAACGTCTCAGGTAAGAGAGACTGTTGTATCATGGTTAAAAAAACATCCGGAATCCCTTTCCCAGCCTGCTGGTAAAGCTGTTTATCTTGCATTGCATGAAGCTAACCCTTGTGAGAATAAAGCTGCTGCGTCTGCCCCAGTAAAAGAGGGATCATCTCAATGAAAACAGGGATTGTCGTTTTTCCTGGCACTAACCGGGAGCGCGACATGGTGCATGCAATAGAGCGTGTATCGGGAAAAGCGCCGGTGATCTTATGGCACCAGCAGGAGCAGATTGAGGGGCTTGATCTTGTAGTCCTGCCTGGTGGCTTCAGCTATGGGGATTATCTCCGTAGCGGGGCGATGGCAGCGCACTCTCCCATCATGAAAGCTGTGCGTCAGTTTGCTGAAAAAGGTGGTTATATTCTCGGTGTTTGTAATGGCTTCCAGATATTGACTGAAGCACGGCTTCTGCCTGGTGCCTTGTTACGCAATGCCGGAATGCGCTTTCTGTCACAGGATTGTTTTCTGAAAGTTGAGACATCTGACTGTGCCTTTACAGGGAACTGGGCAAAAGGGGATGTTTTCAGAGCGCCCATGGCTCATGGAGATGGTAATTACACAGCCTCTCCTGAAACATTGAAGCGTCTTGAAGGAGAGGGGCGTATCGCTTTTCGTTATTGTGACGAAGCTGGACGTGTCGAGCCTGATAATATGATGAATAACCTGAATGGCAGTGCCCAGGCGATTGCTGGTGTTCTTAGTGAGAACAAGCGCGTTTGTGGTCTTATGCCGCACCCTGAAAATTTAACCGATGCCCTGACAGGTGGGACTGATGGCCTGCCTCTCTTTAAGGGTTTAGTGGAGACACTGGGCTAATGAGTTTAACCGTAGATATCGCTTTGGCACAATCTTTCGGTTTGACCAATGACGAATATGAAACTGTCCTTTCCATTATGGGACGGACGCCAACATTAACCGAGCTGGGTATTTTTTCGGTTATGTGGTCTGAGCATTGTTCTTATAAGTCATCACGTCTTCACCTTAAGACACTTCCGACAAAAGCTCCTTGGGTTATTCACGGTCCGGGTGAAAACGCAGGTGTTGTAGATATTGGTGATGGGTTGGCTGCCATTTTTAAGATGGAAAGTCATAATCACCCATCATTTATTGAACCATATCAAGGGGCAGCGACAGGTGTCGGCGGTATCCTACGTGATGTATTTACAATGGGTGCCCGCCCGGTTGCCAATTTGAATGCGTTGCGTTTTGGAGATGCCAAAGAGGCTGATACGCGTCGTGTCGTTGATGGTGTTGTAAGAGGTATTGGCGGTTACGGAAACTGCGTCGGCGTGCCGACAGTGGGGGGGGAAGTGAATTTCCACCGTTCCTATAATGGGAACCCTCTCGTAAACGCCATGACAGTTGGCATTGCCTCACAGGATCGTATTTTCCTTTCTGCTGCGGCAGGTGTCGGGAATCCTGTCGTTTATGTTGGTTCCAAGACAGGGCGAGACGGCATTCACGGTGCAACCATGTCTTCAGCTGAATTTGATGAAGAATCAAGTTCAAAACGTCCGACAGTTCAGGTCGGTGACCCCTTCACTGAAAAGCTTCTTATTGAGGCATGTCTTGAATTGATGGCAACTGATGCTGTGATTGCAATTCAGGATATGGGGGCCGCCGGACTTACTTCTTCTGCTGTTGAAATGGCTAGTAAGGGAAGTGTCGGGATTGAGCTTGATCTTGATCATGTTCCTCAGCGTGAGGCGCATATGAGTGCCTATGAAATGATGCTTTCTGAAAGTCAGGAACGCATGCTCATGGTGCTCCGTCCAGACCGGACAGAAGAAGCTCGCCGTATTTTTGAGAAATGGGAGCTTGATTTTGCTGTTATCGGTGTCCTGACTGAAACAGGCCATATAACGGTTAAACATAAAGGTAAGGTTGAAGCGGATATTCCTCTTGGCCCTCTCGCTGATCAGGCACCACTTTATGATCGTCCGGTTCAGCCTACCGAGAAACCGGTCGCTATTGAGGCACCTGTATCACCTGTCAGTCTTACAGAAGCTCTTGAAACGCTGGTCGCCTCTCCTGATTTAGCGTCACGCGCTTGGATCTGGAACCAGTATGACAGCACAGTTGGCGGTCAGACAGTCAAACGTCCCGGCGGTGCAGATGCTGCGATCGTCAGGGTAGAAGGTACTGATAAAGCTCTTGCCTTAACGACTGACTGTACTCCCCGCTACGGGCAGGCAGATGCTTATTGCGGTGGGGCACAGGCCGTTGTGGAAGCCTGGAGGAATATCACGGCTACAGGGGCTACCCCTCTGGCTGTGACTGATAACCTGAATTTCGGCAGTCCTGAAAATCCTAAGATTATGGGGCAGTTTGTCGAGGCAATTAAGGGTATGGGTGAGGCCTGTCGTGCGCTTGACTTCCCTGTCGTGAGCGGGAATGTCTCTCTTTATAATGAGACACGCTCTGAAAATGCTCAGGCAACAGCCATACAGCCGACGCCTGCCATTGGTGGCCTGGGTATTATTGAAGATGTCCGCAAAGCAGTCGGGCTGGCCCTTCCTGAAGAGGGAGAGATCCTGCTGGTTGGTGAGACAAAAGGTGCACTGGGTCAGTCTCTCTGGTTACGGGAAATCTGTGGTCGTGAAGAAGGGGCTCCCCCTGTCATTGATCTTCAGAAAGAACGTCTGCATGGTGATTTTGTGCGTCGTCATATCCTTGATGGCGATATTATTGCCTGTCATGACGTATCGGATGGGGGTCTACTTGTTACCATCGCTGAAATGGCTATGGCAGGTGGGCATGGGTGTGAGCTTGTTTCCGCGCCTGAGGGTATAAAGCCGCATGCTTTCTGGTTTGGTGAGGATCAGGGGCGCTACGTTGTTGTGGTTCAGGATGGTGATGATCTGCTGAAAGAGGCACAGGAGGCAGGTATTGCTGTAAGCCGTCTTGGCCGTATTCAGGGCGATGTCCTGCTTGTGGGGACAGAGCTTAAATGTGATCTTGTCAGATTGCGCAAGCTTCATGGAGAATTCCTGCCGCGCCTGATGGGAGAGATTGAATAATGCCTATGTCTGCTGAGGAAATTGAGCAAATTATTCTAGCAGCTCTTCCTGATGCACAGATTGAAATTCAGGACCTTGCCGGCGATGGAGATCATTATGCCTGCGAAGTGCGGAGTGAAGCTTTTCGTGGGCTTCCTTTGGTCAAGCAGCATAAGCTTGTTTATGATGCTTTTGGGGGACGTATGGGGACAGAGCTTCATGCTTTGTCAGTGAAGACAGGACTTCCCATATAAGAGGTTATATATTTTATGGTTTCAGGGGATTGACGTTTTATTCTGGCGCCCTATCTCCTGAAACCGAGTAAAGCGTTTTGAGAGAAAGGCGCATAAGGGATTAATAGAAATGCCAGAAACTGTTTTGCAAGATATTCAGAACATGATTGATGCAAATGATATCATGTTATTCATGAAGGGCGACAAGCTGTTTCCACAATGTGGGTTTTCAGCACGCGTTGTTCAGATTCTGAATCATGTTGGGGTTAATTTTGAAACATGTAATGTGTTGGAAGATCCTGCAATCCGACAGGGAATTAAAGATTTTTCCCAATGGCCGACAGTTCCTCAGCTTTTCATTAAAGGTGAATTTATTGGTGGATGTGATATTGTAACTGACATGTATCAGAGTGGAGAGCTTGAGGCATTGTTGGTCGATAAAGAGCTTTTGAAAGCCCATCAGTAACTTTGTCAGAACTAGAAATTTGAGAAAGCGGTGCAAAGCACCGCTTTTTTTTCAATTTTTATGTTTTTTTCATATTTTTTGATATAGATCTTGTTGAAGTCGCTAAAAGTTAGGTAGATTCCACCAAGGTAGTCTTAAGGGAGTCTTTTGATGTCTTATTCACGTTTATGGAAAGGATTGGTTCTTGTAGCTGTTACAAGTGCGACTTTACTTATCGGAACTATGGCAAAAGCGGCTCCTCGTGAAATTACGGAATTTGAAGCCAGGAAACTTACGTTTAGCGCTTTGACAGCGACGCCGGTTGTGCATCCTTACCGCTATCATAAGGTCAGGAAGTCATATGCTCTTGCGAGTCGTAGAACACATGCTATGCCAATCAGGAATGTGGCATATCGTGGTCATGTTCTGACACGTCATAAACGCAACAGACATCAGCGGCGTGGCTGAGATTTAACGGGCATAGTGTGATTTAGAAGGCTCGAAGGGCATCTTCTATAATTTCTATTTTTCCTGCATGATCGACAAGTGCGAAGTCGAAGCGTGTTTGCGCCTTATGCCATTCTGGATGTGATTTTATCAGATAATCGAAGGCTTCTAACAAGCGACGGGATTGTTTGGCCGTGAGTGCAAAAGCACTTTCATAATGAGTTCTACGTTGCTTAACCTCTATGCCAATAAGCCAGTCATTGTTTGAAATGATGAGGTCGATTTCACCAAAAGGTGTTCGGGTGCGATGGGCTAGAATGACATAGCCCATCTTCTGAAAAAAGGCGCGAACGGCACTTTCTGCTTCAAGGCCTGTCTTAAAAGCTTTTGCCCCTCTAAGACTGCGTGAGGGGTGAGGACGAGCCTCTTTATGATGAAGCGTTTTCACGGAGAAGTTTAGCTGCCTCAAGCGCGAAATAAGTAAGGATGCCGCTACATCCAGCCCTTTTAAAAGCCAAAAGACTTTCTAGAATTGTTTTGTCAGGGTCAAGCCAGCCATTCTGGATGGCAGCCATCATCATCGCATATTCCCCAGAGACCTGATAAGCGAAAACTGGGACCAGAAAATTTTCTTTAACGCGCTGAATAATGTCCAGATAAGGCATGCCAGGTTTGACCATGATCATATCAGCGCCTTCCTGAAGATCCATTTCAACTTCACGAAGAGCTTCGTCTGAATTGGCTGGATCCATCTGGTAGGTCTTTTTATTCCCGGAAAGGAGGTTCCCGGAACCAAGAGCGTCTCTGAAAGGACCGTAAAAAGCAGATGCATATTTTGCGGCATAAGACATGATACGTGTGTTGACGTAACCATTTTTATCAAGGATTTCACGGATGGCACCAACACGCCCATCCATCATGTCCGAAGGAGCAATAATATCAATCCCGGCTTGTGCCTGGTTCAAAGCTTGGCGGCTAAGAATTTCAACAGAGGCATCATTGGCGACATAATCATCAATAATAATCCCGTCATGGCCATGAATCGTATAGGGGTCTAGTGCTACATCACCGATTAACCCTAGCTCAGGATAGGCTTTTTTAAGGAGGCGGGCGGCCCGGCACATTAAATTGTCAGGATTTAGAGCCTCACTGCCTTTTTCATCTCTGATCTCCATCGGTGTCACGGGGAAAAGAGCAATGGCGGGAATCCCAAGCTTTACAGCCTGCCCAACATGCTCTTCAAGAAGATCAAGACTTACACGAATAACGCCAGGCATGGCCTGTACGGGTTGGCGTTGCTGGGTGCCTTCACACACAAAAACAGGCCAGATTAGATTATCTGTATGAAGTTTATGTTCAGAAACCATGCGTCTGGTAAATGAATCATAACGATTGCGCCTGAGGCGTGTGTGAAGACTATAAGACATATTGGCCTTTCTAAAGTCTGATTTTCACTTTTCCAAACCCGTCTTTTTCACAAGTTTGCTGTTGTGACGGCTATAGCAGAAATAAATGACAACACCGATAGCAAGCCAGATGAAAAGGCGTAACCATGTTGCCAGATTCATGGAGAGCATCACAGAACCGCAGGATATAATTCCCAGAACAGGCACAAGGAAAGCGCCCCCTGGCACCTTAAAGAGACGGTGCATCTCAGGTGCGCGCAGCCGAAGTACTAGAACACCTAGGCAGACGATCACGAAAGCAAGGAGTGTCCCGATTGAAGTCATTTCGCCAAGAATATTGATAGGTAGGCAGGCTGCGAGAATACTGCTGGCAACCCACGTAAGGGCATGGGAGACAATAGGGGTATGTGTGTGAGGATTAAGATGGTTAAAAATCTTCGGCATGAGTCCGTCTCGTGACATTGAGAGGGCCACGCGGCTTTGTCCAAGAAGAAGGCCATAAATGACGGATATATAGCCCAGCATGATCCCGATTTTAACCAGCACGCCAAACCAGGTAATATGAATCTTATCAAGCACGGTTGCGACAGGGTTCGCGTTATTGGCGAGTTCGTGATAATCGACGACGCCCACTAAAACTGACGAGAAAATCGCATAGACGATTGCCGTTATGATAAGGCTGCCGAGGATTCCAAAAGGAATGTCCCTTTGAGGGTTGCGGGCATCTTGGGCAGCGGTAGAGACAATATCAAAGCCTATATAGGCAAAGAAGATCAAACCGGCAGCGCGCATGACACCACTAAAGCCAAATTCTCCATAATGACCTGTATTAGGAGGAATAAAAGGATGAAAATTAGCAGTATTGAGGTGAGGAAGGCAGATAGCGGTAACGCTGATAATGATCAGAAGCTTTAATGCGACAATGGCGGCATTGACGCGGCTGGACTCTGAAACGCCGCCCATTAAAAGGAATGTTACAAGTAAAAGAATGAAGATTGATGGTGCATTAAGCCAGGCATGGGCCGTAGAACCATCAGCAAGTTTGACAAGAGAAAAACTTGATGAAGTCAGGCGTGGGTCCAGTGTAATGCCCCAGTCCCTCAGCAGGGAGACGCAATAACCAGACCAGCTTGAGGCAACAGCAGACGCGTTAACGGTATATTCTAAAAAGAGATCCCAACCTATGATCCAAGCGACACCTTCTCCCATCGCAACATAGGCATAGGAATAGGCAGACCCTGCAATAGGAATCATGCCTGCAAGTTCTGCATAACAAAGTCCTGCAAAACCGCAGGCAATGGCTGCAATGATGAAGGAGAGGACGACACCTGGGCCTGCATATTGCCCTGCAGCGACGCCACTAAGAGAAAATAATCCGGCGCCAATGGTTACGCCAACTCCAAGAAAAACGAGTTGCCAGGCACCAAAAACGCGTTTCAGCTCTGTTCCAGAACTATCTTGTGAAGCTAATGAATCCAGCGATTTGGTCCGCCAGAAGGGCCGATTCATCAGAGATTACTCCTCTTTATTCTGCTCAAGTAATAAATTAACAACAAGGTCTTAGGATCTGTCTGTGCCCAACAGACTCTTTTTAGAACCATATAAAATATATACGACCATTCCAATAGCCCACCAGCCCAGTAATCTCATCCATGTGCCTCCATCAAGTGAAACCATGACAGCAGCACAGGAAAAAATTCCCAGAACAGGGATCAGAAAAGTCCCACCAGGAACACGGAAAATACGCTTAAGATCTGGTTCCCTGTAACGGAATATTATGACTCCGCAACAAACAATGATGAAGGCAAATAATGTGCCGATAGAGGTCATGTTACCTAATGTACTGATCGAGAATGTCCCGGCAAGCAGGCCGGCCATAACGAAACAGAGAATATGTGCATTCCACGGTGTCTGCGTTTTTTTATTCAGTTTCCCGAAGAAGGAGGGGAGCAGACCATCCTGAGACATGGTTAGGGCAATGCGGCTTTGGCCCAATAACATGCCGTAAAGCACGGAAATGTAACCAAGTGTGACACCCAATTTAACCAGGCTGGCAAGCCAGGGCATATGCACCATATCAATGGCGGTTGCGACGGGGTTTGCGTCATTGACCATGGAACGGTAATCTACGACACCAACAATCACAGCCGCAAACGCGACGTAAATTAACGCGCAGATGATTAGGGTTCCAATAACCCCAATAGGAATATTGCGTTGCGGGTTTTTAGTATCGGTTGTAGCAGATGAGACAATATCAAACCCCAGATAGGCAAAAAATGCCATGCCAGCAGCACGCATGACGCCACTAAAGCCAAAATGACCAAATTCCCCGGTATTGGGAGGAATGAAAGGTTCATAATGGTCATGCTGGATATGGGGGAAACACACGATCATGACACTGATGATCACGAACATTTTAATGATAACAACGACGGTATTGATCCTGCTTGATTCAGTTGTTCCACGCATGAGCAGAAGTGTGATGCAAAAAAGGATGAAAGTACCAGGTATGTTGAACCATGCCTCAGTGATATGGCCATCTGGCATCGTGACATGCGTGAAAGTTGGGGCGGTTAAACGGGGGTCAAGCGTGACGCCCCATCCACGTAAAAGGGAAGTGAGATAACCAGACCAGCTTGACGCTACAGCAGCTGCCCCGACAGTATATTCCAGGACCAGATTCCAGCCTACGGACCAGGCGGCAACCTCGCCAATGGAAGCATAGGTATAGGAATAGGCGGAGCCACCAGAGGTGATGAGCCCTGCCAGTTCAGCGTAGCAGAGGCCGGCAAAACCACAGGCGATCGGAGCAATAAGAAAGGAGAGAATCACGGCCGGTCCCGCATGTTGTCCGGCTGCAACACCTGTTAAAGAAAAAAGACCAGACCCTACAGTAATCCCTACGCCGAGAAGAATAAGATGCCAGGGGCCGAATATTCGCTTTAAACCTGACTGATTCGCGTTGTCGTTATTAATTGGTTTCCTGCGCAGGAAAGCGTGCTTCATAAGGTGGTACCTAGTGTTTGTAATAAAAATGTAATCCTGTGAGGGGGAGAATAGACGTGCTTTGCGTCTGCGCCTATATAGGGAAGAGCACTTTTTCACGGAGATTACGACGAGAATGACTCAGCACACCGGTCAGTTCGACCTCAAATCGTTTTTTCATCATTCGCTTTCTGAGAGAGATCCAGAAATTAACGCCCTATTAGGCGCAGAATTAAAACGTCAGCAGGATGGCATAGAACTGATTGCCTCTGAAAATATGGCTTCTTTCGCGGTAATGGAAGCCCAGGGATCCGTTCTGACAAATAAATATGCTGAAGGACTTCCCGGCCGTCGTTATTATGGCGGGTGCAGTGAAGTCGATAAGGTTGAAGAGATTGCCATTGAGCGTCTGAAAAAACTTTTTGGCGCTGCTTTTGCCAATGTTCAGCCTCATAGTGGGGCAAATGCCAATCAGGCGGCTTTTATGGCTATGGCAAAACCTGGTGATACAATTCTTGGAATGAGTCTCGCTGCCGGTGGACATTTGACACATGGTGCTGCCCCCAATTACTCTGGGAAATGGTTCCACGCCGTTCAGTACGGCGTACGTGGGGAAGACGGCCTTCTTGATTACGAAGAGATGGAACGTCTGGCTCGTGAACATAAGCCCAAAATTATTGTTGCAGGAAGTTCAGCCTATCCTCGCGTTATTGACTTTCCGCGTTTTCGTAAAATTGCCGATGAAGTTGGTGCCTATCTTATGGTGGATATGGCTCACTTTGCAGGTCTTGTTGCAGCAGGTCTTTACCCAAGCCCTGTGCCTTACGCTGATATTACGACCACCACCACTCATAAGACTCTTCGCGGGCCTCGTGGTGGTGTCATTATGACGAATAATGAAGAGCTGGCTAAGAAAATAAATTCAGCTGTTTTCCCTGGTTTGCAAGGCGGGCCATTGATGCATGTCATTGCTGGTAAAGCTGTTGCATTTGGAGAAGCTTTGCACCCCAGCTTTAAAATCTATCAGGAAAATGTACTGAATAATGCCCGTGCTCTAGGTGATGAGCTGAAAAAACTTGGTTTTGATATTGTAACAAACGGTACAGACAGTCACCTTGTGCTGGTCGATCTGCGTCCTAAAAAGGTTACGGGGAAACAAGCAGAAGCCCTGCTTGAAAAAGCTGGTATTACGGCTAATAAAAATGCCATCCCCTTTGACCCGGAGAAACCTTTTGTCACGTCAGGTATTCGTCTTGGCGCCCCTGCTGCGACAGCTCGTGGTTTTGGTGAAGCAGAGTTTCGCCAGATTGCCAACATGATTAATGATGTGCTGAGCGCTGGTGAAGGTGACGAAGCGACAATTCAACGCGTCCATCAGGATGTGCAGGAACTGTGCCGCCGTTTCCCAATCTATGACCGTGCGTCAGCCTGATCAGACTTGACGGCTTTTTCTGATGCCGGGGGATGACCCCGGCATCATTTTACATCTTACTGAGTGAGTGTTTCAGGCGTGATAATGCGGATTTTATGATGCACGGCTTGTTCAATTTCACGCAGAAATTGTCTTTCGGCCAAAGTTACTAATGAAAGCGCTTTCCCCTTCCGACCAGCGCGACCAGAACGTCCGATACGGTGGATGTAAAGTTCGGGGCTTTTGGGTAGATCGACATTAATGACGAGTGAGAGATCTTCCAGATCCAATCCTCGGGCGGCAATGTCTGTCGTGACAAGGCATGACAAAATTCTGTTATGAATCAGGTCAAGTACTTTTTTACGATCCGTCTGTTTGAGATCACTGTGAAAACTGTTTGCTTTAAAGCCCCATGAGCGTATTTTTCGAGCTAAATCGTCAGCACTTCTTTTTGTATTTACAAAAAGCATGATCTGACCATCCGGGGCATATTGGCTTATAATTTTCCTGACTAGCTCCTCTTTTTCTTCTTCATGGATAAAGAGAGCACGTTGCTGAAGGCGTACGGGAGTTTTTGTTTCTTCTTCCAGATCAATCGTAACAGGGTTTCTGGTTACTTTTTTTGCAAATTGACGCACTGCATCTGGTAAGGTAGCCGAGCAGAAAATTGTCTGAGGATGGTCTGCAAGATAAGGGACGAGAGCTGTCATGCTCTGGGTAAATTCTTCATCTAGAAGTCTGTCTGCCTCATCAAGTACCAGGTAGTTTATATGGCTCAGGTCAAGTTCGCCTCTCTGCACAAAATCCAGCAAACGGCCGTGTGTTGCGATGATGATATCGACACCATCTTCCATGGATTTTAACTGCTGTTCTCTGGCGCTTCCCCCGCACAGGACTCTTGTTTTAAAGCCGAGGTCACGTGCAAGCTGACGGCAAATCCCCGCAGTCTGATGAGCAAGGTCACGTGTAGGCTCTAAAATAAGACAGGTTGGTACATGATGATATTCAGAATCTACTTGTTTTTTGTCAGCAAGATGCTGGAGTGCTGCTAATAAAAATGTTGCTGTCTTACCACTTCCAGTCTGGCTGGGGAGGAGGACATCTTTCCCTTGCAATAAAGGAGGAATACCTCTCTGTTGAATGAGTGTAGGCCGTTCAAAACCGAGCTTCTTTGTAGCACGACATAGGAGAGGATGAAGCCCCAGAGATTCGAAACTGTTCTGGGCGACGCCTTGCTCGTCGTGATTTTTCTTTATAGCGTGATGGGAGGAAGAATTTTCTGTCATAAAATTGAAATTACACTTATCTCTAGCCTGTCTGGAATAGGGACATGATATAAAAATGTCGATTCATGCAACGCTTATCGCTGAAAATTATGCAGGGCATCTTTCCCAGGGAAAAGGTTTAGCTGATAGAGCAGGGTTTAGCTGGAGTTTTCAGCCTGTTATTTTTAAGAAAAGAAAAATTATTTCGCAGCTGCTTTTTCGTTCAAGGTTTCATATTCTTGAACAGATAGAGCCAGTTATTATCGCACCTCAGACGAATGTCATCATAAGTATGGCGGGGAAAGGAAGCCGGGTTGCAGCTTTGTTAGGGAGGTTACATAAACTTCCTGTAGTGCAGATTCAGGATCCTCGTATGTCTCTCAGGGATTTTTCATTGGTGATTGTTAATGAACATGATCATCTGAGAGGCAATAAAATTGTGACAATTCGCACTGCCCTGCATGGTGTTACTGAAGATAGACTTATGGAGGCATCCCGAAAATGGCAGGATATTATTCGTCCCAATCAGTGTAAAGTCCTCGGAGTGCTCTTGGGGGGCTCTAATGGGCGCTACGTTTTTGGCCAAAAAGAAGCAGCTATAATTGCTGAGCAGATTAAAAATTTTATCACTACTCATCAAATGTCCTGTGTCATAACGCCTTCAAGGAGGACTTCGCAAGAAGTCCTTGCATTTATGAAAGTGCTCCTGAAACCTTTTAATGTTCGTTTTCTGGAGGGCGAAGGGGAGGATAACCCATATCTTGGTATTTTAGCTTGCTCAGATTGTCTGGCTGTAACGGAAGATAGCGTTTCTATGATCTCTGAAGCTGTAGCGACAACATGCCCAGTAGGAATTTTATCTCTTTCAGGGCAGTCAAAACGTCTGAAGTTATTTGTTAAGGAGCTGGAAAAAACAAGACGTATTTCGCCTTTTGGAACGAATATGTCTCTTGAATTGAGAGAAAGGCTTGACGATACGCCCCTAGCAGTAGAGAAAATGAAACAGAAATTAATATATCAAGAGAGACTGGTATGATTAATGTTTCGACATTCGGCCCTGAAGGTGGGAACGTACTTTACAAGGCGCTTTCCCATCCTCTAGTCGTTGGATCAATCAAAACATTGCAGGAAAGCCTGAAAAACCTGCCGGTTGCACTTTATGATCCGGATCATTATTTCGAGACGTTTATAGGACTCTACCCCGATTTTAATATTAAGACCTTCCTGACGCATAAAACAGAAGAGGTTGGACAGTCTTCCCCAATGAAGGGGAAATGGCGGGCACTTCTTGATTTGCCAGAATGTGAAGAAACGGCCCTCCTCGTGCTTTCCTTTGAGAAGGCCAAAATGGAGCATAGACTAGGTAACCTTCTGGGGGAACGCCGGCTTTACACCTTGGAGCCTGCTCTTTTACCGGTAAATTTTCGCCAGAAGGGATTACATTATCTCGATAAATGTAATTTTGCGACCAATTTTGCTTTCTTTCGTGATACAGATCAGTTTTCAACAAGACTGACGACTGCCAATTATTGGACCAGTTACGGGGCTTATGACGTCCGATACTGGTTTCAGCTTTTCGATGAGACAGGTAAGGTTTTAGCTCAATGGGAAGAACAGGCCGATAAGGCCGAAGCTGGCATTGTTGTTGATAGCAGAGCTGTTCGCAAGCGCTTTGGCCTTCCTTCCTTTACAGGTCAGCTTTTCGTTCATGTTATTGGGGCGAGAGGGCATGACGTTGTCAAATATGCTCTTGATATTATTGGTCATGCTGGTAACGAGAGTTTATCGGTCACACATGATGCCAATGCCTGGCCTTCAGAGCGTTTTGGCTCACTTCCCGCTCCAGCCGAAAATGAAACTCTGCTGGTATGGTTGCAAAATAGCCATGGGATAGCGGTTCCCCCAGGTGCTCTTTCTTTTAAAGTTATGGGAACTGATAATGAGCGTTTCTGTGACTTTGAATTAAAACCTTATGAAACAAAGCCCCTTGATCTGGGTAGCCTGTTTCCCGATGTGAAATGGCCGTCCCAATTTGAAATGGTAGCTGGGAAACATCTTGTGCGGCCCCGTTATGAGGTTATTGAGGGTGGTAAAACACGGATTGCCCACCTTAATGTCATGCGGAATGATTTGAAGCCTGATGAGGCAATTAGCCATCTTCATTCCTCTCTTGGACGCGGAATTTTATTGCCATTTCCTATTTTTGATCCGCAAAGCTTTGACATTTTCCTTCAGCCTAACCCTATGTCTGAAAAGGTTGAAACACTTCCATTACGCATTGATTTTTTTAATCAGCGAGGTGAAGAAACCGGCTCTCATTTCTTGGGGAACCTTAAAAGAGATCATAAAGGGGCTGTTGCAATCCATGAACTCGTAAAACAGGCTGGTCATGGTGAACTGGTCTATGATTTCCGTGATGGCGGTGTTGCGGATGGATGGCTTCATGCCATGATGCGCTATCATGACCGTATATCAGACCATAAAGCAGAGACGAGTTTCGGGGGCCATATCTTTAATACACTTATGACATGGCGTAATGAACCACAATCTTATTCCGGTCCTGCCCCTGGCCTGACGACCAGGCTGTTCCTGAAGTTGGGGTTCAGTACGAATGAGGGCCAGAAGTTAAGAACTTTCTGTCAACTTATTTATCCATGCTCAGGAGAAAAGCGAGCACCATCAGTGACGGTCCTCTATCTTCATGGAAAAGATGGTTCCTCTGTTGCCGAGAAGACCATTTCCATCGCTTCCTCTGGTTCCCACATCATTTATCCCGATCTGCTTTTCTCTGCTGAAGAGCTGAAAGAAGCAACAGAAGATGGCTATATCATTATCCGAGATTTGACCTGCCGTCTCTTTGGCTATCATGGTGTTGAAAATGAAAAAGGCGGCTTCTCCCTAGACCATATGTTTGGGTTTTGAAAGACTGGTTTTAAGTGCCTGAATGCTCTTGCCGCCTGAATAGGAAGCTGTTAAAAGGCGCTTAACCTTATGAAAGGATGCGTAGCTCAGCGGTAGAGCACTGCCTTCACACGGCAGGGGTCACAGGTTCAATCCCTGTCGCATCCACCATTTTATGTTATGTCCAATTCTTGCTCAGTAGGTGGTGAGGAAGGGGGCTATCGCATTTCCTGATAATATAACTTGAAAAATGGGAAGCTACGAATTTGCTATAATAAAAATGGATTTTATAGGAAATCACTAAAAGAAAATTTCATTCTGTATTCTTGTGTAGATCTTATTGAAAAAATAATAAATTTAAAATATTGCTTATTCCATAATTGGAAATTTAGTTATATCTAATATTTTTGTAAAGGTAATACACGAAAATGATAGATCCTATAATTTATGAATCATCCAAAATATTGGTTACAAAAAATACTGTAAAAATGAAAGTACCATTGCCGCGTGATATTAATATTAGTCTTGGTTTTCGTCGTTATTATCAGTATGAATATGATGATAGAGTTGTCAGAGAGGTTTATTCTGTAAGAAACATCATTGGATTATATGTTGTAAGGGAGTCTCTTGATAAATTATTATCTGTATTTTTTAATTCTATACTTATTTTGTTTTTTATTATTATTTTTTGTTTTTTTACTTTTGATGAATTAATTAATGCTGACGTAGCTCAAAAACCATCATTGATTACGGTATGTATAGCATTTTTGATATTGTTTTTCTCTTTATATTGGGTTGCGTTATTATTGTACAGGATTATAAGACCAAGGTATTTCCTTCAATTTTCAACAGGAGATGGAATAAAGACAGTATTGGTCGATTATTCAAAAAATGTGATGTTTACTGTAAAAAAAGCAGTAGAAAAAGCAATTTCTGAGCAATAACAGATAGATTGCTTATAGTTTTCTGATCCGTTTCCACTGCATTTGATTTTCATTGAACAAGAACAATGCTTTAACAAAGAGATATTGTCCTGAAGTGCAAACTCAGTAATTCGCTGCGAGATTAAACAGGAACGATCTCCCAATCGCAGGGGTGACTCGGTTGCTGAAGAGGTTGCGGTAATTGAAGCGATTGGGTCCGATTATAATCGTTAAGGGCGATGTGTCAGTGGTTCCTACATTATTAAAATGGAAAAGTTGAAATCAGCAGGGATTATGGATTTTAACCAGCGTTTTTAACTTTTCCATATCCTGTGATGAGACTGTTTTTAATGGTTGGGGTAAGGGTTTGCTTCTGTAAGTCCCATAATGACGGCAGTGGATGCGATAACGCGTAACGAGCCACCATAGCTTTCGCTCATTTGTCAGAAGGGTGCAAAAATGCTGTTAAGCCGATTCACTTCGTCAATATTTTTGGCTATAGCGGCATCTGTTAATTGGCGTGCCAGTTTCGGGAATAAACCACCCCATTCAGAGTACTAGATTTGAGCACCATTTATTAAGGCCATGGCAGCTGTAGGGTCTCTGCTAATACCCAATGAAATATTCTCAGGAATAATGGAACCTAGACGCTCTCTTCTTTTTGTAGCGTCTTGTGCATTAGATGAACCACTGAAAAGCTTGACAGAAAATATCTGCGGAAGTTCGAAGATCTGTTTCATCAAACTGTCAGAAAAATGAAATTGCGTTGTACCTGGAGTATCATAGACCACTACTGGAACAGAAACATTGTTGTTAATTGTTTCATAGAGTGTAAAGACCTCATCTTCCCTTAATGGAAAATAGGACATGGGGGGAAGAAGAAGTGCTTGTACTCCTGCTTTCTGAGCATCTTCAGCTAGAAGGAGTATATCACGTAAATTTATTGCCCCAATACTGACAAGAACGGGTGTATTTCCTGCATCTTTAACAGCCTGAATTGCTATATGCTCTCTTTCATGACGGTTGAGATAAGCATAACTTCCTGTAGAGCCAAGAGCCCCGATGGAATCTACACCGGCTGTGACTAACCGATTGATTAGATTGGCAAAATGTAGTTCATCAAAACGGTCATGCTGCATGGGGGTAATGGGGAACGCGCTTAGCCCCCTAAAAGGTAACGCCATAGGATGCTCCTGTGAATGACGAGGCATGAATTCTGGCCTCATGTTCCTCATAATGGGCCTGAAAATAATGTTGCGTATAGAATGAATGTGATCATTATTAATTTTTAAATTACTATTTCAGGTAAAATATCAGAGCTTGTCAGAGTGCTTTCTCCTCTCTGATAGCGGCCGGGTGTTGTCCCAAAAGTTCGACGGAACAGGCGTCCCATGTGGCTTTGATCTGTAAAGCCGGAATCTATGGCTGTATTCAGGCAGCTGGCACCATTCCGTAATTGTGTTTTTACGTGATTAAGTTGCAAAAGTAGCCGGAAGTCTCGCGGTGCCATACCATATAAACGCTGGAAACGACGAGAAAATGCTTCACGACTTATGTTCTCTCGCGTGGCTAGGGACTGAATTGAACCGGTTACTGTGTCATTTGGTTGAGGAAGTGGGAGATAAAGATTTGAGATAGATTTTGATCTGAAGAGGCATTTGGCCTGAATAATGCTGTATCAGAGCTGCATAATAGGCAGGATTGGCTGAGTGATCAGGTGCCAGATACAGATTTAGGCAAAGTGTTTCCTGTGCACTATCGTCCTGAGAGAAATGTGGCGTTCGTGCAGGAATAAGCAAGGCTTCGCCAGAAGTAAGGGTTATGTGTCTGTTAGCGATGAAGAAATGCCGGCAGCCAGTTACAATAAAAGTCAGCTGGCTTTCCTGATGGAAATGAAGAGGTAGAGCCAAATGATGAGCATGACCGATGCTTATTTCCCAAATATAAGGATGATTTATCCGTTTATACTTCCAGGGGGGAGAAAAAGGAGGGGTAGAAGGCAAAGCTGGCATAACGAACCTATTATGCAGTCTATTGAGTGATTTTTCTTTATAAAATAAATAATTTTATTACGTTAGAATAAATTATTTCTTTTAATTAAAGTTCCCATTAAGGAAACGTTAAAAATAAAAGATAAAATAAATCGTAAGGTCATTTAATATGGTTGTTTAACTAATCTGGTGGCGGATAAAAACAGATTATTTTTGAGTTTATACAAGAAATAAGGTGATCTATAATTATTAATCATGTTGTGGCTAATTGCTACCAATTGAGATAGTCGTAGAAAAAGTAATTTACGAGTCATTATAGACTATTTCATTTTATGTTATTTTTATTTATGTTTACTTTACGAGAGGGCAATGCCTCAATAAAGAGACATTGCCTTGAAGTGAAAACTCAGTAATCCGCTGCGAGATTAAATAGGAATGATCTTCCAATCGCAGGGGTGACGCGGTTGCTGAAGAGGTTGCTGTAATTGAGGCGATTGGCCAGATTGTAACCGTTAAGGGCGATATGCCAGTGGTTTCCAAAATCGTGTGAAATCATGGCATCGAAATCAACTGTTGCTGGCACACGGGCTGTATTGGCATTATCCAGCCAGACACCTTCGCGCCATGTAATACCGCCGCCTATAGTTACGTTATAGAGTGTATGAGGAGCAATGACATAGCTGCTCCATAGGGTTGCGGAGTTTTTAGGCACATATTGAATTCTTTTACCCATATTGGCTGCTTTGTCAGACCCAGTGACACGACTGTCATAAAAGGCATAAGTGCCGATAATGCTCCAGTTTTTCGTAATATTTCCTGAAACACTCAGCTCGATACCCTGGTTTCTTTCTTTATCGGAAGAGGAGCTTACGTCCCCGGTTGCAGGGTCTGTAATGGTTGAATTGTTCTTTTCCAATCTGAAGAAAGCAGCGGTGAAGCCCATACGTCCTTTAAAAGCATTATATTTTGTACCGAATTCATAAAGGCGGCTTCTTTCCGGCTTATAACCTGAGTCAGTTGTATAAGGCGCGTTACTGTTTGTAACATAGAGGCTCGTTGGTGTTGTCGCTTCTGCCCAGTTGAAGTAAACCATGATGTCATCAGTAGGGGTGTACATCAGGCTGACAGTTGGGTTAACGGTAAACTCATTTTGACTAATATGTGTATCAGGCGTGGTTTTAACGCCACCTTTGGCAGCATAATCACTATACCATTGGTCGATCCGGAAGCCCCCTTTGATGGAGAACCAGTTTGTCAGCCAGATCTGATCAGAGAAGAAGAAACCGATATCTGTTGCTGAGCCGTCTTTTGTACATTTTCTGCCAACGCCATTAGGAATGTTAGCTAGATTACCAGGGTTGGTGGCACAGTTTGAGCGTTGAAGACCAGGAACATTAGGAGAGGGGTCAAGGAGGCCAGTGCCGCCTCTCTTCGTATTATAAGGATAGTTTTTCCGGTGGTCTTCTACATGTTCAATATCAAAACCAGTAATCAGTTCATGTTTGAACGTTCCTGTTTTGAAATGAGCCACACCTGAGAAAACATCCTGGATAGACCAGTCATTCTGTCTGTATGGGTTTGGTCCACCTAAGCCACCATTACGGGATATTTGGGCTGTTTCAGGATGAGAGGAAAAAAAAGCCTTCTGGCATCCGGCATTGCAATTAGGCTGAGAGGCTGAGAAATAACGATGATAAATACCACCACGTGTATCATTATAGACAGTCAGCCAAGGGGCAACTTTTGCAGTCAGGCGTCCGGTGATCATATCTGTGCTGACATCATCATGATCGAAGGTTGTGCCATACCAGTTCTTGCGGTTGACGCCATATTCCGTAATCGGTTTTCCTACTGCTGAACCGGGTTTCGTGACGACCCATACACCATAATCAGGAATACGGTTGTCATTCTGGTGGAAGTAATCAATCGTATAGGAAATATCTTCGCCCATGCCGAAGGTAACAGAAGGGGCTATTCCCCAGCGGTGGGAGTAGATATGGCTTCGTCCTACGACATCATTTTCATTGCCCATAGCAGAAAGTCTGATCGCCGTTGTTTCGTTCAATTGCTGATTGATATCAAGTGTTCCACGGAAATATGACCCTGACCCCCCTGAAAAACTACCCTGATAGCTCTGTCCTGCGTGAGGGGTCTTAGAGACGATATTGATTGCCCCACCCGTTGTGCCATTACCGAATATTTCAGATGAAGGGCCTTTAATGACCGAAATATGATCGTAATAAAAACTATCACGCGTATAAACCCCGAAATCACGAAGTCCATTTTCATAAATATCGTTTTGTGCCTGGAAACCACGAATAAGGAATTGGTCGCCTGACATGCCGCCTTCACCTTCGCCAACTGAGGCTGTAATGCCAGGCACGTTTCGTAGGGCTTCGTCCAGAGATTTGACATTCTGCTGTTTCATCAGCTCCTGTGGAACCACATTGACGGTCTGTGGTGTGTGCATGGCATCTTGTGGCATGCGGCTCAGACCAATGGGTTCGTTAAGGATATTCATGGTACTAGGACGACGTGCCTGTACGGTGATACGCTCTTCATCGGAAGAATGCTTTTGATTATGATTCTCAACTAAAGCATTTTGAGAAGGATGTTTATTATCATGAACAGTGTCATTTGAGTTCTCAGCCAGCGCAGAAGAAAAGCCTGTGCAGGCAAGGCTGATCATCCCGGTAGCAAGAGGAACAGGGCGTAGGCAACGGCGAATGAACAAAGACGACATAGCGGATTGATTCTTTCGATATAAAAACTTTCTCACCAAAAACATAGTTGAGAACAATTTGCAATTGCAGATAGGAATAAAATTTATCTAACTAAAAAGCGTTGCATCTTCGCCACAGAAGGACGTGACATGAAAGGCACGTTAATTGTGACGAACAGAGAATTCGACGGGAACTGTCAGGGTAATGATTTCACCTTTTATCGTATCAGGGGGGGGCGGAAGTGGCTGAGCACGCTCTGGCAAGCTGAGGGCTTCTTCATCAAGAAGCGGGTAGTCAGAGCTTTTTACAAGTTTTGTATGTAGTACGTTTCCTTGCCGATCAATTGAGAAACGTACGATAGGCACTCCCTCCTGATTTTCTTCCATGGCAGGAGCAGGATATCGTTTGAACTTTTCAAGATGGGCCAATAAAGCTGTTTGCCATGAGGTGGCATCATGAAAAGAGTGGGGTGACGAGCCTTTATCAGGAGGCTGATGTTCATGTGTGGGTGAAGTTGCAATTGATGATGCGGAGGGAGATTCCGATGGTTTTTCCTGAACTTTCTTATTTTCCTGTTGTTTAAGGAGCTTCTTAGGTAGCTGGGATTTTATTGTTTTTTGAGGGGGTAGTGACCTGGGTTTAACCCTTTTTTTGGGTAAACTGTCAGGAGGATGCTGGTGAGATAAAGGTGTTGAAATTTGAGGATATGTATCCTGAGGTTGAACAGGCTCTGTTATAGTTTTGTCCTGCTTAGTTGGGGTGTCTATTGGATTGGAAACGAAATTCTCGGGCATTGTGACGAGATCAACTGCCATTGCAACTGGCGGGGCTTCAAAATCAAAATTACTTGCTTTAGAGGGGATATATATAACAAAACAGATAATAATAATTGTGATAATAATGGTTGTGCTGACAATATAGAGCCAGTGTCTCTTCGCTCTTTTCTGTATATTCTGATTATAAAGATCCAATATATGTGTAAAATCGGTTGTCTTTAAAGCGGGTCCTGAAGAGATGTTCATGGTGTTTCAGGGGGCTGACGTGTTACGAGAGCAATTTTCAGATACCCTGCCTGCCTTAATTGATTCATGATTTTCATGAGGGTTTCGTAATCAATATTTTTATCAGCACACAGAAAAATACGTTCGTTCAAATTCCCTTTTGATAGATTTCTTAAAGCGTCAATAAGCGTGCTGTCTGTAATTTCATTTTCATTAAGCTCAAGCTTATGATCGGCTTTTATGATTAAAGAAATGGGATGATCAGGAGCGGGGGAAGGCTTCTCTGAAGAAACAGGAAGGTCGACGGGCATGTTAACTGTCGTCAAGGGAACCGTGACCATAAAGATGACTAATAACACCAACATAACATCAATAAAGGGCGTTACATTGATTGTGCCAAATGCCTGAGGCGGGTTTTCATCTCCATGACGAAGGCGGATCATGCCTTATTCTCCAGCTAGCCGAGGCATGATACGGAATGTTCTGTTTTCGGCAGGAGGGGCTATCTTGTTGCGGTCCATATCGCGCGAAACAAGGCGCATGACCTGCGTTGTAAGATCAGCTAAAAGTGCGCGACAAAGGGCTGTCTTACGTAAGAGGTCATTATAGATAATGACAGCAGGGATGGCGGCAAGAAGACCGAAGGCGGTTGCAAGAAGGGCTTCTGCAATACCCGGGGCAACAACAGCTAGGCTTGTGGCCTTGCTAGCAGCAATTCCCGTGAATGATGTCATAATCCCCCATACTGTACCAAATAGCCCGATAAAGGGTGCTGTGGCACCAATGGTAGCTAATATTGCAGTGCCTCGTGCCAATCTGCGTCCTTCTGCCGCTTCCAGTCTTTCAAGGTGCATGGCAATACGCTCTTTTATACCTTCGCAATAATGTATCATATCGCGAGATTTTTCCTGTTCATTATAAGCGGCCATAATCAGGATATTTGCAGTACTTTCAGGCGATGTTTTTTCTTTCCCCTGATTTAGGGAAAGGGCAGTGTCTAATGTATGAGAATCCTGAATGAGAGTTTTATGCATATATCTGAGCTCAAGGGACTTGGCGATAAAAATAACCCAGCTCACCATGCAGGCTATAAGCAATAGAATCATAATCAAACGCACGACAATTCCCGCATGAAGAAACATCTCCCAGGGTGAAAATGAAGGGGCATCGCTTAGGACATTGGACATAAAATCATCTGCCTCCAAAGAAATCGTAATGCTTGAGACTCTTGAACAAAGACGGAGTGGAAATTTTATGCCTTAAAACAAACTTATATGCAACTAAGAATCGTTATCATCTGAGGTAAAAGGTAACCTCTCTGGAAATGGAATTTTTGGGAGAAGTGATGAGGTGAGAGTTTTTTTGATTATGTGTTTATGGGTCTATATTTTTTAGGTATATATTTTAAGTAATAATGTTATTTTTCTGTTGGTTATTTTGTTTTTATGTATATTTATTGTATAATTTATAAATATTTCTAAAATTTTAATAAAAAGTAACTCTTATGATGTAAGGGGGTGATGCTTAATTTTTTGTTAACCAGATTTAGAATTTAAAGAGGGCATTATGTTTGCCAGGAAGTCTTTATGTTTGGTTGCTGTTGCGATGATGTTAGGCTGTGGAGAGAGTTATGCGGCCGATGGGTTGGATAGTGGGTCTGTGCAGGGTAAGGCGTCGCCCTTAACCTTGTCTGGCTCTGAGGGTGGGTGGTCTTATCGCTGTGTATTTTCTGGGGATGGTTCTGTTTCTGGTCCCTAGAGCTGTGTCGTGCAGCAGACATTGATGGCTGGGAGTTCTGAGCGGGGAGCGAGTCCGGTAGGGATGGTGATACTGGCCCGGACGGAAGACGAGGCCCATAAGGGTGGGATATTGAAACGGCCCTGGCGTTTAACGGTTATGTCGCCTTTAGGATTATCTCTGAAGAAGCAGCCCTCTGTTTTGATTGATGGTCATGATGTTCTTGGTTTGGAATGGCAGAGTTGTGTTGTGACGGGCTGTCTTGCTTCTATCAATTTGACACCGAAACAGGCAGTAGCTTTTCAGAAAGGGCGTAAGGGTTCTTTTGTTGCGGAGAAAGTTCTTAACGGGAATCTGACGATTGATTTCAGTCTAGATGGGGCTGATAAGGCGATGGATCGCGTTAATAACTGGGCATCTCATTCTCCTTTACAGTAATGATTTTATAAAAATCCTGCTTTATTGAGTTTTTTATGATCAGATACTGTCTGCTGGCTTTTTTGGCAGTAGCATTGATGCTGTCTGTGCCTGGAGTTTTGCGTGCGGCGCCTGTTCCTGGGGGAGGGGCGATGTTGGGTTTACCAGCAGGTCCTGGCTCTGCGCAGGATCAGTATATGCGTTTTCGGGAGCGGCAGAGGCAGCTTGATACACTAGCGCCGCCATCGGTTGTTCCGCAGGAGGGGAGTGCTTCTGAAGAGAAACCTTCTTCGACGCATTGTGTAGAAATTAATCATATAGATGTGTCGGGTGCACGGCATTTGTCACGTAGTGATGTCCGTCATATTGTTCGTGATTATGAGGGGAAGTGCCTGTCGATTGGAGATATTAACGCGCTGGTTAATGTCATTAATGAGACATATATGACGCGTGGATATATTACTTCGCGTGCTTATCTTCCGGAACAGAAACTATCAATTGGTTTATTGAAGATTGTTGTCATAGAAGGGAAGTTATCTTCTATAGAGCTTCAGGGGCGTCCTACGCGTGGGACGATAGCCATGGCGTTTCCATGGCTGCATGATCATATTTTGAATTTGCGGGACCTGGAGCAGGGTGTTGAGCAGATGAATCGTCTGCCGCATTGGGGAGCGCAGATGCGCATAGCGCCGGGGCAAGAGGCTGGTGCTTCAAAGGTTATTGTGCAGGCTCCTGGGAATGGCATTTTTCATGGACAGCTATGGGCTGACAATAATGGACAGAGCATAACAGGTCAGGAGGTTGGCCATGCGATGCTGACGTCGGAAAATCTTCTAGGTCTTCTGGACATGTGGTCGGTGGAGTATGATCATTCTTTGAGGGGTCCGGACCATGGTCCACGGGGAACGGAGTTTTTCTCATTTAATGGTTCTGTTCCATTGGGATATTGGCTTCTTTTTGCGTCAGCGTCACGTTCGCAGGATAACTATCCCTTACAGTCTGGCACTGATCTATATCATTTGGGGGGATCAAGGACGGACTGGCAAGTAGGTCTTTCTCGAGTGTTGCTGCGCAATGGTTTCGGAGTGACAACATTTCAAGCGAGTTTTGAACATAAGACCTTTTCTTCTGAGATAGAGCATACGGTTATAGACACCCAAAGTGGCGCCCAATCATATGTAAATGTGTCATTAAGTGAGTCCTTCAAAGCATTAGGGGGAACCTGGTATGCGACATTGGGGGCTGATATAGCGGTTGATGCGGCAGGAACGCATAATTATTTTCCGCACCCAACGAGGAGCATGCCTCATAGTTCCTATGTAAAGCCTTCATTGGATATTGATGGATTTGAGCCGATTACCTCTACGCTGATGTGGCATACGACATTGCATGGAGAGATTAGTTCTCATGATCAGTTTTCGACCAATCAATTACAGGTTGGTGGTCCTTATAGTGTCCGTGGTTTTCTGAATCAGTCTCTGATTGGTAATAATGGTGGATTTATGAGAAATGATCTGTCATGGGATTTGCCGACGAGTGGTATGAATTGTGGTCCTTATACGGGTTTTTGTCGTGTTTTACTTGATGGAACCCAATTATATGGAATTTTTGACTTTGGGATAGTTCGTGCTGGATTTTTATCTGGCAATATACCTAAAGCGTTAAAGGGTGGGGAAGTTGCTGGAGCGGGAGCTGGGTTACGCAAGGTCTCTGGCCCATTTTTCTGGAATGTATCTGTAACGCACTCGATTGATAAGGGTCCGCTTCCTTCTGAAGGTGTTATTGCCCTGTTTAATGTTGGGGCGAAACTGTGATGATCTGTTGTGGTGGGATGAGAATAATGACTGTGAACAGTAAATCTCTTAGCAGAATCGTTAATCTTTTTGCGGCTGGCGCGTTGTTTTTTGGAACGACGATTGGTCCTGTATGGGCACAGCAGGCTCCTCCACGGATTGTGATTGATCAAGGTGCGGCAGGTTATCATCCTACGTTAGACCATACGCAGAATGGGCTTGAGCAGCTCAATATTGCTCATACGAATGGAGCTGGCGTTTCGCATAATGCCTTTATAGAATATGGTGTTAAGCCGAACGGATTAATCCTTAATAATGCCACGCATAATACGACGACCAAGCTTGGTGGTGCGATTATGGGGAATAGCAATCTTGGTGGCCATTCAGCCCATCTTATTTTGAATGAGGTTACAGGGAATATACCTTCGCAGATACTTGGCTATACGGAAGTTGCTGGGGACAAAGCGGCAGTTGTTATTGCGAATCCGAATGGCATTACATGTAGTGGTTGTGGTTTTATTAATACGACGCGTGCCAGTCTTGTTGCCGGGCATCCTGAAATGGATGCGAAGGGGAATCTGCATAGTTTTGAAATACGGAATGGAGGCATCTCGTTTGAGGGGAAGGGAGGTGATTTCACAACTGTTCCTGTGCTGGATATTTTATCACGTAGAGTAATGTTAAAGGCGCAGGTGAATGCTGATAAGGTGAATGTCATCACGGGGCATAATCGTGTTGATTATGAAACGAACAAGATTCACCCCCTTGATGATGATGGGAGTAAGAAGCCTGAATGGGCGATTGATACGGCAGCTATGGGTGGTCTGTATGCGAATAATATCTACATGGTTGTTAACGAAGCTGGTGCGGGTGTCCGGGTAGATGGGAAGATGGCAGCCAATGCTGGAGATATGCATCTCTCAGCCAATGGAGACCTTGTTCTTAACGGAACTATGGTGGCGAAAGGTGGGCTTGAAGCAGAAGTTAAGGGGTCAGTCAGCAATAATGGTCTGATGCAGGCTGGTGATAGATTAAGCTTAAAGAATCAGGGAAGTTTAACTAATTCCGGTATTGTTAACAATAATTCTGGGACTGTATCACTGCAAAGCGCTAAGAAGATAATCAATAGCGGGACAGTTGCGTCACAGTCAGGTGATGTAAGAATTGCGACGAACGATAATTTTATTAATAGCGGTTCGGTAGGTGCGGTTCAGGGGCAGGTTGATGTCCATTCAGCATCATTGAGTAATGCGGGCCAGATTGCAGCGCGTAAAGGTCTTACTGTTAAAACTGATCATGACCTGTCTAATAAGAACGGCCAACTTTCGACTGTTACGGGGCGAGCTGAGATTCAGTCAGGTGGTGCTTTGGATAACAGCGGTGGTATGCTTCTGAATGCAGAAGGTGCCTTGAATTTGCAAGCTGTGGCTCTGAATAATAATGGAGGAGCGATCCAAGGTGGTGGCGAGGTCATTGCAAATTTGGAGAGCTATAGCTCAGACAGGAATGCACGCCTTACGTCAGATCAGGACGTGACGGTTTCTGCTAGTGGTAATCTGTACAATGAAGGCACTATCCTTGCATCTGGCACGAATCTTACGCTTAAAGCAGGTAAGTTTGAGAATGAAGGTATCATTACTTCAAAGAATGGGCTGGATATTGAGACGGCAGGTGCTTCCACGAATCATGGTGAGCTTTCTACGGAAAGTGGCGCTGCGAAGGTTATTGTCGAGGGAGACTTTGACAATAACCAAGGTAAGATTCTTAATAGCGGAGGTGATTTACTTTTACAGGCAGGTAATCTATCCAGTGAAGGAGCAGCGATCCAAAGTTCTGGTAACCTGACAGCGACATTGGGTAGTTATAGTTCTGATGCACAATCCTTACTGATCTCTGGTCGGGTGCTGAAACTTGTCGCTGTAAATGGTTTTCGTAATGAGGGAGTATCAGGGGGTATTGCTGGGACAGAACTCCATGCAGGTATTCTGAGCAATGGAACATCGGCGCAGTTACTGGCAACAAATGGTGACCTGATACTTGAAAGTAACTCGCTGTATAATCAGGGTATTATCCGCACAGAGCAGGGTGTTCTGAATGCGACGGTAGCTGATAAGGTCATTAATAATGGTTCGATCGTTACCGCTGGGAAGAGTATCACTCTTAAAACAGATACATTGAATAATACCGGGAGCATTGCTGCACAGAAAGGATTATTCATTCAGGCAGAAAATGTTGCGACCAATCAAGGCGAACTTTCATCTATTTCTGGTGATGAAAACATTACAGTAAAAGGAATATTTGATAATAGTCGGGGTAAGATACTTAACGCAGGAGGCAATCTTGTCCTCGATACAGGGAATCTGATCAATTCGGGGGGTGTAATCCAGAGTGCCGGTGACCTGACGGCTGTGCTGGGGAGTTATGAATCTGATCTGAATTCTTTGTTAAGTTCACAAAAAAATCTTGATGTTACGTCATCAGGAAAGATTGATAATCAGGGTCTGATTGGTGGTGGAACAAAAGCGTCCGTAAAGGCTGCTTCACTTCTGAATGAATCAGATGCCTCTCTGGTGGCTGTGGATGGTGATCTAATACTTAATATCTCTGGAGGCATAAGCAATTATGGTCTGATCAGGAACCAGAGTAAAAATGCTACGTTAAGCTTGGAAGCTGGGTCACTTGATAATGAAGCAGATATTCTTTCAGAGGGATCACAGTATAATATTCTGCATGGAGAGCTGAATAACCAAGGGCATATTCGTTCAGAAAATATTCTTGAAATAGAGTCTAGTAGCGACATACAGAATAAAGGATTGATTTTCAGTATTGGTGCCATGAAGCTTAAAAATCATGGCGAAATTGATAATCATAATGGGCAGATCGGTACACAATCTGGAGATATTGCGTTTGAAACTGCTGCTTTGACTAATGATAATGGTAAGATTATCGCTAAACAGGGTGGGTTGAGTATTTGGAGTAATGGCAGTGTTAATAATGATACTGGCATTATACAAGGTGATGGAAATGTGAGCCTTCAGTCAGATGATCTGACAAATCAAAAGGGCTTTATTCTGAGCACAGAAGGTGATTCCTCTCTGCAAGTAGGAAATCTTTATAATCAGGGTGGTGCTATTCATGCGGCAGGCAGTTTTACAGCGGGTCTTACCAGTTATAGCTCTGATGAGAATTCTACATTAAGTGCTGAGAAAATAGTTTCTGTAAAGGCCTCGGGGCTTGTTGATAATGAAGGGATATTAGGAGGTGTCGGAGGTCTTTCCCTTCGGGCATCGTCTTTGAATAATGGGGAAAAAGGTCAGATTCTTTCAACGAAAGGAGATGTTTCTGTTCAGGAAACTGGCCCAGATGGAATAATTACCAATAAAGGGGTTATTGAGGCTCTTTCTGCAGGATATGGCCTTGGCATTATGGCAGGGTTTCTGGAGAATGATGGTAATATTCTTTCTTCAGGCTCTTTGGATATTCATAACGAGCAGGATATTTCCAATAAAGGTGTTCTTTACGGTGCTGCGGGTTTGACAGTTCAGGCTGGAAATAGAATTCTGAATGCCGGTCAGATCAGTAATGACAATAACAGCCTTATCCTTGAAGCTCATGACATCAGTAACGAGTCAGGACTGATCATGACTTCAGGAACAGATATTAATATGAAATCTGTTTCTGTTGAGAACGATAATGGCCATATTCAGTCT